>JBGASF010000085.1:0-34673 GCA_044229835.1 Polyangia bacterium | reverse complement strand
GAACCCCACGGGCCCGGCCAGCAGCAGCACCAGCGTGTTCCGCCGCGGCTCCCCGGTCTGGCGCCGCGACGGCGCCGACCCCGCCATGGCCAGCGCCGAGCACGGCTTCCGCTGCGCGCGCTCGCTGCCCTGAGGGCAGCGCGGCGGCGGCGGCACGGCATGCCGAGGCCGCCGGTGACCGGGAGGTGGGCGCCCGTGATGAAGGCGGCGCCGTCGCTGATGAGGAAGCTGCACAGGGCGGCGGCGTCGTCGGGGCTGGCCAGGCGGCGCAGCGGGGTACGCTGGGCCTCGGCGAGCTGGGCGCGCGGCGACACGTCGCGGGTGAGGTCGGTCGCGGTCAGGCCGGGCGAGACCACGTTGACGGTGACCCCGACCGGGCCGAGCTCGACGGCCAGGCTGCGCGCCAGGCCGAGCAGCGCCGACTTGCCGGTGACATAGGCGGTCATGCGCGCCGGCGGCGTGCCCATCAGGGCGCTGGTGCCGAGCAGGATGACGCGGCCCCAGCGGGCCGCGGTCATGGCCGCCTCCATGCGGCGCACCAGCGCCAGCGGCGCGCGCACATAGGCGGCCAGGTAGCCGTCGAGATCGGCGTCGAGCGCGGGCTCGGCCAGCTTGCGCAGGCTGAGGCCCGGCGTGGCCGCATGCACCAGCGCGGTCGGCGCGCCAAGCTCGGCGTCGACGGCTGAAAGATCGCACCCATTTCTTGACATGACGTCAAGCTGAACGCCCATCGCGCGGCCCCCGGCGGCGCGCAGCTCGTCGACCACGGCCTGCGCCGCCTCGGCCCCCTTGTGGTAGCCGACCGCCACGGCCAGGCCCGCCCGGCCCAGCGCCAGCGCGATGGCCCGCCCGATCCCCCGACTGCCCCCGGTCACCAGCACGACCTTGCCCCCCGTGCCCGTGCCCGTGCCCGTGCCCGTGCCCGTGCCCGTGCCCGTGCCCGTGCCCGTGCCCGTGCCCGTGCCCGTGCTCGTGCTCGTGCTCGTGCTCGTGCTCGTACTCGTACTCGTACTCGTGCTCGTACTCGTACCCGTGCTCGCACCCGTGCTCGCACCCGCCGCCAGCAACCCCACCGTCGCGGTCGCCCGCATCACCACCGTGCCGCTCTGGTTCCTCGCCTCGGCGCGGATCACCATGGTCTCGGCCGCCGCCGACCACTGCACCACCTCGCCGCTCACCACCACATGGTCGCCCGGCAGCACCGGGCGCACCCAGTCGACCTCGACCGACCGCCACAGCGCGCCCGCGCCCGGCAGCTGCTTGCCGATCAGCGTCGACAGCAGCGACAGGGTCAGACAGCCGTGCACCACGCGCTGCGGGAAGCCCCACGCGCGCGCGGCGTCCCCGCTCATGTGCACCGGGTTGTCGTCGCCCGACAGCGCCGCGAAGGCATCGACCATCGCCTCGGTGATGGTGGCGGCGACCTCGGCCCGCTGTCCCACCGCGAAGCTCTTCACGAGGCGCCCTTCTCCTCGAGCAGCGCCACGATCAGCTCCACCGACAGCAGATCCGCGGTGTCATCGTCGCTGAACGCCACCGCGAACTCGGCCTCCAGCGCCATGATGAGGTGCACCACGTTGACCGAGTCCCAGGCCTCGACGTCGTCCTTCGACGTCTTGGGCCCCACGCGCTCCAGCGGCACGTCGAACACATCGGCGACCACCTTGCGCACCCGCTCCAGCAGCAAGCTCATGCCTCCTCGTCCGGTTTTCGCTTCACCACCGCGGGCCACGCCGGCCCCTCGGCCGCGATGTCGCGCTCCCACATGCCGTCACCCGCCGCCGTCCAGCCGCGCTCGCCATAGAAGGCGCGCACCGGGGTGTTCTTCGCCGTCTCCACCAGGACCCCGCGCAGCCGCCGCGCGCCCCGCCCGCGCGCCTGCTCGGCCAGGTAGCTCAGGAAGGCATCCTCGACCTGGCGTCCCATCACCCGGCAGCTCATCAGCAGGCTGTCGATCTCCCACAGCCCGGCCTGCTCCGCCGCCTCGCCCGCCACCGCCTTCGCGATCCCCACGCAGACCAGGCCGAGATCGCCGAAGCGATCGGCCAGCCTGAGCCAGACCACCACGGCGTCGTCGGCGGCGCCCAGCCGGCGCACCTCCTCCAGCGCGTGCCGGCGCGTGGTCAGGTTGAACTGGTTGGTCTTGTGCAGGAGCTGGTGCACCCGCCCCAGCGTGGCCTCGTCGACCCGCCCGACCTCGGCCACCATCTCCAGCGAGCCCAGGAAGTCCTGCACCGATCCCGCCTGCGCCGACCAGGCCCCGCGCGCCACATCCCCCGCCACCATGCCCGCGCGGGCGCGATCCTCGGCCAGCAGGCGCGGCGCCTCCAGCCCTGGGGTGCGCCGCAGCGCCGCCACATAGCCGGCCGGATCCGGCGGCAGCTCGACCACCTGGACCTCGGGCAGCGCGGCGCGCACCTCGGCGCGCTCGACCGGGCTGTCGTCGACGAACACCAGCGCATCGACGCCGATGTTGAGCGCCTTCGCGATGGCCCTGAGGCCGTCCGACTTGGGCCCCCACCCGATCGCCATGGCGGCGAAGTCGCCCGGGCGCAGCAGCATCTCGGGGTGCGTCGCCAGCGCCTCGCGCGCGACCGCGTCGTCGTTCTTGCTGGCCACCGCCAGCAGCATGCCGCGACGCCGGTAGCCCAGCAGCGCCGCCTGCAGGTCCTTGTACAGCGCGCCCACGCCGTCGTCGCCCAGCTTCAGCCCCGCCGGCCCATCGTCGCCCAGCACTCCGCCCCACAGGGTGTGATCCAGATCGACCACGATGCACTTGTGGGCGGGCCGCAGCAGCGCGCGCGCCGAGCTGGCCAGCCGCCGCGCCATCGCCACGTGCGCCTCGGTGCTGCCCACCGCGCGCGCCATCGCCCACAGCTTGGCGTCGGCGAAGCGCAGCGCGCCGACCTCGGCCACCGTGCCGGCATAGTCGAACACGTGGGCGTCGGCGACCTCGCGGAGCTCGCGCGCCAGCAGCTGGTTGTGCTCGGCGAGCAGGTGCGCGAAGCCGTCCGGGTCGCTGGCGTCGAACAGCGCCACCGGCCCCTCCAGCGCCAGGTTGGCCACCAGCACCGGCGCCGCCGAGCGCGCCCTGAGCTCGCGCGCCAGCCCGACCAGCCGGCCGCGCAGCACCGCCAGCCGCGCGCTGACCCCCGCCGGCCCCAGCTCGGGCGCCTCGTCGACCAGCCGCCGGTCGACCTCGCCCAGGCGCAGCACCACCACCAGCACGTCGGGCGCCGAGGCCCACAGCGCCGACCCGGTGTCGAGCACCAGCTGCTCGAACTGGCCGAACGGCGCCGCCCACATGCGCAGCGGCAGCCCGGCGCGCGCCGCCTCGACCACGAAGTACGGCTCCAGCAGCTGGCCCGCGAACGACGCCAGCAGCGCCACCCGCGGCTGCGCGCTGATCAGCGGCGCCAGCCGGCGCGCCGCCTTGAGCACCCCGGTCGGGCCCTCGGCCCCGACCCCGGCCTCGCGAAGGATGGCCTCGACCTCGACCGCGGCGGGGACGCCAGCGCTCACTTCGCCCGCGCCTCCTCACCCTTGTCGCCCTTGTCCTTCCCTGGCTCGGTCGCGGCCGGCTTGACCACCCGCCCCGGCACGCCCGTGATCATGGCCTGCGCCGGGACATCCACCGTCACCATGCAGCCCGCCGAAACCGCGGCGCCCTCGCCGACCGTGACCCCCGCGATCACCACCGAGTGCGCCCCGGTCCAGGCCCCGCGCCCGATCACGATGGGCGCCCCCTTGGGCGTGCCGTGCCGGTACGAGCCCTCGTGCTTGCTGTGCAGCGCGCCCGCCAGCACGGTGTACGGCCCCAGCATGGCCTCGTCGTCGAGCCGGATCCCGCCATAGCCCATCAGCCACGAGCCGCGCGCGATCCAGACGTCGTCGCCGAGCTCGATGCTGGTGGTGTACGACGCGCTGACGTCCTTGGCGATCATCACGTTCTTGCCGCACTTCTTGAAGCATGGCGCCAGCAGCCGCCCGCGCAGCCGCTGCACCGCGCGGAAGTCGGGCAGCGGCGCGGTCGCCCACATCACGCCCTCGAACCAGGCATACGCCAGCGCGCGCTTGAGCCGACTCTGTTCGACGATCTCGGTCGCGTCCTTGCTGCCCATCAGCTGGCCTCCCTGGCGTGGCCGAGCAGAGTATCCACCTCGGCGAGCAATTGCAGCGCAAACGCATCGACGGTGGCCCGGCGCGCCGCCGCATAGCCGTGCTCGACCAGCCGCGCCGTCAGCGCGGGCTCGCGCGCGATGCGCAGCAGCGCGGCGTGCAGCGCCCCGGCGTCATCGGGCGGCACCAGCAGGCCATCCTCGCCGTCGCGCACCGAGGTCGGGATGCCGCCGACGCGGGTCCCCACCACCGGGCAGCCGAACGCGCGCGCCTCCACCAGCACGCGCGGGGTGCCCTCGCTGCGGCTGGGCACCGCCAGCACGTCGGCGTCGGCGAACTCGCGGAACAGCGCCGGCCCGAACGGCAGGTGGCCGCGCAGGGTGACCCGCCCGCGCGCCCCCAGCGCCGCCACCGCGGCCGCGAACTCGCGCGCCGCGCCGCCCTCGTCGAGATCCTGCTGACCGACGATCACCAGCTCGCTGCCGGGCAGGTCGTCACACAGCCGCGCATAGGCCGCCATCAGCACGTCGAGGCCCTTCTCGGGGCGCAGGTAGCCGACGAACAGCACCCGGAACGGCGCCCCCGCCGGGCGCGCCCGGGCCACCGAGCCGACCTCGGCGGCAAGCAGCGACGAGCTGACCCCGACGCTGCCCGCCGGTCGCCCCAGCCGCTCCATCAGCGCGCCGCCATTGGTGACCACGCGACAGCGCTGCCGGTGCACCAGGGCCCGCGTCCACAGGTGGATGGCATCGGCGGCGCCCACCGCGACCAGGCGCCGCAGCCCCTGGTAGTAGGGCGAGGCCCGCACCACGCTGGGGACGTCGGCGCAGACGTGATAGACCCGCGGCCGGTGCGCCGGCGCCAGCGCGCTGGGCGGCGAGAACGGCAGCTGGACGATGACCGCGTCGGAGCGCCGCTCGACCTCGGCGAACACCCGCCGGCACGGCAGATCCTGGCGTAATCCCGCGATTGTGCTGGGCAGGTGGGGTAGCGCCACGAAGTCGGCCTCGGCCATGTCGACTTGATGGTCGTGCACGGTCGGACGTTCAGGGGCCAGGCTCATGGCCACGGTCAGCTGGCCGACCCGGCCGCGCAGGGCGTCGACCAGGCGGCCCAGACCCGGGTGGCAATACAGCTTGCCGGCGTCCGCGCCGGTGCCACGCGAGCACATGCGCCCGCTGATGAAGCCGAGCCGCAAGCCGCCGTGCTGCCCATCCCGGTGCCCATCCCGGTTCATGACGGCCTGCGTATCACGCGTGGTCAGAGGTTTCCACCGCGGGCGCCGGATTCTGGTAGCATGCCGCCACACTTTTCGACCTGGAGGGGGACTTGGACAAGCGCAAACTGGCTCTTGGACTGCTGGCGGGTGCGGCACTCTTCATGTTCATCACGGCGTTCACCAAGACCTGGTGGTCGGCTGGTGAGGGGCGTCGCAGCATCTCGGTCGGTCCCACCGGCATCGAGATGTGCCGCGGAGGCGAGTGCGAGAGCATGTCGCTCGACAAGGCGGCGCGCCGGGGCAGCGGCAGCACCTGGGCCACCATGGGCACCTTCGTCATGGTGTTCGGCGCCATCGGCGGCCTGATCTGTGGCGGCGCCGCGGCCGCGGTCGGCATGCGCAAGGTCATCGGGTCGGGCCCGCTGGCGCTGTCGAAGAACGCCATCGGCATGGGCAGCTCGTACCTGCTCCTGTCGATCATCTTCTTCGCCAGCGTCCCCGGCGACGGCGGCAAGATCGGGGTCAGCTTCGGCTTCCCCCTGGCCCTGCTGGCCGGCGCGGCGGGGATCGCGGGCGGCCTGATGATGAAGCAGTGGGAGGAGTCGCCCGACGGCATGGCCGCCAAGGCGGGCGGCGCCCCGGTGGCGGCCGGCGGCGGCTTCCCCGGCATGCCCCAGCAGCCCCCGATGGGCATGCCCGGCATGCAGCAGCCCATGGGCATGGCCCCGCAGGCTCCCGCCCAGGTCACCCCGTGCACCCGCTGCGGCGCGCCGCTGCGCTGGGTCGCCGAGCACAACCGCTGGTACTGCGAGAAGGAGCAGCAGTACCTCTAGCCCGAAGGGCTAGAGGTACTGTCCGACTCCGGTTCCGACTCCGGCTCCGACTCCGCTTCCCTTCCTTTCGCCCTACCCCGTCCGCGCCAGCATCACCCGCAGCGCCGCATAGATCTTCGGATCCCACTTCCCGTCCGCGGTCTCCCGCGCCAGGATCGACAGCGCCTCCGCCTGGGGCAGCGCCTTGCGGTAGCTGCGCTCCGAGGTCAGCGCGTCATAGGCGTCGGCCAGCGCCAGCACCCGCGCCCCCAGCGGGATGGCCTCGCCGGCCAGGTGGTCGGGATAGCCGTTGCCGTCGAAGCGCTCGTGGTGGTGCTTGATGAGCGGCAGCACGCGCCGCACCGTGCGCAGCGGGCGACAGATCACCTCGCCCATCGAGGGGTGGCTGACAATGGTCTGGAACTCGTCGGCGGTCAGCTTGCCCGGCTTGCACAGCAGCCGCTCCGGGATGCCGATCTTGCCGATGTCGTGCAGGTAGCCCGCGACGCGCAGCAGCTGGCAGGTGTCCTCGGGCAAGGCCAGCTGGCGGCCCAGCGACTCCGCGAAGGCGCCGACGCGCTCGGAGTGGCCGTGGGTGTAGGGATCCTTGGCCTCCATGGCGTTGGCCAGCGACAGGATGACGGCCTGGTGATGCTCGAGATCGAGCGCCAGGTGGTGCAGCCTGAGCAGCGAGCGCACGCGCGCCACCAGCTCCTGGTGGTTGATGGGCACCAGCAAGAAGTCGTCGGCGCCGACCGCGACCCCGCGCTTGCGATCGTCGACGCCCTTCTCCGCGGTGACCAGGATGACGGGCAGAAGCTCGGTGCGCGGGTGCGCCTTCAGCGTCTGGCACAGCTCGAAGCCGTCGAGGCCCGGCATGCGCACGTCGGTGACCACCAGATCGGGCAGCTCGCGCTCGATGGCCTGCCGCGCGGCCACACCGCTGTTGACCAGGACGACCTGGTGCCCGGCCGAGGTCAGCACCTCCATCAGGAGCTCACGGTTGCTGGGGGAATCGTCGGCCACCACGATGCGCCCGGGTCGGGACGGCGCCACCACCGGCAGCAGCGACTCCCAGCCGCCCGCGGGCAGCTCTCCGGCCAGCACCGCCGGCAGCTCGAGCAGCTTCATCACCAGCGCGCGCCCGAACTCGCGCCCGGCCATCTCGCGCACCGCGGCCTCGGCCGCGGCGCGGCCCTGGCGCGCCGACAGATCGACGTAGCAGTCGACCAGCCCGACGATCTCGGCGCCCACCGGCACCGCCTCGCCGCGCAGCCCCTCGGGATAGCCCGAGCCATCGCGGCGCTCGTGGTGGTGACGGATGATCTCGCGCACCCCGGCGAAGCCCTCCAGCGGGGCCAGGATGCGCGCGCCGATCTCGGCGTGCGGGCGGAACGCCGTCAGGTCGTCGCCGCTGAGCGGGCGCGCTGCCTCCAGCACCCGCTCGGGCACGCCGATCTGCCCGAGGTCGTGCAGGCAGGCCGCCTTGCCGATGGTGTCGATGGCGCTGACCGGCAGCCCCAGCGCGGTGGCCAGGCGCAGCGCCCCGGCGGCGACGCGCTCACTGTGGCCCGCCATCACCGGGCTCTTGCTCTCCAGCGCGCGCGCCATCGAGAAGATGATGTCCTCGGAGGTCTCGAGCTCCGCGCGCAGGCGGCGGATCTTGACCAGCGAGCGCACCCGCGCGATGAGCTCCAGCCGATCCACCGGCTTGTTGAGGAAGTCGTCGGCGCCAACCTCCAGCCCCTGCACCTTGGCCTCGACCTCGCTGAGCGCGGTCAGCATCACGATCGGGATCCAGCGCGTGTGCCGATCGGCCTTGAGGCGGCGCGCGACCTCGAAGCCGTTCATGCCCGGCATCATGACGTCGAGCACGATGCAGTCGGGCTGCCGGCGCGCCACCGCCGCCAGCGCCGCGGCGCCCGAGCTCACGGTCTCGACCTCGAAGCCCTCCATGCCCAGGATGGCGTCGACCAGCTCGAGGTTCATCTCCTGGTCGTCCACCGCCAGCACGAACCCGGGCGCACCCAGCAGCTCATCGGGCGAGATCGCCCCGGTGTCGGGCGCGCTCACCGGGCGCCCCCACCCGCGGCGGCGGTGATCTTCCTGACCTCGTCCACGAACAGCCGGGGCTGGATCGGCTTGGCGATGTAGCCCGAGCAGCCGCAGGCCAGGAAGCGCTCGCGATCTCCCCGCATGGCGTGGGCGGTCAGCGCGATCACCGGCAGGGTCGCGGTGGCCGGCTGCGCGCGCAGCTCGCGCACCAGCGTCAGGCCGTCGGTGCCGCCGAGATCCATGTCCATCAGCACACAGCCCAGCCCGGGCTGGCCCCAGGCCGCGCGCGCCGCGTCGGCGTCCCGCGCCACCGCGACGGCGACGCCGGCCTCCTCGAGGAGGAACTGCGCCAGCTCGAGGTTCTGCTCGTTGTCCTCGACCAGGAGAACCGACAGCTCAGCCATGCTTGCCCCCGCTCCGGCCCCAGGCATCACTTCATCATGCCACGGGGTACTATGGCCTGGGGGATTCGTGCAGCCAGGGACGCAGATCGGGGACTATGTCGTCGAGGCCGAGCTCGGCGGCGGGGGCATGGCGCGGGTGTATCGCGTGCGCCACGCCCTGCTGGAGACGCTGCACGCGCTCAAGGTGCTGGATCCCGAGGTGCGCGCCAACGCCGACGCCCGCCAGCGCTTCCTCGACGAGGCCAAGCTGGGCGCCAAGGTCCTCGATCATCCGCACATCGTGAAGGTGACCGGCATCGTGGCCACCGCCTCGGTGGCGGCCCTGGTGATGGAGCTGGTCGAGGGCCCCTCGCTGGAGGGGTGGCTGGCCGAGCAGAAGCGCCCGCCCGAGGCCGAGGTCATCCGCGCGCTGATGCTGCCGGTGCTGGCCGCGGTCGGCCACGCCCATGCCCGCGGCGTGATCCACCGCGACCTCAAGCCGGCCAACGTCCTGCTGCAGCGGCGTCCCGGCGCGCCGCTCGTCCCCAAGGTCGGCGACTTCGGCATCGCCAAGGTCGAGGCCGCCGCGGGCAGCGGCAAGAAGCGCTCGACCCACGCCGACGCCCGCATGGGCACGCTGTCGTACATGAGCCCCGAGCAGATCCGCCGCGCCAAGGAGGTCACGCCGCGCTCCGACGTGTTCTCGCTGGGCGCGCTGCTGTACGAGCTGGCCACCCTCGAGCCGGCCTTCGGCGGCGACAGCGACTTCGACGTGATGGAGAAGATCGTGCGCGGCGGCCAGCGCCCCGCCGACGAGGTGCGACCCGGGCTGGATCCCGGCATCGCCGCGGTGATCCGGCGCGCCCTGGCGGTCGACCCCACGCAGCGCTTCGCCAGCTGTAACGAGATGGCCGCGGCGCTGCGGCCCCCCGGCACGTCCCCCAGCACCAGCACGTCCACCAGCACCAGCACGTCCGCGCCCCCGCGCGCCAGGGGCCGCGCCGCGCTGTGGCTCGCGCTCGCCGCCGCCGTCGTGGTCTTCGCCGGCGTGGTCGGCTACCTGGCCACGCGCCCCGAGCCCACACCTCACCACGCACTCGCCGCCGCAGCCGATGCCGCCGTGCCGACCGGGATCGACCCCTCCGCCGAGCCCACGCCCGACCCGCTGCTCGACCCGACCCCGGAGCCCACGCCCGACCCGCTCTTCGACCCGACCCCGGAGCCCACTCCCGACCCGAGCCCCGTCCCCGATCCCCTGTTCGATCCCTCCCCCGCAGCCACCATCGACTATGACGGCGCCACCTGGACCGACCTCGGCCTGAAGCCCCTCAAGGTCGGCTTCACCAGCAACGACGCCGTGGTCTCCACCAAGGCCGACGTGTTCCTCGACCTGCTGGTCGAGGAGCTGCGCCAGGACCCCACCCTGGGCGTCCGCGTCACCGGCTTCTCGGGCTCGCTCGAGAGCGACAACTACCACCCCCTCACGGTCGCCAGCATCCGCGCGCGCAAGGTCAAGGAGTACCTGGTCGCCCAGGGCATCGACGCCCGCCGGGTGCTGACGCGCACCGGCAGCGGCTCCGACGGCGGCTACGTGCCGCGCAACGGTGGCCACGCCCTGATCACCCGGCTGCGCCTCGACTCCGCCGCCACGCCCTGAGCCCTCGAGCGCGACGCGCTACGGAAAGCGCCCCTCGGCCAGCCAGAGGTCGCCGTCCCAGCGCGTGATCGACGCCCACAGCTCACCGTCCGCCGTCATGTCGACCGTGCCCAGCGCCTCGGTGCTGGCGCGCCACAGCACCAGCGGCACGCCGCCATCCAGGGGCAGCTCCACGACCTCGGTCTCGCTGCGGATGACCAGCAGCCGCTTGCCGTCGACCGAGAACTTCAGCCCGGCGTAGTAGGCCCGCGGCATGGCCGCCCCCAGCTGCCGGGGCGCGGTTCCCGCGGCGTCGGTGATCATCACGCCGACGTTGTCGCCGTCGTTGCGCAGGTACACGATCTGGTCGGCGCTGGGCGACGCCGCCGCCACGCTGACGGTGACGCCGCTGACCAGCTCGCGCACGGCACCGCCGACGCGCGGCACCATCATCAGGCGGTCGCCCTGCTCGCTGGTGCGCACGAACACCAGCGCCGCGCCGTCGTGGGTGAAGCTGGCGCCGGTGTCACTGACCTGATCGGTCAGCCGCAGCGCCGGCCCGCCCGCCAGCGGCATCACGTGCAGCCCGGGCTCGGTGCGATCCGAGTAGGCCACCCAGGCGCCATCGGGCGACACCGTGGGCCGATAGCCGGCGCCCAGCAGCGTGGCCTGGCCACCGGCGCGCTCCTGCATCCACAGCTGCTCGATCCCCGAGCGATCCGAGGTGAACAGCACCCGCGTGCCGGCCAGCACCGGCCCCGAGTCCTGCCACGCCGCCGCCTCGCCCACGACCTCGGCGCCAGCCGTCGTGAGGCGCGCCAGCGACGACTTCGACTTGCAGTTCGAGTACACCATGCGCTTGCGATCACTGGCGATGGCGAAGCCGCCGGCGGGCGCCAGGCCGCCCTGGACCACACGCGGCGCGCTGCCGTCGCGACGGCGCCGCACCAGCTCCTCGCCGCCGCTGGCGGAGCGCCGCAGGTGATAGAAGGCATCGCCACGCGGCGCCGCGCCGAGGCCGTACTGGCTGGCCTCGACCTCGAGCGCGCTGAAGGAGTGATCGCGCTTCATGCGCCACAGCTCGGGCGGCGCGTCCTGGGCGAAGTTGCCCAGCACCATCACGACCTCGCCACCCTGCATCGGCGCCAGGGCGTTGGCCTGCAGCCCCTCGGGCAGGCGCGCCACCACGTGGCGCCCCTCCGGCTTGCCCTTGGTCCAGCCCACCAGCTCGCGATCGGTGCCGACCAGGACATCGCCGCTCGCCGTCCACGCCGGCAGCCCCCACGAGCGCCCCAGCGTCACCGGCGGCGCCACCTGATCGCCCTCGATCGAGCCGACGCGGACCTCCTCCTCGGCGCCCTGGTGGATGTAGGCCACCTGCTTGCCATCGGGTGACACCACCGCCGAGTAGTCCCACGACGGCGAGTGCGTCAGCCGCACCTTGCGCCCGCTGGCCGGCTCCAGCGCGATGACCTCGTAGTCGCCGTCCCACAGCCCGTCATAGACCACGCGCTGACCATCGGGCGTGAACGCCGGGTACTCCTCGCAGCCGGGATCGAAGGTCAGGCGCCGGCTCTGCGTCACCGCCGGCTGCGGCACCGCCTCGCTGCGCGACAGCCGCCACCACACGCCGCCCGCCGCCAGCACCAGCACCACGAGGGCCCCCGCCGCGAGCTGCACCCGACGGCGCTGCCGCGCCGCCGCCACCCGCGCCGGCTCGGCCGCCGCCGCGCGCAGGGCGGTCGCGAACGCCGCCTTGTCGGGGTAGCGCCGCGCGGGCTCGTTCTCCAGCGCGCGCGCCACCCCCGCGTCCAGGGCCGCGGTGACCGCGGGCTGGCGCTGCGACGGCGGCGGCGCCGGCGCCGTGCGCGTGGCCTCCAGGGTGGCCTCCAGGCTGACGCGATCGAACGGGCGGCGCCGGGCCAGAAGCTCGTACAGCACCACGCCGAGCGAGAACACCTCGCTCTTCTCGTCGACCGGCTCGCCCAGGGTCTGCTCGGGCGCCATGAAGCCGGGCGTGCCCAGGATCGATCCGGCGCGGGTCAGCGCCCGCGGCGGCGGCATTGGCGTCCCCGCGGCGGCAGCGGCCGGCTGCAGCGAGCTGGGGCGCGCCTTGGGCGACGCGATCACCGTCTTGGCCTCGCTGAGGCCCCCAGTGGCGTCGTGCCCCACCACCGGCCGCGACGCTCGCGCCGACCCCGACGCCGGTGGCGACGACGCCGGCGAGGACTTCGACGGCGCCGTCACCGCCTCCAGCGCGGCGTGGTCGTCGGTCGACAGCGGCCCATCGGCGTGCAGCTTGGCCAGCCCGAAGTCGAGCACCTTGACGCGACCGTCGCTGGTCAGCATCAGGTTGTCGCTCTTGATGTCGCGGTGCAGGATCCCCCGCGCATGCGCCGCCGCCAGCGCATCGGCCGCCTCGGCCACCATGGTCAGGGCCTGGGTCGGCGGCACGCCCTCCTGCGCGACCTGGTACAGCGCCCGCCCCTCGAGCAGCTCCATGGCCAGGTACAGCTGGCCGTTGGCCATGCCGATGTCGTACAGGGTCACGATGCCGGGGTGGTTCAGCGCCCCGGCCGCCTTGGCCTCGCGCACGAAGCGCGCCTGCCGATCGGTCGAGGTCGCCAGCTCGGTCAGCAGCTTGAGCGCGACCCGGCGATCGATGCGCTCATCGACGGCCTCGAAGACCTCGCCCATGCCGCCTTCGCCCAGCTTGCGCACCAGCCGGTAGTGCGCAATCAGCTGTGCCTCGCCGGCCTCACTCACGGGCCGAGTATAGCGAGCGCGCCGCCGAGGCCGCCAGGTTTCGGCCACTTGCTGGCTGGGACGGAGCCAGAGCAGCCTTTGCGAAGCTGCGCTTCGCTGGGGCTGTAATGTCCGCCCGCCTCGGCACCTCTACATGCATGGACAGAACCCGCAGCTTCCAGTGGCATGACCCCAGCGCCGTGGCCGCCCGCGCCCGCGAGCTGCCCGGGGTCGAGTTCCTGCGTTCGATCGCCGGACGCGACATCATCCAGGCCGCGCCGGTGGCCGAGTGCCTGGGCTTCCAGCTCACCGAGGTCGACGTCGGGCGCGTGGTCTTCGAGCTGACCCCGGGCGAGTACCTCTACAACCCGATCGGCTCGGTGCACGGCGGCGTGCTGGCCACCCTGTGCGACTCCGCCGCGGGCGCCGCGGTGCACTCCACGCTGCCCGCCGGGGTGGGCTACACCACGCTCGAGCTCAAGGTGTCCTTCCTGCGCGCCGTGACCAGCGCCAGCGGGCGGCTGCGCTGCCAGGGCAGCGTGCTCAGCGCCGGCTCACGGGTGGCGACCTCGCAGGCCCACCTGTACGACGCCGCCGGTGAGCTGTGCGCCCACGCGACCTCGACCTGCCTCATCTTGCGGCCCGAACGGAGGTGATATCTTGCCGTCATGCAGAGCACCTTCCTGGGCTGGGTCACCCACCTGGTGCATGAGCAGCGCGCGCGCCTGATCCGCGTCGCCCGGCGCGAGGGCCTCGATGCCGAGGACGCCCTCGACTGTGTGCAGGACACCTTCCACAGCTTCCTGACCCTGCCCCAGGCCCGCCTGCTGGTGGAGGCGCCCGACGACTCGGCCAAGCTGCTGACGGTGCTGGCGCGCAACCTGGCGCGCAACCGCCGCCGCCGCCACGATCGCGCGCGCAGCCACCTCGGTGATGACGCCACCCTGGCCGCGCTGCCCGCCGAGCGCGCCGGCGCCGACCAGCTGGTCGAGCAGGCCGAGGCCCACGCGCTCGCGGTGGGCTGCGCCTCGACCCTCAGCGCCATGCAGCGAGCGGTCGCCGATCTGCGCCTGGTCGACGAGGTCCCAGGGGAGGACGTCGCCCGCCTGCTGGGCACCAGCCCGGGCAACGTGGCGGTGCAGCTGCACCGCGCCAAGCTGCGCCTGCGCGCCTGCATGGCGTCCTGAACCGCGCGCATTGTCTGCGCTTGACGAATGTGCAGCGGTCGCATAACACGGACCTCATGCATGCTGGCGACGATGCCTCCCAGGCGCTCGACGCGCTGCGACGGATCGTCCGCGCGCTGCGCACCTCCGCCCACCGCGCCGAGAACAGCGTCGGCCTGAGCGGGGCCCAGCTGTTCGTGCTGCACGAGCTCGGCCACAGCCCAGCCGCCTCGCTGGCCGAGCTGGCCAGCCGCACCCTGACCGATCCCAGCTCGGTCTCGGTGGTGGTCGCGCGCCTGGTCGCGCGCCGCCTGGTCGCGCGCACACCGTCGGCCGCGGATCGCCGCCGCCGCGAGCTGTCTCTGACGGCCGCCGGCCGCGCCCTGTGCGCGCGCGCGCCGATGCCGGTGCAGGTCGGCCTCATCGCCGCCATCCGCTCGCTGTCACCGACCACCCGCAAGGCGCTGCGCACCTCGATGGAGGCGCTGAGCGCCGCCATGGGGATCGACTCCGAGCCGCCGACGATGTTCTTCGAAGAGTCGCCGCGCCCGAGCACGCGCCGCCCGCGCCGCGCCTGACCTCCCCCACCCGCTGACACGCTCGCACGGGCACGCGTGCCTGTGCCCGTGCTCGTGCCCGTGCCCGTGCCCGTGCTCGTGCTCGTGGCTTGACGGATCCGCCTCGGTCATATTCCATGGGATCCCATGGAATCTCGAAATGCCCGGACCTGACCCACGGCAGACCTCGGCGTCGCGTGCCGTCATCACCCCCCGCGTGGTCGCCATCTCGCTGCTCGCCGTCCTGGTCGCCGCCGCCGCCGCGGTGGCCGCGCAGGGGCTGACCCACCTCATCGCCCTCATCACCAACCTGGCCTTCCACGGCCGCCTCAGCGCCAGCTGGGTCGGCCCCGCCGGCCACCACCTGGGCCCCTGGGTCATCGCCATCCCGGTCGCCGGCGCGCTGCTCATCGGCGTGATGGCGCGCTTCGGCAGCCCCGCCATCCGTGGCCACGGCATCCCCGAGGCCATGGAGCAGGTGCTCTACAACGACAGCAAGGTGCCCGCCCGCATGACCATCCTCAAGCCGCTGTCGGCCGCCATCTCGATCGGCACCGGCGGCCCCTTCGGCGCCGAGGGCCCCATCATCGCCACCGGCGGCGCGCTGGGCTCGCTGCTCGGCCAGCTGCTGCCGGTCACCCACGGCGAGCGCAAGACGCTGCTGGCCGCGGGCGCCGCCGCGGGCATGTCGGCCACCTTCGGCAGCCCGGTCGCCGCCGTCCTGCTGGCGATCGAGCTCCTGCTGTTCGAGCTGCGCCCGCGCTCGCTGATCCCGGTCGCGCTGGCCGCCGCGACCGCCGCCGCGGTGCGCATCGCCTTCCTGGGCAGCCACCCCGCCTTCCTGATGCCCGACATCAGCGAGCCCGCGGGCGCCGCCCTGCTCGGCTATGTCGCCATCGGCGCGGTCATCGGCGTGGCCTCGGCCGGGGTGTCGCGCCTGGTCTATGCCGTGGAGGACGCCTTCGAACGCCTGCGCCTGCACTGGATGTGGTGGCCCGCGCTGGGCGGCCTGGTGGTCGGTGTCATCGGCTGGCTGTCGCCGCGCACCATGGGCGTCGGCTACGACAACATCGAGGCGCTGGCCTCGGGCGCCATGCTGCCCAGGGCGATCGCGCTGCTGGTGCTGGCCAAGTGGGTGTCATGGACCATCTCGCTGGGCAGCGGCACCTCGGGCGGCACGCTGGCGCCGCTGTTCACCCTGGGCGCCGGCCTGGGCGGGCTGCTCGGCGGCGGGCTGATCGCGCTGTGGCCGGGCCTCGGCATCGACATCCGCATCGCCGGCCTGGTCGGCATGGCCGCGATGTTCGCGGGCGCCTCGCGCGCGCTGCTGGCCTCGGTGGTGTTCGCCTACGAGACCACGCGCCACCAGGGCGGGCTGCTCCCTCTGCTGGCCGGCTGCAGCGCGGCCTACCTGAGCGCCAGCCTGACCATGCGCACGTCGATCATGACCGAGAAGCTGGCCCGGCGCGGCGCCCGGGTGCCCGACGAGTACGAGATCGATCCGTTGCACCAGCTGCGCGTGCACGAGGTCGCCAGCCGCCCGCCCAGCACGCTGGGCGCTGCGCGCTCGCTGGCCGAGGTGCGCGCCTGGCTGGCCAGTGACGCCCCCGCGGCCGCGCACCACAGCTTCCCGGTGGTCGACGGCGATGTCCTGGTCGGCATGGTCACCCGCGACGAGCTGCTGGATCCCGCGCGCCCCGCCAGCGACCCGGTGCGCGCCGCCCTGCACGCCGGCCCGGTGCACGCGGTGCGCGAGGACGCCACCCTGCGCGAGGCCATGGAGATCATGGCGGTGGCCGACATCGGGCGCGTCCCGGTGCTGGGCCACGCCGCGCCCCACGCCGTGGTCGCGATCCTGAGTCGCAGCGATCTGCTCGGCGCCGAGCGCCGCCGCCTGGCCCGCGAGGCCGAGGTGGTGCGCACCCTGCGCACGCGCTTCGGTTGAATCACGCCCCACCCCAGGTAGTCTGTCGCTCATGAAGCGTGCGCTCACCATCGTCCCCATCGTGCTGTCGGCGGCCGCCCTGGCGGTCGCCCTGCTGTGGCGCCCGGCAACCAGCGCACCCACCCGACGGCCCCGGGTCGCGCGTCCCGAGCCGGCCGACCCAGCGCAGGGGCCACCCGCGCGGCCGGCGCCGGGCGACGACGAGACCGCCGAGCTGTCGTGGCGCATCACCGGGCTGACGCGGCGCCTCGATGCGCTGGAGAAGCGCGTCAGCAGCGGCGGCGCGGGCGCGGGCGGCGCCAGCGGCGGCGCGGGCAGCGCCAGCGCGCCCGAGCTGGCCGACCTGCGCAGCGACATCGACGCCCTGCTGACCGGGCAGGCCATGGAGACCGAGACCGGCCGCGCGCGCGTGAAGGAGATCTTCCGCTCGGTGCAGGACGAGGTCTTCGCCGAGCGCGCCCAGGAGCGCATGGCGCAGCGCGAGCAGGCCCAGGCCGAGCGCTTCAAGGCCTTCGTGACCAGCGCGCGCCTGTCTGGCGCGCAGGAGCAGCAGCTGGCGGCGGCCATGAAGGCCGAGCAGGACAAGCGCACCGAGCTGATGGAGAAGCTGCGCGCCGCCGGCCCGGGCCAGGGTGGCCGCCAGGGCTTCGAGGAGATGCGCGCGCTGCGCCAGAGCACCGACGAGGCCGCCAAGAAGATCCTCAGCGAGGAGCAGTACACGAGCTACCAGGAGATGCGCCAGCAGGGTCGCGGCGGGCGCGGGCCGGGCGGCGCGGGGGGTGGTTTCGGCGGCGGCGGCCCCGGCGGCGGCGGGCCGACCGGCGGCGGCGGTGGTCGCGGCCAGCCCTGAACGCGAAGGCCTTCCGCCAGGTTGCAACACAGCGCCTTGACAGCGCGCCTCGAAGTGCCAAGACTCTGTCCCATCATGACCGCTCGACCTTGCCGCTGACGCCCAGCTTCCCGCCGCTTCCGCAGTAGATCTCACTCACTGCTGCATCGTGCGCCGCGATCTCCCGCTGGGGATGATCGCCGCACAGCTGATCCATGCCGCTGGTGAATCCAGCCCCGGCGGCCTGGCCAGCGGGACGCGCGCCGTCGCGCTGATGGTCGAAGACGAGGCCGCGCTGCTCGCGCTGGCCGCCGACCTCGTGCGCTGGGGCGTGCCCCACGTCCAGATCCGCGAGCCCGATCCCCCGTGGAACTCGGCGCTCATGGCCATCGGCATGGTGCCGATGGCCGCCCGTGACCGCAGGCAGCTCCGGCGGCTCCTGGGAGGGCTGCCGCTGCTGCGCTAGTGGCTGCCCATCAGCCAGGAGTGTATTGACATGATGACAAGAGAACAGAAGCAAGAGATCCGCATCCGCCTGCGTATGGAGCTCGCGGCCATCACGGCCGACCTGCGCGCGATCAAGGCCTGGGGCAAGCGCCCGCTGGCCGAGCGCGGCGAACCGCCGGCGACCAGGCTCGGCCTGTACGACTCGCGCTGGCGCGCCACCCTGCTGTGCATGCTGAGCGCGCACCTGCGCCGGCGCCTGCACCTCCGGCGCTGGCGCCGCAGCCAGCCTGGCGAGGAGTCGCGCGTGGCCAGCCTGGCCGAGCAGGCCGCGCTGCTGGGCAGCGAGCTCGACGCCATCGAGGGCAACGGCTTCCGGGGCCGCCTGCTCGAGCCCGAGCTGCGCGTCGCGGCCCGCGTTATCCTGGCCGAGGTGGCGACCACGGGGGATCCGCCCCGCCTCGCCGTAGCACAGTGACGCAACGCGGCCGCGGCCGCGCCTGCGTGCGTAGCTCCAACAGCAGAGCGTCGAGCGTAAGGAACTCGAAGGTTGCAGGTGCAAGTCCTGCCGCACGCACCCCATGAAGCACGACAACACCCGAGACCACAGAGAAAGACCCATGCATCCGCAATCGCAACCCCACCCCCACGAGCTGTGGGACATCGGCATCAACCTCGGCCACGCGCGCTTCGCCCGTGACCGCGACCAGGTCGTCGCGCGCGCCCACGCCGCCGGCGTGCGCACCCTGGTCATCACCGGCACCAGCGTGCGCGCCAGCCGCGAGGCCGCCCAGCTGGCCCGCGGCCGCGCCGGCGCCACCCTCCTGGCCACCGCCGGGGTGCACCCGCACGACGCGCGCCACCTCGACGACGCCGCGCTGGCCGAGCTGGGCGCGCTGGCCCGCGCCCCCGAGGTGCGCGCCATCGGCGAGTGTGGCCTCGACTTCAACCGCGACTTCTCGCCACGCCCCGACCAGGAGCGCGCCTTCCGCCAGCAGCTCGAGCTGGCCGCCAGCCTGGGCCTGCCGGTCTTCCTGCACGAGCGCGACGCCCACGAGCGCTTCCTGGCCATCCTGGGCAGCCTGCGCGCGCGCCTGCCCGGCGCCGTGGTGCACTGCTTCACCGGCACCCGCGCCGAGCTCGACGCCTACCTGGCCCTCGACTGTCACATCGGCATCACCGGCTGGATCTGCGACGAGCGCCGCGGCCGGCACCTGGCCGAGCTGGTCAGCCGGGTGCCCCGCGATCGCCTCATGCTGGAGACCGACGGCCCCTTCCTGCTGCCGCGCGATCTGCGCCCCCGCCCCGCCGACGGCCGCAACGAGCCCGCCTTCCTGCCCCACGTCCTGGCCGCGGTGGCCCGCGCCACCGGCCGCCCCGCCGCCGAGGTCGCCGCCGACACCAGCGCGACGGCGGCGCGCTTCTTCGCCCGCGCCTGAGCTCAGAAGTCGGTGGTCGCCTCCAGGCCCAGCAGCGGCGTCTGGCTGTCGCGCAGCTCGTCGTCGAGCGGCACCACCACCCTGGCCAGCATGCCGAGACCCCGCGCGCTGTAGCGCAGCCCGGCCGACAGCACGTGGTAGAAGTGGTCGCCGCCCTCGTAGCGCCGCTCCAGATGGTCGGTCAGGTTGTCGAGCTCGCCGAGCAGCGTCAACGTCGGACTCAGCGCCAGCCCGCCTCCGATGCAGGCGTGGACGATCTCGATGTACTCCAGCTCGTCGGGTGTGAAGATGAGCAGGCGATAGCCGAGCTCGGCGGCCACCGTCAGCCGTCCCCGATCGTGACGCAGCGTGGCCGCCGCACGCACCGTGGTGGTGCTGGGCTGGTACAGCCCAGGGTCCTGGGCGAAGTGGAGTTCGGCGGCGGCGCTGGCTGCTCGCCCGGGCGCGCCCCGATCCGACGCCGTCGGCGCGGACAGCGATGACGACAGCGCCCAGCTCAGCGCCCGGCGCCGCCCGACCAGGCGCGCCCCCGCGGTCAGGTTGCCCAGGCCCGCGGCGGTCTGGCCATCATCGCTGGCGGCCGAGAGCGGGACCGCCCCGGTGAGCTTGAGGCCATGGCCCAGGGCTGCCTCGATCAGCAGGTCGGCGGTGGTCACCGCGATCAGCTCGTCCTCGAAGAAGTGCAGCGCCCCGGTGCTGACCTCGACACCGACATAGCTCTGCCGCGTGGTGTCCGCCATCGCCAGCAGGCGCGGCGTCTCGGCGGCGGCGCCGCCCACGTGCACCAGCGCGACCGCCACCAGCACGCCCCGCCAGGCCCCGCCCTTCACGGCCCCACCACCTCGGCGAGCACGCCGCCACAGCGCAGGCAACGCGCCGGCTCCAGCCCGAACAACCTCTCCAGGGTGGGGCGGATGTCCGCCGAGCTGTGGCGCGCCAGCGTCGAGGCCCAGCGCCCACCGACGATCTGTGGCCCCACCGCGTACAGGAACACGCGCTCCGACCCGGGCAGATCGGGGTTGTGATCGGTCCAGCCGCCGCCGTCGCCGCGGCCATGGTCAGTGGTCACGATGATGGTCGTGTGCGCGCCGTAGTCGCCCAGGGTCGCGAGCCGCCCGCGCAGCTCGGCGATCCAGCGGTCGTACTGGCGCAACGTGCCGAGGTAGCTGGCATAGTCGCCGGCGTGCGCCCAGCCGTCGGCGTCGAGCAGCCCGATGTGCAGCAGGCGTGGCCGCGCCGCCTCGAGGTAGCGCATCGCCGCCGACCAGGTGTCGCGATCCCAGCGCGCCGGATGCCAGTCGGGCGCGCTGGCCGCGCCGATGGCGTCGGGTCCCGCCACGGGGCCGATGTCGGTGTAGATGGCGCCGCCGATGTGCTCGACGGCGCGGCCCATCTTGCCCCACGACGCGATGGTCGCGACCTCACCCCGGGACAGCACGAGCTGGCGCTGGATGCGCTCCAGCGCGGTCTCCACCACGGTGCGCGGACAGTCGTTGTCGAAGCACTTCTGCTCGAAGCCGGCGAAGATCGACATGTACCCGGGCAGGCTGCGCTGCGCCGGGTTGGCCGTGGTCATGACGTCGAAGCGGGTGGGGTCGCCATACATGACGCCGTCGCGCTCCAGCGACGCGTGCAGCAGCGGAAACGCCGGCGCGGTGTCGGCCCCCGCCAGCTCGGGCGGCGGCGCGCCGAACATCTCCTGCGAGCGCACACCGTCCAGCGTGACCAGGATGACGTTGTGTCCCGGGTCCTCCACGGCGGCCCCCGGCGCACACGCCAGCGCCGACGCTCCCAGCCCCAGTGCCATCACCAGCGTCAGCCCACGCCCCATCGCCGACCTCCGCGGACGGCCTATCCACGTGGCATGCCAGCACGACATCCGTCACATCCCGGGAGGATCACACAGGCAGGAGGTGGCAGCGTCAGGTGTCCGACGTCACCAGGTGGTGAAGCCCCAACACGCGATGGCGGAAGCGCAGGAGAATCGAACTCCCCGGGCCGCGGCTTTCACCGAGCCCCTGCGGTTTTGAAGACCGCGACGCTCACCAGAATCGCTCGCGCTTCCGGGGCGATGATACCGTATCGGGAGGCCCCCACGGGTCGTAGAGAGAACATGCGAAAACTCACCGCAGGTCTCACCCTGGGCTTTGTCCTGCTGACCGGCTGCGTGGTCCGCACCGGCCCGCGCCACCACCATGATCGCGGTCGCCCGGGCAAGGTCTGCCCGCCGGCGCACCACTGGAACGGCTTCGCCTGCGTGCACAACGGCAACGGCAAGCACAAGGGGCACAAGTAGCCCCTGCCGCCGCGCTACGCGGGCGACACCAGCTGGCGCGACACTTCCTTCTTGCGCAGCTTCCAGATCACGCCATCCAGCCAGTAGTGACCGAAGGTGAAGGACAGCCAGACCAGGGCTCCCCAGGTCTGCGCGTCCCACACCAGCATGGCGCCCACCGACAGCCCGGCGTAGAGCAGGCCGGCCATCGCCAGCAGCATCAGGAAGTAGGGCACGCCGCGCCGGGGCTGCGACACCCACGACACCACGGTGGCGCGCTTGTCGACGCCGTCCTTCCAGCGGTTGCGGTTGTAAAACCACACGATGCCCAGGTACTGCAGGCCGTGCCAGCACGCCGCCGCCGCGAAGGCCGCGGTGCCGCTGCGCTTGATGAGCACGAAGGGCACGAAGAACGCGAAGCACGACGCCGCGATCATCAGCGGCCGGATGATGTGCACCGCCTGCCCGCGCACGGCGCGCATGATGAGCACCGCGAGGTACAGCGCTGCCACCGCCGCCAGCCCCCAGGCCATGCCGTTGACCAGCCAGCGCGGCACGTCGGGGTGGCGGATCGGCGATCCGAACAGCGTCCACGGCCCGGTGTGCAGGCGCCGGAGCAGCGGGAACAGCGCGCCCACGTAGAGCACGGTGCGCTCGAGCAGCACCACGCGCTTGTCGGCCTCGCCGGCGCGGCGCTGGTAGATCCGGAGGATGCCCCAGTTCTGGGCCAGGAAGTGCCACCAGGCCCAGTAGAACAGCACGGTGCGCAGCGTGGTCGACTTGGCGCCCTCGTGCATGACGAAGTAGACCACCGTCGCGGCGATGGCGCCGGGGATGACCCAGTACGCGAAGGGGCGCCGCCAGCGCTCGTTGCCGTCGAGGTAGACCCGGGTCCAGGTCGACATCAGGTGGGGGCCGTTGGACACGATGGCCACCGCGGCCAGCACGAAGAACGGCTTGACGTGGTAGCGCTCGATGGCGACCCAGGGGCCCAGCACCACCAGCGCGGTGGCCACGAAGAAGAACAGGTCGAACGTCGGCGACACCATCCACACGCGCGGAGGCGCTGCGACCGCGGCGGCTTTGTGGCGGGATCGAGAGGCGACGGCCGACATGCCCCGATAGTAGCCAAATCCACCGCCGTTGCACGTGCGTTCCCGCACGGGCATGCTGCCTCGGTGCACAAGCTCGCCGTGGTCTTCGCCCTGCTGCTGACCGGCTGTCCCACCCCGGCCAAGGTCGAGACCCTGCCCCTGCAGCCGGCGCAGGAGGCCGAAACCCTGGCCCTGCCCGCCGCCGACGCCGCGCGCTGGCTGGGACCGCCGATGTCCCCGGCCAGCGCCCGCGGCAAGGTCGTCCTGCTCGAGGTCTGGACCTTCGCCTGCGAGCACTGCCGCGCCAGCCACCCCTGGGTCGCCGCCATGGCGGCCCGCAAGGACATCGTGGTCATCTCGGTGCACAGCCCGCAGACCTCGCGCGAGCGTGATCCGGCCCGCGTGGCCGAGGTCATGCAGCAGCGCCACATCACCTGGCCGGTCTACATCGACGCCGACGGCCGCTACTTCGAGGAGGTGCGCGCCGAGGGCTGGCCGACCTTCCTGCTCATCGACCGCGGCGGCCGACTGCGGGCGCGCACCCTGGGACGCGCCGAGCCAGCCAGCCCGCACGCGCGCGGCATCGAGGCCGCCCTGCGCGCGCTGCTGTCCGAACCCTGACCTGGTCGCGCCGGAGCGCGGCGGCTGCGAGCTACTTGTACTCGCAGTTCATCTGATCGACGTGCAGCTCGATCTTCCACTTGCGCAGCTGCTCGGTACCGGCCTCGGCCTTCTCGGCGCTGATCGAGGCGATGCCGACGTTGGTCAGGTTGATGTGCAGGAGCTCCTTCTGGAGGTCGGGCGCCTTGAGCGAGATCCAGCCCTGCTTCTGGGTCTCCTTGCCCTTGCCCTTGATGACCTCGTCCTCGTGCCAGTCGATCCAGCCCTGGACGTCGACCTCGGGCACGTAGACCGTGATGTTCGGCCACTCGATGCGCCCCGGCACGCGCTGGAACTCGCGGCTGGCGCCGGTCTTGTTGTCGAGCATGGTCTGCTTGATGGTGAAGCTCTCGACCTTGGTGATGCGGCCGCACTTGAGCTCACCCTTGCCGATGCTGACCTCGAAGTTGGACGGCTTCCAGGTCTTCTGCTCGATGCGCTGCTTGCCCTTGTCGAGGGTCCTGCCGCCGGTCGCGGTGGCGTAGCTGATCTTCTCGGGCGACAGCTTGATGGTCAGGTAGCCGGGGTTCTTGTCGGCGCCGTCGAGCGCCGGGAAGGTCATCTCGGTGATGATGGCCTGCTTGAACTCGCGCCGGCTCTGCTCCTTGAAGTTGAAGTCGGCGGAGACGATGGCGCCATCCTTGCGGACGATGTCGCGGGTGAAGAACTTCTCGATCCACTCATACATCGTCTTGGACATGCCCAGGCCCAGCTGGACCGTGATGTCCTCGTACTTGGGCTTGGTGCTATAGCGCCAGCCTTCGGTGGTCGCCCCGATGTTCCAGGTGACGATGTCGGCCTTGATCCCCCCACCGTCCACCGACTTGAGGAAGCCCACGTTCGTGTGCCCATCGACTTCCAGCTGGAAGCGCGAGGAAACATAGGCGCGGTTTGGATTGCCCGGATTCGACATCGTGGCACTCACTTTATCAAGACGGACCCAGGTGGATCAACGACAACCCTTTGAGATTTCTTGACCATTCCACCGCCCACCCCCAAAGTGCAAGCACGGAGAGGGCGTTGGCAGTCTTACTACGGCAGCTTCGGGGCCGGACCTTCCTTCCCTGTTCGGACGCGCAGCCATGAAAACGGGGGGCCGCGGCCGACCCGAGGTGCCCAGGCCACCCTGGTTCACCTTCTGGCTGGGGGGAGCCATCACCCTGGGCGTGGCTGGGCCGCTGCTGGCCCTGGTGGCCCACCTGTGCCGGGATCGCAGCGCCGGACATGAGGATCTGGCCAGGGCCCTGCTGGTGGGGGGCGCCCTGACGGCGCTGCCCCTGCTGCTGGTCGGGGGCGGGGTCGCGCGCTGGGTCAGCGATGGGGTGCACCTGGACCGGCGCCGGCGCGGGCTGGGGGCGGCGCTGCAGCTCGGGCTGCTGGGGGCGGCGCTGGCGCTGGTGCTGGCGACCGCGTTCGGGCTGCCCGAGCGGCGCCTGACCATGCTGGCCTGGCTGGGGCTGGGCGCCCTGGCGGCGGCGCCCGCGGGGCCCTGCGTGGCCTGGGTCACGGAGTGGCGGGTGCGCCGGGCGCTGCGGCGACGCGCCCGCGGATGAGGTAGCCTGGCAGCATGCTCCAGCTTGGCGAGCACCGGCTGCGCATGGTCTCGGGCGGGGACTTCCGGCTCGATGGCGGGGCCATGCATGGCGTGGTGCCCAAGACCATCTGGTCCAAGCTGGTCGGCTGCGACGAGCTCAACCGCGTCACCTACTCGACCAACTGCCTGGTGGTGGACACCCCGGGCGGCGAGCGCGTCCTCGTCGAGACCGGCAACGGCGACAAGTTCAGCGCCAAGGAGCGGGCGATCTACGGCATCGAGCAGCACGGCTGCCTGCTGCGCGCGCTGGCCGCCGAGTCGATCGCGCCGGAGTCGATCGACGTCGTGGTGATGACCCACCTGCACTTCGATCACGCCGGCGGCGCGGTCAGGCGTGACGAGGGCGGCGCGCTGGCCCCGGTGTTCCCGCGCGCGCGCCACGTGGTGCAGCGGCGCGAGCTCGAGGACGCGCTGCACCCGCACGAGCGCAACCGCGCCAGCTACCTCATCGAGAACATCGAGCCCCTGCTGGCGGCGGGGCGACTGGAGGCGGTCGACGGCGAGGTCGAGGTCGCGCGCGGCGTCACCGTGGTGCCGACCCCGGGCCACACCCAGGGTCACCAGTCGGTGCGCATCGACGGCGGCAGCGGCGAAGGCGGCGGCGCCCGGCGCGCGCTGTTCCTGGGTGACGTGGTGCCGACCGCGCTGCATGTGCGCCTGCCCTTCATCATGGCCTACGACCTCGACGTGGTGGCCACCCTGGAGAGCAAGCGCGCGGTGCTGGCGCAGGCCATCGAGGAGGACTGGCTGGTGCTGTTCGGCCACGACAAGCGCCACGGGGCGCGCCTGGGCCGCGACGACAAGGGCGCGCCGATGGTGCGCGAGCTGGTCGACATCTGACCTGCGCGCGCGGGCGCGTGCAGCTACCGCAGGGTCAGCCTGGTGTAGCGCAGCTCGACGCCGGACAGGCCGACCGAGGCGATGGGGTGGACCTCGACGTCGTCGAGCAGGCCGGGGGCGCCGCGCACGATGGCCAGGGTGGCCTCGTCGACCAGGATCTCGCCGCTGCACGCGACGTCCTCGCCCAGCTTGGAGGCGACGTTGATGGCGGTGCCCCAGACGTCCTCGTGGCCGATGGCCAGCACGTCCCCGGTGGCGATGCCCACGCCGAGGCCGATGCGCAGCGCGGCGGTGCGACCGCGGGCGTCGGCGCGCAGCACGCGCTGCATCTCGAGCGCGCAGCCGACCGCGGCGATGGGCTCGTCGAAGGCGGCGAACAGGTTGTCGGCGTCGGCCTTGAACAGGTAGCCCGAACCCTGCGCCACCAGCGGCGTGCACAGGCGGCGCATGCGGTAGATGGTCGCGATGAAGGGCACCACGCCGTCGCTGAGGACGCGCGCGGTGAAGCCCTCCATGTCGCCCACCAGCACCGAGCGCCGGGCCTGGTAGCGCGTCTCGATGGTGGTGATGGCGGCGGCGCTGTCGGCGGGCGTCTCGGCGGTCTCGACCGCCAGCAAGAGCTCCTGCAGGCGGAGCGTCTCGGGCCCGATGTTCGACATTGGCTCTACCCTACTTGCGGTCCAGCTTGCCGTCCAGCCCGCCCACCACCATGGTCAGCCCCAGCGTGACCTGGAGCCGGGCGCCGCGATCGAGCGGGCCGACACCATAGATGATGCGGTCGGCGCCGCTGACCTGGCCGACACGGCTGGCGGCGGCCAGGCCCAGGGTCAGGCTGCGCGACAGCTGCGCGCGCACACCGGCGCCGAGCTCCAGCGCGGCCTCGCCCGCGAGCGGGCCGCCCAGCGGCACCGCGGCGGCGGCCTCGATGAGGACGCTGACGAGGTGGCCCCGCACCGGCGCGCGCCCGGCCAGCACCAGCTCGCCGCCGAGCACCGCGGTGGCGTCGGCCTCGGTCGGCTGTGCGAAGCGGCGCACCGGGAAGCGGTGCAGGCGCGGGATGAGCTGCAGGCTGACGCCGCCCGACTGCAGGCCGCCGGCCAGCTGGGCGCCCCAGGCGTTGTCATCGGCATAGGGGCCGAGCTCGTCGCCGAGGAGCACGGTGGCGGCGGGGGTCAGGTGCCAGTCGCGACCGGCGCGGCGCCCGGCGAACACCGGCACCCCGAGGGCCAGCCGGGTGTCGCCGACATAGAAGTCGCCGCTGCCGGTGCGGGTCGCCGGCAGGCGCAGGCTCAGGCCGGGCAGATCGAGCGCCAGCACGGTCTCGGAGGTCGGCGGGCGATCGCCGAGGCCGGGCAGCACGCGCAGCTCGACGCCGAGCGCCAGGCGCAGGTGGGGATCGACCGCGAACAGCGGGGTCGGGAAGTCGACCAGGCGCAGCTCGAGCAGGCGCGAGCGCGGGGCGTCGCCGTAGAGCAGTTCGTCGCTGGCCTGGGCGCCGGGCTTGCCCGGGCGCGGCGTGGGTCCCGGTGTCGGTGCCGGCGTGGGCGCGGGCGAGTCGCCGTACAGCTCGTCATCGCCGGGGCTGGGCTCGGCGCGCGCGCCGCCGGCGGCCAGCATGACCAGCAGCAGCGCGAGCCCGCGGCGCGGCATCATCCGTTGCTGGCGTTGCTGGCGTCGCCGGGATCGCTGTCGTCGCCAGGCGCGGGCGCGGGCGACTCGCGCGGCTCGGTCGGCGCGACCACCGGTTCGCGGCGCGGCGCCTTGCGCTCGCCCCAGGGCGGCGCTTCGAGATGAAAGTGGTTGTGATGGTCGGCGTTGTCGTCGGGGCCCAGCACCAGGTGGAAGATGGTGCCGCGGGTGAAGCGGCAGTACAGCGTGCGCAGCGAGCGCGCCGCCTCGGTGTCGGGTTCGCCGATGCAGTCGACGTCGTCGCCCAGGCCCTGCTCGTAGTCGTCGAGCACGCTGAGCTTCTCGCCGTCGTCGTCCTCGAACGAATGCACGTCGAGCGCAAGCCCGTACGAGTGCTTGGAGCGCTTGTTGGTGCCGCGGATGTTGCGCACCTGGTACGAGGCCGAGTAGCGCGCGCGCCGGATGCCCTCGTCACGGAAGATGGGCCCGGCCTCGAGCAGCGCCTCGACCAGCGCGCAGTCGAGCACCAGCGGCGCCTTCTTCGAGTTGTCGGTGTAGTACTCGACGCCGGCGATGGGGCCGCGGACCTCGATGGGCTCCCGGATGCCGGGGCGCGCCGAGGCGATGGCGTAGGGCACCTTGGCCTTGCTGAGGATCGTGGTGCAGGCGGTGCGGCCCTTCTTGGTGCTCGTGCTCGTGCTCGTGCTCGTGCTCGTACTCGTGCTCGTGCTCTTGCTCGCGCTCGTGCTCGTGGCCTTCTTCTTCTTCCTCTTCTTCTTCTCGGCCTCGGCCATGCGCGACGACCGCCCGCCACCGCCGCCCTTCACCTTGGGCCGGGGCCGCCCCTCCTCGTCCACCACCTTGCGCCCCCGCCAGCCCTCGACACCGCGCGCCTGCGCCAGGCCCGGCACCATGACCAGGCAGGCAAGCAGGGCAGCGGCGCCGAGACGCATGGTCTTGTTCTGACACGGCGAGTGTAGGGGGAGCAACTTCTGACGTGATAACCTGCCGCCGTGGCTCAGGTCCCCATCGCCTCCGGCGCTGCGCAGTTCGCCTCCCCTGCCCCCGAGGTCACCCTCGTGGGCGCCTTCGCGCAGCCCTTCGACAACGCGGTCGCGACCGCGCGCACCTGCTATGCGCCGCGCATCATCTCGCCGGCCGACGTGGCCAAGGACCCCGAGCGCCGCGACCGCATCGCGCGCTCGACCTACGAGGCCGGCCACCACACCACGCTGCAGCACGCGCACTTCCAGTTCTCGCTGGCGCGGGTGTCGCGCCAGTTCCTGTGGTCCTTCCTGCACGCGCACCCGTTCTACAACTCCGAGCAGGTCTCGCAGCGCTATGTCGAGGTCCGCGCCGGCACCTTCGCGGTGCCCCCGCTCGAGGGCGAGGCGCGCACCCTGTTCGAGGACACCCTGGCCATGCAGATGGCCGCCTACCAGCGCCTGATCGAGCACCTGACCCCGGCGGCCGCGCGCGAGTACTACCGCATCTTCCCGGCGCGCAAGAAGAACGACGGCGGCGCCAAGGACATCAAGAAGAAGGCGCAGGAGATCGCGCGCTACGTCCTGCCGGTGGCGACCTACGCGCACCTCTATCACACCATCTCGGCGCTGACCCTGCTGCGCTACTACCGGATCTGCCAGCAGTACGACTGCCCGCTGGAGACCCGCCTGGTGGTCACCCGCATGGTCGAGGAGATGCTGCGCCACGACCCCGCCTTCCAGACCATCCTGGAGGAGCCGCTGGCGCTGGAGGACACCCCCGAGTTCCGCCACTACGCCGCCGCCGGCGAGAGCATCGACGGCGCGCTGACCCCGCAGGCCGCCGCGCGCGCGCGCACCTTCGCGGCCGAGTTCGACGCCGAGCTGGGCGGCAAGGTCTCGGTCCTGGTCGGCAGCAAGCCCGAGAACCAGGCCCTGGTGGCGCAGGCGGTGCGCGAGGTGGTGGGCGCCCCGCGCGCGACCATGACCGACGAGGCCGCCATCCGCCTGGCGCTCGACCCCGCGGCCAATCCGCTGCATGGCCAGGCCATGACGCTGACCACGCTGTCCAAGCTGTCGCGCGCGCTGGGCCACGCGCACTACACCTTCAAGAAGCGGCTGTCCCACACCGCAGACTCGCAGGATCAGCGCCACCGCATGACGCCGGGCTCGCGCCCCATCCTGCTGGCGCACCTGACCGGCGAGCCCGACTACACGGTGCCCGAGCTCATCAAGCGCAGCGCCGCCGCCGAGACGGTGTACATCGACACCATGGCGCGGGCCTGGGACGCCATCGCGCGCCTGACCGTGCTCGGGGTGCCGGCCGAGTATGTCGCCTACCTGCTGCCCAACGCGGTGCACGTGCGCTTCACCGAGAGCGCCGACCTCCTGCACCTGCACCACAAGCTCAAGGCCCGCCTCTGCTACAACGCCCAGGAGGAGATCTGGCGCGCGTCGCTCGACGAGGTGCGCCAGATCCGCGACGTCGACCCCATCATCGCGCGCTACCTCTTGCCGCCGTGCGGGCTGCGCCTGATGACGACCACGCGCCCGATCTGCCCCGAGGGCGACAAGTTCTGCGGCGTCCCGGTGTGGAAGCTGCGCATCGACGACTACAGCCGCGTGATTTGAGCCGAGCCGTCGCGGGCCGGTGGGCCCCGGACGCTAGCGCGGAGGCGCCTGGCGCAGCGACCCCAGCAGCGCGCGCAGCACGCCGGCCTGGTTGCCCAGCTGCTCGCGCTGGATGCGCACCCGCGCGACCACGTAGTCGCCATTGCCGAGCCGGCGCACCACCACCAGCTCGCGCCGCGGCCCGCTGCCCTCGGACACGATGAACTCGCGCTGGGCCCAGTCGTCGCCGGTGGGCACCAGCCGCTGCGACACCGTGGTCGACTTGTAGCTGGGCGCCACCGTCACCTCGGTGACGAGCTGATCGGCCAGCGCGCTGGCGCTCGGCGCCGTGGCCGCGCCGACGCGATCCAGCACCAGCGCGGTGTTGGTGTCGGGATCGACCAGCGCCTCGGCGCCGCTCGACGACACCACCTGCCAGCTGCGTGGCACCTCGAAGCTGACCTGGCCCCAGTCCATGGTCATCAGCCCCTCGCCGCGCACGCTGCCGACCACGTTGACGCCGGCCCAGCCGATGGCGCCGACGCCGGCCAGCGCCAGCGCGACCGCCATCACCCGCGACGCCCGCGCCAGCCCACCGCGCAGACCGGGCGCCAGCACCAGGCCGAACAGCGCCCCGGTCAGGAAGCCGCCCACGTGCGCGGCCTGATCGATCTGCTTCATCGACATGCCCAGCACGACGTTGAGGCCGGCCAGGAACCACAGCGTCCGCACCACGTTCTTGCGCACCCGCTCGGGCAGCGTGCGATCGCGCCAGAACACCGCGATGGCGCCCCCGAGCAGGCCGAAGATCGCCCCCGACGCCCCCACCGACAGGCCGAAGCCATCGCGCCGCGACAGGTTGATGTAGCTGGCCAGCGCGCCGCCGAGGCCGGCCATCATGTAGACCGCGAAGTAGCGCAGCGCGCCCATGCGCTCCTCGATGAGGCGCCCCATCACCCACAGCGAGTACATGTTGAGCACGATGTGCCAGCCCCCGATGTGCAGGAACATCGAGCTGGGCAGGCGCCACCACTCGCCGGCCGAGACCAGCGTGGGCACGTTGGCCCCGGCGCGCATCAGGTTCTCGAGGTTGGCCGAGCCACCCGCGATCTCGAGGGCCACGAAGGCCGCGGTCGACATCGCGATCAGCGCCAGGGTGACCCAGGGTCGCTTGCTGCCGGCCAGCGCCTTGGGCAGCCGCGCCGCCCGCGCCGCCGCGCCGATGCGATCGGCCAGCTGCGCCAGCTCGGCGGGCACCACCACCGGGCCGAGGCCGCTGCCGTCCTCGACCTCGGACAGCCGGCGCTGCGCCAGCGCGGTGCCACCGCGGTCGGCCTTGGACAGCTCGACCGCGCGCCCCAGCGAGCTCAGGGCCTCCTCGCGCCGTCCGCTGCGCGCGGCGGCCAGGCCGATCCAGTACGCGCGCGCCACCGCGGGCAGATCCGCCAGCGGCGCGGCGCCCTCGGTGGGCGGCGCCGCGGTGGTGATGGCGATGACGTCGTCGATGCGGCCGAGGCCGGCCAGGAAGAACATGCGCGCCTGCGCCAGCAGCGGCTGCGCCTGCACGGTGGCCGCGAACGGCCCCTGCTCCAGGCGGGCCAGCAGATCGCCGGCGCGCTCGAGCTCGCCGGTCTCGACCGCGGCGCGCACCAGCTGCGCGGTCACCGGGGGGGACAGCGGCGGGTTGACGCGCTCGCCGCCGATGCCGTCGTACTCGGCCAGGGCGTCGTCGAAGCGGCGGTCGAACACCAGCAGGCTGACCAGCTGCTCGCCGAGCAGCCGGCGCACCATCGGATCGGGCGCCTTGGCCGCGGCCTCGCGCAGGGCCTTGATGGCGTCCTCACCCTTGCCGGCGCGGACCCGGGCCAGCGCCTCCAGCTGCTCGCGCTCGAAGCGGGTGCGCGCGCCAGGCATCAGCAGCTCGCGCACCGCGGCCAGCCGGGCCGCCAGCGCCAGCCGCTCCGACATGGCGGCGCGCCGCGACCCCACCAGCAGCAGCGCCGGCACCGGCACCAGCAGCGCATAGGCCGCCACCGCGACCCAGACCAGCGGCGAGCTCAGCATGTCGCGCGTCAGCAGCGCGGACGCCAGCACGATGTCGGCCACCAGCAGCGCCAGGTACGGCCCGCGCGGCCCCCCCGGCGTGCGCAGCACGGTGAGCAGCGTCACGACACAGGAGCCGATGACGAAGTAGAGCAGGACCTGGATGGTGTCCAAAGCGATCGAAACCTAATGCATGAGGGGCTTCGGCGCCAGGCCTCAGGCTCGGCGCAGCCGAGCCAAAGGCCTGTCCGGTTCCGGTTCCGGTTCCGGTTCCGGTTCCGGCTCCGGTTCCGGCTCCGGCTCCGTCTCCCTCAGCCCTTGCGCCGATTCTCCTCGAACGCACCCATCGCGCGGAACTTGCGATAGCGCTCCTCGAGCAGCGTCTCCGGGCTCAGGCGCAGGAGCTGCGACAGGTTGCGCTCCAGCGCCTCGCCCAGCGCCAGCGCCGCGGCGTTGGGATCGCGATGTGCGCCCCCGGTCGGCTCGCGCACGATCTCGTCGCAGATCCCCAGGCGATGCAGGTCCCCCGCGGTCAGCTTGAGCTGCTCGGCCGCGGTCTCGACCTTGGACTGGTCCTTCCACAGGATCGACGCGCAGCCCTCGGGCGAGATCACCGAGTACACCGCGTGCTCCAGCATCAGGATGCGATCGGCCACGCCCAGCGCCAGCGCGCCGCCCGAGCCGCCCTCGCCGATCACGGTGGCGATGATGGGCACCGGCAGGGCCGACATGATCTCGAGGTTCTTGGCGATGGCCTCGGCCTGGCCGCGCTCCTCGGCGCCGATCCCCGGGTAGGCGCCGGGGGTGTCGATGAAGGTCAGGATGGGCTTGCCGAAGCGGGCTGCCAGCTCCATCAGGCGTCGCGACTTGCGATAGCCCTCGGGGCGCGGCATGCCGAAGTTGCGGCGCAGGTTCTCCTTGGTGTTGCGCCCCTTCTGGTGGCCCAGCACCAGCACGGCGCGACCGCCCAGGCGGGCCAGCCCGGCCACGATCGACTCGTCGTCGGCGAAGGCGCGATCCCCGTGCAGCTCGCTGAAGTCGGTGGCCAGCACCGACACATAGTCGAGCGTGAACGGGCGCGCCGGGTGGCGCGACAGCTGGACCTTCTGCCACGGCGACAGCTGGGCGAAGGTCTCCTCGGTGAGGCGGTGCGCCTTCTTCTCCAGGCGACGGATCTCGGCGCTGAAGTCGATGCTGTCCGACTGCAGCTGCTTGAGCTCGTCGATCTTCTTCTCGAGCTCCACGATGGGGCGCTCGAACTCGAGGACGTAGCGGTCGTAGGTGCTGGCTGGGCTTCCGGTCGTGCTCAAGGGCCTTCTCCGAAGAGCCGACGGCCGAGCTCGACGAGCGCGGCGTCGGAGACGTCGTCCACGGACGCATACCAGGCGACCGAGGCGTCATCCCTGTACCACGTGAGCTGGCGGCGCGCATAGCGCCGCGAGTCACGCTTGATTTGACGCACCGCTTCCGCGAGGTCGATGGCGCCGGCGAGGTGCTGCACCAGCTGGCGATAGCCGATGGCCTGCAGCGCCAGGGCGTCGGCGTGGCCGGCGGCGACCAGGGCGCGCACCTCGTCGAGCAGGCCGGCCGCCATCATGGCGTCGACCCGGGCGTCGATGCGCGCGGCGCGAACCGCGGCGGGCGGGCTGAGCCCGATGGTCAGGCTGCGGTAGCGCGGGGCCCCGCCGGCGTGCGCGGCCTGGTGGGCGGACATCGCGATCCCGGTGGCGGCGTGGACCTCCAGGGCGCGCACCACGCGCACGGTGTCGCTGGCGCGGATGCGCGCGGCCGAGACCGGATCGACGGCGGCCAGCCGGGCGTGCAGCGCGGCGCCACCGCCCTCCGCGGCCTCGGCATACAGCGCGGTGCGCAGGGCGTCGTCGCGTGAAGGGCCATCGAACAGGCCGCGCAGCAGGGCGCGCACATAGAGGCCGGTGCCCCCGGCCACGATGGCGCGCCGGCCGCGCGCGGCCAGGTCGGCGATGGCGGCGTCGGCTGCCGCGGCCCAGGTCGCCGCCGACATCGGCTGCGCCGGCGTGACCAGATCGAGCAGGTGGTGGGGCACCCGGGCGCGCTCGGCGGCGCTGGCCTTGCCGGTGCCGATGTCCATGCCCTGGTAGACCTGCTGCGAGTCGGCCGAGATGATCTCGCCGCCGAGCAGCTCGGCCGCGCGCAGCGCCAGCGCGGTCTTGCCCGACGCGGTCGGCCCGACGATGACCAGCAGCGGCGGCCGCGCCGCCTGCGACGCCACGTCCATCAGCGCGGTCCGAAGCGCCGCGTCAGCTCGTCGAGCGCGACCCGCACCAGCAGCGGTCGCTCGCGCGGGCGCTGCCAGGGCGTGCGCTCCAGCGCCTCGAACAGCGTGCGCGCCTCGGCCAGCGTCGGCGCCGCGCCCGCACTTGCGCCGGAGCCGGCCCCCGCGCGCGCCGCCAGCGGCCCCAGCGCATCGACCACGCTGGCCCCCTGCGCCAGCAGCGTCAGCACCGCCAGCGCGGTCGCCCCGGTGGCCGCGAAGCCAGCCGGCGTGCCCACCAGCGCGAGCCGCGTCGGCCCGCGCACCGCCAGCTCGAAGCCCAGCGACAGGAGCGCCGCCGC
>JBGASF010000084.1:0-34968 GCA_044229835.1 Polyangia bacterium | reverse complement strand
GCAGGCGCGGGCGAAGCCGCCGTCGCAGGCGTGCCGCAGGAGCCGGAGGGCCTCTGGGTGGTCGGCCACGCCAAAGGGGGCGTGGTGGTAGTCGATCGCGAGGTTGTTGCAGGCGCGCAGGTCGTCGCGGGCGCAGGCCTCGCGCTCGAGCTCCGTCGCCCGGCCAGCGAACAGGGCGGCCTGGACGGGGTCGTGCTGGTCCATGCGCGCGAAGGCGGCCTGGCGGCATGCGGCGGGGTCGCCGTTCGTGCAGGCTCGCTCGGAGGTGGTGGCGCCGGGGGAGTGGATGCGGTTGGAGCGTGGCGTCATGATCACGATGCGGATGGCGGTGGGCGCGGCCTTCGCGACCGGGTGGGAGGCGCAGCCGGACAGCAGCAGGGCCACCACGACGGAGGTTCGCCAGCTGAACACCCAGGAGATCGTAGCAGCGATGTGTGGCAGTGCTCGTGGCGCGCGGCCGGGGGGCTCAGGCGTGTCGCGACCACCAGTGGTACACTCGGCGCGTGTCGCAGGTCGATCGGTCCCACTATCCAGTGCGCAAGTTGCGGCTGGAGGACGAGGGCAAGGGCTCCCAGGTCGAGCACCTCACCGCGGCCGAGCGCGTGGCCATGGTGTGGCAGCTGACGGTGCAGGCGTGGACCTTCAAGGAGGGGCGCTGGGATGAACCGCGACTTCGTCGAGATGTTGTCCGCGTTGTGCGACGCCCACGCTGAGTTTCTCGTCGTCGGCGCACATGCGCTCGCAGTGCATGGTTGTCCGCGGGCGACGGGCGACCTCGGTATCTGGGTGCGCCCGAGTGCCGACAACTCCGAGCGCGTGCTGGCCGCCTTGAAGGTTTTCGGAGCGCCGCTGTTCGACGTGACGCGGGAGGACCTCAGCGCGCCCGGCATCGTGTTCCAGATGGGCGTCGTCCCGTGTCGCATCGACATCCTGACGGGAATTTCGGGCGTGACCTTCGAGGAGGCCTGGCCCGAGCGGGTGCAGCAGACGATCGAGGGGCTCGACCTCGGGTTCATCAGTCGCGCTCATCTCATCGTCAACAAGCGTGCCTCGGGGCGGGCCAAGGACCTGGCGGATGTGGAGGCGCTCGAGGGCACGAGTGAGGACTGACGGGCGCAGGGCAATGTCAGAGTCGCCGGGTACAAGTCGCGTGTGAGGTTCCGGTATCATCGCGCGATGAAGAGAGCGGCTGGATGGCTGGGCTTGGGGCTCGTGGTGATGCTGCTCGGGTGTGGCGACAATGAGCGGCTGGGGCGGCCGGATGGGGCGGTGGATGCGGGGGGCGATGCGGCGCTGAGTGATGGCGCGGCGGATGGTGCGGCGGATGCCGAGGCCGCGGATGCCGAGGCCGCGGATGCGGCGGTGGCGGATGCGGCGGTGGCCGACACGGCGGTCGCGGACGTCGCGGTTGCGGACGTCGCGGTGGTCGACGCCGAGATGACCGACGCGGCCGGCGCGGATGCGCAGGCGGATGCGGCGCCGACGTGTGCGGTGTTGGCGGATGGGACGCTGTGCCCGGGGTCGGATGATGCGCGGCTGGCGGAGCGCTGTCTGGCCGGTGTGTGTGTCGGGACCTATGTGACCAGCGCCGTCGGGGCGGGGGGCGTGGGCAGTGACGCCAATCCGGGGACGCGAGCGGCGCCGCTGGCGACGGTGCAGGCGGGGGTCAACCGGGCGGCGGCGCTGGCGGCGGTGGCGGCGGTGCCGAAGCCGGTGACGGTGTACCTGGGGGTGTCGAACGCGGTCAGTCCGGCGGTGTTCAACGAGAACGTGACGGTGCCGGACAACGTGGCGCTGCGTGGCGGGTTCACGCGGGACGCGGCGGCGGTGTGGACCGAGGCGGCGGACCCGGCGCTGGTCGAGGTGCGTGCCAGCAACGGGGCGGGGCTGCTGGTGCAGGCCGCGACCATCACGAACAGCAGCGTGGTGCTGGCCAACTTCAGCGCGTTCGGGCGGGCCTCGGCGGGCGCGGGCGTCGATAGCTGCGCCATCACGGTGCGCGGCGGGGCGGACCCCACGCTGACGGACCTGGTGGCGCGCGGGTTCAATGGCGGCGGTGGGGTATCGGCGGGGGTGTGCTCGTACACCGGGGCGCGGCCGCTGCTCCGGCGGGTGCGCGCGACGGGCGACTCCGCGAACTACAGCGGGGGCGTGGTCGTGACCGGCAGCAGCACGCAGAGCGCGTCCTTCGAGATCGAGGGCGGCGAGTTTCGCAGCGTGCAGGGCGGCATCTCGGCCTCGGGGGTGGTGTGCGTGATCCCCTGCAACGGGGCGTCGATCCGGGATGCGCGGCTGGTCGGCGGGCCCAGCGTCGGGGTGTCCTGCGGCGCGGACCTGCTGGGCACCGGGATCCAGATCGTGAACAGCACACTGATCGGGTCGGAGTCCGCGACCTCGCCGTTCGGCAACACCGATCGGATGGGGCTGCGCCTGGAGACCGGGTCGCCGACGGCGGTCAGCGTCAGCGGGAGCCGCGTGGTGGGCTCGACCATGGGGACGTTCTTCGCCAACGCCTTCGGGGTGCGCGCGGCGGGGTCGAGCCTCGATCTCGCGGACAGCGACGTCGGCGCGCTGAGCGGCGGGCAGTTCACCTCCACCACCGGGGTCTACTGCAGCGGCGGACCGTGCAGCCTGCGGCGGTCGCGCATCGCGGGCAACAGTGGCACCGGGTCGGCGGGTGTCGACTCGCGCGCGGTCGAGCTGCTCGGCACCGGCCACCTGGTGGCGCGCAGCGTGCTGGAGCCGGGGCGGGCGCCGATCGGCGCGATCAGTGGTGGACGGACCGCGGGGCTGGAGCTGGGCGTGGGCTCGCGGGTCGAGAACAGCACCATCCTGGGCGGGACCTCGGCGCGCGGCATCGGCGTGCGGGTGCATGGCGCCTTCACCGGCGCGCCGTCACAGCTGGCCAACTGCCACATCGACGGTGGCGGCGAGGCCAGCGCGGGCACCAGCCGCGCCATGGTGTTCGAGGATCAGGGTGCGGTGACGTCGTCGGTGCTGGCGTCGGTGGTGAACTCGACGCTGCTCGGAGGCGTGGCTCCCGACCGGATCGTGGTCGACGAGGGCGGGCTGTTCGGCGACCCGCCGGTGTTCGCCCACAACAACCTGCTGGGGGCCGACGCGCGCGGGATCCTGTACTACCAGCGGGGGACGCCGGGCAGCGCCTTCACCACCGCGGCCGAGGTCAACGCCATGACGCGCACGGTCGCCTTCGGCAACATCAGCGCCGACCCGCAGGCCACGGTGAACGCCGCCGGCAGCTATGTGCTGGGGGCATCGTCGCCCAACCGCGGCGCGGGGATCGCCAGCGCGACCGGCAACAGCGTGACGGTCATGGCGCCGACGGACGACTTCGAGGGCGACGCCCGCCCGAACCCTGGAGGCAGCGCGCCCGACATCGGCCCCGACGAGCGCGACTGACCTCGACGGACCGCGGCGGGCGGCCCGCGTGATAGCATCTTCGACGGGGGGCAGCATGCAGCGAGCTGTGATTCTGGCCATGTTGGCTGGGCTTCTGTGCGCGGCGCCGGTGCGGGCGGATGGCCCGGCGGCGTCGGCGAAGGAGCTGTATCTGCAGGGGCAGAAGTATTACGACCTCGGCGAGTTCGAGCGCGCGATCGACCTGTTCAAGCGCTCGTACGAGGTCGAGGCGCGGCCGCAGCTGCTGTTCAACATCGCGCAGGCGTACCGGTTCGCGGGCAATCCGGAGCGGGCGCACTTCTTCTACAACGCGTTCTTGCGCAACTTGCCCAAGGCGCCGAACCGAGCCGAGGTCGAGAAGTTCATCGCCATGATGGCGGAGGCGATGAAGAAGCTGCCGGCGCCTTCGGCGTCGCCGGAGCCGTCGGCGTCGCCGTCGCCATCGCCGCTGGCGTCACCGTCGCCGTCGCCGTCATCGTCACCATCATCGTCACCATCGCCGTCGGCGTCGCCGGTGGCCATCCCGGGGCCCGACGTGGTCGCCGCCGGGACCGACCCGTCGCCGTCGCCTTCCGCCCCCGCGGGCCCGACGGATCGGTCGCGCCCGATCTACAAGAAGTGGTGGTTCTGGGCCGGGATCGGGGCCCTCGCGGCCGGCACGGTCGCGGTCGTGGTGGTGACCTCGTCGGGCGGCGGGGTGGACAATCCCAACACGGACTTTCCCACCATGACGCTGTTCAACTGAGGCGCACGTGAGCAAACGATCTGGCCTCGTCACCCTCCTCGCGCTGGCGCTGTCGTCGTGCGGGGGCTCCGAAGATGGCACCTTCCTGGTCCTGCACCTCGAGGGGCAGACCGCGCAGCCGATCGTGCGTGTCGAGCTCACCATCAAGGTGGGCCAGCAGACCGCCAGTCCGGTGCTGACGCTGGGCGGCGCCACCATCATGCTGCCCAAGACGGCGAGCTACCGGCTACCTGACGCCGACGCCGCCGTGACGGTGGACGCCACCGCGTTCGCGGCCGGCGACGTCGCGCTGGGCACCGTGGCCACGCAGGGCACCGCGATGCGCAAGCGCACCCTGGACCTGACGCTGACCTTCACCGCGGGCGCGCCGCACCTGGTGGTCGACCGCAGCAGCGTCGACTTCAGCGCGGTGCCCACCGCGCAGACCAGCCCGCCCATCGAGCTGCGCATCACCAACGACGGCACCAGCGCGCTGACCGGCCTGACCGCGATGCTGGCGGGCGCCGGCGCGGCGGCCTTCGCCAGCCCCGACCTGGCCACCTGCCAGTCCCTGGCGCCGAGCGACAGCTGCACCACGCAGCTCACCTTCCTGCCCACCGCGGTGCAGGGCTATGCGGCCACGCTGACCCTGACCGGCATGCCGGGCGGCAGCGTGACCATCGGCCTCAGCGGCACCGGGGTCATGCCCGGTGCGCTGTCGGTGTCGCCCAACCTGGTCGACTTCGGCACCGTGGTGCAGGGCGGCCAGAGCGCCGGCCTGCAGTTCACCGTGCTGAACCGCGGCACCGTCGCCAGCGGCATGCTGACAACGGCGCTGACCGGCGTCGATGCGCCGCAGTTCGAGATCACCGCCGATGGCTGCACCGGGCAGATCTTGCAGGCCGACACCTCGTGCGGGCTGTCGGCGCGCTTCGTGCCGGGCGCCACCGGACCGCGGCGCGCGACCCTGACCATCACCGGGCTGCCGGGCGGGACCGCGGTGGCGACGCTGAACGGCGGCGGGCTGGCGCAGGGCACCATCGCGATCTCGCCGACCTCGCGCACGCTGACCTCGGTGTTGACGGGCACGCAGGGCGCGCCGGTGGCGTTTCAGATCAGCAACAACGCCGGCGTCACCACCGGGCCGCTGGCGCTGACCCTGGCCGGCAGCGGCAAGAGCGACTTCGAGATCGTCAGCAGCGACTGCGCCGCGGCCACCCTGGCGCCGAGCACCAGCTGCACCGCGATGGTGCGCCTGGCGCCGCAGAGCGGCGGCTTCAAGGTCGCCACCCTGACCGCCAGCGCCACGCCGGGTGGCAGCGCCTCGGCGGCGCTGTCGGCGCAGGCGCTGCTGCCGGCCGCCCTGGCCGCGGTGCCGCCCAGCTCGGACTTCGGCACCGTGATCACGACCACGCCGGCCAGCACGACCATCCGCATCCGGAACCCGGGCGACATCACCACCGGGGCGCTGACGGCTGCGCTCAGCGGCGGCGACCTGACGCTGTTCAGCGTGACCACCGATGGCTGCACCACCCAGACGCTGGCGCCCGGCGCCAGCTGCGACGTCGTGGTGCGCTTCGCGCCCACCACGGTGGGCAGCAAGACGACGACGCTGACGGTCAGCGCCAGCCCCGGCGGCAGCGTCAACGTCGCGCTGTCGGGCAACGCCGTGCTGCCGGGCGCGCTGACCATCGCGCCGACCTCGCACCTGTTCGGCGACGTGGTGGTTGGCGGAACGCCGGCCGAGCATGTCTTCACGGTGACCAACACCGGCGGGGCCGTGACCAGCGCGATCAGCGTCATGATCACTGGCACCGGCGCGACCAACTTCGGCATCGTCGACGACACCTGCAACACCTCGACGCTGGCGGCGGCGTCCACCTGCAGCATCCGGGTCAGCTTCGCCCCGACCAGCGCCGGCATCAAGGGTGCCTCGCTGTCGGTCAGCGCGACCCAGGGCGGCACCGCGGTGGCGACCCTGAACGGCATCGCGTCGCGGCCGGCGAGCCTGACCTTGACCACCGGCACCGATTTCGGCTCCACCGTGGGCGGCACCCCGGGGCTGTCGCAGGTCTTCACCGCCAGGAACACCGGCGACGCCGCCAGCGGCCCGCTGGTGGTGTCGCTGACCGGTCCGAATGCCTCCGCCTTCAGCATCACCAGCAATGCCTGTCCGTCCGGGCCGCTGACGGGCGGCACGTCGTGCGCCATCACGGTGCGCTTCACGCCCGCCACCGGGGTCATCGGCGATCAGATCGCCGCCCTCGACGTGCGCACCTCCAGCGGCCCCGGCGGGGTCGCCTCCAGCGAACTGCACGGCGCCGCGGTGTCCGCCGCGATGCTGACGCTGAACACCATGAGCTTCGGGACCGCCCTGGTCGGCACCCAGGTCGAGCGCATCCTCACCGTGCGCAACACCGGCGGCGCCAGCAGCGGGGCCATCACGCTGAGCATCACCGGGACCGACCGCACCGACTTCACCACCGCTCCCCCGAGCAGCGGCGACTGTGAGAGCGGCGTGACCACGCTGCCGGGCGGCGCCACCTGCCTGGTGCGCGTGCGCTGGAACCCGGCCGCGCGCGGCTTGCGCAGCGCCATGCTGACCGCCAGCGCGTCCCCGGGTGGCAGCCCGGGCAGTTTGCTCGAGGGCACCGCGCAGATGCCGGTCACGCTGACCAGCGCGGACAGCATGCACCAGTTCCCGCTCACCGAGGCCGGGGTGACGTCGGCGGGGTTCGACTGGGTGGTCACCAACGGCGGCGACTTCGCGTCGGCCGTGCCCGTGGTCGGCAAGTCGGGCGCGAATTTCGGCGAGTTCACCGCGACCGGGTGCACCGCCGCCATCCCGGCGGGTGGCTCGTGCACGGTGTCGGTGACCTTCACGCCGCAGTACTCGTTCACGCGCGACGCCATCATCAGTGTCACCGCGGGCACCGCGACCATCTCGCTCGTGGTCAGCGGCCTCGGGCAGGCGCGCATCACCTTGACCAAGACCGGTGGTGGCCGCGTGGTGTCGAGCCCGGCGGGGATCGACTGTGACACGGCGTGCACCACGCAGAATGCGCTGTTCCCCGACAGCATGAGCCTCACCGCCAGCGTGCCCAACGGCTCCGGCCTGATGTTCCGTGGCTGGGGCGGCCCCTGCGCCAGGTTCGGGGTCGCGCACACCTGCTCGCTGTACCGGCCGGGCTCGGGCACGGTGACCGCGACCTTCGCGCCCATCGATCACAACCTGGTCTTCGTCTCCAGCACCCAGCACCCGAACGATCTCGGCAGCGCGCAGGCCTATGACGCGCGCTGCAACGTGGCCGCGACCGCCGGCGGCATCAACAACGGCAGCAATGACGCCTACGTGGCGTGGGTGTCGTCCGGGACCTCGGACGCGCAGGCCCGCCTGGGCGCGGCACGCGGCTTCATGCGCATGGACGGGCTGCCCATCAGCGATCGCATCGGCGACACGGTATGGCCGCTGTACGGGATCTTGCACCCGGTGCTGTACACCGAGTTCGGTGACAGGACGGACGCCGAGGTGCGCACCGGGATCTCCGACTCCGGGTCGCTGGCCGACAGCTGCAACGACTGGAACCAGACCACCGGCACCTTCACCTATGGCCGTTCGTCCACCGGGCCACACGCCTGGACCCAGTTCGGCACCCGGCCCTGCAGCGCGCAGATGCCGGTCTACTGCATCATGAAGACCTTCACCGCGTCGTGGACGGTGCCGACCCGGACCGGCAAGCGGATCTGGCTGAGCAACACGCCGTATCTGCCCAACGCGACCACCACACCCGATCAGCACTGCACCACCGAACGGCCCATCGGGGTCATCCCGCCGGTGATGGCGCTGCTGGGGTCGAGCAGCCGCCAGGCCGCGGATGCGCTGATGTTCGGCGAGAACTACGTGCGCATCGACGGCCAGCTGGTCGGCAGCTACGACGACCTGCTGGGCAGCATCCCGGATCTACGCACGGGGATCTGGCTCAAGGCCGATGGCAGCTATGACACGCCCATCATCTGGACCGGCTATGGCGACAGCATGTTCGCGCTGCTGCAGAGCAACCCGCCCGCAGGCGCACACTGCAACGACTGGAGTTCGAGCACCGCCGGCGTCGGACGCGGCGGGTCGTCGCAGTTCGCGACCGCGCAGTGGATGAACCTGTTCTCCAGCCTCGACTGCGCGACACCACGCCACCTGGTCTGCGTCGAGCAATAGCGGCCGACGACCGCGGCAACGACAAGCTGAACCTGCACGACCACTGAAGGGCCGAGACGAGGGCGGCCGCGGGCCGCGCTGGGTGCGTCGTCGCGGCGAGTACGGGCGCTGAATCGCCGACGCGCCTCGTGCTAGCGTGCATCGAGGATGCGGGGCGACGTGCTGGCGTGGCTGGTCACCGCGGGGCTGGCCGTGCTGGGGGCGCTGCGATTCCCGCGCGGGTGGGTCATGCTGGGGCTGGCCGGCGGCGGCGGCCTGCTGGCGGTGGTATGGGCGTGGCGGCGCTTCGCGCGCGACGACCTGCGCGAACGCCTGGCCACGACGTTCATGGCCTGGTTCGGCGCCTGCCTCGCGGCGGGCTGGATCGGGGGTGTCGTGGATCGGGGCGGGCTGGCGGCGGCGACGCTTCTCGCCCTGACAGGCACACTGCTGTTCGGGCGCGCGCGCTGGCGGCTGCGCGGGCAGCCGGTGCCCGAGGCGGGCGAGGCGCGCGGCCGGGTGTGGTTCGAGGGCACGGTGCACGCGCTCGGCACGCCGGCGCGACTGCCGGGAGCCGACCGCGCCGTGGTGATGTGGGCGGCCCGGCAGGGCTGGCGGCGCTGGAGCAGCAGCGAGCGCTTCGAGGTCCGCACCGGCACGCGCCGGGTCCGGGTCGCGCCGACGGCGGCCCAGCTGCGCCTGACCGGCCGCACCTGGGTCATGCGCGGCGCCATCGGGCGGGCCGCGGCACGCAGCCTCGCGGGGCACGCCGACGTGGGACCCACGGTGCGCATGCGCCATATGAATGAAGGCGACCTGGTCCATGTGGTGGGCGTGGCCCAGCTGAGCGACGACCCGGCAGCGCCGACCTACCGGGATCCCGCGCGAATCAGCCTGTTTTCACGGGCGGTCGTGCTGGGCCGCGGCAGCCTGGCGGCCGCCCGCCGGCGCGCCCTGCTGGGCACCTTGGCCTGGGCCGCCCTGGCGCTGGCGGCCGGAGCCCTGGCAGTGTGGCGCGTCACTTCATGAGGTCGGCCCCACGCGTAGACTGCCCTGATGAAGCCCACCCGCCTGGTGCTGATGCTGTTCGCGGTCCTCGCACTGGCGAGCTTCAGCCTCGCCGGCTGCGGCGACGACGACAGCGGCGACCCCGTGGACGCCGCCGCCACCAGTGACGCCAGCGCCCTCGACGGCGCCCCCGCCCGCCAGAGCGGCGAGACCTGCGGCCAGAGCGCCGCCGGCGCCCGCTGCGCCAGCGGCCTCATGTGCTGCTATCCCTGCGGCATCCCCGGCTGCGAATTCCGCTGCGAATTCGTCCCACGCCACGGCGCCTGCCTGCTACGGCCGTGACTGGTCGTCAGGGGCTGGTGGGCTCGGGCTTGGCTGTGAGGATCCGTTCCGGAAGGTCCTTGGCGCGAAGCGCCAGCGAGCCGAACGGCGCCGACAGCTGGCCGTTCAGGTCCGAGATCCCGAGGTGCACGTAGGGCACCCCGTTCATCGTGAGCTGGAGGTGTGCCGTCGGGAACACCGACAGGCGAGCTACCGGTGCCTCCGATCCTGGACCTGAGAACGCGAGCCCGGTGCCGCTGAGGACCGCGCTGTTGCCGCGACTGTCTGTCACCCTCACCTGGCGCGGGGGCACCATGCGGGCGTACAGCAGGTAGCCGGCAAAGCACAGCCAGCCAAGCAGCGCCGCCGCCGCCGTGAGGCGCAGGCCGAGACGCGTCTTCGCCAGCGTCTTCTCGATGAGGAGGAGCCGGCCGGAGAGCTCTTCGAGTCGGTCATTGCTGGTCACTTCTGCCTCACAAACTTCGATGGATCGTCCGGGACCGTCGTAGGAGCTGACTTGACGTGCTGGATGGCGATCGCAAAGGACTGATCGTCGCCCTCGATGTCCTTCATACCAGGGTAGTCGCGGCGGCTGGCCGCCGCGGTCTCGCAGCGCTGTCGCGTTCGCGCATGACGCATCTCCTCGTGGCTCTGGTCGAGACCAACGAGGGCATCGGTAGGCGTCATCAGTTGTTGCGTGCGAAATCGCAACGCCCCGAGAGCATTCGGTTCTTCGTAGGAGTTCGGAGCTGGAGGTGGGCAGGTCGAAGGCGGAAGTAGCGCTACGGGACGACCTGGATCGTCCCTGACATGCCGGTGCCGGCGGCGCTGCCGTGGATGTTGCAGTAGTAGCCGTAGAAGCCGGTGGTGTTGAAGGTGAAGGACTGCGAGGCGCCGGTGTCGGTGCTGGCGATGACGCCGACGCCGGGGTTGCCGGGGGCGCTGCGCAGCGGGTGCATGGTGAAGTCGCCCATCCAGGTCACCGACTGGCCCATCGAGATGCGCAGGCAGTTCGGCAGGTAGGTCGTGTTGCCGTTGTCGAAGGTGATGGTGCGCCCGCCGGCGGTGCCGTCGATGTAGCTGGAGCAGCCCGCGAAGGTGCTGCCGGTGGCGGCGATGCAGGCGCCGCTGCCGTCCTCGGCGCACACCGGGGTGGTCGCGCGGAAGCTGCAGCTCACGTCGCTGGTGCAGGCGACGCAGGTGTTGGTGGTGGTGTTGCAGCGCGGGGCTGCGGCGCCGCAGTCCATGTCGTCGTCGCACTCGGCGCAGGCGCCGCTGCCGAGGCAGGCCTTGAAGGCGGCGTTCTTGGCGGTGCACTGGCCGGCGTTGCTGCACGGGTCGCAGCTGAGCGAGACGCAGATCGGCTCGGTCGCGGTGGTGCACTGGGCGCTGGTGCTGCACTCGGGGGCGTCGGTCAGGTCGGCGTCCTGGAACGGCTCGGCGTCGGGCACCAGCACGTCGATGACCTGGGCGTCGACCACCGCGGCGTCGGGCGCAGCGGCGTCGGGCGGGCTGGCGTCAGGCGGGGCGGCGTCGGCCGCCACGCTGGCGTCGATGTTGGGCGGGAAGTCGCAGGTCTCGCCGGCGGGGGCGCTCTTCTTGTGGCAATACTGGTCGGCGCGACACTCGTAGTCGGTCGGGCACTGCTTGTCGGCGGCGCTGCCGCACTGGAACTGGCACTTGGGCTTGGCAGGCGAGAAGCAGCCCGCCAGCACAAGCGCCCCCAGCGCCGCCAGCACTCCTCCGGCCAACCATCCGTTCTGCACTCGTCTCATGCGAGACATCCCCCCGACTTTGCTTGCGGCGCTTGGCGTGCCTAGGCCCCCCGCCAGTCGCCGCCCTTGCCGCCCTGCACGGCCCGTGACTCGGTGCCGAGCTTCATCAGATCCACTTTACCCAGGATCGCGTCACCACGGAAGGTCACCGGCTTCATGTGCACGCCGGTGTCCATGCGGATGGCGTCCACCGGGCACGCCTCGGCGCACAGGCCGCAGACCACGCAGCGCAGCTCGTCGATCTCGAAGATCGCGGGCGCCTTCTCGATGCTGGGGTCGCCGGTGTCCTCGGCGACCACCGTGATGCAGTGCGCCGGACACACCGTCGGGCACAGCATGCAGGCCACACAGCGCACCTTGCCGTCGGGCCGGTGATTGAGCCGGTGCAGGCCGCGGAAGCGCTCCGGATACGCGATCTTCTCCTCGGGGTACTTCAGGGTCTGGGTGTCGCGGCCCCCGAAGACGTTCCTGAAGAAGTGCCGGATGGTGACCCCCATACCCTTGAAGATCTGGGGCAGGTAGGTCTCCTTGTTCATCGTGGAGTCCGAGCGCTTCACGACCTTGACGGTGATGGCCATCAGTCCCTCACTTCGGCATGGTCTGCCACAGCACGACCCCGGCAGTGACCACGATGTTGGCCAGCGACAGCGGCAACAGCCGCTTCCAGCCCAGCGCCATCAGCTGGTCCGGCCGCATGCGCGGCAGCGACCAGCGAATGATGAGCTGCAGCCAGCAGAAGAAGAACACCTTGAAGGTGAAGGCCGCGACCTGCAGCAGCACCACCCACAGGTGCCACAGCTTGATCACGCTGCCTCCGAAGTGGAAGCCGTCGCCGTACAGGAAAGGCACCTGCCAGCCGCCGAAGAACACCGTCACGACGACCGCGCCGGCGAACACCACCTCGATGAACTCGCCCAGGAAGAACATGCCGAAGCGCATGCCCGAGTACTCGGTGAAGTAGCCGATGATCTCGGGCTCGCCCTCGGGCAGGTCGAACGGGGTGCGCTTGGTCTCGGCCATGGCGGCGACGAAGAACAGCAGGAAGGCCACCGGCTGCATGACCACGCCCCAGTGCAGCGGGTTGGGGCCCTGCATCAGCACCATCGCGCCCGGCTCCAGCGTGCCGTAGACCAGGAAGGCGCCCAGGATCGACAGCCCCATGGCGACCTCGTACGACATCATCTGCGACGACGCGCGCAGGCCGCCCAGCAGCGCCCACTTGTTGTAGCTGGCCCAGCCGGCCAGCGAGGCGCCGTAGTTCGACAGCGAGGCGATGGCGAAGTAGAACAGCAGGCCGAAGTCGACCGACAGCACCTGGCCGAGCACCGCGGTCTTGCCGGCGACCACCGCGCTGGCCATGACCTCGGGGCGCGCGACCTTGAAGGCCAGGCTGGGCACGAACAGCGGCCCGAACGGGATGATGGCGAACGCGATCACCACCGGGGCCATCGCCAGCACCGGCGCCAGCGTGAACAGCGGCCGGTGCGCCTTGGCGGGGACGAAGTCCTCCTTGAAGAACATCTTGAGACCGTCGGCCAGGATGTGGACCAGGCCGAACAGCCGGAACGGGCCGATGTTGGCGCGCGTCGGGCCGATGCGGTCCTGCATCATGGCGGACTGCCGGCGCTCCATCCAGGTCAGGATCGAGGCCAGCGGCATCACGAACAGGAAGATGATGCCCACCATCTTGATGGTGGCCCACACGATGGTCGCGAGTGGCGTCAGGTTCATGGTCAGCCCCTCGACCCGGCGAAGCGCAGCTGCACCAGCGGCTGCTCGCGACCCCACTCGGCGGCGCTGAACTCGGGCACCGCGGCCTTCATCTCCAGGAACAGCGCGCGCGCCGACCTGGCCTCCACCGACATGCCCAGCGCGCCGGCCAGCGCCGCGACAGCCTCCCAGCGCGCGCGGGCGTCACCCGGCGCCGGGAAGGCCGCGCGCAGGCGCTGCGTCAGCCCCTTGGCGTTGGTCATGGTGCCGTTGCTCTCGGCCCAGCTGGCCACCGGCAGCACCACGCTGGTGTCGAGCTCGCCGAGACCCTGGCGATGCGACGCCAGCACCACGGTGACCGCGAGGCCGCCGACGCGCACCAGCGCGCGCTCGCTCAGCGGCACCTCGTGGTCGAGGACGATGAGGCCGCCCAGCACGCCGGCCTCGAGGTCCTTCTCCAGCTCGGCCACGCCGCCCGCCTTGCCGCGCCCGAGCAGCCTGGCACCGGCCGTGTTCGGGTTGACGTCGTCGGTCTTCAGGATCTTGTCGGCCCGACCGGTCGCCGGCGCGCGCCCGGCGACGTACACCCGGCTCAGGCCGAGGAAGTCGAACGCCAGCTTGGCCAGGAGGTAGTTTTCCTCGTTGCAGGCCTGCGCCGACAGCACCACGCCGAGCTTGTCGCGGTCGCCGCCCAGCAGCTCCTCGAGCTTGGTCTTGGCGGTCTCCAGCGCCTTGTCCCACGCCAGCGGCGCGCCGCCATGCCAGGCGCTGGCCACGCGGCCGACGTGCACCGGCTTGTAGGTGACGCGGCCCTCGTCGCACATCCAGTACTTGTTGACGGCCAGGTTCTCGCGCGGGACCAGGCGCCAGATCCGGTTCTGCGCATGGTGGATCTCGATGTTGCAGCCGGTCGAGCAGCCGGTGCACACCGACGAGGTGGGGTACAGCTCCCACGCGCGCATGGTGAAGCGGAAGTCGGTCGAGGTCAGCGCGCCGACCGGGCAGACATCGACCACGTTGAGGGAGTAGTCGTTGTCGAGCTGGGTCCCGGGCGCGGTGGTCAGCACCTCGCGGTCGCCGCGGTTGGCGAAGGTCAGCTGCGGATCCTGCGCGACCTCGGCGCACACGCGCACGCAGCGCGAGCACAGGATGCAGCGCTCGGCGTCCAGGGTGACGCCCGGCCCCAGCTTGACCGCCTTGGGCTTCTCGACCTTGTCGATGTCGGTGCGCGACGGCGCGCCGTCGTGATCGAAGTACAGCCGCTGCAGCGTGCACTCGCCGGCCTTGTCACAGATCGGACAATCGACCGGGTGGTTGACCAGGGTGAACTCGAGCTGCTGCTGGCGCGCCAGGACCGCCTTGGGGCTCTGCGTCTTGACGTCCATCTTGTCGGCGCAGGTGACCTGGCACGACGGCGCCAGCTTGGGCTGGCCGGCGACCTCGACCAGGCACTGCCGGCACGCGGCGGCGACCGACAGCCCCGGGTGGTAGCAGAAGTACGGCACGTCGATGCCCATGCCGCGCGCGGCCATCAGCACGTTGGTGCCCTTGGGCACCGTGACGTTGCGCCCGTCGATGGTCAGGGTGACGGTGCCCTCGCTGGGGTCGACCTGCGGCATGCCCATGACATGGCCGGGCAGCGAGCCCTGCGCGCCGTGGCCGACCGGGCCACCGATGCCGGGGCCCAGCGGCGCGACCACGTCGGAGCGTCCCGCGGGCGGCAGCGGCGGCGCCGGGCTGTTCGGGATCACCGGCGCCGCGGGGGCGGCGGCCGCAGGTGCGCCGGGCGGCGGGGCCGCAGGAGCCGGCGGGGTTGTCGGAGGACTCGCGCTCATGGTCGGGTCACCTGTCGCACTCGCCACCGATCATGTTGACCATGCCGAAGGTCGGGATCAGATCCGACACCAGGCGGTCCTGGACCAGGTAGGGCAGCGACTGCAGGATGATGAAGCAGGGCGGACGCACGCGGCACTTGTAGGGCCGGCCGGTGCCGTCCGACACGATGTAGAAGCCGAGCTCGCCGTTGGCGCCCTCGGTGTAGGAGTAGACCTCGCCGGGCGGCACGCGGATGCCATCGACGATGATCTTGAAGTGATTGATCATGCCTTCGATGGTGTTGTAGACGGCCGGCTTGGGCGGCAGCGCGATGCGCGGGTCGTCGATCATGACCGGGCCGGGCGGGATCATCTTGATGGCCTGGCGCAGGATCTTGGTCGACTGGACGATCTCCTCCAGGCGGCACAGGAAGCGGTCGTAGTTGTCGCCGCGCTCGCCGACCGGGACCTCCCAGTCGAAGCGGTCATAGACCAGGTAGGGGTGATCCTTGCGCACGTCGTAGGCCACGCCGGTCGAGCGCAGGCTCGGGCCGGTCCAGCCCCACGCGATGGCGAACTCCTTGGAGACGGTCGCGACGTCTTCCATGCGATCGCGGAAGATCTTGTTGTCGAGGAGCAGCTTGCTGGTGTCGTCGCGCAGCTTCTCCATGCGCGACAGCGCCGACTCCAGGTGCTCGGCCCAGGTCGGGGTCAGGTCGTGGGCGACGCCGCCGATGCGCACATACGAGTGCGTCAGGCGCGCGCCCGACAGCTCCTCGAGCAGCTCGTAGAAGTACTCGCGCGCCTTGACCAGGTACAGGAACGCGGTGAAGCCGCCGAGCTCCATCGCCGAGGCGGCCATGCAGGTCAGGTGGTCGGTGATGCGCGAGCACTCGCCGACCAGGACGCGGATGAACTGCGCGCGCTCCGGGATGCGGTGGCTCACGTCGAGCAGCCGCTCCACCGCCAGCGCATAGCCGACGTTGTTGAGCATCGGCGACACGTAGTTCAGGCGGTCGGTGTACGGGAAGACCTGGGTGTAGGTCGCGTGCTCGGCCTCTTTCTCGAAGCCGCGGTGCAGGTAGCCCGGCTGCACGTCGCACGAGCGGATGCGTTCGCCATCCAGCTGGATGACCATGCGGATGGTGCCGTGCATGGCCGGGTGCGAGGGGCCGAAGTTCAGCGTCATCGAGTCGGACGGCATGCCGCCGTCGCCGGCGGCGTCGCGCTCGAGCGCCTCGAAGTCCTCCAGCTCGCGCGCGCCCAGGGTCAGGCGCTGCGTGGTGGTCCCGGACGGGGGCATGGGGCTCTGCGGGGTCGCCATCAGGTCTCCGCGGGCGGACGCCGCACCAGCGGCTGCCGCTTCTCCTTGGGGTAGTCCTTGCGCAGCGGATGGCCGACGAACTCCTCGTACATGAGGATGCGGCGCAGATCCGGGTGGCCCTCGAACTTGATGCCGTACAGGTCCCAGGCCTCGCGCTCCATCCAGTTGACCGCGGGCCACACCCCGAACAGCGAGGCGATCACCGGGGCTTCGTCGTCGAGGGGGCGGGTCTTGAGGCGCAGGCGCTGCTTGGTGGCGACTGCGTACATGTGCAGCACGACCTCGAAGCGCGGCTCCTGCCCCAGGTAGTCGACCACGGTGAGGTCGGTCGCCATGTCGAAGCCCAAGGTGTCCTTGCAGTAGGTCGCGACCTCGACCCAGCTGGCGGGCTGGATCGACGCGGTCTCGTTGCCATGCTGGGCGTGCTGCGCGGTGACCACGGCGCCGAAGCGCGCCACCAGCTTCTCGAGCGCGGTCTTGCTCATTTGCGCACCAGCTTGTTGGCGCTGATGATCTTGTCGTGCTCGGCCTTGAGGCGGACCTGGCTGAAGCCCTTGTGATCCTGGATGCGCTCCTGCAGGAGGACCAGGGCGTCGAGGACCTGCTCGGGCCGGGGCGGGCAGCCTGGGATGTAGACGTCGACCGGGATGATCTGGTCGGCGCCGGGCACCGAGGTGTAGTTCTGGTAGAAGCCGCCGGTCGAGGCGCACACGCCGAAGGCGATGACCCACTTGGGCTCGGTCATCTGCTCCCAGATCCGGCGCAGCACCGGGGCCTGCTTCTCCACGATGGTGCCGACGATGATCAGGAGGTCGGCCTGGCGCGGCGAAAAGCGCGGAAATTCAGCACCAAAGCGCGCCAGATCATACTTGGGCGCCATGGTGGACATGAACTCCATGCCACAGCAGGCGGTCACGAAGGGATACTGGAACAGCGAGTACTTGCGGCCCCACGCGACGGCGTCGGCGAGGCGGCTGGTATGAAATTCTAGTCCCATCCGATGGCCTTCTTCTTCCACACATAGGCGAGGGCGATGACCAGCACCGCGATGAAGGTGCCCATCGACACGAAGCCCACGTACGAAGTGCGACCCGCCGTGCAGATCCCGCGCACGATGGCGCCGGTGCACGAGATGTCGCGGAACACGGTCGCCCACGGGTACATGAACGCGGATTCGATGTCGAAGACCAGGAACAGGATGGCAACCTGGTAAAACTTCACGCTGAAGCGCACGCGTGGCGAGCCGATGGGTTCCGAGCCGCACTCGAACGGAGACAGCTTCACCGCGGAGTCGCGCTTGGGACCGAGGAGGATGGCGCCAGCGAGGAACAACCCCGCGAAGCCCAGCCCGAAAAGGATGGCCACGCTGGCGGGCAGGTAGCTCTGTAGCATCGCGGCGCAGTATAGGGAGGTGGTCTGACAGTGACAAGCGATTTGCGGGCGAACCGCGCGCGCTTACTGAGGAAGGCTCGGCTCAGGGGCTGGCGGATGGCGGCGCGGACGGTGCCATGGTCGGGGGCGCCGAGGGGGCCAATGCAGGAGGGGGATCGACGGGGCCGGGGCCGGGGCCGGGGCCGGGTTCGAAGCCGGGCACCCCGGGGCCGGCCTCGTCAGGCTCGGGGCGGATGGTGCGCAGCAGCGGCAGCACGATCCCCTTGCCCAGGTGGGCCACGATCAGGCGGACCTGCTTGCGGCCACAGTCGAGCTGGTAGAAGCGGTCGAGCTTCGCGACCTTGGCGCGCAGCTTGGTGACCAGCTCGATGGTGGGGGCGTCGAGGCCGTCGGTGGGGGCGGGGGCGCTGACCATCTTGCGCGCCCAGTCATGGTCGTCGGCGCTGGCCTTGATGACGGTGCACTTGCCGTTGCCTGCCGCGATGCTGAGGCGCATCAGGCTGCGCCGGCGCCGGAACATGGTGTTGTCGCTGGGCTCGTTGATGTCGATCTGGAAGGCGTGCATGGCCTCCTGGCGCTGCTCGGGCTGGGCCTGGTTGAGCACGTCGCCGATGAAGACCCCGATGAGCTCGTTCCAGCCGATGTGATCGATCAGCCACTCGCGGTGCGCGGCCGAGGCGGGCACGTCGCCGTTCTGGCCGAAGGCCTGCAGCTCGCGGCCGAGGGCGGCGATGTGGGTGGTGGCCGCATCGCCCTTCTTGCTGCAGGCGGTGGCGGAGACGCACAGGGCGAAGGTGGCGACGAGGCAAGCGGAGACGGGGCGCATCGGGGGCAGTATAGGCGCCGCGCGAGGGATGTCATGTCAGAGGGCGTTGCTATGGTCGGCGCAACTGGACATGATGAGGCCCGAAGTGAGCGAGAGCTGCGAGAGCGTGACGGCGGACGGCGAGGCGGAGCTGGTGGCGCTCGCGCTCGGCCTGGGCGCCGGTGCGCGGGGCGGGGCCGGCGGGCTGGGCGCGCTGAGCGCGGGCGAGCTGGCGCTGGTGCGGGCGGCGCGCGCGCATGGGCTGCCGGCGCGGGCCCAGGTGGCGGCGGCGCAGGCGGCCATCGACGCCGGCGAGGATCCGCTGGGTGAGGCGTTCTGTCGGCTGCGCTCGCCGGTGGTGCGGCGGCCCAGCGGGGCGACCTACACGCCGCTGCCCATCGTGCGCGCGATGGTGGACTGGGCGGCGGAGCAGGGCGCGCCGGCGCGGGTGGTCGATCCGGGCGCGGGCTCGGGACGCTTCGTGGTCGAGGCCGGGCGGCGCTTCCCGCGCGCGCGGCTGATCGCGGTCGAGCTGGATCCGCTGGCGGCGCTGCTGACGCGGGCGCACCTGCAGGCGGCCGGCCTGGGCGGGCGCGCCGAGGTGCGGGTCGAGGACTATCGCGACACCCGGCTGCCCGCGGGCGGGCGCACGCTGTACATCGGCAATCCGCCCTATGTGCGCCACCACGGCGTGGCGCAGCGCTGGAAGGACTGGCTGACGCGCACCGCGGCGCAGCGCGGCCACCCGGCCAGCCAGCTGTCGGGGCTGCACGTGCACTTCTTCCTGGCCACCGCCGAGCAGGCGGCGCCCGGCGACGTCGGGGTCTTCATCACGGCGGCGGAGTGGCTGGACGTCAACTATGGCGCGCTGGTGCGGCGCCTGCTGCTGGACGGCCTGGGCGGGTCGGCGGTGCACGTGATCGAGCCGACTGCGGCGGCGTTTCCAGACGCCGCGACCACGGCGGCCATCACCTGCTTCGAGGTCGGGGCGCAGCCGACGTCGCTGCGCCTGCGCCGGGTGGCCCAGGCCGGCGAGCTGGGCGACCTCGGCGGCGGGCGCGTGGTCGCGCGCGAGCGGCTGCACGCGGCATCGCGCTGGACGCCGCTGACCCGGGCCACGCGCAAGGCGCCGGCGGGCTGGGTCGAGCTGGGCGAGCGATGCCGGGTGCATCGCGGCCAGGTCACCGGCGCCAACGACTTCTGGATCGCGGATGGTGACAGCGACGCCGGGCTGCCGGCGACGCTGCTGACGCCGACGGTGACGCGCGCGCGCGAGCTGTATGCCGCGGGGCGCGCGCTGACCGATGCGCGGGCGCTCAAGCGCATCATCGAGCTCCCCGAGGACCTCGACGAGCTGCCGGCGGCGGTGCGCCGCGTGGTCGACAAGCTGCTGGCGCGCGGGCGCGCCGCGGGCGTGCACGAGGGCTATGTCGCCAAGCAGCGCCGGAGCTGGTGGTCGGTCAAGCTGCGCGAGCCGGCGCCCATCCTGGCGACCTACATGGCGCGACGGGCGCCGGGCTTCGTGCGCAACCTGTGCGGGGCGCGCCACATCAACATCGCGCACGGGATCTATCCGCGCCAGAAGATGACGGTGGCCGAGCTGGACGCCCTGGCGGTGCACTTGGTCGAGCACTCCACGCTGGAGGGCGGGCGGACCTATGCGGGCGGGCTGACCAAGTTCGAGCCGCGCGAGATGGAGCGGCTGCTGGTGCCGGGCCCGGGGCTGCTGGGGTAGCGTGCTCGGCGGGCGCAGCAGCGGGCGGGGCGTGCGCGGGCGGGGCGTGCGCGGACGGGCCACGTGATCGAGCCTCCGCGCTGGAGTCGCGACGAGCTGGAGGCGGCGCGGGCGGCGGCCATCGCGCGCTTCCGCGAGGTGCGCATGCGCGAGCCGGCGCAGCGCTACCGCGAGGCCTTCGCGGCGCGGCGGGCGGACGTGGAGCGGCTGCTGGGGGTGCTGGGCGAGCTGGCGGCGCCGCCGGACGATGCGGCGGTGCTGGCGGCGCTGACCGACCAGGCGCTGCAGGACGTGGTGCGCTACCTGCTGGGGCCGCCGGTGTCGGCGGATGATCTCGAGGTGCTGACCGAGGTGTCGCTGGCGCCGGGGGCGCTGCGCAAGGACGCGGCGGCGCGCGGCGCGGTGTGGGCGGCGGTGGTGGGCGGGCTGGATCGGGCGCGCTTTCCCTGGGGCTTCGAGCGTGCGCCGGGGCAGGGCGAGCGCGCGGCCGCGGTGCTGGCGACGGCGGCGCTGATGGCGACGCAGCGGGTCGCCACCGACCGGCGCAACGAGAGCAAGAACGAGCAGGAGGAGGCGGTGTTCACCGCGCTGGCGGGGATCGGCTTCGCGCGGGTGCCGGCGCGGGTCATCGAGACGCTGGACGCCGCGCCGCTGCCCGGCGAGTGCTGCCCCGAGAGCATGCTGGGCGGGCGCAAGGCCGACGTGGTGGTGCGCCTGCACGACCGGCGCATCCTGGCCATCGAGTGCAAGGTCTCGAACTCGGAGACCAACTCGGTCAAGCGCCTCAAGAACGACGTCGCCGCCAAGGCCGAGAAGTGGCTCAGCGAGTTCGGCACCCGGCAGCTGGTGCCGGTCGCGATGCTGTCGGGCTGCTTCAGCCTGATCAGCCTCGACAGCGCGCAGGAGCGCGGCGTCACGGTGTTCTGGGAGCACGACCTCGCGGCCTTCTGCCGATGGGTGGAGTCCGCGCGCTGAGGTTCAATGTCAGACCCACATGCGAGGCTGCGCATATGGAGATGACCACGATGATGTCGATGTTGCAGCCGATCGCGTGTCTGATCGCAGCGCTGGTGTTGGCCGGCTGGGCGAGGCGGGGGCGCCCGCGCGGGTGAGCCCGGTTGTCAGGGGCAAGCGCGGGCCGTATCCTCGAAGGGTGACGAAACGGGCCACCTACGCCGATATCGAGGCGCTGCCCGAGCACCTGACGGGCGAGCTGATCGATGGCGATCTGATCGTCTCGCCACGTCCCGCGGTGGTTCATTCGCGTGCGGCTTCACGCCTCCACCTCTCAGTTGGTGGCCCATTCGACCTCGGCAACGGTGGTCCGGGCGGCTGGGTGATCTTGCCGGAGCAGGAGCTGCATCTCGGCGAAGACGTGCTGGTGCCCGACCTCTCCGGGTGGCGGCGCGAGCGCATGCCCGAGCTCCCTCGCGTTGTCGGAATTCGGCTGCCGCCTGATTGGTTGTGTGAGGTGCTGTCGCCGTCGACCGAGCGCATCGATCGTGCGCGAAAGCTCGCCGTCTATGCGCGAGAGCGGGTCGGCATCGTGTGGCTGGTGAATCCGCTCACGCAGACGCTCGAGGTGCTGAAGCTGGGCACCGAGGGCTGGAAGCTCGCGGCGGTTCACTCCGGGCACGAGAAGGTCCGGGCCGAGCCTTTCGAGGCCATCGAGCTCGATCTCGCGCTGCTCTGGCAGACCTGACCCAAGGCGGCGTAAGCCCGGGTGTCGGAGGTGTCATGCGGTTCCTGCGCAGTGTGATCATCGCCGCGTCGCTGGCCGGGGTCGCCCACGCCGGGCCGAGCACGAGCACGAGCACGAGCACGAGCACGAGCACGAGCACGAGCACGAGCACGAGCACGAGCACGAGCACGAAGGCGCTCCCGGCGCGGTTGCTCGAGCACTACGGGTCGAAGGCGGGGTACCGGGCGGTCAAGGCGGACGTCATGTCCTGGTTCGGGACCACCAAGAACGGGTGTGTCGCGTTCCTGTCGAGCGCGCTGCGGCAGATCGGGGTCGAGGTGCCGCGTGACGGGATCTATGACGGCGAGCGGGTCTCGCTGCTGACGCGGCCGCTGTCGGTGTACCTGGAGCGCGAGCTGGGCTTCCGCCGCATCGACAGCGCCAGCGCGCTGCGCCCGGGGGACATCGCCTTCACCGAGAACCCCGAGTATCCGTGGCACGTCTACGTCTTCCACTCCTGGAAGGACCAGAAGCGCTTCATCGCCAACGTGATCGACAACCAGGGCGCCACCCACCCGCGCCACCTGTTCTCGGCCGGCAGCCACAACTGGACGCCGTTCGCCTACGCGCTGCGCGCGCCGGGCCAGCAGTAGCGGCCGCGCGTCCCGGTCAGTTCGAGGCCGAGGCCGAGGCCGACGTCGGGCTGGCGCTCTCGGCCTCGGCCTGCATGGCGCGGGCGCGGGCGACGTCGCTCATCAGGGACATCACCAGGCGCGGGTCGGTGAAGATGTTCAGGTTGGGCGCCAGCAGCTTGGCGTACCGATCGAAGTACAGCATCTGCTTCGTGATCAGCACGAACTCCTTGGGCATGCGCATGCGGTGCTTGGACGCCACCTTCTGGATCTGCGGCAGTAGCTCGGCATAGTTGATGTCGGAGAACTTGAGCTTGAGGATCGGGCTGTAGGCCTGCTCGAGGTCGGCGGCGAACTTGTCCATGTCCAGGCCGGGCGCCACGCCGCCCATGTCGGTGATGACCTTGGCCAGGCCGCGGTAGTCGCCGCCCGCGAAGGCCACGATGTAGTCGGTCACCATCGACTTCTTCTTGCCGTCGAAGCGCCCCACGATGCCGAAGTCGAGGAACCCGATGGTGTCGTCGTCGAGCAGCATCAGGTTGCCGGCGTGCACGTCGCCGTGGAAGAAGCCGTGGAACAGCACGCTCTGGAACCACGAGCGCAGCCCCTTGACCAGCTGCGCCTCGGCGTCGATCCCCCGCGCGCGGATGCGCTCGGCGTCGTCGACCCGGGTGCCATAGAAGCGCTCCATCACCAGGGCGCGCGGCGTCGACAGCTCGGCATACGGGCGCGGCGCGCGCACGTCATGGTGGCCGAGGCCCGCCATGATCTCGTTGAAGCGGTCGAGGTTCTTGCCTTCCTTGCGGAAGTCGAGCTCCTCGCGCAGGGTCTCGCTGAAGTCGTCCACGATGGCGACCGGGTTGGCGAGGTCGGCGTCCTTGACGAAGCGCGCCACGATGGCCGCGACCACGCGCATGATCTTCATGTCGGCGTCGATGCGCGATGCGATCCCGGGCCGCTGCACCTTGACCACCACGTTGGTGTCGCCGTCGAGCACCGCGGTGTGCACCTGCGCGATCGACGCCGACGCCAGCGGGATCTCGCTGAGCTTGCTCAGCCGCCCGGCGCGGTCGCCCAGCTCCTGGTGCAGGATGGTCTCGACCACGTCGAACGGGAACGGCCGCACTCGATCGAGACACTTCTGGAACTCGGTGACATAGCGCTTGGGGAACATGCCCGACGACGACGCCACGATCTGCCCGAACTTGATGAAGGTGGGACCGAGGTCCTCGCAGAACAGGCGCAGCAGCTCCGGCCGCGTGTAGCGGTGGTAGACCTCGTTACCGCCCACGGCCCAGACCCAGCGCAGCCGGGTGACGTCACCCAGCCAGATGAAGATGTACTTCATCGCGTACAGGAAGAAGGCCCACAGGCGACGGATGGTCGGTGACACCGCGGCGGGCAGCAGCACGACGGCGGTGACGATGGCGAGAGCGATCCACATGCGGGGCCAATTCCAGCACGTCAGCGCGCAAAGCGCCACCGGCTCGGCTAGCTTTCGGCCGCCAGGATGAAGGTCACCTGCAGCTCGGCGTCGGCGCTGGCGTCGATGAACGTGATTCGCTCCATCACCGCGCCGACACAGCGCACCAGCTGCGCGTCGTCGACGCCCTCGGGCTGGACGCTGGCGCTGCGCACCGCCCCCGCGTCGCCCACGATCACGGTCACCCGCAGCTTGCCCGCGAGGGTGGGGTCCTGAGCCAGCTCGCGCTGGTAGCACGCGCGCACGCCAGAGAACCGGCGCATCACCCCGGCCAGCGCGTCGGGGACATCGCCGGCGACCACGGTGACCGAGTCGACGGTGACCACCGCGCGCGGGCCGGTCGGGGCGGCGCTACCGCTGCCGGCAGCCGCGCCGGGGCCGCCAGCGAGGCCCGGCCCTCCGACGCTCCCGCCGCCTGGGCGTATCGTGCCGCCACTTCCCATGTTCACGCCGCCACCCGACGCGCCGGTGCCGCTGCCGCTGGCGAACCGGTCGGCTCTCGCCGCCATCGACAGATCGAGATCGTTCGCCGACAGCACCCTGTCGATGCTGCTGCCGCGGCTGTCGCCGCTGCTGCCGAGCACGGCCAGCATGCGCACCGTCTGCTCGTCGAGCTGCTGCTGCGCCAGCGCGCCGGGGAGCTTGCCGCCCTTGACCGCCAGCGCAGCGTCGGGCGCGACCGTCGACCCGGCCGCCGCGCTCGCCACTGCCAGGCCCGCATCGCTGGCACCGACGGTGGGCAGCTCGCGCGGGGTCGCGCCGGCTCCGTTGCCGGGCGCTTGCGCCTGTCCGCCCGCCGGTGCCGGGCGCCTGTCACGCTGGCGGGTACATCCTCCAAGCGTCGCCACGACCACGACGACCAGGACTCCTCGTTTCATGTCGCGAGGATACGCCGCCTCAGCCGCATCCTCCCCCAGTGGTCGGGCCGTCACACCGATCTTGCTTTCACTTGCCCGCGATTTGGCTAAGATTCGGCCGTTTTTCGAGGGAGCCTCACATGGCAGGACCGGGCAAGCGGGAGCGGGAGCGTGAAGGTCGGGTCAGCCGCCGCGACGTGCTGAAGCTGGGCGGCGCCGCCCTCGGCCTCGCGCTCGGCAGCGCGGCCGCCGTCGGCCCTGGCTGTGATGACCAGTCAGTCGGCGACATCGATGAACACGACGCCGCCGCCACCGAGGCCGACGCCGCACTCGGCCCCGACGCCGCCGTCCCCGACGCCGCGCCACCCGACGCCGCCCCGCCCGACGCGCTGCCCTCGGGCGACATCCTGTCCACGGTCTCCACCGTCGTCGTCCTGATGATGGAGAACCGCTCCTTCGATCACTACTTCGGCTCGCTCAGCCTGCGCGAAGGGCGCGCGGTCGACGGCCTGACCGGCGCCGAGTTCAACCTCGACCCGGCGGGCACCCGCGTCGCGCCGTTCCAGCTCGACGACTTCACCCCGGCCGACCCGCCGCACGGCTGGGACGACTCGCACGACCAGTGGAACAGCGGCGCCAACGACGGCTTCGTGGTGGCTCACCGCGGCGCCAACCAGAACGACGTCATGGGCTACCACGTGCGCAGCCAGCTGCCGTCGCTGTACGGCCTGGCCGACCAGTTCGCCCTGTGCGAGCGCTGGTTCGCCTCGGTCATGGGCCCGACCTGGCCCAACCGCTTCCACCTGCACGGCGCCACCTCGACCGGCATCAAGGGCAACTCGCCGGCCATCGGCTTCCGGTCGATCTTCGCCGCCCTCGACGACGCCGGCATCTCCAACCGCAACTACTTCCACGACGTGCCCTGGGCGCTGGGCGGCTATGGCAAGACCGCCGGCAACGCCCCCATCGAGCAGTTCTTCACCGCCGCCCGCGACGGCACGCTGCCCCAGTTCAGCATCGTCGACCCCGGCTTCCTGGCCGCGGGCGCCAACGACGATCACCCCGATCACGATGTCCGCCTGGGTCAGGCCCTGATCGCCTCGGTGTGGAACGCGCTGGCGACCTCGCCGCAGTGGAACGAGATCCTCTTCGTCATCACCTATGACGAGCACGGCGGCTTCTACGATCACGTGCCGCCGCCGACCACCACCGACACCCGCGCCGACTTCCGCCAGCTCGGCTTCCGGGTGCCCTCCATCGTCGCCGGCCCGCGCGCGCTGCGCGGCGTGGTGCGCACCCCGTTCGACCACGTCTCGGTGGCCGCCACGGTGACGCGCCGCTTCGGCGTCCCGCCGCTCAACGGCCGGGTCACCGCGACCAACCACCTGGCCAGCTGCCTCGATCCCGGCCTGACCGCGCCGCGTCCGTCCTTCATGCTGCCCCCGGTGGTCATCAACCGCACCGAGCTGGCCGCGCGCGCGCGCCGTGGCGACCTGGTGGTCCACCACCCCGAGCTGGCCGCCGCCATCGACCGCGCTCGCCCTGGGCTGGCGCTCGACCGCCGCCGCGAGGGCCTCGACATCGCGCTGCGGGTGCTGCGCGCCGGCGAGCGGGTGGGTGCGGTTCAGCTGAAATAGCGGCTGGAATGTGCGCCCTGGCTCGCGCGTGTTATCAACGGGAGCCATGGCTGAAGAACACGAGGAGTTCTACCGCATCCGCCGCCTGCCGCCGTACGTCTTCGGCATCGTCGACAAGCTGAAGAAGGAGGCCCGGCGCAGCGGCAAGGACATCGTCGACTTCGGCATGGGCAACCCCGACCAGCCGACGCCGCGCCACATCGTCGACAAGCTGGTCGAGGCCGCGCCCGATCCCAAGAACCACCGCTACTCGATGTCGCGCGGCCTGCCCAAGCTGCGCGGCGCCATCTGTGACTGGTATGCGCGCCGCTTCGGCGTCAGCCTCGATCCCGAGACCGAGGCCATCGCGACCATCGGCTCCAAGGAGGGGCTGGCGCACCTGCTGTTCGCGATCACCGCGCCGGGCGACGTCGTGCTGGTGCCGAACCCGTGCTACCCGATCCACGCCTACGGCGTCATCCTGGCCGGCGGCGAGGTCTGCAACGTGCCCATCGGCCCCGGGCGCGACTTCTTCGCCGACCTCGAGTCGGCCTACAAGCGCACCTGGCCGCGGCCCAAGCTGCTGCTGCTCAACTTCCCGCACAACCCGACCACCGCCGTGGTCGACCTCGACTTCTTCACCCGCGTGGTCGCCTTCGCGCGCGACAAGAAGATGTGGGTCGTCCAGGACCTGGCCTACGCCGACATCGTGTTCGACGGCTATGTCGCGCCGTCGATCCTGCAGGTGCCGGGCGCCAAGGAGCTCGCGGTCGAGTTCTTCACGCTGTCCAAGAGCTACAACATGCCGGGCTGGCGCGCCGGCTTCTGCGTCGGCAACCCGACCTTGATCCACGCCCTCGGCCGCATCAAGAGCTACCTCGACTACGGCACCTTCCAGCCGCTGCAGATCGCGTCGATCGTGGCGCTCAACGGCCCGCAGGACTGCGTCGCCGAGATCTGCGACACCTACCGGGTCCGCCGCGACGTCCTGTGCGAGGGGCTGGAGCGCATCGGCTGGCACGTGCCACCACCGAAGGCGACCATGTTCGTGTGGGCCGAGATCCCCGAGAGGTACCGCGCCGAGGGCTCGCTGGCCTTCGCCGAGCGCTGCATCAAGGAGTGCGACGTCGCGGTGTCACCCGGCGTCGGCTTCGGCGACTGGGGCGACGGCCACGTGCGCTTCGCGCTGATCGAGAACGAGCAGCGCTCGCGCCAGGCCATCCGGGGGCTGAAGCGGCTGTTCTAGCGCCGGGCCATCCGGGGGCTGAAGCGGCTTTTCTGACGGCGTGCGATGATGGGGCGTGCCCTTCGCGACCCTGCTGAGCTGGCAGTACGAGCTCGACCCCGCGCGCATCGTCGATCACCTGATCCGGCTCGGCGTCGCCATCGTGGCCTCGGGCATCATCGGCATGGAGCGCGAGCTGCACGGGCGCGCGGCCGGCTTCCGCACCCACATCCTGGTCGCGCTGGGGTCGGCCATCATCATGATGGCGGCCGGCGACCTGTACCTGCTCCTGCCCGACGCGCACTCGGCGGCGACCATCTCGCGTCTCGACCCCGGGCGCGTGGTGCAGGGCATCATCACCGACATCGGCTTCCTCGGCGCAGGCGTCATCGTCAAGCACGACGACAACCGGGTCCGCGGCCTGACCACCGCGGCGTCGCTGTGGACGGTGGCCGCGCTGGGTGCGCTGGCGGGCGCCGGTCTGCTGGTGCTGGCCGGCATGGGCGCCGCGGCGGCCTGGATCACGCTGGTGCTGTTCCGCTACGTCGAGCGCATCATGCCCTCGGAGGTCTACGAGACCATCACCGTGCGCACCACCGACGTCGAGACCGGCTTCTCGCGCGTGCGCAGCGCGGTCGAGGCCACCGGGGCGCGGGTGCAGTCGTTCCGGCTGTCGCGCGACATGGCCGAGAAGGTGCTGCGCGTCGACATGACGGTGGTGCTGAAGAAGCGCCAGCGCAACCGCGGCGAGCAGATCGTCAACGCGCTGTGCCAGCTCAGCGGCACCTTGCGCGTGCAGTGGTCGCCCGGCCAGGAGTGACCGGCGGGCGGCGTGGTCAGCGCTGGCGCGCGATGATGTAGTCGCGGATCTTCTCGTAGGTGCCCGCGGGGATGATGTCGCGCGATCGCAGCTGGGTCTTCTCGGCATAGGGCCGACCCTCGATGATGCGGCGCGCGTAGACCTCGCCGACCCCGGGCAGTGACTCCAGGTCCAGGCGGCTGGCGTGGTTGATGTCGACCAGCGTGGCCGGCACCCCCTGGCTGGGCGACGGGCGGACGTTGGGCGGGTGGCGCTGGGGTTTGTCCTCGCAGCCCAGCATGGCGACCAGCAGCCCCAGCACCGGAATCAGCTTCATGCGCACGTGACCATTGTACTGGCGCCGCGCCGGGGCAGGGCGGTAGATTGCCCCCCGCATGCGCGTCATCGGACTCGGTCTGCTGGGCCTGGGCAACGTGGGTGCCGGCGTCGTCAAGCTGCTGGCCGACAACGCGGCCGCCATCGAGGCGCGCCTGGGCGCCCGCGTCGAGGTCCGGCGCATCGCGGTGCAGCAGGCCGAGAAGCGCCGCCTGGTCGAGGTCGACAAGAAGCTGGTCACCACCCGCGCACGCGACGTCATCGACGACCCCACCGTCGACGTCCTCATCGAGCTCATCGGCGGCACCGAGCCGGCGCGCGAGTACGTGCTCGGCGCCATCGCCAAGGGCAAGCACGTGGTCACCGCCAACAAGGCGCTGCTGGCCTACCACGGCGACGAGATCCTGGCCGCGTGCGCCGAGCACAACGTCGAGATCTACTACGAGGCCTCGGTCGGCGGCGGCATCCCGCTGATCCGCGCCCTGCGCGAGGGGCTCGCGTCCGACCGCATCGACGAGGTCATCGGCATCGTCAACGGCACCTCGAACTTCATCCTGACCCAGATGACCGAGCAGGGCCGCGACTTCAACGAGGTCCTGGCCGAGGCCCAGAAGGCCGGCTATGCCGAGGCCGATCCCACGCTGGACGTCGGCGGTGGCGACGCCGCGCACAAGCTGGCCGTGCTGGCGGCGCTGTGCTTCGGCACCAAGATCGACTTCACCAAGGTCTTCTTCGAGGGCATCGACAAGCTGACCCAGCGCGACTTCGCCTATGCGGATCGCTTCGGCTACACCATCAAGCTGCTGGCCATCGGCAAGGATCACGGCGACTCCATCGAGCTGCGCGTGCACCCGACCATGGTGCCCAAGCGCTGGCTGCTGGCCTCGGTGGGCGGCGTCTTCAACGCGGTCTACGTCAACTCGCAGGCGCTGGGGCAGTCGATGTACTACGGCCGCGGCGCCGGCATGATGCCGACCGCGGTCGCGGTGGTGTCGGACGTCATCGAGATCGCGCGCACCCTGCTGGCCGGCGCGCCCGGCACGCGCGCCTCGGTGCCGCGCGCCAAGCGGCCCGAGCGCCGCATCCGCGACATCGGCGAGCTGGAGTCGCGCTACTACCTGCGCTTCGGCGTCGAGGACCGCCCCGGTGTGCTGGCGCAGCTGGCCGGCATCCTGGGCGACCACGACATCTCGATCGCCGAGGTGGTGCAGGAGGGCCGCCGCGATCCGCAGCGCCCGGCCAGCGTCGTCATCGTCACCCACCGCGCCCGCGAGTCCAACGTGCAGGCCGCGCTGGCCGCCATCGCCAAGCTGCCCGCCGCGTCGGAGCCGACCCAGCTGGTGCGGATCTACGAGACCCGCCCCTGATGCGCGAGGTCGCCCGCGTGCGTGTGATCTACGGCGACACCGACCAGATGGGGATCGCCTACTACGGCAACTACCTGCGCTGGTTCGAGGTCGCGCGCAACGAGTACCTGCGCAGCGCCGGCCAGAGCTACCGCGCCTTCGAGGCCAGCGCCGGGCTGTTTCTGCCCGTGGTCGAGGCCAACGTGCGCTACCACCGGCCGGCGCGCTATGACGACGTGCTGGTCATCGAGGCCGAGATCCCGCCGGCGCAGCTGCGCGGGGCCTCGGCGCGCTTCGAGTATGTGATAAGCCGCGATGATGGCGAGCGCGTGGCCTCGGGCTATACCGTACATGCGTGCATGACCCGCGAGGGCGGGCGCCCAGTGCGCATCCCGCCCGAGCTGCGCGCGACGCTGCTGGCTGCTGAGGGTATGGACCAACCGCAAGGGGGAAGCTGATGGATCGGAACCTGGCGCTCGAGGTGGTGCGTGTGACCGAGGCGGCCGCGCTGGCCTGTTCGCGCCTGATGGGGCGCGGCGACCGTGATGGGGCGGATCGGCTGGCGGTCGAGGCCATGCGGCGCGCGTTCGAGACCGTGCGCGTGCGCGGCACCGTGGTCATCGGCGAGGGCGAGCGCGACGAGGCGCCCATGCTGTACATCGGCGAGCAGGTCGGCACCGGCTGGAAGCTGCCGGGCGACGCCCACGACGTGCCGCGCGTGGACATCGCGGTCGATCCGCTGGAGGGCACCAACCTGTGCGCCACCGGCTCGCCCGGGGCCATCGCGGTCATCGCGCTGGCGCAGGACGGCAAGTTCCTGAACGCGCCCGACACCTACATGGACAAGATCGCGGTCGGCCCCGAGTCGCGCGGCGCCATCGACATCACCAAGACCCCGACCGAGAACCTGCACCGCATCGCGGAGGCCAAGAAGTCGCGGGTCGAGGACCTGTGCGCCATCATCCTCGACCGCCCGCGCCACGCCGAGCTGATCGCCGAGGTGCGCAAGGCCGGCGCGCGCATCCGCCTGATCGGCGACGGTGACGTGTCGGCCGCCATCTCGACGTGCAGCGCCGAGACCGGCATCGACGTGCTGTTCGGCATCGGCGGCGCGCCCGAGGGCGTCATCGCGGCGGCCGCGCTGCGCTGTGTCGGCGGCGACATGCAGGGGCGCCTGAAGTGGCGCTCCAGCGAGGAGCGCGAGCGCGGCCGCAAGATGGGCATCGTCGAGGACGACCGGATCTACAAGCTGGAGGATCTGGCGCAGGGCGACGTCATGTTCGCGGCCACCGGGGTGACCGACGGCGCCTTCCTGAAGGGCGTGCACTTCTTCGGCGGCGGCGCGCGCACCGAGTCGATCGTGATGCGCTCGGCGTCGGGGACCACGCGCATGATCGAGTCGACCCACCACTTCGACAAGAAGCCGAACTACTCCTGGATGACGGGAATCGGCGACAATTAGGCGCCCGCGCGCGAGAAGGCCGCGGAAGTGTTAATGTTGCGGCGTGCTGCCGGGCTCGCCGCAGATCCCTGACAAGGTCGCCGGGCGCTATCAGCCCATTCGCATGGTCGGTCGCGGCGCCGTGGCCGACGTCTGGGAGGCGCGCGACGAGCAGCCCGGCGGCCATGGCGAGGTCGCGCTCAAGCTGATCCACACCCGGCTGGCCAGCGACGAGGACACCCGGCTGCGCTTCGAGCGCGAGGTCGAGACCCTGCGCAAGATCCGCCACCCCAACGTGGTGGCGCTGCTGGACTTCGGAATTCGCCGCGGCGGGATGCCGTTTCTGGCGCTGGAGTTCCTGCGCGGAAGGTCCTTGTTGCACGAGCTGGCACGAGAGAAGCGGCTGCCCATGCCTCGGGCGCGGGCCATCGCGCATCAGATCCTGAGCGGCCTGGCGGGCGCTCATGCGGCCGGCGTCATCCACCGCGATCTCAAGCCGGGCAACGTCATGCTGGTGCCCGACAGCCGCGGCGGCGAGCGCGCCGTGCTGGTGGACTTCGGGCTGGTCGCGCTGGCCGGCGCGCCCGGCATCACGCAGCAGGGCAACGTGGTCGGCTCGCCGTCGTACATCGCGCCCGAGCGGCTGCGCGGCGAGGGCTTCGACGAGCGCAGCGACCTCTACGCCGTCGGCGTCATGCTGTTCGAGATGATCACCGGGCAGCGCCCGTTCGGCGGCGCGTCACCCGACGAGACCATCATCCTCACGCTGACGACGCACCCGCCGTACCCGAGCGAGGTCGCGCCCGACGTGGGGCTGAGCCAGGAGCTCGAGGACGTCATCATGCGCGCGCTCGACAAGAGCCCGCAAGGGCGGGCGGCGTCGGCCGCCACCATGGCGACGGAGCTGGCGGCGGCGCGCTGATGCGTGGGCGGCTGGGCGGCGGGGCGGCGTCGGTCACGGCGTCGCCGTCAGCGGCGGTCGCGGCGACGTCGTCGAAGGCGGTCGCAGTGGCGGCGGCGGTCGCAGTGGTGGCGGCGCTCGCGGTGGTGGCGGTCGGGGCAGCCGGGTGCAAGAAGCAGGCACGGCGCGGCGGGGGTAGCGGGGCGCGCGCGACCAGCCCACTGCCGTCGGTGACGCGGCGACCCGCCGAGGAGCTGGCGAGCCCCAAGGCGGCGCTGCACCTGCTGCCGCCCGGGACCAAGTCGATCATCGGACTGACGGTGCGCGGCCACGCGGAGTCGCCGCTGCTCATCGCCATGGCCGCGGGGCTGCGTGCGCGCAGCGGCGCGGATGGCGCCGCGGTCGCGTGTATGCCCAGCCCGCTGGAGCAGCTCGACTGGCTGATGCTGGGCGACGCGCGCGAGGGGCGCGTGATGGTGCTGCGCGGCGCGGGCGGCGTGCTGCCGGGTGACTTCGGTGGCTGTGTGGCGCGCGCGCTCGGCCTGGGCACGCAGATCGGGCAGCTGTGGACCGACGCGGGTGTGCGCGCGCTGTATGTGTCGGAGCGCGGCGTCGCGGTGCTGGGGCCGCGCGCGTGGGTGGAGCAGCTGGCGCGGAGTCCCGTCGACGCCCAGCGCGCCAGCGCGGCCAGCGCTCCGGGCCTCGATGGTGGGGTCGGCAACGCTCTCTCGATCAAGGAGCTGGTCGGGCGCGTCGAGGTCGAGCGCGGCTTCTGGGTCGTGCTGGGGGACGCCGGGTCGCTGCCGGCGCGCGGTCTTTGGGGCGCGCTGACGCTGAGCGCCTTGGCCATCGAGGGCGAGTTCATGATCGAGTTCGAGGACACCTCTCGGGCCCAGACGTTCGCCGGCATGTTGCCGATGCTCAAGCAGCAGCCCCAGGCAGTCGAGATGTTCACCACGCTGGAGGGCGTGGTCACGGGCAGCCAGCTGACCGTGACCATGTCGAGCCTCGGGCCACAGCTGAAGGCCTTCGTCGCACAGGCCGAGAAGGCCGGCTTCAAGCTGTAGCTGCGCCGGGTTGCGCGCGGCTGTAACGAAACCGGCGCCGCCGTCGTGTCCTGGGCATGAGACACACGGATGCAGTGGACGTGATCGTGGTGGGCGGTGGGCTGGCCGGGCTGACGGCCGCGGCGGTGGCGGCGCGGGCAGGGCGCCGGGTGCGGGTGTTCGAGCGTGCGCCGGGGCTGGGTGGCCGTGCGGCGACCCACGTCGAGGCGGGCTTCTCGTTCAACCTGGGGCCACATGCGCTGTATCGCGGCGGCCCGGGGCTCGGCGTGCTGCGCGAGCTGGGGCTGGAGCCCAAGGGGTCGCCGCCGCCCGTGAACGGGTATGTGCTGCGCGGCGGCAAGCTGCACACGCTGCCGGGCGGCTTCTTCTCGCTGCTGGTGTCGGGGCTGCTGCCGCTGGGAGGCAAGCTGGAGGTGGCGCGGCTGCTGGCGCGGGCGACCAAGATCGACACCGCCGAGCTGATGGGGGTCACGGTGGCGGACTGGCTGGCACGGTTGACCCACGCGGAGTCGCGCGACTGGCTGGCGGGCCTCTTGCGGGTGTCGACCTATGCCAACGCGCCGGCGGTGCAGAGCGCGGGCGTGGCGGTCGAGCAGCTCAAGCAGGCGTTCACGCACGGTGTGCTGTACCTGGACGGCGGCTGGCGCACGCTGATCGAAGGGCTGCACGCGGTCGCGGTGGCGGCCGGGGCCGAGGTGGCGCATGGCACCGGCGTGGCCGCGGTGGTGGCCAGCGACGGCGCGGTGCGCGGGGTGCGCCTGAGCAGTGGTGAGGTGGTGCGCGCGGGGGCGGTGGTGCTGGCGGGGACGCCGGCGATGGCGCAGAGCCTGCTGGCAGAGGTGGCCGAGGCCGGGCGCACGCGCGCCGCGGTGCTCGCGGCGTCGGCGGTGCAGGCGCGCGCGGCCTGTCTGGACCTGGGGCTGAAGGCGCTGCCGCGGCCGAAGAGTCGCTTCGTGCTGGGGGCCGATCAGCCGCTGTATCTGTCGGTGCACTCGGGGATCGCGGCCGGCCTGGCGCCCGAGGGCGGCGCCACCGTGCACGTGGCGCGCTACCTGGCGCCCGAGGATGTCGGCGCCGACGCCGAGCCCGAGCTGGAGGCGCTGATGGATCTGGCGCAGCCCGGGTGGCGCGAGCAGGTGGTGGCGCGACGCTTCCTGCCCAGCATGCTGGTGGCGGGGGGGATCGAGTCGGCGCGTGCCGGCGGCTTCGCGGGGCGCCCGCCGGTGCAGGCGGTCGACGTGGCGGGGCTGCTGCTGGCGGGCGACTGGGTCGGTGCCGATGGGCACCTGGCCGGGGCCAGCCTGGCGAGCGGGCGCGCGGCCGGGCAGGCAGCGGCGCAGCTGGTGGCGGGGCGGCTGGCGGGT
>JBGASF010000083.1:0-35260 GCA_044229835.1 Polyangia bacterium | reverse complement strand
CCGAGTCCGAGTCCGAGTCCGAGTACGAGTACGAGTCCGAGTACGAGTCCGAGTACGAGTCCGAGTCCGAGTACGGGGGCGAGTCCGGCTGCTGGTGGGCGGCCGGCGCTGGCGGCGTCGATTCCCGAGTTCTTCGTTCCGGTGGCGCCGGGGCAAGGTGGGCCGCCGCTGTATGTGCCGTACATCCTGGGGGCGGCGCGGGTCACGTTCGCGCACAAGGCGGTCACGCAGGCGCGCGAGGTCGCCTTCATGACTGCACCGACCGATGCTCCGGTGGCGGTGCGCTGGGAGGACGCCATCGGGCGGCCGTGCGAGCTGTCCGAACTCCTGCGCACGCCGGAGCCCGACGCGCAGTTTGCGCCGCTGCCCGCGGCGGCGCAGAGCGCCCGAAGCTATCCGGCGTTCGGGCGCGCCTTCGTGGCCTGGCTGCTCGGGCACCAGCGCCTGGAGCTGTGGCAGTGCGAGGAGTGGGACGAGGTCTCGCACCCCGGGGAAGACGAGGCCAGCTTCCGCGCTCGCGTCACCGCCGAGGCGCAGGCCCACGAGGGCGAGCGCCTCGGTCGCGTGCGGGCGCGTCATGATGCGCGCCGGGCGCCGCTGGAGGCGCGCCTGCGTCGGGCCGAGGACAACCTGGCCCGGCAGCGCGCCGACGTCACCGACAGCCAGGTCGACACCGCGGCCAGCATCGGCGAGAGCGTGCTCGGCGCCCTGCTGGGCCGGCGCCGGGTGGTGCCGGCGGCGCGGCGGTCGGCGCGCAACCTGAGCCGGGTCTCGCGTGAGAAGAGCGACGTCGCCCGCGCCGAGGCCGAGGTCGCGGCGGCGCGCGCCAGGCTGGAGGCGCTCGACGTCGAGCTGCGCGCGGGGGCGGCCGCGGCCGGCGCGCCCGTCGTGATCGAGCGGCTGCAGGTGGCGCCGAAGAAGAGCGCCATCATGCTCGAGCTGGTGGCCCTGGTCTGGGTCCCGACCAGCGCCTGAGCCGGGCCCGAGCTGGGCCAAGGTGTGCCGCGCAAGCCCGCAGAAGCCCAGGGTCCGACCTTTTTTTCGAAGGGACTTGACGGGTCACTGTCGGCGTGGCACAAGAGGTCCGCGTTCATCAACTGGAACGCAGTGATGCGGGGTGGAGCAGCCTGGTAGCTCGTCGGGCTCATAACCCGAAGGTCGCTGGTTCAAATCCGGCCCCCGCTACCAACGTGAGACCGCCGATTCGGAGACCCCGGATCGGCGGTCTTTCGATTTTTCGGGCGTCGTTGCGGGTTTCAGCGCGCGGCGGAGCGCCCGGACGTACTGGACCAGCGTGACCAGCGCGAGGCCGGTCACCGCGACGAAGATTCCCATCAGCGCCAGGTCCACCGCGGTGCCGCGGGCGAGCTGGGCGACGCCCATGGCGAGGATGGCGATGCCCAGGGTCGCGATCTTGAAGAGGAGGACGCCTGCGATCGGGACCACGGCGGGGTCGCGCCGCCACAGGCGTGCGCCGGCCCAGGCCAGGAGCGGCAGGACCAGCGCCAGATCGATGACGTGGACACCGTTGGTCGGGGTGCCCCACTCGCGCACTGCGGCCGGGGTCTCGCCGCGCACGAGCGGAGGGATGATCTGGGACAGCCAGAGCGCGGCGAAGATCAGCGCGATCCCCACGAAGAAGCCGCCGGTCCAGCGCCAGGCCAGGCCGAGGTTGGCCAGCGGCCGGGGGCGGGCCGACAGCGCGATCAGGCCGGCCACCAGGCCCCAGACCGAGGCGCCCAGGATCGCCACGTAGCAGAGGAAGAGCTCGTTGTGACGGACCCCGAAGGCGTAGAGCAAGTAGCCGTAGACGGCGTAGCCGAGCACGCCGAGGGCGAGCAGGTGGCCGAGCGCCGAGCCCCGCCACGCGGTCACCACGCCGAGGATCAGCAGCGGCACCGCGAGGACCAGCGTGACCCAGTCCTGGCCCACGGCCTGGGCGGCGATCGACGCCGCGTCGCGCTGGTAGGTGCCGGGCCAGGCCACCCCGACGGCCGCGGCGATCGCCAGCAGCGGCGCAGCCAGGGTCGCCAGGCCGAGGAACCATGCCCTGGCACCGGTCGGGCGCGGCATCGCCACGGCGGGTGCCGCGCGAGGCATGCGCGCCGTCAGGACGATGATGATCGTGCCCAGCGCGGCGACCACGGGCTGCAGCCACGAGATGAAGCCGACCATCAGGACCTGCACGGCGATCCATCCCAGCACGATGGCGGCCGACGCGAAGGCGACACGACGGGCCTGCGCGTGGCCGATCCAGAGCATGATCGCCGCCAGGACCAGGGCCCCGCCGACCACCGTGAACAGGATCAGGCTGGGCACGAAGTAGCTGGCGAACGGCGTGCCGGCGAGCGGGGCGGTGGGCACGCCCTGGGCCCCCGCCATTCCGTACAGCCCACCGCCGAGGGCGTTCAGCCCCAGCAGCGCGAGCAGCGCCAGGAGCAGGTGGCGAGAGGTGCGGGACGTGCGCGCACGGGTTGGCATGATCCGGGGTGGAGCAAGACCGGGACCATGGCGGCTCGGCCGTCACCTCGCGCAGTGGCGCGAAAACCGCTCGAGGCGACGCAGGCCTTGCGCGCCGGAGGCCTCGGACGCGCACTCACTGCGCGGGCGATGGCGGCGCTTTTCAGCTCAATCGCGCGGGGATTCGCACAGGTAGTTCGTGCCGAAGTTGCAGCCGGAGTCGTTCCACAGGTTGGCGGCGGTCATGTAGACGCAGTCCTCCTCGCCGAGGTTGTTGGGCTCGGTCGCGGTCCAGCGCTCGAAGCTGCCGGCGGCCGGGCAGCCGCCGCCGGGGCGGACCTGGGTCGACGTCGCGCCCATCGGGGGCGGGGTCGAGTTGTCGATCCAGCCGAAGCAGGCCTCGCCCAGCGCGTCGGTGAGGCCGATCCAGCGGTTGCCGGTGCCCAGCGCGCTGACCACGGCGTCCTCGGCGCTGTCGGCGATGGTGGCGAGGTCGGTCGAGCGCGCGGTGCACGCTGCGCGCGCGGCGCTCCAGTCGAGCGACGCGCTGCAGAAGAAGTAGCGGTGGCCGCTGTGGACGGCGGCGCTGCAGGTGGCCGCATCGAACACGCCGATGGTGACGGTGTCGCTGTCGGTGCCGCCGGCGAGGTCGTCGCTGGCGACCACCAGGGTCGCGCTGGTCACCACGCTGGGGGTGAAGCGCAAGGTCGCCAGGGTGTCGTTGACGTCGAACAGGGTGCCGTCGATCTGGAGCGCGCCGCCGGGCATGGTGACGACCGCGCTGCCGGCGGCGGTGACGCTGACGGTGCCGCCGGTCGGGGTCAGCGTGACGCGCAGGACACCGGCGTCGAAGTCGGTGACGCCGATGGAGTTGCCGCCGCTCCACACCAGGGCCGTCCCGCTCAGGCCGGCGCGCGCGCCGGGCACCACGTTCATGGGGACGTCGTTGACCGCGGTGACGTTGACGGTGCGCGTCCCGGTCGCCGACAGGGTGGCCAGGTTGGTGACCGTGTAGCGCACCGTGCGGCTGCTGCCGGGATCGTCGCTGGCGTTGGCGAAGAGCGCGAAGCGCAGCTGGTTCTGGTACTCGGCGGCGGTGGCGTTGCGGGTGATGGTGACGGTGCTGTTGCCGGTGCGCACGAGGTCGCCGGCGACGAAGGGCGCCTGCGCCTGCAGCGCGAGGAAGTCGCCGCCGCGCGGGCTCTCGATGCTGATCACCGCGGAGGTGAGGGTGCTCGCCGAGGTCACGCCGAGCATGGGCGCCACCGGGACCGGGTTGCCGCCCTCGGTGTACGTGGAGGAGGCGCCGCTGAGGTCGAGCACCGGCGGGGTGGCCGCGCCGACCGTCACGGCGAGGACGTCGCTGTCGGTCTGCGCCGGTGCCGGGGTCTGGCCCTGGTCGTCGCTCAGCATGGTGATGGTGGCGGCGCCGGCGGTCGTGGCGGTGTAGCGCAGGCTGGCCAGCGCGGTCGACAGCATGGTCTGCGAGCCCAGCATGACCACGGTCCCGGTGCCGTCGCCGGTGCGGTTGCCGCCCGTGGGCGCGTCGACGGTCAGGGTGCCGCTCGACGCGGTCAGGGTCACCCGCAGCGGCGCCACGTCGGCGTCGGCGTCGGACACCGCGACGCCGGCCACCAAAGTTGGCACGCCGACCATGGTGGTCAGCGTGGCGGGGAGCTGGTTGATGGGCGGGTCGTTGACCCCGACCACGTCGATCATGCGGTTCACCGTGACGCCGGGGCCGACCTCGTCGCTGGCGGTGAAGCTGATGGTGCGCGGCAGCGCGACCAGGGTGTCGCGCGGATTGAAGAAGGTGACGGTGCGCAGCGCGGCGGCGTAGACGCTCGGCGGGGCCTCGCCGGTGAGCCACACGGTGGAGCCGCCCTGCAGGGCAACGGTCAGGCTGCCGGGCGTGCCGATGTGCAGGACGTCGCCGGCCGCCGCCACCGTCAGCGACGCCATCGCCGAGTAGATCATGCCGTCGTCGCTGACCTCGAGCGCCGGATCGACCGGGAAGTCGCCGCCGTTCTCGGTGAAGGTCCGGGTCGCGGTCGACAGCGTGATGACCGGGCGGAGCAGCGTGCGCGCCGCGTCGGGAGGCGTGGCATCCGGGACCGCAGCATCCGGGAGCGCGGAGTCGGCCCGCGCGGCGTCGGTGTCGCCGCCGCCGCCATCGTCATCGCCACAGCCGGCCACGGCCACGATCAGCCCCACCGCGACGATCCCCCATCGAGTTCGCATCTTTTCAGGGTAGTCGCGCCCAGGGAGCAGGTCCAGCGCGGCGGCTTGCGGCGCCCTGAAGTCGTGGTGCCAGCGTCAGTCGATTGGCGGGACGTCGCGGCAGACGATGGGGATGCCGGCGGCCTGCACCGGGGCGGCGGCGCGGTCGAGGCCGGTGGCGAGGGCGATCCCGGCCAGCTGGGCCAGGATGAAGTCGCGGCTCAGGCTGTGCGGGCTGGGCAGGCCGAGGCGCTCGGCGGCGAGCTCGTGGGCGGCGCCCTGGTCGATGGCGCGCCGGGTCGACTCCAGGACGTGGCGCAGCATGCAGTGGTACTGCGGAGTGGCGGCCAGGTCGGCCAGCTCGGCCTCGATGGCGGCGCGCAGGGCGGGGTGTCCGCCCAGGGTCAGCTTGGCGGTCAGGCGGGCGGCGATGGCCACGCCGCTGCGTGACACGAAGGGTGACGTCGGCGGCGCGACGCGATCGACGAAGCTGGGCGCGCGATCCATGGGCACGAACTCGTCGCACATCACGCCGATGCCGGCGCGCTGCCAGGCCGCGGCGCTGGCGTCGAAGCGGCGCGCCACCGGCAGCAGGGTGCGCTCGCTGGAGATGAGGCGCGACGAGATGGCCTGTGAGCGGCCGCCGGACGCGGCGGCGTAGTGCGGCGTGCGCTCCTGGTTGAGCGCGATGGCGTCGATGAGGTGGGTCTCGAAGCAGCCGGGTGGGGCGCAGTCGGGATCGCGGCGCCGGCAGGTGCCGACGTCGGTCAGCAGGTGATCGCAGTCGCCGTCGCCGTACCAGCCCAGCTCCTCGCACAGGTCGCAGCCGGCGCCGGCGCCCAGGAGGCGGCACCAGCCGGCGCCGTCCTGCTTGCCACCCTGATCGAGGACCTCGGCCTTGCTGGGGATGCCGACCTCGGGGTCCGCGCAGCCGGCGGCCAGGCCGAGCCCGACCAGGGCCAGCGACAGCGACCAGCGCACGCGGGGGAGCATGGGCCCGATCTCAGCAATTCGCGTGCCTGGGCCGGCGCCCGCGGATGCCCTGTCATTCCAGCGCTGTCGACGAGGGCGCAGCCACGGCGGCAGGAGGAATAGCCGGCTTGTGGCCTTCCTCGGGCCTCGGTCAGGCCGCCCCGCGGCACGGGGGCGAGGGCTCCACGATGGTCATCACCTCGGCTCGCATGGCCCCCTCGTCGATCGGGAGCTCGAGCACCGCGGTGGCGCCGAGGCGGCGCGCCTCGGCGACAGCCTCACCGTCACTTCGGTCGACGAGCACCAGCACGGGGAGGGTCCAGTGCTCCGTGCACACGATCTCGAGCATGTCGAGCGTCGCCCAGCGCTTACCCGTGACGTCGAGGACGATCGCGTCTGGTCGGGTCGGGTGACGCAGGCTCGGGCCCGTGATGCCCGCGAGCTTCATCAGCTCCAGGGGGGCTCGGGCCTCACTGACGCGGTGTCCGTCGCGCGAGAGCGCGGCAGCGATCCGTCGGCGTCGTGGCTCGTCCTCGCTGGCGACGAGGATGTGGCCGGCTGCCTGCTTTCTCTCCGATGGCTCCAGGCGGAAGACCTCCTCCGCCAGACCGTGCCCAGGACCACCTGAACGCTTGACCTGACTCTTCATGCCGAACCTCCGTTTGCTTGCCTCCTCAGCCCGCCCCAACCTCGAGGGCCTCGCCATGATTCCCGGCCTGGGCAAGGCCGCTCTCGATCGTGCTCCACTCCGCTCCCGCGCCGAGGAGGCTCTGCGCGCCCACGCCATCGATCGCCGCCGCCGCGACGAGCTGGTCAGGGAGCACGAAGGGCGGCTTGCCCAGGGCACGGAGCGCGCGGACCGCCCAGCGGGGAGGGCGGGTCACCTTCAGTCGTCGGCCGGACGCCCGGGCCACGCGGCTCGCGAACTCCGACAGGCGCAGCACCTCGGGCGAGGCCACGTCGATCACGCGCCCGCAGGCATCGTCGGCGTCGACCGCGGCGATGGCACAGCGAGCCACGTCGCGAGCGGCGATCCACGTCAGCGCGGGGTCGCCATCGCGAGTCAGCCCGAGCTTGCCGGTCGCGACGGCGGGCGCCAGCGCTCGCGCGATCTCCTCGAGCAGCGGCGCCGGCCTGAGGACGGTGTAGGGAATCCCGGACCGCCGGAGCGGCCCGAGGTCTGGCTCGCCGCGCTCGATCAGGACGAGCGCGCCGACGCCCGGCATCTCCGCGGCGGCGCGCAGCCGGGGGAACTGCGCGTACGCCCCCGAGGCGACGATGGCCCGGCAGCCCAGGGCCTTGTCGACGAGGTCATCGGACGATGGAGCGTGACGAAATGGGATGCCAGAGGCCGCCAGCTCGTCCGCCGCGGAGATGCCGATGGGGTCGCCATCATGAACCAGAAGGATGTCCGTGGGTCTTCGCACGCACGTCCTCTCGTCTCGGGTTGGCAGCTGATTTTTCGGGTAACCATCGTCGTGGTGGCCGTCAAGGGGGGGCGCGAGGTCGCCTCTTGCGAGCGCCGAGGGCGATGCTTATCGACACGTGCAGGACCCATCGAGGAGTGACCAATGTGGTGGGAATGCAGCGAGTGCGGTGGCCACGTCGACCGTCCACGCCCTCCCGCGCTGTGCCCGACATGCGGCACGGCTGGCGTGATCTTCGTGCCGGCCGAGGTCGGCCTGGAAGGCGATCCCGACGCCGACAACCTGCGTGACGCCTGGCTGCTTCGCGGCGTGGAGCTCGGCGAGGCAGGCGCCTAGTCTACCGAGCCTGGGCTGGGCCGGGCGCCTACCAGGTCAGCTGGGTCAGCTGGACCAGGTTGCCGCAGGTGTCGTTCAGGATGGCGATGGTCGAGCCGGTGACGTCGGTGGGCGGCATGGTGAACGCGGCGCCCTGTCTCGTGATGCGGTCAAAGGCGCCCTTGACGTCATCGGTGTAGAACATCACCGCGGGCTGGCTGTGCTGGAAGAGGGCTTCCTGGTAGGCCTTGGCGGCGGGGTTGTCGTTCAGCGCCAGCTGCAGCTCGGTGCCCTCGGGGTCGCCGGGGGCGATCACGGTGAGCCAGCGAAACGGCCCCTTGGTGATGTCGGTCTTCTTGCTGAAGCCGAGCACCTCGGTGTAGAAGCGCAGCGCCTTGGCCTGGTCGTCGACGTACACCGTGGTCAGGCCGATCTTCAGGGCCGATCCGGGCGCCCTGGCCTTGGTGGCGGCGGCGGGGGTGGCGGACTGCGTGGGGGAGCCGCCGCAGGCGGCCAGCGTTGCAGCGAGGACGAGCGTGACCAGGGTCTTCATCGAGGCCTCTCCGTGTGGTGGTTCACTGCCCTGACGGTCGAGCAGCCACGGATGTGACGGGAAATCGTCAGTCGACCCGGTAGGCGGCCAGCTTGCGGTGCAGGGTCTGGGCGCTGATGCCGAGGATCTTGGCGGTCTGGGTCTTGTTGTTGCCGCTGGCGTCGTAGACCCGCAGGATGTGGCGGCGCTCGATCTCGGCCAGCGGCAGCATGGTCGCCGCATCGGCCGCGCCCTCGGCGGGGGCGCGCCGGCGCACCGGGATGTTGAGGTGCTTGCACAGGATCTCGCCGCGCTCGGCCAGGTTGGCGGCGGCCTCGACGGTGCCCGCGAGCTCGCGCACGTTGCCCGGCCAGTCGTGGCCGACCAGGGCCTCCAGGGCCTCCTCGGACAGGCGGGCGTCGGGGCGCGCCGAGGCCTGGGCGAAGCGCGCCGCCAGCAGGCGGATGTCGTCGCGACGCTGGCGCAGCGGCGGGATGGCCAGGTGCGCGAAGCGCAGCCGGTAGTACAGGTCCTTGCGGAAGCTCGGGCGCTCGAGGTCCTGGTGCGTGGCCGCGATGAAGCGCACGTCGGCCTGGCGCGGGCGGGTGTCGCCGACCGGGCAGTACTCGCCCTCCTGCAGGATGCGCAAGAGCTTGCCCTGCAGCTCCATGGGCAGGTCACCGATCTCGTCGAGGAACAGGGTGCCGCCGCGGGCGCGGTCGAGGTAGCCCTCCTTGTCCGAGATGGCGCCGGTGAAGGCGCCGCGCTTGTGGCCGAAGAACTCCGACTCGAACAGGTTGGCCGACAGCGACAGCATGTTGACCGGCACGAAGGGCCCCTTGCGGCGCGGGCTGGCCTTGTGGATGGCCTGCGCCATCAGCTCCTTGCCGACGCCGGTCTCGCCGGTGATCAGCACCGGGACGCGCGAGCGCGCGTGCAGCTCGGCCTCGTGCAGCAGGCGCAGCACACGCTCGTCGGCCGTGACGATGGCGGCGAAGGCGGCCGGGTCCTCGAGGCGACTGCCGGCCAGCTCCTGCTGGCGCAGCTCGAGCAGGTCGACCATGCGCTTGTGCGACAGCGCGCGCTCCAGCGCGTCGACCAGCTGCTCGGGGCGCAGCGGCTTGACCAGGTAGTCGAAGGCGCCGAGGCGCGTCGCGCGCATCACCGAGTCGATGTTGTCGATCGCGGTCACCATCACGCAGCGCGTGGCCGGCGAGCGCTCGAGCAGCCGCTCCAGCAGCTCGAGGCCGCTCAGGCCCGGCATGGTGATGTCGAGGAAGGCGACGTCGAAGCTCGAGCCGTCGAGGCGGGCCAGCGCGGCCAAGGGGTCGGCCTCGGTGGTCACGGCGTCATAGCCGGCCATGCGCAGCTTGCGGCGCGCGCTGTCGAGGAAGGTGACCTCGTCGTCGACGATCAGGACCTGGGCCGTCGCGCTGGTCGGGGTCGGGTTCGGGGTCGGCGTCGGCGTGCTGGTCATGGCTTCTCCACGGTGATGGGCAGGCGGACGACGAAGCTGGTGTTGCCCGGGGCGGCGCTGGCGAGCTCGAGCGTGCCGTGGTGCTCCTCGACGATGCGCTGCGAGATGGCCAGGCCCATGCCGGTGCCCTGCTCGCCGGCGCGGGTGGTGAAGAAGGGCTCGAAGATCCGGGTGCGCAGCTTCTCGGGCACGCCGGGGCCATTGTCGGTGACGCTGAGCTCGACGGCGCTGCCGTCGGCGCTGGCGCGCGTGCGCACGGTGACGTGGCCGCGGCCGGTGGTGCGCGCGGCCTGGCCGGCGTTGAGCACCAGGTTCATCACCACCTGCTCGATGGGGCCCGGGTTCATGCGCACCGCGGGCAGGCCGCTGCCGAGCTCGAGCTGGAAGCTGACGCCCCACTGCTCGAGCTGCTTGCGCACCAGGGTGGCGGCGCTGCCCACCACGCTGCCGAGGTCGGTGGCCTCCCACTGGGTCTCGTCGTGGCCGCGCACGTAGCTCTTGAGCTGGGCCACGATGGCGGTGATGCGCTCGGCGCCGTGCTTCATGTTGCCGACCAGCTTGCCGGCGTCGGCGTAGAACTCGTCGACGCCGAGGCCGACGAGGCGCAGGTCGGGCTGCTCGCGCCCGGCGGCCTCCACGATGGGGCGGGTGGCCTGCACGTAGTCCTCCAGGATCGGCAGGTTGAAGGTGAGGAAGTTGTTCGGGTTGTTGACCTCGTGCGCGACGCCGGCGACCAGCTGGCCGAGCGCCGACAGCTTCTCGCCACGCACCAGGGCGCGCTCGGCCTCGGCGCGCTCGGCGCGCAGGATCCGCATGCGGTCGGCCAGCGCCACCGTGAACAGCACCGCCTCCAGCACCGAGCTGAGCTGGAACACCGTCAGGCCGTCGAGGCCGAAGAGCTGGATCGGCGACGCGAAGATGAAGCCGCCCAGGGAGAACAGGGTCCAGCCCACCAGGTAGAAGCGCGCCCAGCGCGAGCCCGCGCGCAGCGAGGCGATCCCGGCCGTCAGCGCCAGCAGCGGCACCACCAGGCCGAGCAGCGCCACCGCGCGCAGGGCCAGGTTGTCGGGCACCACGAAGGCGGCCACCACCACCAGCGCGGTCAGCGCCAGGAAGCCGCGCATCACGCGATCGGTGCGCGGCGCCTTGCGCGCGGTGTCGAGGAACAGGCGGCTGAACTGCATGCCTGCCAGCACCACCAGGGCCAGGCCCGCGCACTGGCTGCGGAACAGCGCCGCGGCGGGCACCGTGGGCAGGACGGAGCGGCTCGCGGTCCCGGTCAGCAGCGCGAAGGTGGCGACCGACGCCGCGATGAAGCCGACGTACCAGAGCTGGGCGCGGTCGCGCAGCAGCACGCCCACCATGAGGTTGATGAGCAGCATCGCCAGCATGACGCCGAAGTAGAGGCCCTGCGTGGTCAGGTGGCGCTGGAGCAGCCACTCCTCGCCGGCCGGGGTGGCCAGGTGCAGCAGCGAGGGGCGCACGATGGGGGCCGGGACGCGCAAGAAGACGCGGTGGGTGCCGGGCGTGGCGGGCAGCGTGGCGCGGAACGAGCCGCCGCTGCCGTCGAGGCGCATCGCCACGGTGCGGTAGCTGCCGTCGTCTTGCTCGAGGTAGACGGTGCCGGGGTTGAAGGGGGGACCGACCAGGAGGGACCAGGGGTCCGGCGTGCCGCCGGGGGGGACGAGGATCGAGAAGCCGAGCCACACCGTGGGCTGGCGCTGTCCGGGCCAGCGCCCCAGGCCAGTGTCGAGGCGCTCCAGCGGCGCGCGCTCGCGGGCTGCCACCTGCTGGACGTCGAGCGCGCCGGCCGGATCGAGCAGCGCATCCAGGTGGCCCATCAGGGAGTGCTGCTGCGCGCCGCCCTGCAGCCTGATCGGCGCGGCCGCGCTGGCGCTGGTGGTGGCCGTGGCCGCCGCCGCGGTGCGCGGCAGCCACGCCAGCAGTGCGAGCGAGAGCCACGCCGGCGCGATGTGACCTCTTGTCACGACTCCCATCCCTACCGGGTTCCTACCACGTCCGCTGCGCGCTGGCGCCGGGCTGCGCGCGCAGGTAGGCGGCGACCTTCAGCGCGGTCAGGCCGGCCCAGGCGCGGTCGTCGTTCGAGGTCACCACGATGAGGGCGCCGGTCTCGGGGTCGCGCAGGGCGCCCGCGTGGTAGCCCTCGATGTGGCCGAGGTGGCCCTCCAGGGTGATGCCTTCGGCGCTCAGGGTCATCAGGCCGAGGCCGATGCGCCCGGGCGGCTCGGGGCCGAGGTAGGCGGGGTCGCGCTCGACGGTGTAGGTCCGCATCGCGGTCAGCGTCGCGGGGTCGGCGAAGAGCTCGCCGTCGAACAGCGCCTCGGTGAAGCGCAGCAGCTCGGCGTTGCTGCTGACCAGGGCGCCGATGCCCCAGCCCACCGAGCCGTCGAACAGGGTCAGGGTGTCGAGCCAGCCGGACTCGGTCTCCAGCCAGCCGCCCGCCAGCGCGGCCGAGCGCGGGCGGTCAGCGACGTAGTAGGTGTGCTGCAGACCGAGCGGCTGCACGATCCGCTGCTGCACGTTGGCGGCCCACGAGGTGTGGGTCTCGGCCTCGACGATCATCGCCAGCACCAGGAAGTTGGTGTTGGAGTAGATCGCCTTGTCCATGCCGGCGTGGCCGAGCGCGGGCGCGGCGGTCGCGAGCGCCAGCAGCTGGGACGGGGTCCAGGGCTGGCCCAGCTGCGGCAGCGTCAGCAGGGGCAGGTAGTCGGCCAGGCCGCTGGTGTGGGTCAGCAGCATGCGCACCGTGATGGCGCCGGCGCCCGGGAAGCTGAGCCAGCGGTCGGCGTGGTCCTCGAGCGAGATCCGCCCCTGCTCGACGAGCTGCATGACCAGCACGGTGGTGAAGAGCTTGGTCACGCTGCCGATGACCTGCTCGGTGTGGAAGAGGTCGTAGGGCTGCGTGGTGGCGGGGCCGGTGTGGCCCTCGGCGGCGCGCAGGATGCGGCCATCCTGCAGGCGCACGCTGACGCCGTTGCTGATGAAGCCGTGCGCGGTGGCGTCGGCGTGGATGACGGCGCGCAGGCCGGTCGCGAGCTCGTCGGTGTCGTCGCTGCAGCCGCAGCCGAGCAGGGTGGTGGCCAGGGTGACGGCGGCGAGCATGAGCAGCGGGTGGCGAGAGCGAGTGCGGGTGCGGGTGATCGAGCGCATGTCGGTCTCCGTGGGGTGGGTTTCGAGGTTGGCTAGAAGGTCCCGCCCAGGCGCAGGGCCAGGCCGGGCAGGTCGGAGATCTCGGCCTGGGCGGCCGCGACGATGTGGCCCCAGCGGTACTCGACGCCGGCGAAGGCCAGCGTGCGAGCGGCGGACTGGTTGCCGACGTCGGTGTCGTCCGACGAGTCGATGGCGGCGGTCACGCTGGCGGTCACGCCGGCGAAGGGCGAGAAGCCGTGGAAGTTGCGGCTCACCGCCACGTCGGTGCTGAGGTTGACGACCTGCACCTCGGACGGGCCCACCAGGCCGCTGACGCTGGGGCGCACCGCCAGCGACACCGGCATGTCGGCGCTCTCGCGCAGGATGGCGACCTTGGAGGCCACGCCAGCGAAGCCGTAGTTGGACAGGAAGTTGACGGTGCCGAAGGCCTCGGCGTCGACCCGGTCGGTCACGCCCACGCGCAGCTGCAGCTGCGGGAAGCCCAGCTCCTGGCCGAGGTAGTGGTCGGCCTCGGGGTGCGACATGGTGTTGTTCCAGGCGCCCTTCTCGTCGTCGAGGAAGAAGTAGGCGTAGTTCATGCTGACGTCGAACTTGCCCTTGCCCAGGGTGGTCGCCGCCGACAGCTGGCGGAAGCGCGCGATCTGGCCGCCCTCGGCGGCGAACTCCTGGAACTGGCCTTCGGTCAGCTCGGGGTGCAGGTCGAAGAAGCAGCTGTCGTAGGCCTTGTCGACGTGGAGGTCGACCCGGTAGGGCGGGGTGTCGGCGTGGGCCGGGCTGGCGCTGGCCAGCGCGACGGTGAGGCTGGCGGTGATGGCGAACAGCGCGGTGCGGGTGGTGGTGGTGGTCATGGCGTCCTCCTGGGTGGGTGCGGTTGCGCTGCGCGCGTCGTGCGCGCTTTCGCAGGGACGCTTTTTCAGGAAGCAGGCCAGCGGTGGAATGGAGACAAGCGCGCGAGATCACGGCGGACTGGGCGGCGGTCAGGCGCGCGGAGGTGTCTCGAAATCATCCGGTCATCGGTGCAACCCGCCGATGTCACACGGGTTCTCGACGAACCCTCAGAAAATGGAGCATCATGCCGCGATGCGTGTCGGGTTGATTGTGGTCGTGGTCGCGGGCCTGGCTGGCGGCTGTGGTGGTGATGGGGCGGCAGGGGGCGATGGCGGCAATGGCGGCGGGGACGGTGGCGGTGGCGGTGTCGATGCCAGCGCGCCGCCGCCGATGCTGTGTGGTGATGGCGGGGTCGGCGCGGGCGGGCCGAACGCCACGGTGCCGGGGGCGGTCAGCGCGCCGGCCCCGACGCTGCGCAACCTGGCCCTGCAGTGGCTGATCAGCGGTGACGCCGACAACGATGGCGTCGTCACCGTGCGCTACCGGGTCAAGGGGCAGAGCGCGTGGGCCGCGGGCATGCCGCTGCGCCGGGTCCCCGCGGGCACCGTGGAGGGGCGCAGCTGGCCCAGCAAGCACGCCGGCAGCCTGTTCGATCTCGAGCCGGGGACGACCTACGAGGTCGAGCTGGCGCTGAGCGATCCCGACGGTGGCTGCGAGCTGCGCACGCTGGAGGTCGCCACCCGCCCGGTGCCGGTGCCGATGGCCGGCGCGCCGGTGCGCAGCGTGACGCCGGCGACCTTCGCGGCGATGGCCGGCGCGGCGCAGCCGGGCGACATCCTCGAGCTGGCGGCGGGCAACTACGCCGCCTTCCAGCTTTCGGTCGATGGCGCCGCGGGGCGGCCCATCGTGGTGCGCGCGGCGGCCGGCGCGACGGTCACCGTGGGCGGCGAGGTGTCGCTGATCGGGCGCAAGTTCGTGCACCTCGTCGGGCTGGCCATCAACGGGCGGGTGCGGCTGAACTCGACCGAGGCGGTGGCCATCATGCGCTGCACCGTGCGCACCACCGGTGACGGCATCGTGGCCGGGCTGCGCTCGCAGGATCTGTACATCGCCGACAACGTGGTCACCGGCGCGACGACGTGGAACGAGGCCGCGCTGGGCGTCAGCGGCAGCAACGTCGGCGAGGGCATCGCGGTGATCGGGCCCGGCCACGTCATCGAGCACAACCGGGTCACCGGCTTTCGCGACTGTCTGTCGACCTTCGAGGACAGCGAGGCGGTCGATCAGTACAGCATCGACTTCATCGAGAACGATCTCGCGGTGTGCGCCGACGACGGCGTCGAGGCCGACTTCTGCGAGCACGACTGTCGCGTGGTGCGCAACCGGCTGACCAACGTGTTCGTCGGGCTGAGCTCGCAGCCGGGCCTGGGTGGGCCGAACTACTTCGTGCGCAACGCGGTCTACAACGTGCTGCTGTCACCGTTCAAGCTCAACCGCGGCAGCGTGGGTGACGTCGCGCTGCACAACACGGTGATCAAGAACGGCGACGCCCTGGCCATCGCGTCGGGGGTGCCGCATCTGCGCCAGTACTTCAGGAACAACCTGCTCATCGGCGGGCCGGGCGGGACCTACAACACCTGGAACACCGGCACCGGGCGGGTCATCGAGGCGCGCGACGCCGACCCCAGCGGCGACTATGACTTCGACGGCTTCGGGTCGACGGTCGGCATGTTCCGCGGACGCCTGGGCGCGGTGTCGTTCGCCAGCCTGGCCGAGCTGCGCGCGGGGACGACCGAGAAGCACGCGGTCGAGGTCGCGCTGGCCGATCTGGCGGCCAGCGTGGCCTACCCAGCCACCCCGTTCCCGGCCCTGACGGCGCCCGATCTGCGCCTGAAGGCGGGCGGCGCGGCCGAGGACAAGGGCGTCGTGATCGCGAATATCAATGACGGTTTCGCAGGGGCGGCGCCCGACCTGGGGGCGCTGGAGCGGGGCGCGCCGGTGCCGGTGTACGGGCCGCGGCCCTGACCGAATTTTTCTGCGCAGCTCGTCGATCCGGCCCGGGCTGGTTCGACGCTCAGGCAGGAGGAGACGACGATGCGATTCATGGTCATGCACAAGGTCGATGCCCACATGGAGGCCGGCGGGGCCCCCGATCAGAAGATCATCCAGGGCATGGGCCGCCTGGTGGGGGACAGCCTGAAGGACGGCACCTTCCTGGATGGCGCCGGGCTGCATCGCAGCGCGCAGCGGGTGCGGCTGCGCTTCGCCGGGGGCGAGTGCGCGGTGACCCAGGGTCCGCTGGTCGGCGACAACGAGCTGGTCGCCAGCATGGCCATGATCAAGGTGGCCGGCATGGAGGCGGCCATCGGGGTCGCGCAGAAGCTGGCGGCGGCGCTGGCCGAGCCCGAGGTCGAGATCGAGATCGGGCCGGTGGTCGAGGCCTGGGACCTCGGCATGATGCCCAAGCCGGAGGGGCTGACCAGCGCGCGCTACCTGCTGCTGCGCAAGGGCGGTCGCGCGTCGGAGGCGGGGGCGGCGCCGCGGCCCGAGGTCGCGGCCGAGGTGGCGCGGGTCAGCGAGGAGCTGCGCCAGGCCGGGGTGCTGCTGAGCGCGCAGAGCCTGGCGCCCAGCGCCAAGGGTGCCCGGCTGGCGCGCGGGCCCAAGGACAAGCGCAGCTGGACCGACGGACCGTTCACCGAGTCCAAGGAGATGATCGCGGGCTTCTCGGTGCTGGGGCTGCCGTCGCTGGCCGAGGTCAAGGCCTGGGCCGAGCGCTACGCCGCGATCCTCGATGGCAACGAGGTCGATGTGCGCCTGATGGTGGAGGGCGCGGGGTTCCTGGCCTAGGTCGCCCTGGTCCCGCTGAGCCCGGCGACGCCGGTCGGTGGCCCGCGATGTCGACGTTGACGTCCGTGGTCGGAAGGTGGCACTTCTGCGGGGTGAGCGAACAAGCATATCCAGTCACTGTGGGTGTCCGCCGGGCGGACGGGTCGGTCGAGCAGGTGCGCGTCGGGACCGCGGTGCGCGCGGGAGACGGCTTCCGGCTGACGCTGGGCGAGCTGTCGATCGGGGGCACCGCGGAGGCCGCTCCGGTGCGGCGCGCGGCGCCGCCGGCGGGCTCCGACGCAGGCGCGGGCGGTGGTGCGGGCGGCATGGTGTTTCCACCCTACGGACGCAGCAAGGGTCAGCCCGTCGCCGGCGCCTCGGCGCAGGACCTGGAGTTCTACGCCAGCGGCTGCCGGCGCAGCCTGGCCGACCCGGCCAAGTCGCGCTGGCACGACAAGGAGCGCGTGCTGCTGGCGGCCATCGAGGCCGAGATGGCCAGGCAGCGCGGGGGCGGCGGCTTCGACGACGACGCCCCGCCGCCCCGCAGCGACGACGACATGCCGTTCTAATTTCGGTTGTCGCGCACGTCGCTGGCGATCACGGTCCAGTCGTGGTGGCCGTGGCCGCTGGCGATCCAGCGGTCGAACTCGGCGGCCAGCGCGGGCAGCACGGCGAGCGGGTGGCCGGCGGCGGCGGCGGTGTCGAGCATGATGCGGGCGTCCTTGCGCGCCATGGCCAGCTCCCACGAGGGCTGGGTGAAGTCGGCGTCGAGGATGCGGCCCAGGCGCGCGGCGGGTGAGAAGCCGGGGGACAAGAGCTCGAACAGGCCTTGCAGCTCGCTGCTGGGCAGGTCGGTGGCGTGAGCCAGGCGCAGCGCCTCGGCGACCCCGGTGGTGACGAACATCAGCGCCAGGTTGCCGATCAGCTTGTGGATGGCGGCGCGCTCGGGGGCCTCGCCGACGTGGACCAGCTTGCCGGTCAGCGCCGACAGCGCCGGGGCCAGGGCGTCGAAGCGGGCGCGCGGGCCGGCGGCCAGCATCAGGCCGGTGCCGGCGAGGGCGTGCGCGGGGGCCATGAAGACGGGGGCGTGCAGGAAGGCGACGCCGCGCTGCTGCCAGCGCTGCGCGCGGGCGGCGGTGCCGGCGGGGGAGGTCGTGGTGTGATCGACGAGGGTGACGTCGGGGCCGAGGCCGGGGCGGGCGCGCTCGAGGACGTCGTCGACGGCGGCGTCGTCGGACAGCGTGAGGTGCACGCGGGTGGCGCCGCGCACGGCGTCGGCGGGGTCGGGCAGCGCGCGGGCGCCGTCAGCCTCCAGGGCGCGCGCCTTGTCGGGGCTGCGGTTCCAGACCTGCACCGCCTCGCCGCGGCGGCGCAGCGCGCGCACGAAGTTGCTGCCGAGGAGACCGGTGCCGAGCCAGGTGAGCATGCGCGCGATGATGCCGTATTCGAGTGGAATACGAAATCACGGGCGCCGCCGCGTGGTCGCGCGCGGGGCGGGGGATACTGGGGGCATGACGCGGGTGCGCTGGTCTGGGCTGTGCGCGACGTCGGTGTCGATGGCGCTGACGATGTCGATGACGCTGACGATGACGATCGCGGGGGCGGGGCTGCTGGGCGCCGGGTGTGGCGGCGGTGATGGCGGCGCGGCGCTGGATGCCGCGGTGAGCGACGGCGCGATCACCGGGGACGACGCCGCGGCGAGCGGCGACGGCGCGGCGAGCGGCGACGGCGCCGCGGTCGACCTCGACGCCGGGCCGCTCCAGCGCAGCGTCGAGGCCGCGCTGGCGGCGGATGGCTTCAGCATCGGCAGCGGGCGCTTCGAGATCCTCGATCTCGGCGACTGCTGCATGCAGGGCCGCAACTGCTCGGGCAACAACCCGTCGAGCCCGTATGGCTCGTTCCGGGTGCCGCGCGCGCCCGGGCAGACGGTGCCCAACACGCGCGAGGACGGCAGCGGGCGCTCCGACGTGGTGCGCCTGCGCGCCGACGAGGCGCTGCTGTACCTCGGGCAGACGCCGCCGCGCGCGGTGTACTTCGGCTACACGCCGTACCTCATGGACCGGGACGACGGCATGGGTGGACGGCGCTCGGCGTTCGCCAGCCTGTCGGAGACCCTGAACAACCATGTCATCGCCACGGCCGGGGCCGACGCCTTCGCGGGGCAGGTGGCCATCATCGCGACGCCGGACGCGGCCACCGATGCGCGCGTGCGCGCGGCGCTGCTGGCGGGCGGCTGGCCGGCGGGGGCCATCAACACCATCGTGTTCGATCCCACGCTGGCGCGCTTCGGCCTCGATCAGGCGGCCGACACCTTCGCCATCCTGTTCCGCGTCGCGCTGTGGGCCGACGCCGGCGCTGGTGCGGCCTTCCTGGCCCGGCCGCCGGGCGTGGTGCTGCGGCTGACCCCGGCCACTTCGACGTTGCAGCCGTTCGCGCGGCCGCCGGCGCGGCCCAAGAACGCCGGCGGCTCGGAGGCTGGCCTGCGCACCTCGGTGGATGCGCTGGAGACCGCCATCGCCGCGCGCTATGCGGCGACCCACGTCGGCAGCACGCTCGAGGTCACGGGCGGCGTGCCCGACCCCGACGCCTGCATCAACGGCACCGCCAGCTGCGCCGGCGACAACCGCGACACCAACTACCCGGCCACCCGCTTCTTCCAGTGGCTGCAGGGGCCCGACGACTTCCTGGTGGTGTACGGCGTCGACCACCAGGTCACGCGCAAGGCGAGCTATGCCAGCGTCAGCGTGTATGCGCTGCAGCACCTGGTCGGCGTGGCCAGCGTGACCAGCCGCGACTGGGCCGGCAGCGCGGCCGACTATGTGCCGGGCAATGCCCAGGTCGGCTCGCTGTACGCCTGGAAGATCAAGCGCGACTGCGGCAGCGAGGCGCACTGTCTCAGCGTGCCGGTGGCCATGTGCCCGTCGGGGATCGAGGCCGGGCGGCTGTCGGCGCTGGCCTTTCGCACCTATGTCGAGCCGGGCTATGCCACCGCACCCGACGTGGCCACGCTGGAGCTCGACCGGGTCATGCGCTTCGTCGAGCGCTGACGCCAGCCGCCGGCCGGTTTGACAGGCGGCGATGTGGCTGCTAATGGTTCGCCCCCCTTCGCGGGAGGAGGACCGGATGCACCCGTCCGTCGGCCTCGATTTCGGCACCACGAACAGCGCGCTGGCGGTGGCGGACCGCGAGCGGCGGGTGACGCTGGAGCGCTTCGGGCGCACCGGCGCCGACAGCCTGCGCTCGATCCTCTACTTCCACCCTGATCGGCGCGGGCCGCGCGGGGTGCCCGAGCCGGTGGTCGGGCCCGAGGCCATCGAGCGCTACCTGGAGTCGGACGGCGACGGGCGCCTCTTGCAGTCGTTCAAGTCCCACCTGGCCAGCCGGTCGTTCCAGGCCACCGGGGTGTTCGGGCGTAACTTCACGCTGGAGGCGCTGATCGCGGCCTTCCTGAAGGTGCTGCGCGCGCGCCAGCCGGCGGCGCGCCGGGTCGTGGTGGGGCGCCCGGTGCGCTTCGCCCACGCCGACAGCGCGGCCGACGACGACTTCGCGGTCGGACGGCTGCGCGCCGCGCTGGCCGAGGCCGGCTTCGACGAGGTCGTCTTCGAGCTCGAGCCCATCGCGGCGGCCTGGCACTACGAGGCCCGGCTGAGCCGCGACGAGCGCGTGCTGATCGCCGATTTCGGCGGCGGCACCAGCGACTTCTGCCTGCTCACGGTGGGGCCGAGCTTCCGCGGCGCGGGGCGGGCGGCGCGCGCGCAGAGCATCCTCGGCAGCGAGGGCGTGGCGCTGGCGGGCGACGCCTTCGACGCCCAGATCGTGCTGCACGCGGTGGCGCCGGTGCTGGGCAAGGGCTCCATGGTGCGGTCCTACATGGAGAAGGATCCCGACAAGGTGCTGCCGGTGCCGCCGTGGATCTACGGCAAGCTGGCGCGCTGGCACACGCTGTCGTTCCTGAAGTCGCCCGAGACCCTGCGCTTCATCGCCGAGACCCGGGCGCAGTCGCTGGAGCCCGACAAGATCGCCGCGCTGGAGCACGTCATCGACGCCGACCTGGGCTACCGGCTGTACCAGGCGGTGGAGCGGGTCAAGCGCACGCTGAGCACGGCCGAGAGCGCCGAGCTGGCGCTCGAAGATGGGCCGCTGAAGCTGAAGAAGCGCGTCACCCGCAAGCAGTTCGAGGGCTGGATCGGCGACGAGCTGCAGCGCATCGAGGCCGCGGTGGAGCGCCTGCTGGCCAGCACCGGCGTGGCGGCCAGCGCGGTCGACCGCGTCTTCATGACCGGCGGCTCGTCGCTGGTGCCGGCGGTGCGCCGGCTGTTCGAGAGGCGCTTCGGGCAGGGCAAGCTCGCCGGTGGCGACGAGTTGACCTCGGTGGCGCAGGGGCTGGCGCTGGCGGGGCTCGACCAGGGGACGTGGTAAAACGCCGACATGACCCGCCCTGTGCCGTCGCTGTACGACATCGCTGGCAGCGCCATGCTGGAGAAGGGCTTCCTGCCCGAGCCGCCGCCCGAGGCGCTGGCCCAGGCGGAGGCGGCGCGGCCGGCGGGCCCCGAGGCCGCGCTGCGTGACCTGCGCGCGCTGCCCTGGACGTCGATCGACAACCCGGAGTCGCGCGATCTCGATCAGGTCGAGGCCAGCGAGCGCGTCGGCGGCGGCTACCGGCTGTGGGTCGGGATCGCGGACGTCGATCACTTCGTGGCCGCGGGCTCGCCCATCGATCTGTTCGCGCAGCACAACTGCACCAGCGTGTACACCGGGGCGCGCACCTTCCCGATGCTGCCCGAGCGGCTGTCGTTCGATCTGTCGTCGCTGAACGCGGGCGTGCCGCGGCGGGCCATCGTGATCGAGACCGTGGTCGGCGCCGACGGTGAGGTCGGCGAGGGCAAGGTCTATGCGGCGCTGGTCGAGAACCACGCCAAGCTGGACTACCCCTCGGTGTCGGCGTGGCTGGACGGCACCGGGCCGCAGCCGGCGGCGCTGGCGGCGCGCGCCGACCTGGCGGCGCAGGTCGAGATGCAGGACGCCCTGGCGGTGCTGCTGGGCGAGGGCCGGCGCCGCGCGGGGGCGCTGGACGTCGATACCGCGCAGCCGCGCGCGGTGCTCGATCAGCAGGGCAAGCTGGTCGGCATGGCGGACCATCACCAGGATCGCGCCGGCAACGTGGTCGAGGAGCTGATGATCGCGTCGAACCGCACCGTGGCCAAGGCGCTCGATGCGCGCGGGCTGACGTCGATCCGCCGCGTGGTCAAGGCGCCCGAGCGCTGGGCCAAGATCATGAAGTACGCCGCCGAGCGCGGCCACACCCTGCCCGAGGCGCCGTCGTCGCTGGCGCTGTCGAAGTTCGTCGCCCGCATGCGCAGCGAGCGCGCCGCCGAGTTTTCCGAGATCTCGCTGTCGCTGGTCAAGCTGATGGGGCGCGGCGAGTACATCGCGCACCGGCCCGGCACCGTCGAGGTCGGCCACTTCGGGCTGGCCACCGAGCAGTACACCCACGCCACCGCGCCCAACCGGCGCTATGTCGATCTCATCACGCAGCGCCTGGCGCTGAGCCGCCACAGCTATGACGAGGCCACCCTGGCCACGCTGGCGGCGCGCGCCAGCGAGCGCGCGGCGGCGGCCGAGAAGGTCGAGCGCCGGGTGCTCAAGTCGGCCAGCGCGCAGCTCCTGGTCGACCGCGTCGGCGAGGTCTTCGACGGCCTCATCACCGGGGCCAGCGACAAGGGCGTCTTCGTGCGCATCTTCCACCCCGCCGCCGAGGGCAAGGTGGTGCGCGGCGAGCGCGCGCTGGAGGTGGCGGCCCACGTCAAGGTGCGCCTGCGCGACGTCGACGTGGAGCGCGGCTTCATCGACTTCGAGGCGGCCTAGTTGTAGGCTGCGCCCGCAGACAGGTCAGTCGGACGAGCAGACGAGAGGAAGGCACCACGATGGGTCGGATCTTCGAGACGCGCAAGGCCACCATGTTTGCGCGCTGGAACAAGATGGCGAAGGCGTTCACGCGGGTCTCGCGTGAGCTGACGATGGCGGCCAAGGCAGGCGGCCCCAGCCCCGACACCAACTCGCAGCTGCGCCGCGCCATCCAGAACGCGCGCGCCATCAGCATGCCGCGCGACAAGATCGAGGGCGCCATCAAGCGCGCCACCAGCAAGGACACCGCCAACTACGAGGAGCTGGTCTACGAGGGCTACGCGGCGCACGGCGTCGCGGTGCTGGTGGTGGCGGCGACCGACAACCCGACCCGCACCGTGGCCAACGTGCGCATGCGCTTCCAGAAGCACGGCGGCAACATGGGCTCGACCGGCAGCGTGGCCTTCAACTTCAACCAGATGGCGGTGTTCCGCGTCGATCCGACCGGGGTCGATGTCGACGAGCTGGAGCTCGAGCTCATCGATCACGGCCTCGAGGAGGCCGGCGTCGTGAACAACGAGAAGGGCGAGCCCGAGCTGGTCATCCGCGGGGCGCACAACCAGTTCGGCGCGCTGCAGGCGGCCATCGAGAAGCGCGGCCTCACGGTGCGCTCGGCCAGCTCGGAGTACGTGCCGGTGGCGCCCATGCAGCTGCCCGAGGAGCAGGCCACCGCGGCGCTGGCCACGGTCGACTGGCTGGAGCAGGACGAGGACGTCCAGCACGTGTTCCACAACCTGGGCTAGCCCGGGGAGCGCGCGGGGTCGAAGCCGGGCGCCAGCCAGCCCAGCACGCGGCTCGGGCTGGCGATGTGCTGGCGCTGCATGAAGGCGGCGGCGTGGCTGCGCAGCGCCGCCGAGCGCGGGCCGCTGACCAGGCCGCCGAGGTGGTGGCCGGCCACCGCGACGTGCAGCGCCATGCCGGCGGTGGTGAAGCCGGCGTGGGCCTGCTCCAGCAGCGCGACGGCCTGGGTGGTGTCGTGGTCGAGGTGGGCGGCGCCGGCCTCGAGCAGGTGCGCCAGCGGCAGGGCCCAGGCGGCGTCCTCGCGGCGCAGGCGGCGGGCATCGCGGCGCGCACGGGTGAGCAGGCCGCGCAGGTCGCGGCTGTCGCCACGCACGGCAGCAGCGCTGGCGGCCATCAGGGCGGCGCGACCGCGCAGGAAGTGGGCCTCGCAGCGGCTGATCTGGATGAACAGCACGAAGGCGCGCTTGAGCTTGCTCCAGGCCGCCTCGATGCGCTCCAGGGCGCGCGCGCCGTCGCCCTCGTAGAGATCGATCTCGCACTGGCCGAGCAGGTTGTCCCAGTGCTGGTGCAAGAAGGTCTTGCTGGGCAGCTTGCGTGCGGCTTCGTCGAGGGCGTGGCGGGCGCCGGCGACGTCGTCGCGCGCCAGCGGCACCGCGACCAGGGTGCCGGTGCGCAGCGAGGCCGCCAGGTAGCGATCGTCGCGCGCCTCGGCCTCGCGCACGGCGCCGGGCACGCGCGCGCTCAGCTCGGCGAAGCGACCCTGGTAGGTCAGCGCCCACGAGGTCACGATCTCCATGGTGTCCTGCTCCCAGGTCGAGCCCACGCAGCGCTCGCGGTACTCGCGCGCGGCCAGCTCGCACTGGGTCAGGGCGTCGGCGAAGCGACCCTCGAGGTAGGCGGCCACGCCGGCCGAGCCCTCGACCATGGCGATGGCGTGCGGCACCCCGGTCTCCGCGGCCAGGGCGCGGGCCCGGGTCAGGAGGCGCGCGGTGCGGGCGTGGGCCCCGGTGCCGGCGGCGGAGACGTGGCCGACCTCCAGCGCCAGCGCCAGCGCGACGCGGTAGGGCTCGCCGGCGCGCAGCGACAAGAGCAGCATGCGGGTCTGGAACTCGGCGCCGCGCACCGAGTCGACCATCGACAGCCCCAGCGCGGTCGACCAGCACACGTCGATGCGGGCCCGGGTGGCGTCGTCGAGCGGGCCCGCGCGCGGCTTGAAGGCCAGGCCGCGGGTGCGCAGCACCGCGCGCAGCCACAGCAGCGAGGGCAGCGAGGCGCGCCCCGAGTCGGGCAGGTCGAGGCCGACCGCGGCCAGCACGCCACGCAGCGTGCTCAGGCCCTCGTCGATGAGGCCGCTGCGCAGCAGCTGCTCGGCGGCGCGGCGCTCGAGGTCGATGGCCTGGGGCCCGCTGCTGGCGCGCGCGGCGGACAGGAGGACGTGGGCCGCCTCGGCGCCGCGGCCGGCGTTGGACAGCGCCGAGCCGAGCGCGATCTCCAGCTCCAGCCGGCTGGGCCCGGCGGCGGGGTGGACGGCGGCCAGCGCCAGCGCGTCGGCATACAGCTCGGCGGCGCGATCGAAGGCCAGCGCCTCGGCGGCGCGCTCGGCGGCGCGCACCACGTGGCGGGCGGCCGCGCCGGGCTCGCCGGCCTCGCGCCACTGCAGGTAGATCGCCTCGGGATCGGCGGCCTCCTGCGACTCCAGGGTGCGCGCCACGCGGCGGTGCAGCTCGGCGCGCTCGGCGGGGGCGACGTGGGCGGCGACCGCGGCGCGCACGCGATCGTGGTAGGGCTCCACGGTGTCGCCGGCGGCGGGGCCGCTGGTGCGCAGCAGGCGCTCGCCGCGCAGCAGCGCGAGCAGGCGGGGCAGGGCGGCGGCGGGCACGTCGGCCGCGGCCTGCGCGGTCTGCTGCGACAGCGGCAGCGCGGCGCTGGCGACCAGGGTGCACAGCGCGCGCGCCGGGGGCTCCAGCGCGGCGATGCGCTGCCACAGCGCGTCCTCGAGGCGCAGCGCGCGCGGGCCGGCGCTGGACTGGCGCGCCAGCTCGGCGATGAACATGGGGTGGCCGGCGGCCTCGGTGGCGATGGTGGTGCTGGCGCCGGTGCCGGTGCCGCCGGGCAGGAGGTGCGCGGCCAGGGCGCGGGCGTCGTCGGGGGGCAGGCCGGTCAGGGTCAGGCGGCGGCGCTCGCCGGGCAGGCGCGCCAGCAGGGCGGCCGCGCCGGGGTGATCGTCGCGGACCGTGCACAGCAGCAGGGCCGGGGTGGCGTCGGGCGGCGCCAGCACCGCCTCCAGCAGCGCCATGCTGTCGGCGTCGCCCCACTGCAGGTCGTCGATGGCGATGATGAGCGGGCGGCGCGCGGCCAGCGCGGCGAGCAGCTCACGCAGGGCGCGGAAGGCGCGGCGGCGCAGCTCGGGGCGATCCAGCGCGCGCTCGCGCGGGGCGCGCGCGGCGATGGCGGGCAGCGCCTGGAAGGCGGGAAACACGCGGCCGAGGACGCCAGCGCCGTCGGGCAGCAGCGCCTCCAGGGCGGGTGCCGGCAGCCGGCCGAGGTGCACACACAGCGCGTCGAGCACGCCGTCGAGCGCCTTGTAGGGCACCGACTCGCGCTCGAAGCAGCGCCCCGACAGCAGCAGCGCCCCGGCGCCGGCGCCAGCGCGCGCCCCGGCAAGGGCCGCGGCGCCAGCCCCGGAGTCGACGTCGCCGCCCGAGGCCTTGCGCGTCCACTCGGCGCACAGCGCGCTCTTGCCGACGCCGGACTCGCCGCTGACGACGACCGCGACCGGCCCCGTGTGCGAGGCCGCGAAGGCGGCGTCGAGCGCGGCCAGCTCGGCGCCGCGACCCAGGAACAGCTCGCTGCCCGGGCGCGGCGCGTCGGCGGCCAGCCCGGCCAGGCGCAGCAGCTCGGCCCCGCCGGCGCGCGCCGCCGGGTCGGTGGCCAGCAGGGCCAGGCACAGCTCCTCGAGATCGCGCGACACCTCGGGGGCGATCACGCGCGGGGGCAGCACCGGGGTCGACTGCTTGGCGGTCAGGATGTCGCGCGCGCTGCCCAGGAAGGGCAGCCGCCCGGTCAGGGCGCGGTAAAGCACCACGCCGACGCTGTACCAGTCGGCCGCGGGCTCGGCGGGCAGGCCGCGGGCCTGCTCGGGCGCCATGTACGCCGGGGTCCCGACCACGACATCGCCCTCCCACGGCGTCGCGCTGGTGGCGCCCGCGATGAGGCCGAAATCGAGCAGCACCACGCGCCCGGTCGGGGTGACCAGGATGTTCGACGGCTTGACGTCGCGGTGCACCTTGCCCTGCGCGTGCAGCGCCAGCAGGCCGCGCGCGAGCTGGCCCAGCACGGGACGCAGGCGCGCCTCGTCGAGGGTGCCGCCGGTGTCGGGGCGCGGCTCGCGCGGGCTCAGCGCCGGGCCGCGCTCGACCTCGGTGATGAGGCCATCGCGCGAGTCGAACAGATCGCTGTCACCGGCGTCGAGCGCGCTGGCGCCGGGGCGCACCCAGCGCAGCACCGAGGTGCCCTCGACGAGCTCCATGGTGAAGAACCACTGGCCCTGGTCCTCGATCAGCTCGCCGAGCTCGACCAGGTTGGGGTGCAGCACGTCCTGCAGGGCGCGGAACTCGTTCTTGAAGCGCAGCAGGTGCTCGGCCGACATCGAGAGCAGGGTCTTGAGCGCGACGCGCACCCCGCGCTCGCGATCGAGCGCCTCGTAGACCACGCCCATGCCGCCGCGCCCCAGCGTGCGGACGATCTCGAAGCGTCCGGCGCACAGCTCCGCCGGTGGCGTCCCCTCCCGTGGCTCCACGAGGAGATCCTACCCTAGAAAGCAGAAGCCCCGGCGCCTTGGGGGCACCGGGGCTTCGACGGAACGAAAGGAACAGGGGACAGGGAACAGGAAACAGGAAGCCGGCGACAGGGAATGGCCAGAGGCGTTTCAGCGGGAATTCCGGCTCATTCCCCGCTGCCTGTTTCCTGTCACCTGTTTCCTGTCACCTGTTTGTCCGTCTCCCTAGAACTGGTTCCAGAGGTACTGGTTCGTGATCTCGTGGTGGAACTGCACCTCGTTGACCTTGACCTGGGCGCCCAGGGCGCGCGGGCAGCGGTCGGCCGACGCGGCCTTGAGCTCGGCGAACTTGCCCTGCACGGTCTCGCCGAACAGCTCGGTCACGAAGCTCGAGCCCCTGAACAGGCGCAGCGCGTCGTAGATGTTGTCGCTGAGGTAGCGCGTCTTGCTGCTCTCGGCGTCGGCCAGCTTGGGGCCCTCGAGGCCGGTGCGCAGGATGGTGTAGACGGACATGTACGGGTTGGCGTCGGGCGCCACGCTGCGCACCTCGACGCGCGCCGAGCGCTCGTTGCCGAGCGGGATGCGCACCATCGAGCCACGATCGATGGCCGAGGCCTTGATCTGGTTGGGCGCCTCGAAGTGCGGATCCAGGCGGCGGTACGAGTTGACCGACGAGTTCAGCACCAGGCAGATGTCCGGCGCGGCGCCCAGGATGCGGCTGATGAAGTCCCAGCCCCCGGCCGACAGCCCGTCCTTGCCGTTCTTGTCGTGGAACAGGTTCACGCCCTTGCGCGCCAGCGAGATGTTGGTGTGCATGCCGTTGCCGTTGACGCCGGCGTACGGCTTGGGCAGGAACGAGGCCGTCATGTCGAGCTGGCTGGCGACCTGGCGGGCCAGCAGCTTGTACAGCTGGACCTGGTCGGCGCCGATGATGGCGTCCGAGTACTTGAAGTTCATCTCGAACTGCGACGGCGCGACCTCGGGGTGATCCTTCTCGTTCTCGAAGCCCATGGCGCGCTGCGCCTCGGCCGAGCGATCGATGAACTCGCGCAGGGTGTCGCCGGGCAGCGAGTGGTAGTAGCCGCCGGTGGAGATGAACTCGAAGCCGCGGGTCTCGTGGTAGCGGCGCTCGGCGTCGCGACCCTTGAACAGGAAGCCCTCGATCTCGTGCGCGACGTTGCACACCGTGCCGTCCTTGGTGAACAGCTTCTCGGCGTAGGCCTTGAGGCGGCCACGCAGGTCGCCGACATAGGGTGAACCGTCGCGCTCGAGCACCTCGCCGAACACCAGCACCTTGCCGGAGCCGAACACGTCGGCGGGCAGCCAGTAGAACGCCGGCCAGTCGATGCCCAGGCGCAGATCCGACTCCTGCTGCGCGGAGAAGCCGCGGATGGAGCTGCCGTCGAAGGTCAGGTTGTCGGCGCTACCGAGCAGGAACTTCTTGTCGTAGTCCAGCATGTGCAGCCGACCCTCGAGGTCGGTGAAGCACACGGTGACCGCCTTGATGCGCTTCTCGTCCGACAAGTACTTCATGCGCTGCTCGCGCACGGTATCGAGCGGGGTCCGTGCCAGCCGCTGCTCCTTGGCTTGCAGGTTGAGCTGCTCGAGCTCGTCGTAAGGGATTTGCAGGAAGGAACGCAGGCCGGGGGTCGGGGTGATGTTGGCGCTCATATTGGTGAGGTTGCCTCCTTGACGCGAAACATATCCGCTTCGGCGCCCCAATTGCGTAATCGAACGGAAACAAATGACGACGGGCAACTCGCCCGCGCCCCGATCGAGGTATCCTGGCGAGATGAATGACGGATTTCGGGTCCGTTCCATCCCGGTGCCGGCCCTGATGTACGGCACCGCCTGGAAAGAGGAGCGCACCGAGTCGCTGGTGCGGCAGGCGCTGGCGGCAGGTTTCACGGCCATCGACACCGCCAACCAGCGCAAGCACTACCACGAGGCCGGCGTCGGCGCCGCGCTGGCCGCCAGCGGGATGGCACGCGGCGACCTGTTCCTGCAGACCAAGTTCACCTATGTGCGCGGCCAGGACCACCGCCTGCCCTACGACCCCAAGGCCGACATCGGCACCCAGGTGCTGGAGTCGTTCCAGAGCTCGTGCCAGCACCTGGGCGTCACCATGATCGACTCGTATGTGCTGCACGGGCCGTGGGCGGGGCAGGGCTGGTCGGCGCAGGATCGCGCCGCCTGGGCCGCCATGGAGGGGCTGCACCGGGACGGCAGCGCGCGCCTGCTCGGCATCAGCAACGTGTCGCTGGAGCAGCTCGAGCTCCTGTGCGGCGAGGCCCGCGTCAAGCCGGCCTTCGTGCAGAACCGCTGCTACGCGCGCACCGGCTGGGACGCCGCGGTGCGCGCGCTGTGCGCCCAGCACGACATCACCTACCAGGGCTTCTCGCTGCTCACGGCCAACACCCGCGAGCTGGTGCAGGCGCCGGTGCGCGAGCTGGCCGGGCGCCTGCACGCGACGGTGCCGCAGGTGGTGTTCGCGTTCGCGCGCGCGGTCGGCATGATCGCGCTGACCGGGACGTCGGACGTCCAGCACATGCGCGAGGATCTGGCGGCTGGCGGCTTCGCCCTGACGCCGGCCGACGTCGAGCTGATGCGGGACATCGGGGCCTGAGCTGACCGCGCGTCGACTTCGTGCTACCAAGCCGCCATGCCGCTCGGTGATCCCAGCCTCGCCGCCCAGGTCTTTGGTCGCTCGGTCGACGTGTGGACCAGCCGCGCCACCGATCTGCTGGCGCGCGTGAAGGTGCCCTGCCACTTCGTCGACCTCGACCTGCCCGACAACGAGAAGCTGCTGGCGCAGCTCATCAGCGAGACGCGCCACTACGAGACGCCCTACGTCTTCCTGCGCGGCAAGTTCATCGGCGGCTTCGCCGAGCTGGACGAGCACGAGCGCCTGGGCCAGCTCAGCGCGGCGCCGCCCCGGCCGGGTCGCACCGAGGTCGTCATCGTGGCGCGCGAGCGCGAGTTTCGCCCGCCCGCGCTGTGGGACCGCCGCCCGACGCCTGGTGACGACGACGACGAGGACGAGCTGTAGCAGGCCCGCGCGGGCGCTCAGCAGCCCCAGGCCACGATGTGGCAGAAGCCGTCGTCGCCGCACACGCTGTCGCGCTCGCCGTCCTTGCACGGGCGCACCGGGCGGGGCAGCTCGCGCGGGACCTCCGACGACGGCACCGGGCGCAGGCGCGGCTCGCGGGTCATGCTGCAGTCCTTGAAGCTCTGGCACGGCACCGCGGGTGACCAGCTGAACTGACAGCTGCCCTGGGTGCAGGTGCAGATGGGGCCCTCGGTGATGATGGGGCCGCTGGGGTGGCCGCCGAGCACGCAGGTGCCGGCGCCGAGGTCGATGGTGCAGTCGGCGCTGCTGCTGCAGGCCGGCGCGGGTGGCGGCGCAGTGGCGCGCGAGCCGTCGGGGTGCAGCGTGCAGTGATGGTTGACGCAGCTGCATGTGCCGGGCGGCGGGCGTGACTTGTCACAGCCGACGGGGGGGCGCCCATCGGCTTTCTGGCAGCGGGTGGCGTTGCAGGAGTCGTCCCAGCCGCAGTCGGCGTCGTCGCTGCACAGGCTGGCCAGGTCATCATGTGTGGCGGCGTCCGGGGTCGGGACCGGCACCGCGGCGTCGCTGACCGCGGCGTGGGTCGGGCTGGGCGAGGGGGCCGGCCGGCGTGCGGTCTTCTTGCAGCCAAGATAGGCGCCGCCGCTGGCCGCCAGGACGACCAGGGCCAGCACGAGCCGCACACGAGGGGACATGGCCCGCATCGTCTGTCGCAAACCACGACATTGGCAAGCCCGGTGGCCAGCTGGCCGTGCAGATCACTGACGGCGACGGTGCCGGCCAGCCCCAGGAATCGCGAACTTGCGTGCGCTCGTGAACGGCACACCTCGTGCTTTGCGCCGCTGCATGATGCTCTCATCCGTCCGCCGTTCGACCTTCGCAGCCCTGCTCGCCACCGTCGTCCTCACCAGCGCCTGCGCCAGCGAGGACTCCGAGGATCTCAGCCTCCAGAACGAGTCTGTCGAGCAGGACGAGGACCTCCTCGCCGCCGCCGACGCCAAGGCCGACTCGATCGCCTCGACGTCGACCTACTACGAGGTCCGCTACGACACCCGGCGCTGCGCCTGGCCGTTCTGTGGCGGCTTCTGGGTCAGCCGCGCCAACCGCGCCGAGACCCGCTGCGCCGACGGCCGCTACGCCGCCGAGTGCTACGTGACCGACATCGACTACAGCGCGCTGGGCCTGAGCGACGAGGAGGTCGCCGCGGTCAGCTCGGTCGAGACCACCTCGATCTACCGTGGCACCTTCAAGGCCGCCAGCCAGTCCGGCATCAACTACACCGTGCTGGCCGCCAAGGAGGTCTGGCGGTCGGCCGACGGTCTGCCGCCGAGCGGCGTGTTCTACCGCGTCGACGACAACAAGATCCGCTGCATCACCACCCCGTGCCCGGTCAGCTACCACGAGGCCAAGCTGAACTCGACGCTGTCCACCAGCGTGGTCGGCTTCACCGGCGTGCACGCGCCCAAGATCGTGGGCGAGCTGGGCCGCTCGGGCCAGCTGCTGATCGCGGGCTACAACCGCAACACCCGCGACGGCAAGAAGCTCAATGCCTCGCAGTTCTACATCCCGGTCAAGCACGTCGCCGTGGCCGACGACAACTCGTGCACGGTCGACGCCGACTGCACCCGGACCTCGTACTCGCACTACATCTCCAGCCCCAGCGAGTGCTACTGCACCCTGTGCCCGACCACCGTGGTCAACAATGACGGCGCCGATCGCCTGCGCGCCAGCTGGGAGGCGCAGTGCTCGGGCGTGCGCCTGAACTGCCCGCTGGCCCTGTGCATCCGTCCGCTGCCGGTGGGCTGCGTGGCTGGCCAGTGCGCCACCGTGGCCGAGGTCCCGTAGTCAGCCTCACCGCGCCGCACTGCCCGTCCGCCTCCGCTGCCCCCCTGCCCGCTGCGGCAGGTTTGTAGATTCCCCCGAAAATCCCTATGATCTGCCCCATGGGGGCTCCTGACGTACCCGGCCTGCTGAGGCGGCTGGGACGACTGCTCGCCGGGGTGCCGCTCCCCGGCGAGGGCGAGGAGCGCTACCAGGTCGAGCGGCTGGCGCGCAACCGCCGCAACGTGCGCGCCACCGTGCTGGCGCTGGCGCCCGCGCACCTGCTGGCCTTCGCGCTGTACTGGCCCGCGGGCGGCCCGATCCAGCACCTGCCCGAGTTCCGCGCCACGGTGTGCCTGGCCAACCTGCTCATCGTGCCGCTGGCGCTGGGGCTGGCGGCGCTGGTGACCTGGGTCGAGCCGCGCTGGTGGCCGGGGCGCTGGCGCGGCTGGGGCACCGATCTGTTCGCGCTGATCTATGTGCTGTTCTCGACCGGGCTGTCGATCAACGCGCAGCGCATCAACGGCAACATCAACGTCTTCACGCTGACCATGCTGGCGCTGGGGCTGCTGCTCAGGCAGCGCGCCTGGGCCACCCTGCTGGTGATGGGGACCGGGCTGTGCACGCTGGTGGTCGGCATCATGTGGGTGCAGCCGGTGCGCGATCTGCAGGTGATGGCGCTGTCGCCTGCCATCGCGGTCAGCGCGCTGGCCTTCGTGATGGCGCGCATCAACGTGGCCACCACGCGCGCCGAGCTGGCGGCGCGCATGCTCATCGAGCGCCAGGGCGCCGAGCTCAGCCAGAGCCACGCCGAGCTGGGCGCGCTCAACCAGGAGCTGGAGCAGCGTGTGCAGAGCCAGGTCGAGGAGATCGTCGCGCGCGCTCGCGAGATCGAGAAGCTGAACCAGCACCTGCGCGCCCAGGTCATCGACCGCTCGCGCCAGCTGGCGCAGGCGCTGAAGTCGCTGGGGCCGCGCACGCAGCACACCCTGGAGCCGGGGCAGACCATCGACGGCCGGGTCGAGATCCGCGGTCGCCTGGGCTCGGGCGCCATGGGCGACGTCTACCGCGGCGCCGATCGCATCCTGGAGCGCGACGTCGCCGTCAAGGTGCTGCGCCCCGACAGCGGGGTGTCGAGCGACATCTGGGTGCGCTTCGCGGCCGAGGCCGAGGCGGCGGCGGCGGTGCAGCACCCCTGTGTGGTGCCCACGCTGCATGTGGGCATCACCGAGGCCGGCCGGCTGTACCAGCTGCAGGATCTGGTCGAGGGCACCACCCTGGCCGCGACCCTGGTCCAGGGCGAGCGCTGGCCCGCGCTGGCGGCGGCGCGCATCGGGGCGCGGCTGGCCGACGCGCTGGCGGCCGCGCATGACGTCGGCGTGGTGCACCGCGACGTCAAGCCCGGCAACGTGATGATCTCGACCCACGCGCCCGGGCTGCACCTGCTCGACTTCGGGGTGTCGCGGTCGCTGGATGGCCTCAACGCCGGCGCCACTGGCCACGCCGTCATGGTGGGCACGCCGGTGTACATGTCGCCGGAGCAGATCGCGGCGCCCGACACGGTGGCGCCGCCGGCCGACGTCTATGCCCTGGGCGTGCTCATGTACGAGCTCATCAAGGGCCAGCCGCCGTTCATGGGCGACGTCGGCAGCCTGCTGCACCTGCACGTGCACCAGCCCGCGCCCGAGCTGCCCGCGGCGCTGGCCCCGGCGGCGCTGGCCGAGCTGGTGGCGCGCTGTCTGGCCAAGCAGCCGGCGGCGCGCCCGACCGCGCACGAGGTCGCCGAAGCCCTGGCGGCGCTGGCCGATGCCGCGGGCGTGGCTGCGGTCGAGGCGCTGCCCCGGCCGGTGCGCGCGGTGGGTACGCTCGACAGCGGCGACACCGTGCGGCTGGACGCGTCGCGGTAGCGGCGCAGCGCCAGCGCCAGGGCTAGCGGCGGATCGCGGCCTCGCCGAACTTGGCCAGCAGATCCTCGTAGGTGCCGGGGAAGTCGATCAGGCCCTTGGGCGTGAAGGCGAACAGGCGGGTGGCGAAGGTCGCGATGAGGTCGCGGTCGTGGGTGACCACGAAGGCGGTGCCGTCGTAGCGGCGCAGGGCGTCACCCAGGGCGACGATGGACTCGAGGTCGAGGTGGTTGGTCGGCTCGTCGAGGATGAGGACGTTGTCGCGCTCCAGCATCAGCTTGGCGAACAGCAGGCGCACGGTCTCGCCGCCCGACAGCGCGCTGGTGGGCTTGAGGCCCTCCTCGCCCTTGAACAGCATCTTGCCGAGCAGGCCGCGCACGTCCTGCACCGAGGCGTCGGCGTCGATGGAGTGCAGGAAGCTGGCGGCGGTCAGGCCATGGGGGATGGCGCCGCGATGGTCCTGCGCCAGGTAGCCGATGGTGGACTGGTAGCCCCAGGTCACGGTGCCGCTGTCGGGCTTGACCTCGTCCATCAGCATCTTGCACAGGGTCGACTTGCCGACGCCGTTGGCGCCCACGATGGCAATCTTCTCGCCCTTGAGGACCAGCGCGCTGAAGTTGTCGCAGATGCGCGCCTCGGGGAAGCGCTTGGTGAGCTTGTCGATGGTCAGGGTCTGCTTGCCCGACGGGGTCTCGACCTTCCACTGGATGAAGGGGCGCTCGATGTTCGACTTCTTGAGATCGGCCAGCTGCAGGCGGTCGATCTCCTTCTTGCGTGACTGCACCTGCGAGGCGCGCGTGCCGGCGCCGAAGCGGGCCACGAAGTCCTGCAGCTGATCGATCTTCTTCTTGCGGTCGGAGTTCTCCTGCTCGACCTTGCTGCGCAGCTGGCCCTTGGTCTCGACCATGTCGTCGTAGCCGCCGGTGTAGATGATGATGGTCTCGTAGTCGATGTCGGCGATGTGCGTGCACACCTCGTTGAGGAAGTGGCGATCGTGCGAGATGGTGATGAGCACGCCCTGGTAGCGCGTGAGGAAGCGCTCCAGCCAGCGGATCGAGGCCAGGTCGAGGTTGTTGGTGGGCTCGTCGAGCAGCAGCGCCTCGGGCTTGCCGAACAGGGCCTGGGCCAAGAGCACGCGCAGCTTGTCGCCGCCGGCCAGCTCCGACATCGGGCGCTCGTGCTCGGACTCGGCGATGCCGAGGCCGGAGAGCAGCTCGCCGACGTCGCGCTCGGCGGTGTAGCCGTCCTCCTCGGCGACGATGCCCTCGAGCTCGCCGAGGCGTTCGCCCTGGGCGTCGCTGATCTCGGGCAGCGCGAGCAGGGTCTCCTTCTCGGTGAGGCAGTCCCACAGGCGGCGGTTGCCCATCAGGACGACGTCGAGCACGCGCTTCTGCTCGTAGGCGAACTGGTCCTGCGACAGCACCGAGGTCTTGACCGGGCGGCCCACGGTGCCGGTGTCGGGCTCGAGGACGCCCGAGAGGATCTTCATGAAGGTGGACTTGCCTGCGCCGTTGGGGCCGGTGAGGCCGTAGCGGCGCCCCTCGGTGAAGGTGACGTTGACGCCCTCGAACAGGCGCTTGCCGCCGTAGGCCTTGGTGACACCGTTGACTGCGATCGACGACATGGGGGGCACTTCATACTGTAAGTCGGACAAACAGGCGACAGGGAACAGGCGACAGGCAACAGGGAACAGGGAACAGGCAATGCCGGATCCCACGGTCGACCGGTGGCGGTCACGGTCACCGTCACGGTCACGGCCCACGGACCACGGTCCACGTGGGTGAGGAGTGGTGCTAAGCGAACTGGGGCGCGGCGGC
>JBGASF010000082.1:0-35541 GCA_044229835.1 Polyangia bacterium | reverse complement strand
GGCAGGGCGAGGCGGCGCCGCTGCCGGGCTATTCGCGCGAGACGCTGGGGGAGTGTGCGGCGGCGCTGCAGGCGGTGCGCTGGGATGGGCTGCGCGCGCCAGGGGCGCCCGACGAGATCGCGGGGGTGATCGAGGCGGCCCTGGGTGCGCAGGCGCCGGCGGCGGCGCGCTGTGCGCTGGAGGCGGCGCTGTGGGACTGGCTGGGGCGGCGCACCGGGCTGCCAGTGTGGGGGCTGCTGGGCGGCGCACATGTCGAGCTGCCGGTGTCGGCGCTGTGGCAGGCCGGTGGCTCGGTGGCCGAGCTGCGCCGGCGCGGGGTGCGGGTGGTCAAGGTCAAGGTGGGGGGCGCGGGGGACTGGGAGCGCGAGCGCGGGCTGCTGCGCGCGCTGCGTGACGCCGATCTGGTGCCGCGGGTGGATGCCAACTGTGCCTGGCCGGTGGCGCTGGCGCAGCAGCGACTGACCGAGCTGCGGGCGCTGGCGCCCGAGCTGGTCGAGGAGCCGCTCGAGGGTGGCCTGCTGGTGGGCGCGGGCACGGGTGTCGGTGCGGGCGCCGGTGTCGGTGCGGGCGCGGGTGCAGCGGCCGGGCTGCTGGTGCGCGGCGGGCTGCGGCTGGCGGCGGACGAGTCGCTGGCGGAGGCGACGCTGGCCGAGGTCGACGCAGCGCTGGCGGCGGGCTGGCTGGGCGCGCTGGTGCTCAAGCCGATGCTGCTGGGAGGCATCGGACCCTGTGTTGCGCTGGCCCGGCGAGCGCTGGGGGCGGGGGCGCACATCGTGGTGACGCACACCTGGGATGGGCCCGTTGGGCTGGCCACGGCGGCGGCGCTGGCGCTGGCCCTGGCGAGCACGAGCACGAGCACGAGCACGGGCACGGGCACGGGCACGGGCACGGGCACGGGCACGGGCACGGGCACGAGCACGAGCACGGGCACGGGCACGGGCACGGGCACGGCGGCGGGCCCGGGGAGCAAGCCGACGGGGAGAAGCGGCAGCGGGTTGACGATTGCGGGCTCGGTGATGGGAACGCCCGCATACATGCCGCCCGAGCAGGCCAGCGGCGACGCGGTCGACGAGCGCGCCGACGTCTACGCCCTCGGCGCCATCCTCTACCACGTGCTCGCCGGGGTGCCGCCCTACCTGGGGCGCAGCTCGGAGCACGTGCTCGATCAGGTCCTGTCCGGTCCGCCCACGCCGCTGTCGCGCCGCGTCCCGGGGGCGCCCGCGGATCTGCTGTCGATCGTCGCGCGCGCCATGGCGCCCGACCCCACCGACCGCTATCCCACCGCCAAGCAGCTGGCCGACGAGCTGCGCCGCTTCCAGACCGGGCAGCTGGTCGGCGCGCACCAGTACAGCACCCTCGCCCTGCTGACGCGCTGGCTGCGCCGCCACCGCGCCGTGGTCACCGTCTCGGCGGTCGCCCTCATCGCGCTGGTCGTCCTGGGCAGCGTCAGCGTGCGGTCGATCGTGCGCGCCCGCGATCGCGCCACCAGCCAGCGCCGCGTCGCCACCCGCGCGCTGACCGATCTCAACGCCGAGCAGGGCCGGCGCGAGCTGCTCGACGGCCGCGCCCTGCGCGCCCTGGTGCTGCTCGCCGAGGCCTACCGCGGCGGCAGCGCGTCGCCGACGCTGCGCTACCTCATCGCCCGCGCCGCGCGCAGCATCGACGCCCAGGCCGCCGTCATCGACGAGCCCGACGCGCGCTGGCTCGGCTTCAGCCCCGACGAGCGCACCCTGGCCATCCTGGGCACGCAGGTGCAGCTGGTGGATGCCGACACCGGCGCCACCCGCGCCGTCCTGCACGGCCACGCCGAGCCCCCGCACCGCGGCGCCTTCAGCCCCGACGGCACCCGGCTGGCCACCGGCGGCGTCGACAACACCGCGCGGCTGTGGGACGTCGCCAGCGGGCGCGCCCTGGCCACCCTCGAGCATGGCAACGCCGTCCTCGCGCTGGCCTTCGATCACACCAGTCAGCGCCTGGCCACCGCGGGCATGGACGGCATCATCAAGCTGTGGGACGGCCACACCGGCGCGCCGCTGGGGCGCCTGGTCCAGGGCCGCGGCGTGACCCAGCTGGAGTTCGCCCCCGGCTCGGACCGGCTGGCGGCGCTGAACGACGGCACGGTGCGCATCTTCGACGGCCCCGCCGCCACCCCGGGCCGCCAGCGCAGCTTCACGGGCGCCAGCCGCATCCTCTTCACCAGCGCCGAGCAGCTGGTGGTCGGCGACCAGGGCGGCGTGGTCTGGCAGTGGAACCTGGGCGACGACTCCGTCAAGCAGCGCGGGCGCCACCGGGGCGGCGCCATCGTCGACCTGGTGCTGCGCGGCGGCGACACCGTGGTCAGCCGCGATCTCCAGGGCGGACTCCTGATGACCGACGCCACCTCCCCCGCGGGCGAGCTGTTCGCGCGCGACGAGCTCGACACCCTGCTGTCGCCGCACGGCGACCTCGCCCTGGCGCTGGAGCCCGACTCCACCGTGCGCTTGCTCGATCTCGGCAACGGCCAGGCCGTCGCCACCCTGGTCGGCCAGCCCGGGCGGGTCTCGGCGGCGGCCCTGACCCGCGGCGGCGCCCGCGTGGCCACCACGGGCGGCGGCACCGTGCGTCTGTGGCGTCCCCAGCGCGAGCTCGTGCTGGCGGTCGACGAGCAGGTGCAGTCGTTCGACGCCAGCGCCGAGCACCTGCTGCTGCGCCCCGGCGGCGAGCCGCGCGTGCTGTCGGGCGGCGACGCGCTGCTGGCGCTGCCCGGGGTCGAGCATGGCCTCGGCATCACCGACAGCCTGTTCGTGGAGGCGCCGCGGGCGCTGCTGCTGGCCGTCATCGACGGTGGCCTGCACGCCTTCGACCTCTCGGGCCCCGCGCCGACCGCGGCCTGGACGCGCCCCGCCAGCGCCGGCCGGCTGCTGCGTCCGAGCCGGCCCGGTCCGCTGTTCGCACAGCTCGGCAGCGACGGCAGCCTGGCGCTCCTCGGCAGCGCCGATGGCCACCTGGTGCACAGTTTCGGCGGCGCTGCCGCCTCCGGCTCCGACCCGGGCGCCTTCGAGGACGCCGGCTTCGACGCCACCGGCGCCCGGCTGTGGGCGCAGTCGAGCCAGCGCATCGTGGTCTTCGACACCGCCCGCTTCACCACGCTGGCCACCCTGGACGAGGATCAGGCCTCGCAGGTGGCGCTGTCGCCCGATGGCAGCCAGCTCCTGGCCACCGTGGCCGGCAGCGTGACGCTGCGTCCGATCCCGCCCGGCCCGGGCGCGGTCGTGGTCCGGCGCCTGGGCGGAGGCGCCACCGTGACGCGCTTCAGCCCCGACGGCCGCACCGTCCTGCTGGCCGGGCCGGGGCCCGAGGTGCAGCTGGTCGACGTCGCCAGCGGGCGCACCCTGGTCACGCTGGAGGGCCACCGCGGCCCGGTGTACGCGGCGGCCTTCAGCCCGGGCGGCGAGCGCGTCGTCACCGGCGCCGGTGATCAGACGGTGCGGGTGTGGGACAGCCTGACCGGGGGCGAGCTGTGGCACTGGTCGATGCCCAGCCCGGTGGTCGGCGAGGTCGGCTTCAGCGCCGACGGCGATCGCATCTGGGTCAGCAGCGACGTCGGCTTCCAGCTGTGGAACGCCGCCGCCGAGCGCCGCAGCCCGGCCCAGATCGCCGCGCTGATCGAGGCCCGCGTGCCCTGGCAGATCGTGGCCGGTCGCCTGGTGCCGCGCGGCCCCAGCGGCCGCGGCCCCGACGACGACAGCGGCAGCGGCGGCGGCGGCGCTGGCAGCACGAGCAGCGGCGGGGCGCTGTCGGCCACCCTGAGCTTCGACGACATCGCGGTGACGGGCCTTCTGCGGCGCCCCGATCTCGGCCTGCCCGTCACCCCGGGCTCGCTGGAGGCCGAGGTCGAGCACGCGCTGTACAGCGACGATCTGCCCGAGGCCGAGCGGCTGCTGGCGCTGGGCCCCGACGGCGGCGCCGCCACCTCACCGATGCTGCGCTACCTCGGCGCCTGGGTGCACCTGTTCCGCGATCGCCCGGAGCAGGCGCTCGGCGAGCTGGTGGCGGCGGCGCGGCTGTGGTCCAGCAGCGGCAGCACCGCCATGCTGCGCGAGGTCATCCTGATGGCCACCGCGGCGGGGCGCACGACCGCTCAGACCCTGGCGCTGCTGCGCAGCCTGGCGCCCAACGCCGACGCCCGCCTGCTCAAGCTGCTGGGCGACTTCCACGCCGAGCGCGGCGACGCCGTGCGCGAGATCGAGGTCCGGCGCATCGAGCTCGCCCACCTGCGCATGAACCAGGGCACCGAGGCGCGCCTGGCCCTGGCCCGGGCGCTCGATGGCATCGACCAGCCGCAGGCCGCCGCGGCCGAGCGCCTGATCGCGTGGTCGGCCGCGACGGTGCCGGCGGTGCGCGCGCGCGTGGCCGCCGACGCCGCCACCGTGGCCAAGCTCCAGCACGTGACCTACCTGCGCTCGGGTGACCAGGCCCAGGCGCTGGCGGCCAGCGTGCAGTACGCCATGGCGGCCGCCACCGACCCGCCGCCGATGCCGCTCGACCAGCTGGTCGGCTATGCCGGCGACCTCGCCGAGCGCATGGCGGCGGCCACGCGCGCCGACGCCGGTGCCGCCCCGGGCGCCAGCCTCGAGCGCGGCACCCAGCTCGGCGCCGCCCTGGTACGGCGCAACCTGCAGCGGCGCATGCCCAGCATCGTGACCTGCTACGAGACCCAGCTCATGCGCTACCCCAGCCTGGAGGGCCGCCTGGCCATCGACCTCGTGGTCGAGCCCGACGGCCACGTCGGCAACCTGACCACGCTGCCGCGCGCCGGCGCCACCGGCATGGCCGGGGTCGCGCGCTGTGCCGCCCGCGCGCTCGGCAGCCTGCGCTTCCCCAGCGACGGGCGCGGTCGCCGGACCCTGGTGCGCCTGCCGCTGGTGCTGCAGCCCGAGCGCTGAACTTCGAAAAAACGGGACCCCCGCTGGAGGTTGCTGTTAAGCCGGGTCCTGTTCCGCTTGCGCGGCGGCGATCATTCATCTAGGCCCACCGTTGCCGGTGGGCTCCAGCGACCATGACCCGGGACGGCAGGACGGGCAGCCCTGGTGACGCCTTGCGACGCCACGTCCCTGTTCGGTCTTGCTCTCGGATGGGGTTTGCCATGCGCCCCCTGTCACCAGGAGGCCGGTGCGCTCTTACCGCACCATTTCACCCTTACCGTCTGCCGCGGCCTTTCGGCAGCCCAGACGGCGGTTTGTTTTCTGTGGCACTTTCCTTCGAGTCACCCCGACTGGTCGTTAACCAGCATCCATGCCCTGCGGAGCCCGGACTTTCCTCCCGTGCTGCTCGCGCAGCACCAGCGATCACCTTGCATCCTCCAGCGAGAATCCCGAAGTCGTTGTACTACGGAAGCCTAGGTTTCGGTCTTGCTCTCGCCGCGCTCCAGCTCGGCCTCGGCCTTGATGGCCTCGACATAGATGATGCGGTTGCAGGTCGGGCACGTCTCGATGCTGTTCATGCGCTGCAGAATGTTGAAGAGCTGCGGTGGGATGGCCATGTTGCAGCCGCCGCACACACCGCCGCGGCGGACCGGGACCACGGCCAGCCCCTTCTTCATGACGATGCCGTTGTAGCGCCGCATGACGTCGGGGCGCACCCGCGCCGCCACCACGTCGCGCTCGGCGCGCAGGGTGCCGACCTGGCCCTCGAGCTCGGCGAGGCGGGCCTTGATGGCGTCCTCCTCGCGCGCGACCGAGGCGCGCAGCGCGGCGACGTCGGCCTCGTGGGTGACCACGCGCGCCTTGCCGGCGTCGAGCAGCTCCATCATCTTGAGCAGCTCCTCCTCCTTGTCGGAGGTGGCCTTGCGCATGGCCTCGACCTCGCGCTGCGCGGCCAGGTAGTCCTTGCCCCCCTTGACCTGCTGCAGCTTGGCCTTGGCCTTGGCGATCGACTGCTCGGAGTCCTTGAGCTGGATGTCCTGATCGCGGCGCCACTTCTCGCTGTCGCCGAGCTCGCCGCGCTCGCGCGCCAGCATGGCCTCGACCTTGGCGAGATCCGCCTGCATGGCGCGCAGCTTCTCGGGCAGCGCCTTGAGCTGCCCCTCGACCTCGCGCACCTTGGCGTCGTGCCGCTGCAGATCCTCGAGCAGTATCAGCTGTTCCTTCAACGCGTCCTCCTGGTGGGCCCACCTGGATTTGAACCAGGGACCAACCGGTTATGAGCCGGCAGCTCTGACCGCTGAGCTATGGGCCCTGAAAGCTAGATCAGCGGGGAGGCTAGTGCAACGGGGGGGCGCTGTCGAGGGAATGCGCGGATCGGCGGGGGCCAGCTATCCTCACGGAACGACGATGGGGTCGTCGTCCTCGATGGTGTAGATGTGCCGGTTGGGCACTCCGATGGTGCCGCCGTTGGAGACCCCAGTGATGCCGATGACCACGGTGTCGCCGCCGACCGGCTCGTTGAGCATGTCGTCCACCACGGTGAAGCTGAACGACTGGTTGAACTCGTTGGGCAGGAAGGACAGCGTTCCCGTGGGGATGGCGAGGTAGTCGACCACCGGGGTGGCGGTCCCTGCGGTGGCCGTGAAGTCGGCGTAGGTGACCACGAAGGTGCGCTCGGTGGCGTTGCCGGTCTTGGTGATCGTGATGTTGACCGTGGTCACCGATTCCGCCCCGTTGGCCGGGATGGCCACGAACGAGAACGCCGGCGGGTCGTCGTCATCGAGGATGGTGCGCGCGTGGCTGCCGTTGGTCAGGCTGACGGTGGCCGGCGGGTCGGCCGAGACCGGCACCGAGAGGGTCATGGTGACGACCTGGTCGTCCTCGTCGATGACGTCGGGGGTGACCGTCAGCGGGGCATTGGCCGTGGTGGTGTAGCGCGGGAAGGTGATGGAGCCACCCACGGTGTAGTCGCCACCGGCGGACGCCAGCGCCGACAGGTTGACGGTGACCGAGCGCCCCGACGGCGCCGACAGCTGCACGACCACGTTGGCGGGGGTGTCCTCATCGACCGACGAGGTCGTCGCCACGAAGCTCACCACCGGGGGATCGTCGTTGTCGACGATGTTGTAGTTGGTCGAGGCCTGGCCCAGGTTGGCGTTGGTCGGTGCGCTCAGGCTGACCACGATGATCTCGGTGTCCTCGTCGAGGGCATCGTCGACCACGCCGACCGGGACGTTGACGCTCGACATACCGGCCGGGATGGTCGCCATGCCGTTGACCAGCGCATGGTCGGCGGGGTTGGTGACCGGGGTCCCGGGGGGCGGCGTGGCATCACCGCCCACCACTGCATAGTTGACCGTGGTCGGCAGGCCCGACGTCGTCGGCATGCCGTTGTTGTCGACCAGGACGATCTGCAGATTGCCCGCCGACGACTCGTTGCCGACCATGTTGCCGGCAGAGAACCCGATGGTCGGGGTGGCCGAGGCGTCGTTGGCGTTGATGGTGTAGGTGTGCTGGGCCTGGGCGTTGTCGAGGCCGACGTTGCTCAGCGCGGCGAGCTGCAGCACCACGGTCTCGTCGGCCTCCAGCAGGCCGTCGTTGATGACGGTGAAGGTGTAGTTCTGGCTGGTGGTGCCGGGCGGGAAGGTCAGCGTCGTGGTCGGCGCGTTGTAGTCGGAGCCGGACGTCGCGGTGCCGGTGTTGTTGTTCGACACCCGTGCGGTGATGGTCTTGCCCGAGGCCGCGGTGAGATCGACCGCGACGCTGATGGTCAGCACCGACTCGTCCCCCGACGCGGCCATGTCGTGGAAGCGGACCAGGGGCTGCGCGTCGATGTCCTGGATGGTGTAGTTGTGCTGCACGTTGGTGCCCAGGGTGGCGTTGACCGGACCGGACAGCCGCAGCGGCACGACCTCGTCGTCCTCGTCGAGCATGTCGTTGCCGATGATGCCGAGCGGCGCGTTGGCGGTGGTGCTGCCCGCCGGGATGCTGACGCTGGTGCCCAGGGTGTAGTCGAGACCCGGCGTGGCCTGGCCCGCGGCGCCGCTCATGGCGGCGATGTTGACGGTCACGGGCAGCCCCGACTCCGCCGACAGGCGCACCACGATGATGGGCGCCGCGATGCCCTCGCCGCCGCCCGACGCGGTGGCCTGGAAGTCGACCACCGGCATGGCGTCGTCGTTGCGGATGGTGTAGGTCACCGTCGCCGGCGTGCCCAGCGCGAGGCCCGGGCTGGGCGCGCTGAGGGTCAGCTGCACGGTCTCGTTGTTCTCGTAGAAGGTGTCGGGGACGACGCCGATGCTGACGTTGGCGGTGGTGGCCAGCGGCGCGAAGGTGGCCACGCCGTTCTGCACCGTGTAGTCGACGTCGCCAGGGCCGGCGGTGCCGGTGGCGGTGCCGCCGGTGGCGTCATAGGTCACCATCAGCGGCGACGACGACGGCCGTGACAGCTGCGCCACCACCACGCCGGTGACGGTGTCCTCGTTGCCGCCTGGCGCCGGGCTGGTCACCCAGGTCACCAGCGGGGTGTCGTCGTTGTCGATGATGGTCAAGGTGTGCGCGGTGATGCCGCCCAGCACGGCGTTGACCGGGGCCGACAGCTCGACCTCGAGCGTCTCGTCGGGCTCGTCGACGTTGTCGTTGGCGATGGTGACCGGGATGGTGCGCGTCAGCTGGCCGGGCGTGAAGGTCACGGTGCCGGTGCCGGCGGTGAAGTCGGTGCCCGCGGTCGCGGTGACGCCGCGGATGGTGAAGGTCGCGGTCACCGTCTGCAGCGTCGTCTGCGACAGCGTCACCGTCAGGTTGGCGATGCCGCCGGTGACGCCCTCGCTGATCGACGACACGTCGACCGCGAACTGCACCGTGGGCAGCACCAGGTTGTCGAGCAGGGTCAGCGTGTGGGAAGACGGCGTGCCCAGGGTCGCGTTGGCGCCGGTGGGCGTGGTCAGCCCGATGACCACGGTCTCGTTGCCCTCGTTGCTGGCGTCGGCGATCAGCGTGACCGTGATGTTGTGCGTGGTCTCCAGCGGATCGAAGGTCAGCGTGCCGGGCGCCAGCGTGTAGTCGACGCCGCCGCCCTGGGCAGTGCCGCCGGTGCTGGCGTAGTTGACGGTCACGGTGCGGCCGCTGGGCGCCGACAGCTGCACCACCACGGTGGCGACGCCGTTGCCCTCGCCGGTCGACGAGGTCGCGGCGCTGAAGCGCACCAGCGGCAGGGCGTCGTCGTCGGTGATGGTCAGGGTGTGCGTGGTCAGCGCGCCCAGGGTGGCGTTGGTGGGCGTGGCGCCCAGCGTCAGCACCACGGTCTCGTCGTCCTCGTCGAGGGCGTCGTCGGCCACCATCAGCGGGATGGCCAGCGTGGTCTGCCCGGGGTTGAAGACCAGCGCCGCGCCGGCCAGGCCGAAGTCCAGCGCGCTGGCGGTGCCGGCGGTGCGCGCATAGTCCACCGTGACGGTCTTGCCCGACGCGGTCGACAGGGTGACGTTGATGACCGGCGCCGCGGTGGCCTCGGGCGAGCTCAGCGTGGCGACCGCGAAGGCCACCGTCGGCGGGCCGTCGTCGTCCTCGATGGTGGCGATGTGCTCCAGCGTGGTGCCCAGCAGGGCGTTCATGTTGGCCCCGGTCAGGGTGACGATCACGGTCTCGTCGGGCTCGTCCAGGGTGTCGTTGATGACCGGCAGCGCGATGCTGCGCGCGGTCTCGCCGGCCGCGAAGGTCACGGTGCCGGCCGCCAGCGAGTGATCCACGCCGCCGCCGGTCGACGTGCCGCCGACGGTGTAGTTGACGACCACGGCCTGGGCCGAGGCCGCGCTCAGCGTGATCGGGATGGTGCGCGCGGTGACGACCTCGGACATCGACGAGGTCGGGGTGCCCAGGTTCACGCGCGGCAGGGTGCGGGCCCGGATGGTGTAGGTGTGGATCGACGTCGGGCCGAGCACGGCGCCGACCGGACCGGTCAGGGCCAGCTCGATGGTCTCGTCGGGCTCGTCCAGGGTGTCGGGCTGCACGCCCATCGAGATCGACTTGCGGGTCTCGCCGGCGGCGAAGCTGACGGTGCCGTTCTCGAGCACATAGTCGGGGCCGCGGCTGGCGGTGCCGCCGGTGACCGCGAAGCTGACGCTGGCGGGGCCGTTGACGGCGCCGGTGCGCACCACGTCGACCATGCCGGCCGAGGTCTCGTCGCCGGCGCTGCTCGGGCTGGCGAAGGCCAGGGTGGCGCCCATCGGCGCGACGTCGGTGATCTTGACGGTGTGGGTCAGCGGGGTGCCCAGGCGCGCGCCCAGCGCGCTGACCAGGCTGACCACCACGAACTCGTCGGACTCGACCTCGCTGTCGGTCTTGAGGTTCAGGGTGATCATGGCGCCGCTGGAGCCGGCGGCGATGGTGACGCTGGTGGTGCCGAGCTCGAAGTCGCTCGGGCCCGCCGGGCTGGTGGCGTTGCCGGTCGCGCTGACCTCGACCACGACCGGGTTCTCGGCCGGCTCCGAGAGGATGACCGCCAGGGACACCATGGTGCCCTCGGCGCCAGTGCTCTCGCTGGCCACGAACTGCACCACCTTGGCGCGTCCGTTGTCACCGCAACCGGCGGCGCCGACCAGCAGCGCCGCAGTGAACACGAGGCCCAAGGCCCCGCGAAGCATGCCCTTCATGACGATGTCCCCCAACTAGGCTCTACCAACATCCTACCTGATTGGGTGCGGAAAAGACGATGGGCGGGGCGGGGGCTGCGGGGTGGGACGGTGCGGCAGATCGGGAGCTGCTACTCCAGCGGGATGCGGGCCTTGTTCTTGGCCAGCCAGCCCGCGAAGTTCATGAGCTCCGGGTTCAGCGAGCGCGAGAAGGCGAGGTCGCGCGCGGCGCAGTACTCGGCGTTGAAGTCGGCCTTGTACTGGAACATGTTGCCGAGGTCGTCGGCGCCCGGGAAGCCGAAGCTGCGGTACACCGCGGCGGGGACGGCGGTGTAGACGATCTCCTTCTCGAGGGCGCGGCTCATGCCGGCCGCCATCTCGGCGCCGGTGGGGTGCTCGCCGGCGATGCCGATGGTCTTGCCGATGTACTCGTCGCCGGCCTTGAAGACGCCGAAGGCGCACTTGCCGATGTCCTCGGCGGCGATCCCCGGCAGCTTCTTGTCGGCCATCGGCAGCACCAGCGCCAGCTTGCCATCGGGGCCCTTCTTGGGGCCCATGCCAAAGGCCACGAAGTTGTCCCAGTAGAACGCGGTCAGCAGGCACGTGGTGGGCACGCCGGCGGCCGCGAAGTAGGCGTCGGCCTCGCCCTTGGCGTCGAAGTGCGGGACCTTGTACTTGTCCTTCAGCGTCGGCATGCGGTCGTCGCTCAGCGGGACGCGCTTGCGGGTGTCCTCCAGGGTCGACCAGATGGCGTGCTTGACGCCGGCGGCCTTGGCGGCCTTGGCCAGGTTCTGCGCCTGGCTGAGCTCCTTCTCGGCCGAGAAGTGCTCCCAGAAGTTGGTCACGCAGAAGACGCCGTGGGCGCCCGCGAAGGCCTTCTCCAGGCTGGCCTGATCATCGAGATCGGCGGCCACGACCTCGGCGCCCAGCTTGGCCAGCTCGCGCCCCTTGTCGCTGTCGGGCTTGCGCGTGATGGCGCGCACCGCGAACTCGCCGCTCTTGTCGGCCAGGATGGCGCGCACCAGCCCGCCGCCCTGCGCCCCGGTCGAACCAACCACTGCAATCAGCTTCTTGGCCATCGTGCATCCTCCCCATCGAGTCGTGTGTCGGGCCGCGAGGGTACTCCATCGGCGGCCGCTGTCGGGGGGCTCAGATTCGGGGGCAGGGCGGGGGGATTCAGCGCCGGGGGACGATATCGGGGCAGGGGGACGAGGACGAGGACGAGGACGAGGACGAGCACGAGCACGAGGACGAGGACGAGCACGAGGACGAGCACGAGCACGAGCACGAGCACGAGCACGGGCACGAACACGTCCGTCCAGCCTTCACCACCCCCGCACCAGATTCCGCCGGCTTGGCGCTGGCGCTGGCATTGCACATACCCCGGGCATCATGAGGCCCTCGGAACTCCTGTCCGTCACCACCACCCTGCTCGCCACCCTGGCACTCGCTGGCACCGCCACCGCCGAACCCATCAACCTCGGGGTCGCGGCGGAGAGTCCACCCCGGCCGGTGCGCGCCGGGACCTTCACGGTCGAAGGCCAGGCCGGCCTGGGCAGCCCCATCGGGCTCATCGGCGCGGCCGCCAGCGTCGCGGTGGCGCCCTTCCTGGATGTCGGCGTGGGCGCCGGCAAGGCCATCGACGGCCTGCAGGTCGCCGGCACGGTGCGGCTGCACCAGCGCAAGGCGGGCGCGCGCGCCTACCTGGCCGCCAGCGTGTCGCAGGGGCGCTATGTCGACAACGACTGGTGGGATGGCGGCGAGAAGGTTTTCGAAGATGCGCGCTGGGTCAGCGTCGAGGTCGGCAGCGAGGGCGGACAGCGCGGCATGTTCGGGCGCTGGGGCGTCGGCCTCACCAAGATGGTGTCGTCGGCCTCGTGCATCGACACCGACCACGGCGACGAAGAGCCCTTCTCCAGCCCGTGCCGGGAGCCCTCCAGCAGCTACCTCTATCCCTTCCTGTCCTTCACGGTGGGCTACCGCTACTGAGCTCGAGTCCGCCCGAAACGACGACGGGGCCCTCGCAGGCCCCGTGTCGTTCGCAAACCAGCTGGCGCTGGACTAGTTCTCGACGAACGCCTTCAGGCGCTTGCTGCGCGACGGGTGGCGGAGCTTGCGCAGGGCCTTGGCCTCGATCTGGCGGATGCGCTCGCGGGTGACCTCGAAGTCCTGACCGACCTCCTCGAGGGTGTGGTCCGACTTCTCGCCGATGCCGAAGCGCATGCGCAGGACCTTCTCCTCGCGCGGCGTCAGGGTGGCCAGCACCTTGCGGGTCTGCTCGGCCAGGTTCATCGAGATGACGGCGTCGGACGGCGAGATGACGCCCTTGTCCTCGATGAAGTCGCCGAGGTGCGAGTCTTCCTCCTCGCCGATCGGGGTCTCCAGCGAGATGGGCTCCTTGGCGATCTTCAGGACCTTGCGGACCTTGTCGAGCGGCAGCTCCATCTTCTCGGCGATCTCTTCGGGGGTCGGCTCGCGGCCGAGCTCCTGCACCAGGTAGCGCGAGGTGCGGATCAGCTTGTTGATGGTCTCGATCATGTGCACCGGGATGCGGATGGTGCGCGCCTGGTCGGCGATGGCGCGGGTGATGGCCTGGCGGATCCACCACGTCGCGTAGGTCGAGAACTTGTAGCCGCGCTTGTACTCGAACTTGTCGACCGCCTTCATCAGGCCGATGTTGCCCTCCTGGATGAGATCCAGGAACTGCAGGCCGCGGTTGGTGTACTTCTTCGCGATCGACACCACCAGGCGGAGGTTGGCCTCGACCAGCTCGCTCTTGGCCTTCTCGGCCATGCGCTCGCCCTCGGCGATCTCGTGGTAGGTCGTGCGCAGCTGATCGACCGAGAGGTTGGCCTCCTCCTCGACCGCCTTGACGCCCTTCTGGGCCTCCTTGATGTTCTTGTCGAGCTCGTCGAGCTCGTCGGCGGTGACGCCCAGCTTCTTCTGGATGGTGCGCGCCTTGGCGGGCGAGCCGCGCATGTCCTTCAGGGTGCGGCGCAGGTCCTTGGTGTTGAGGCCGGCCTTGGACTCGGCGTCGTGGACCTTCTCCTCGGACTTCTCGATGCGGATGACCAGCGACTTCAGCTTGTTGACGATGCGGTCGATGGTCTTCTTGTTGAGGCGCAGCTCCTGGAGCTGCTCGCACATCTCGTCCTTGTTGGCCTGGATGGCCTCGTTGACCTTCTTCTTCTTGACCTCGGACAGGCCCTTCTCGGCCAGCTTCTCGTCGTGCTTCTCGTTCTCGCGCTGGTAGCGGCGGACCTTCTCGATGATGCGGATGACGCGGTCGGCGTGCCACTGCTCGTCGAACTCGGCGTCCTCCTCGTCGACGTCCTTGATGACGTCCTTGACGCGGATCTTCTGCTTCTTCAGGCGCTCGCCGATCTGGAGGATCTCCTCGACCGCGACCGACGAGTTGAGGACGACCTGCAGCACGCGCCGCTCGCCCTCCTCGATGCGCTTGGCGATTTCGACCTCGCCCTCGCGGGTCAGCAGCGAGACCGAGCCCATCTTGCGCAGGTACATGCGCACCGGGTCGTTGGTCTTCGAGTAGCCGGAGTCGTAGTCGTCCTCCGACGCCGCGGCGGGCTTGGCGGGCGCCTCGTCCTCGTCTTCGTCCTCCGCGGGCTCGGGCGCCTCGACCGCCTTGGGCGCGCCCTTGTCGGCCACGCGCACCGGCGAGTTGGAGTCGACGATGGCGATGCCCTCCTCGCCCAGCGCCGACAGCCAGTCATCGATCTGGTCGGACGACACGATGTCGACCGGCATGTTGTCGTTGACCTCGTCGTAGGTGAGATACCCCTTCGCCTTGCCCATCGTGATGAGCTGCTGCTTGGTGCGGCGCTGGTCGGTTTCGCGGTTCATCAGACGGGTTCTCCTTCGATCGAGCCAAACAAAGCCACGCCCAGTCGATTCACTAGATCTGGCCGCCGGGCGGCAAATCGGCCAGAAGGATATTCAGTTTCGTCTTGAGTTCAAGGACTTCACGCGCGAGGGCGCTGACGTTGGGGTCGCCGGCGCGCTCGGCCTGCTTGAGGCGGGACTGGGCGTCGGCCAGCTGGGCGCGCAGCGCGGGGGTGCGCAGGACCCCGGCGGCCTCGTTGATGGCCTGCTCGGGCGACTCCACCGTGGTGAAATAACCCCCCAGAATCAGCGGCGCGAGTGTTGGCGCAGCGTCAAGCATCAGGGACCCGATGCGGCGGTCGCGGGCGCTGTCGTCGGGCGCCTCGGCGGCCACCGCGAGGGCGATCTTGACCTCGGGATCGCGCACCAGGGTGTCCAGGCCGAGCAGGCCGATCTGGCGGCGCAGCGCCGGGTGATCGGCGATCAGGGCCACCAGCTTGTGCTCGGGGCCATACTTGGGCTGGCGCAGGCCGGAGGCGTTGGGGCTGGTGCCGTTGGGCGCCGGGCGGGCCGCCTCGGGGCGCGCCTTCTGCTCGGCGGCGCGCGCGGCCTCGACCCACTGCAGCACCTTGGCGTAGGGCACGCCGGTGGCGGCCTGGACCTGGTGCGCCGCCATCTCGGCCGCGGTGCGATCCGGGATGGCCTGGATCAGGAAGACCACGCCGCGGGCGTGCTCGACCGCCTCGACGGGGTCGAGGTCGACCAGGCGCGGCAGGTTGTCCACGAAGTACTTCACCGCGCGCACCGCGGCGTCGACCCTGCGGCCAACCGCCTCGGTGCCGGCGCGGCGCACGAACGAGTCGGGATCGTCGCCCGAGTCCAGCGTGACCACGTAGACCGGCACGCCGGCCTTGATCAGGATCTCGGCGCTGCGCAGCGTGGCCTTGCGCCCGGCCGGGTCGGCGTCGAGCATCAGCACGACCTTCTCGACGCGCCGCTTGAGCAGATCGACCTGCTCCGCCGTCAGCGCGGTGCCCAGCGGACACACCGTCTCGTGGAAGCCGGCGCGGTACATCGAGATGACGTCGAAGTTGCCCTCGACCAGGATGGCGCGGCGCTTCTTGGCGAAGCCGTCGCGGGCCTGGTGGATGCCGTAGAGCAGGCGGCCCTTGGTGTAGACCGGCGACTCCGGCGAGTTGATGTACTTGGCGACGTCCTTGGGCGCGTTGGGATCGATGATGCGGCCCGAGAAGGCGACGATCTCGCCGTGCATGTTGAAGACCGGGCACATCAGGCGGCCGCGGAACTTGTCGTAGTGGCCGCCGCCGCGCTCGCGGGTGCCGATGAGGCCGGTGGCCAGCGCATACGCGGGCGGCACCTTGCGCTCGACGAGGTGCAGCGCCAGCGCGTCCCAGGCGTCGGGCGCGTAGCCGAGGCGGAAGGTCTGCTGGGTGGCCTCGTCGATGCCGCGCTTCTCGAGGTAGGCGCGCGCGGCCTCGCCGCCTGGGCCGGCCAGCGCGGCGCGGAAGAAGTCGGCCGCCAGCTCGTTGACCTTGACGTGCTTCTCGCGCTCCGACTCGGCGCGCAGCTCCTCGGGGCTGCGCTCGCGCTCGGGCAGATCGATGGACTTGCGGCGCGCCAGCTCGCGCGCGGCCTCCATGAAGGTCTTGTTCTCGATCTTCATCAGGAACGAGAAGGCGTCGCCCTTCTCGTCACAGCCGAAGCACTTGAAGATCTGCTTGGCCGGGTTGACGTTGAACGACGGCGTGCGCTCGTTGTGGAACGGGCACAGCCCGACGAAGTTGGTGCCGGCGCGGCGCAGCTGCACGTGCTCGCCCACCAGCGCGACGATGTCGGTCGCCTCGCGGATCTCGTCGACCTTGTCGTCCGGGATCAGCGGCAAGTGCGTTCCCCCTGGTGCCGCGTCAAGTGCCTGAAAATCCGCACGAAGGGGACTCGATAGCGAACGCCCGCGGGGCTGTCAAGCAGTGTTTGCCGAGGGCCACGCACAGACTTGCGGGTGAGTGTGATCGCGAGGGCTTGGCGTGTCAAATTGTTGAGCTGCGTTACGGTGCGATTGTCCAAGAATTGGGCAAAACGTGGCCGGCGGCCGGGGGGCGGGGGCGGCCACGAGGCTGAGGCCGAGGACGAGGACGAGGACGAGCACGAGCACGAGCACGAGCACGAGCACGAGCACGAGGACGAGGACGAGGACGAGCACGAGCACGAGCACGAGCACGAGCACGAGCACGAGGACGAGGACGAGCACGAGCACGAGCACGAGCACGAGCACGAGCACGAGCACGAGCCCGAGCACGAGCCCGAGCACGAGCACGAGGCCAACCTCCGGCCCGAGCCCGAGGACGAGCACGAGCCCGAGCCCGAGCACCGGCACCCTCCCGGCGGGCGAAGCCTGGTGGTTGGCGGCAAAGTTGGACCGAAAAGTTGCCCTCGGGGGTTCCCGGGCGCCGAATTCCGTAGTAGGAGGTGCCCGACATGGCCAGCGTGACCGAATACCTGGTTGATCGCGAGAACCCCGACATCGCCGTCGGGCACCGCCCGCGTGAGGCCGTGCAAGGCGAGCTCGACAAGCTGGTCGAGCTGGTGGGCGACGATCTGCGCGACACCCAGTGCGCCGTGGCACAGGTCGAGCGCTGGCTGGCGCACGCGCTGGAGACCGTCGAGAAGCCGGTGCTGACGCGCGACGAGCTCGCGGTGATGGCAGGCGATGCGACCGTGATCGAGGGGCTGGATACGCTGACCGATACGCTGGCGGGGCTGCGCAGGCGGCTCGCTGCAATCGCGCGCCGCCTGCGCTAGCCGAGAAGCTACGGCGTGCAGCTGGCGGCGACGTCGCCGCGCACCGCGGTGCGGAACACCAGCAGGCCGCCTTCGCCGCCGTTGCAGGCGTCGGTGCCGCCCCAGGTGCCCAGGCCGGTGTTGACGTCATAGCCGGCGTCGCCGTCGCTGATGCTCGACGAGTAGCTGTACAGGTACTGGCGCTGGCAGCCGCAGTTGAGGTGGTTGTAGCCGGTCGGGTCGTGGTGATCGAAGCCCTGCGTCATGGTCCCTGAGCAGGTCGGTCCGTCGGTCAGGCTGACGCCATAGTCGCCGCCGCGGATGATGCCGGAGGTGCTGTAGCCCATGAAGCCCTCGGCGCCGGTGCCGTCGTTCGCGGTCAGGCGCACCCCGAAGTGCGGGTGGCCCCCCGCGACCAGGTTGCCGTCGAAGGCCGACGCGCTGGCGCGCAGGAAGTTGCCGCCGTTGCGCCGGAACATGGTCTCCGACGAGATCAGGCTGATGTTCTGCTTGTTCAGCCGGCTCTGGTTGTAGGCGGCGTTGCTGAGGGGATCGCCCGCGACCGCGACGTCGGACACCAGCGGCTGCTCGCCGTCGGCGCCGGTGGCGGCGTGCAGGATGGTCCAGCCGCCGCCGTCGGTGGTCATGTCGCAGTACACCGGCACCCCGGGGCCGCTGCCGGTGGGATAGATGGTGTAGGCGCCGCTGGTGGTGACGCCGGCCATGCGCAGCTGCTGGCAGCTGCGCGCGCCGACCAGGGCGTTGTCGCGGATGGCCAGGTAGAAGCTCAGCTTGTTGGTCTCGCCGCTGTTGCACGTGCCGCTGCCGAGCCAGGTCCCGATGGTGTCATGGGCGATGTAGCCGGCGTCGCCGTCGAGGTTGTCGGCCGAGTAGCTGGCCAGGTACTGCCGCTCACACTCGCAGTTGAGGTGCGCGTAGTTGGTCGAGTGGTGGTCGACGCCCTGCACGGTGACGCTGGGGCAGCTGGTGGCGCCGTCGGGCCCGCTGACGTTGAAGTCGCCGCCGCCCGCGATATCGAAGTTGGACCAGCCGATGAAGCCGCCGCCGAGCAGGATGCCCGGGTTCGGCTCGAAGATGTTGATGGCCTGGTGGTAGTGCGAGTTCGGCACCGCCAGGGTGGGCGGGAACAGCGGGGGATTGAGGTCGATGTGCAGCTGGCCCACCGGGCGCTGGATGAGGACCACATAGCCGGCGCCCGCGGCCATGGTGCTGAAGGCGATCTTCTGGGCCCGCGTGGTGTTGAAGCGCTGGAACGCCAGCGGGTTCCCGGCCACCGCGGTGTCCGACACGATGGGCACCTGGCCGTCGCCGCCGTCCGAGCCGTACAGCACGGTCCAGCCGTTGAGCGACGTGGTCATGTCGCACCAGACCTGGAACGCGGGCACGCCGCCCTGGCCGTCGGGGTCGATGGTGTACTGGCCATTGCTCGTGACACCGGAGAGGAAGAGGGCATGGCAGGAGACCGGCGCGGCGCAGGCGTAGCCGACAGTCTGGCGCTGGCTGGCCGTGACGGTGGTGCCGGCATAGGTGAGGTTGACGCCGACGATGGGCGTGCCGGCGATGGTCGAGGCGATGCTGGCGGTGGTCACGCCGGAGCCGTCGGTCACCGCCGCGGGCTGGGTCAGGAGGTTGCCGGCGGCGCCGCCGGTCAGCGTCACCACCGCGGTGGCGCCGGGGATGACGCGGTTGGCGGTGTCACGCGCGGTGATGGTGACGGTGACGGCGTCGGTGCCGTCGGTGCGCAGGTTGGCCCAGCGGTCGAGCGTCAGAGTCGAGTTGGCCGCGCTGATGGGGCCCGGGCCGAAGGTGACGTCGGCGGTCTGCGTGATGGCCTGGCCCGCGGCGGTGGCGCTGACCGTCTTGGTGCCCAGGGTGGTCGACCGGATGGTGCCGGTGTAGATCCCGCTCGCGTTGGTGTTGCCCGGAGCCGACAGGGTGTTCCCCGCGCCAGTGGCCGCCAGCGAGACCAGGGCGGCGGGGATCGGGTTGCCAAAGCCGTCGACCACGGTGACGGTGATGGTCGCGGTGGCGCTGTTGTCGGCGAACGGCGTGCCCGCGCTGGCCACCACGGTCGACATCGCGCCATCGACCGCGCCGGGGTCGTACTGCACCGTCGCGGTCTGCATCAGCAGGGTGCCGTTGCCGGTCGCACTGACGACCTTGGCCCCGGGCGCCGTCGCGCTCAGCGAGCCGGTGGCGACGCCGGCGGCGCTGGTGACCCCGGGCTGTACCAGGGTGGTGGCGGTGCCGGTGGCCGACAGCACCACCGTGGCGCCGGGCACCGGGTTCATGAAGGCGTCGTACAGGGTCGCCGTCACCGTCGCCGACTGGCCGGCGCTGCGCGTGGTCGGCGCCGCGGTCAGGGTCGAGGTCATGGCGTCGACCGGACCGGCCACGAAGTCGACGGTCACGGTCTGCGCCAGGTTGATGGCGTTGGCCATCGCGCTGACGGTCTTGAGCTCGGCGCGGGTCGAGCGGATGAAGCCGGTGTAGATCCCGTTGCCGTCGGTCATGCCAGGCGCCGACAGGGTGTTGCCGGTGCCGGTGGCGGCCAGCGTGACGGTGACGCCGCTGAGCGGGTTCTGCACGCTGTCGAGCACGACCACGGTGATGGTCGAGGTCTGCACGTCGTCGGCGGTGACGTTGACGTCCGGGGTCGCGCGCAGCGTCGAGGTCGCGGCGCTGATGCTGCCCGGGACGAAGCCGACGCTGGCGGTCTGGCCCAGCACGACCTGCCCGGCGCCCGGGTTGACGGTGGCCGAGACGACCTTGGTCTCGGCGCGGGTGCTGCGCAGGCTCCCGATGTACACGCCAGCGGCGTCGGTGACGCCGGGGGCCGACAGGGTGTTGAAGCTGCCGGTCGCACCGAGCTCGACGGTCTGGCCGGGCACCGGGTTGCCCTGGGCGTCGAGCAGGGTCACGGTCACGGTCGACTGCGCGACGCCGTTGGCGGCCAGGCCCGCGGTCGGGCTGGCCACCAGGGTGGAGACCACCGCGCTGGCGGCGCCGGGCGAGAAGCTGGCGGTGCCGGTCTGGGTGACCGCGACCGGGGTGCCCGAGGGGTTGATGGTGGCGCTGATGGTCTTGGTCCCGGCGACGGTCGACGCCACCGAGCCGAGGTAGACGCCGCTGGCGTCGGACAGGCCGGGCGCCGACACCACGTTGCCCGAGCCGGTGGCGGCCAGCGCGACGGTCGCGCCGGAGACCGGGTTGCCGCCGCTGTCACGCACCGTCACGGTGACCCCCGCGGTGGCGACGCCATCGGCGGTGATGCCGGTGCTGGGCGCCACCACCAGCGTGGTGGTGGTCGCGCTGGGCGCACCGGCCACGAAGGCGACGGTGGGCTGCTGCGTGATCACGGCCGGGGTCCCGGTCGGGTCGATGGTCGCGGTCAGGGTCTTCACCTCGGCCACGGTGGAGCGGATGCTGCCGGTGGTGACGCCGCTGGCGTTGGTCGCCGCGGCCGGCTGCGTGAGGGTGTTGCCGGTGCCGGTGGCGGCCAGGCTGACGGTCTGGCCGGGCACCGGGTTGCCGGCGCCGTCGATCACGGTGACCGTGACGGTGGCGCTGGCGACGCCGTCGGCGGTCACGCCGGTGGCCGGGGTGACCACCACGGTCGAGTTGGTGGTGGTCGGCGAGCCCGAGGTGAAGGTCGCGATCGCGGTCTGCGTCACCGCGATGTTGGCGCCCGCGGGATCGATGACCGCGCTGACGGTCTTGGCCTCGGCCACCGTCGAGGCGATGGTCCCGGTGGCGACGCCATCGGCGCCGGTGACGCCGACCGGCTGGGTCACGGTGTTGCCAGTGCCGGTCGCGCTGAGCGCCACCGCGCGGCCACCCAGCGGGTTGCCACTGCCGTCACGCACGGTCACCGTCACCGTCACCACCGAGGTGCCGTTGGCGGTCGCGCTGGGCGGCGACACCGTCAAGGTGGTGGTGGTGCCGCTGGCGCTGCCGGCCTGGAAGACGATGGTGGCCATGCCGGTCAGCGCGACCTGGCCGGCGCCGGGATCGACGATGGCGGTCACGATCTTGGTCGCGGCCACGGTCGAGGCCAGCGTGCCGGTGGCGACGCCGGTGGCGCCGGTGACGCCGGTGGGCTGGGTCAGGGTGTTGCCGGTGCCGGTCGCGGCCAGCACCACGGTGCGGCCCGGGACGGGGTTGCCGTTGGCGTCACGCACGGTGACCGTGATGGTCGACGTCGCGGTGCCGTTGGCGGCCAGCGTCAGCGGAGCGGCGGCGATGGTCGACAGCGGGCTGACCGCGCCAGGCACGAAGGTGACGGTGGGCTGCTGGGTGATGGCGACGGCGGCGCCGGTGGGGTCCGCGGTCGCGGTCACCGTCTTGGTCTCGGCGCGCGTCGACGCGATGGTGCCCGTGGTGACGCCGCTGGCGTTGGTCACCGCGGGCTGCACGATGACGTTGCCGGTGCCGGTGGCGGTCAGGCCGACCGGGATGCCGGGCACCGGGTTGCCGCCGCTGTCGCGCACCGTGATGGTCACGGTCGACAGCGCGACGCCGTCGGCGCTGACGCTGGTGGGGGCCGCGATCACGGTCGAGATGCTGGGGCTGATGGCGCCCACGGTGAAGGTCACGCTGGCGGTCTGGGTGATGACCAGCTGCCCTGCGCCGGGCGCGACGGTCGCGGTCACCACCTTGATGCCGGCCGCGGTCGAGGCCAGGGTGCCGGTGGTCACGCCGGTGGCGCTGGTCATGCCCGGCTGCACCAGGGTGTTGCCGGCGCCGGTCGCGGTCAGGCCGACGGGCCGCCCCGCGATGGGGTTGCCGTTGGCGTCGCGCACGGTGACCGTGATCGTCGACGTCGCGGTGCCGTTGGCGATCACGGTGGCCGGGCTGGCGGTCACCGTCGACATCGCGGCCGACGCGGCGCCGGCCACGAAGGCCACGGTGGGCATCTGGGTCAGCACGACGCCGCCCGCGCTGGCGGTGATGGTCTTGACCTCGGCGCGGGTGGACGCCAGCGTGGCGGTGGTGACACCGCTGGCGCTGGTCGGGGCCGGCGTCGACACCGTGTTGCCGGTGCCGGTCACTGCAAGGGTGACGTTGATGCCGGTCAGCGCGTTGCCGGCGGCGTCACGCACGGTGACCGTGATGGTCGACTGGTCGGTGCCATTGGCGACCACGCCGGTGGCGCGATCGACGGTCACCGTCGACATCGCGGCCGACACCGCGACCACGCTGGAGTCTGCGCTGGCGTCGGGACTGCTGGCGTCGGGTACCCGACTGTCCGTCATCGCGGCGTCGCTCTCGACCTCGCCGTTGTCCCCACAGCCCAGCGCAAAAAGCGCAAGCCAACCCACCACGACCACGCGTGCAGAAGACATCCTCATCACGACCCCCTGGAGCGAAGAGAGTGGCCAGGCTACCTCAGAGTCAGCCTTTTTGGCACCCCCTTGGCGTGAAGGCGCCTCAGGGGGTATGGTGCGCGCCGAGGAGAAATTGGTCATGCGTCCAGCCAGCAAGCTCGCTTCGTTCGCCCTCCTCACCTTCACCTTCGCCTTGGTCGGGCCTGGATGTGGTGGTGGTGGGGGCGGGGACGATGACGGTCCCGATGCCGGACCGGTGCTGAAGTCCCTGCGCTGCCCGGGCGCGCCGGGCTGTCTCGACAGCGGTGATGGGGTGCTGCACGCGGGCGCCGCGGCGGAGAAGATCACGCCGACGCTGGTCGAGAAGGAGTGGACCGACACCAACATGGACGGCGACTGGCAACCCGGCGAGCCCTACGTCGACGTCAACATGAACGGCAAGTTCGACGCCTACTGGATCGCTGGCTTCGGCAACGGTCGCGTGGCGACCTCGATCCACGACGACATCTGGGCCCGCGCCATCGCGCTGCGCTACAACCAGACCACCATCGTCATCGTCACGCTCGACGTGCTCGGGCTGTTCAAGGACGAGATGGATCGCATCCGCGCCGAGCTGCCGGCCACGCTGGACGTCGACTACGTCATCATCTCGGCCACGCACACCCACGAGACCCACGACACCGCCGGGGCCTGGGGCGCCACCGAGTTCGACAGCGGCATCAAGCCCGAGTACATGGCCTACCTGCGCGCGCAGACCGCCAAGGCCGTGGTGGCCGCCGTGGCCGCGCTGCAGCCGGCCAACGTGACCTTCGCGCAGATCAAGGTCGCCGATCCCGACGGCACCACCAAGAACTGGGTCAAGGACGGCCGCGATCCGCAGATCGCCGACACCACCATGACGGTGACGCGCTTCACCAAGGCGGGGCAGCCGCTGGATCAGGCCTCGAGCACCATCGCGACCTGGGTCATGTGGGCGTCGCACCCGGAGTACGCCTGGTCGAAGAACCACGCCATCACCTCGGACTATCCGCACGGTATCCGCCAGACCGTGGAGACCCTGGGCGTGCCCGGCGAGGGGCTGGCGGCGCTGGGCGGGATCTGTGTGTACTCGAACGGGCCGCTGGGCGCGCTGCTCGGCCCGGGCAGCCCGGGCGGCGGCATCCCGGTGCTGCGCGAGAACGGCACCCGCATCCTCGAGGACTCGCCCGAGCGCGCCGAGCGCGGCGGAAATCTCCTGGGGCGCTTCGCGCTCAAGGCGCTGGCGGCGGGCGGCGGCGCCGAGACCCTGATGACCGCGCCCATCCTGTACCGCACCCGCGAGCTGTTCGCCGACGTGCAGAACTACACCTTCCAGAGCGCGTCGATCCTCAAGATCTACGTGCGCGACCAGTTCAACTACGATCCCACCAAGACCATCGAGGCGGGCAACATCCCGCAGCTCAAGATGGAGGTCAGCTACCTGCAGCTCGGCCCGCTGGGCGTGGCCACGCTGCCCGGCGAGCTGGCGCCCGAGATCTGGACCGGCGGCTATGACGGCGCGCTGGCCGGGGGTAACGACTTCATCGACCCGATGAACCCCAACCCGCCCAACATCTCGCTGGCGCCCAAGGGGCCCTACATCAAGGACGTCATCCTGGCGCGCAGCGGCGTCAAGTACGCCGCTGGCCTCGGCCTCGGCAACGACTGGGCCGGCTACATCATCCCCAGGTACGACTTCAAGCTCGACGCCAACAACCCGTGGTGGGAGCAGGCCGCGGGCGACCACTACGAGGAGACCAACTCGATCGGTCCCGACGCCGAGGCGCAGCTCATCGACCCGCTGAAGATGCTGATCGCGGAGCCCTAGCGTGCGCGCGCGGGCGGCGACGGGGGCCGGGTCGGGGCTCGGGCCAGGGACGGTGCTGGGGCTGGTGCTGGTGCTGGTGCTGGGGCTGGTGCTGGGGCTCGCGGGCTGCGGCGGTGACGACGCCGCGAGCAAGCCCTGGGATCGCGCCTGTCCCGGCCCGGGCTGCGCCGCCAGCGATGGCAGCCTCGAGGTCGGCGCCGCGGCCGAGACCATCACGCCGGTGCTGGTCGAGTCGGAGTGGCAGGACCTCGACGGCAACCACCACTGGAGCCAGAACGAGCCCTTCACCGACGTCAACGGCAACGGCAAGTTCGACGCCGTCTGGCTGGCCGGCCACAACGAGGGGCGCCCCGCGCGGGTCATCCGCAACGACACCTGGGTGCGCGCCATCGCCATCCGCGACGGCGACACCACGGTGGTGTTCGTGACCATCGACGCGCTGGGCTACTTCAAACAGGAGATGGATCTCATCCGCGCCGCGCTGCCGGCGTCCCTGGGCGTCGACCTCCTGGTGGTGTCGTCGACGCACGACCACTCGACCCAGGACGTCATCGGGATCTGGGGCCAGGACGACGCCACCACGGGCCTCGACCCGGCGTATATGGCCCGGATCCGTTCACAGGCTGTCAAGGCGGTGACCCGCGCGGTGGACGCGCTGGCGCCCGCCACGCTGACCGTGGGGCAGCTCCGCGTCGAGGAGCCCGCCGGCGACGTGCGCAAGTGGATCCACGACTCGCGCGATCCGGTGGTCATCGATCCCTTCATGACCGTGCTGCGCTTCAGCCGCGCCGGGCAGCCGGCCTCTGCCGCCAGCACCATCGCGACCTGGGTGCTGTTCTCGGCCCACCCCGACTTCGCGGGCAGCCGCGACAACGAGCTGACCTCGGACTTCCCGCACATGCTGCGCACCGGGGTCGAGGCCCAGCTCGGCGGCATGTGCCTGTACTCCAACGGCGAGATGGGCGCCCAGATCGGCGGCGGCAACCCGCAGACCGACGTGGTCATGCGGCGCCCCGACGGCACCATCACCACCGGGGCCGAGCGCGCCGATCTGTATGGCGCGGCCATCGTGCAGTTCGCGGTGCGCGCGCAGGGGCCGGGCAGCGGCGCCGAGACGCTGGCCAGCGCGCCGCTGCGCTTCCGCACCCGCGTCATCCGCGCCGACGTCGACAACTACCGCTACCAGACCGCCGCGCTGCTGCACCTGTTCGACCGCAAGCTGATGGACTACGACCCCGCGCTGCCGCTGTCGCGCCCGGCCGGCAACGTCCCGCGCGTCGAGTCCGAGGTCTCGCTCATCGAGCTCGGGCCCATCGCCATCGCGACCTTCCCGGGCGAGCTGTCACCCGAGCTGTACCTCGGCGGCTATGACGGCGCCTGGAGCGGCGGCAACCAGCTGGTCGACACCACGCGCCCGTTCCCGCCCGACATCTCGAAGGCGCCGCCGGGGCCCTACCTGCGCGACCTCTTGCTGGCGCGGCCCGGGGTGCGCTACGCGGTCGGCCTCGGCTGCGCGCAGGACTTCCTCGGCTACATCATGCCGACCTTCGACTTCGTGATCGACGCCGACGACCCCTGGTTCGACGAGGCGCCGGGCGAGCACTACGAGGAGACCGCGGGCGTCGGCAGCCTGGCCGACGCCCAGCTGATCGGGCCCCTGCGCCTGATGATCGCCACCCCGTAGCGCACCAGGTTGTAATCCGCCCGAAATCAGTGTTGAGTCGGGTTGCCAAACCGGAGGAACGACGAATGACCAAGGGTAGCTTGTGGAAGATTGCGGCACTGGCGCTGGGTGTGTTCGCGGCCGGCTGTGGTGGTGACGACGACGACACCGGCACGGACAGCGGCACGACCGACCAGGCTGCCGCCGAGTGGGCCGCCATCCCGACCACCACCGACATCAACGGTGGCAACATCTACATCAACACGCGCGACATGCCGATGCCGGCCGACTACGGCTGCCTCGGCATGGCCGACACCACGCCGGGCAGCACGTTGACCACGCTGACCGTGAACGGCACCCTGTTCGACTTCCAGAACAGCACCCAGCCCGTGGTCGCCGCGACCATCGACGTCTGGAACGACATCACCAAGCTGGGCATGACGCCCGACGCCACCGCGACCACCGACGGCCAGGGCAAGTTCACCATCACGGTGCCCGGGGTGATGGGCAAGAAGCGCCTGCACTGGCGCTCGCGCAAGACCGGCGAGACCTTCGACACCTTCGAGCTGGCCGATCCGTTCGACTTCTCGGCCTCGGCGCCGATGACGCAGACGCTGAACCGCAACAGCGTCTCGATCTTCACCGGTGGCGCGCTGCCCGCGCTGGCCGGCATCACGCGCAAGCCCGGCACCGGCGTCATCGCCGGCTCGCTGCGCGACTGCAACCGCAAGGAGGTCGGCAACGCCATCGCCACCGTGCTGGGCTCGGATGACAAGCCCATCCCGGGCATCAAGGTCGTGTACATGAGCGACCAGAACCTGCCGCGCCGGCGCGATCCGTCGGTGCGCCACTCGCTGGCGACCAACGCCAAGAACGGCATCTTCATCGTGGTCGACGTCCCGCCCAGCACCGGCACCGTCAAGATGGTGGCCGAGGGCAACGTGAACGGCGTGCGCACGCGGCTGGCGGAGTTCTCGGCCCCGGTGTTCGCTGACTCCGTCGTCGTCGTCGACGCGGATCCCAAGCGCTGATGTCGCGCGCACGGGGGGTGTGGGGAGCGCTGCTCGCGGGCGCGCTGTGGACCGGTGTGGCCGCGGCGCAGGACATCACCACGGACCCGAAGCCCGAGGGGCCGCCGGGCGACGAGCCGCAGCCGGGACCGTCGAGCATGCCGATGCCGGCCGACGCGCCGGCCGACGATCCGATGGGCGGCATCGAGGCCGCGGACGCCGTGCCGTCGCTGCCGCCGCCGCCGACGCTGGGGCCCAGCAAGGGCGGCACCGCGGCGGCGCGCGCGTCGGGCAGCTGGAACATGAAGTGGGCGCTCGAGGGCTACTATCGCAACCGCACGGTGTACCTGACCAACCTCGCCAACGAGGACCTGCCCGCGGTCAACTTCGACCCCGCGGGCGGCCGCACCATCTTCTTCCCCAAGGTGCAGCGCACGTCCTACATGATGCACCGGGCGCGCCTGACGCCGCAGATCTCGCTGTTCTCGCCGGTCGACTCGGTCAAGTCGGTGGCCCGCGTGTTCGCGCAGATCGACGTCTTCGACGACGTCATCTGGGGTGACAACAACGCGCGCAGCGCGGCGCCGCTGTTCGCGGTCAACCCGACCAACACGACCTACTTCGGCGAGGAGAAACCCGACGTCCAGATCCCGCGCCTGTGGATCGAGTTCCAGATCCCGATCGGGCAGGTCCGCGTCGGGCGCATGCCGTCGCACTGGGGCATGGGCATCCTGGCCAACGGCGGCGGCACCTTCGACTGGGATCCGACCACCAAGCCGGGCTACCCCAAGCGCAAGAACCTCGACACCTACTTCGACGACGACTTCGGCGACAACCACTTCGGGTCGACCAACGACCGCGTCATGTTCGTGACCAAGCCGATCGAGGTCGCCACCCGCGGCAAGAAGAAGTCGAACCTCATCGTGGGCTACGCGTTCGACAAGATCAGCGAGGCGCCGCTGCTGGCCGACGAGCCGTACGAGCGCCGCTTCCGCCCCTTCGCGCAGCAGGGCTTCATCTCGCGCGGCAAGTCGGACGACGTCAACGAGCACGTCATCATCGCGCTGTACAACAACCCCGAGTGGCACGAGGGCACCAAGGACGAGCTGCGCGGCGGCACCTACATCGTGTTCCGCACCCAGGATCAGTCGTGCACCAACCCGTCCAAGGTGGAGAGCAACGGCAGTCACAAGTGCGACGCCGACGACGGCTCGTTCGTGCAGATCTACGACGTGTGGGGCAAGATCCGCTGGGGCAAGATCTACGCCGAGGGCGAGGGCTTCACCATCCGCGGCGACAGCTTCGGCGGCGTGCCGGCGCCGGCCAACTCGCAGCAGACCGCCGAGATCTACGGCGGCGTGGCGCGGCTGGGCTGGCTGACCGAGCAGTGGGATGCCCTGGTCGAGGTCGGCCACGCCAGCGGCGACCACGATCTGTATGCCATCGACGACGGCAGCAAGTTCACGCAGCGGCCGCTGCACCCGGACCACAACGTCGGCCTGGTGCTGTACGAGGAGATCCTGCGCGAGCGCTCGGCGCGCCGGCTGGCGACCGGGTCGCCGGGGGCGGCCAAGCCGACCAACCCGGACGGCGCCAAGGGCTTTGCCTCGCTGGGCGGCGTCATCAACTCGACCTACGTGAACCCGCGCTTCCGGTTCCGGGCGCCCGAGGGCGTGTTCGAGGGCACCTCGGTGGTGCTCGGCGTGCTGATGGCGTGGAACGACGAGAAGGAGGTCCTGACCGGCCAGCCGGGCCACGAGTTCTTCCCGGCCGACGGGCGCGGCAGCTTCCTCGGCACCGAGGTCGATCTCGGGCTGCACTACCAGTTCTATGACGGCCACGTCACCTTCGCGCTGGAGACCGGCTACCTGCACTTCGGCGATGCCCTGGCGCGCGACTATGACGCCGACGGCTCGTTCACCCTGCAGACCCGCACCGCCTTCGTTTTCTAGCTTCGCTTCCCTTCAGGACTCGGTCAGACGTCGAGGTGGAACAGGCCCGGCGTGCGGCCTGCGAGCAGGTTGCGCGGCGGCGCGCCCAGCAGCAGGCCGAGCTCGCGTGCGACCAGGGCGGCGGTGGCGGCGTCGAGGGGGCTGGCCGGGTCGGTGCGCGACAGCGCGAAGTGGCGCGAGCCGTCGGGGTTCGGGCTGGAGGACAGGCGCAGCCCGAAGGCGGTCTCGGCGCGCGTCAGGCCCGGCGCGCCGAGCAGCGACTGCAGCGCGTCACCGAGCTCGCGCGTGCGCCGCGGCCAGCGCAGCCACCAGCGCGTCCAGCGGGTGCGCCGGCCATACAGCGCCAGCCCCACCGCCAGCAGCGTCAGCACGGCGGCAGGCCACCACAGCCGCGCGCCGCCGCGCCAGGCCAGAAGCCACGCGATGAGCGGCGCCGTCCACTGCGCCTCGCTGAGGCCGAGGGCGGTCGGGCGTGCCTCGTCCCCGCGGGCCATCTCCAGCCCGAGCCGCACCAGGCCATAGCCGAGCAGGTACAGGGCGACCGCGCTGCCCGGGGGCGCGCCGCCGAGGACCAGCGCGACGCAGCCGCCTGTGAGCAGCAGCGACAGCAGCGACTCGGCGAGCTGGATGGGCGCCAGCGCGACGCCCACGAGGTGGCGCGGAAAGCCGACCGCCGCCATGGCGGCCGGATAGCGGATGCCGCGGCGCGCCGGGCGGCCGTAGCAGCAGCCCGCCGACAGGCAGCCCAGGCGGCCGAAGATCAGGAAGGCGCCGATGCCGATGATGGCGAGGTCGAGGCCGGCGCGGACGTGCCGGTCGGTCAGCGCCAGGACGGCGGCGCTGAGGCCCAGCGCCGCGGCGGTCTGCTGGAAGAACACGATGCGCTCGGCGCCGAAGACGATGAAGCTCAGCTTGACCGCGACGCCGAAGCTGGCGACGCAGGAGGCGATCACGACCAGGCCGAGCAGGACGCCACGCCCGCTCAGCGCCGCGATGAGGAGCAGCAGCGCGGCGCCGAAGAAGTAGCCGATCAGGCCCCAGCGCCGGTAGCTGTGCTGGGCCCCGACGCGCAGGCGGCGCAGCCACGGGCTGGTCGGCGGCGGCGAGGGCGGCGCCGCTGGGGCGGCCACGGACTCCACTCAGGGGATCCGGGCGGCCTCGGCCGCCGCCAGGCTGCGCACGCCCGGATCGCCGTCGGTCTGTCCGAGCTGGAGCAGGGTCTTGCGCGCCGGCGCGCCGAAAGCGGCCAGCGCCCGCACCAGCTCGAGGCGGACGCGCGCCTCCGGCTCGCTGCCGCTGCGCGCCACCAGCGCGGCCAGCGTCGATGGCGCTCGCAGGCGGGCCAGCTCCTGGATGGCGCCGATGCGGACGCCCTGGGCGGGCGACGCCAGCGCGTCGGTCAGCGCCGTCAGCGCCCCGGCGTCACCGATGAGGCCAAGGGCGCGCGCCGCCAGCGCGGCCTCGCGCTCGTCACCGAGCAGGATGGTGCGGATGGCGGCCACCGAGGCGGCGTCGCGCGCCGCGCCGACGACCCCGAGGGCCCACGCGTGATCGACGCCCGGGTCGGCGAGCTGGGCCCTGGCGCGCACCAGCTCCGAGGCGCCGCCGGGGGGCAAGAGCTCCTGCGCGCTGGCGCGGGTCAGGGTGGCGGGCTTGCCGACCGGCGCGGTGATGGTCCAGCGCACCGGCATGCCGCCCGGGGGCAGCAGCCAGCCGGTCCAGGTCACCACGTCCGGAGCGCTGCCGAACCGCGCCGCCTCGACCAGCGCCAGGTGCCCTGGATCGACGCCGCTCACGTCGCGCTGCCCAGGTGCCAGGGCGCGCCACCAGGCCGGCATCATGCGGTGCGGGCTGGGGGACTCGTCGGTCTCCAGCCAGGCCAGGGCCTGGCCCAGCGCGGCGGGGTCGCTGCTCGCGGTCAGCAGGCCGCGCCAGTCCTGGGTCATGTGGCCGCCCGGCCCCACGGCGGCGGTCGCGGTGACCAGCGCCTTGAGCCGGAGGCCGCTGCCCTCGCGCAGGGCGAAGGGCGATATGCCGCCGAGTGGCGGCAGCGCCACGATGCGGTCGCCCGGGTCGCGCACGCCGAAGCGCGCCAGGTGCTCGCGATAGCGCGCCTCGGCGCCCGGCGTCACGGTCGCGCCCGCCCCGCCGCCGTCGGCGCCGCCACCGCCACCTGCGCCCGCGCTGCCACTTCCTGTCGAGAGGGTGCGATCGTTCACCGGATCTCCTGAGCGACTTTGGTGCTTGCACCCGAAGCCGCCCGCCAGCACCAGCGCCAGCAGGAGCGGCTGGTGCGCGCGCGTGCGCGCCATCAGTGCACCGGGATGAGCAGACGCTGGCCCCCGGTCAGCGTGGGCCAGTTGTTGGTCGCCGCGTCGACCGCGACGTCGGGGTTGGCGCGCACCAGAGCGGCCTCCGAGACGCCGTTCTGGGTCGCGATCTGGGCCCGGGTCTCCACGCCGTTATCGGTCGCGCCGGTGGTCGGGTTGGTGGTCGAGATGGCGACCACCAGGTGTTCGCGGCAGCCGGCCAGCACTGCGTCGGCCGGTAGCGCGTCGGTGATGCCGGCGTTGTCGCGCTCGATGGTGGCGCGTGGCACGCCGCTGCGGCGGGCCAGATCGTCGAGGCCGGTGATGCCGCGCGGGATGCGGGTGCGCCGGGCGGTGCCGGCGGCGGGCTGTCCGGTGAGCAGGCTGCCATCGGGGTTGAGGCCGATCATCTCGAGGTGGCCCTGGAAGAAGGCGGCGCGGACGGCGTCGGCGCCGCCCCCCCGGACGGCCGGGGTGCCGGTTCCATATGACCTTGGCCTGGGCGAAGTCCCCGGCGTACTCGGCCGCGACCTGGAAGTCGCCGATGATCGCGGTGTTGATGGGCGTGAACACGCCGCCCTCGACGGTGCGGCGCAGCGCCTCGTCGGAGCCGGCCTTGACCGCGGTCAGCACCGGACCGAGGGCCTCCTCGGTGAACATCTCGGTGAAGCCCTCGATGAGGGTGGGGCTGTTGCCCTGGATGGCGGCGAAGGCCGGGTGGGCGCGCAGGTGCAGGCACTCGTGCATGGCGGTCTTGAAGACGTTCCAGCGCTGGGTGCGTTCGGCGAGCTGGGGGTCGGGGCCGGCGTCGAAGCCGCTCTGCAAGGTGATGCCGCGCTCGCCGCGCTCGCTCCACTGCGTCATGCGGTAGTCGATCAGCTTGCGGGCGTTGCCGCCGGGGAAGTCGCTGCGCACGCGGTAGGCCGCGTCGAAGTCGCGCAAGAACTGGTCGGCGCCGGGATCCTGGGTCGAGAAGCGGTGCGTGCGCATGCCGGCGCTCGCGCTGGTGGGGCCGGTGGCGTCGTCGTGCTGGGCGATCCACCAGGCCACCATGTTCTGCAGGTCGGGCTGGTTGAGCTGGGCGGTGCGGTCGGCCTCGCTGTTGGCGTCGAACAGGTTCTGGCCCGCGCCCGGGGTGGCGACGCGCGGCGCCCGGTCGGCGGCCTGCTTGGGCGTGCCGGCGGCGGCGTTCATGAGGCCCGCGTAGCGGGACTCCAGCTTGGCGATGGCGGCGTTGGCGATGTCGACCACGCCGGTCTCGTGGCCGGGCGCGGCGCCCGGCGCGGCCGGACCAGCGCCGGTCATGGCGACGTGCTGCTGGCCCAGGGCGGCGTTGATGGCCGCGGTGCGACGATTGAGAAAGCCGGTGGTCGCGGTGGTCAGGTGGTTCTGCAGCTCGGTGCGGCGCGCGGCCTCGTTGGGCTGGCCGGTGGCGCCGTCCCAGGGCTGACGCGGCGGCACCGCGGGGGCCGGGCCGCCGCCGGGCGATGGTGCGACCGGGGCAGGGCGGCTCGATGGATCGAGCTGGTAGCCGATCTCGGTGACCTGATCGGCGTTGGGGGCCACCGCGCCGGCGTGCTGATCGGGGCCGTGGCTGCTGGGGATGGGGGGCGCGACCGCGGGCGGCGCGGGCGCCGGGGCCGAGCCCGATCCCGACGGCGAGCGGCCGCAGCGCTGCAGCTCGAGGCCGCTGGTGGCGGCGGCGCGCGCGCGCTGGGCCAGCGTGCCAGGGGCGCGGCGCCCGCTGCCGTACAGGCCCGCCATCACCGAGGTCGCGGCCTGGTCGGCGTCGTCCTCGTGGGCCTTGCTGTCCTGGCCCCTGGCGCCGGCGTCGGAGCCGGAGCTGCCGGCGCCCGACTGCTGCTGCACGTGCGCCAGCTCGTGCGCCAGCAGCGCGTCACCTTCGGGCTCGCCGGGCCGGTACTCGCCGGCGGCGAAGCCGATGTGCGGGCCGACCGCGAAGGCGCGCGCGTCGAGCTCGTCGGCCTTGCGCTGGGCCAGCGGGCCGGTGTGGATCTGCACCCCGCCAAGGCCGCCGTCGAACTGCGCCGCGACGTCGGCGCCGGCGCCACTCAGCGGCTGCCCGGGGCCGAGCTCGTGCACCAGACCGAGGGGGCCCGGCTTGGCCTGCGCGGTGCCCCCCAGGCTGCCCATGATGGCGCTGCTCGCCGAGCTCAGCGCGCTGCTGGCGCTGGCCATGGCGCCCGCGAGCCCGGCGGCCCCGGCCTGGGCCAGCGCCGCGGCAGGGGTGACGGTGGCGGGGTCGACGCCGGCGGCCGCCAGGTCGGCGCTGATGTCTCCACCACCCCGCCAGCGCACGATGGCGCCCGACAGGCGCGCGCAGATGGGGGCGATGAAGGCGCGCGCCGAGGTGACCTGGGCCTGGCCCGAGTAGCGCCGGGCCAGGCGCTCCAGGGTGGCGGCGTCGGTGCTGGCGTGCTGTGCGAACCAGCCCTCGATGGTGGGGCAGCCCGCGGCCGACCAATCGGGCCCCAGCGCGGCGGTGGCAGCGGCGGTGACCTCGGTGCGCAGCGCGGCCAGGAACTCGCTGCGTCCGAGCTGGCCCTCGGCGCGAGGGGCGCCGGCGCCGTCGTCGACGATGAGCTGGGTGCTGGCGCCGCCGCCCGCCACGACCCGGTCGGCCACCGCGTCGGCCTCGCGCTCGGCGGGATGATCGGAGGCGCCGATGGCGAGCTGGCGCTGCACCCCAGGGCCCCCGGCGCCCTGCTGCACAACGTGGGTCAGCTCGTGCGCCATCAGGCCGAGGTCGCCGGCGCTTGCGCCGGGGCCGAGGAAGACGTCGCTCTGGTAGGCGAAGGCGCGCGCGCCGATGGCGCCGGCGGCCTCGCGGGCGCTGTCATCGCTGTGCACGCGGACGTGGGCGAGGCTGGCGCCGACCTCGGGTTCGACCGCGGCGCGGATCGACGCCGCCACCGGCGCGCCGGCGCCACGGCCGGCGACGGCCTGCTCGACCACCTGGGAGGCGCTGGCCGCGGGAGCCTCGTCGGCCCCATCGGCGCCGCCGGCGCCGTCGTCGTCGCGGTCGCGCTGGACCAGGCCGTCGGTCAGGGTGCGCTTGCCGGGAGGCCGCGTCTCCTTGGCGCGGACCACGGGACGACCGTAGTCGTCGACCTGGGTTCCCCGCTCCCTGCCCCGAAACGCCACGACGCGAGTCTAGCAGGGCAGGGGGCGCCAGACTCGATTTTGGTCGTACACTCGGGGAGTGACGAGCGCGCTGGACGAGGGCGTGGGCGACGACACCGCGACCGACGCCGGGCCGCCTGCGCCGGACGCGCTGCTCGGTCGCGTGGTCGGCGGGCGCTACCGCGTGCAGCGCGAGCTCGGGCACGGCGGCATGGGCACGGTGTACGAGGTGCTGCACCTCGGCCTGGGCAAGACCTTCGCGCTCAAGAAGCTGTCGCCGGAGTGGGCGCACGACGCCGAGGCGCTGGCGCGCTTCCGGCGCGAGGCGGAGGTCGTGGCCCGGCTGCGCCACCCGCACGCGGTGCAGATCACCGACTGGGAGACGCTGGACGACGGCACGCCCGCGTTCGTGATGGAGCACCTGGCGGGCCACGATCTGGCGACCCGCCTCGAGCAGGGGCCGTTGTCCTGGGACGAGCTGGCGGTGATCGCCGACCAGACCATGAGCGCGCTGGAGGCGGCGCACCGGGCCGGCATCGTGCATCGCGATCTGAAGCCGGGCAACGTCTTCATCGAGGACGCGGGCGGCGGTCCGTTCGTGAAGCTGCTCGATTTCGGGGTGTCGACGGTGCGCGGCGAGAAGGCGCTGACGTCGCGCCCGGTGGATCGCCTGATCGGGACGCCGGCCTACATGGCCCCCGAGCAGGCCAACGGCGACGCCGAGGGCGTGACCCCGGCGACCGACGTGTGGGCCATGGGCGCCATGCTGTTCGAGATGGCGACCGGCGAGCTGCCGTTTCCAGAGACCGGGGTGATGGCGGTGCTGTACCGGATCTGTCACGGCCGCCCCGAGGAGCTGCGGGCGCTGCGCGCGGATGCCCCGCCGGCGTTCGTGGAGGTGGTGGAGCGGGCCATCTCGAGAGAGCCGGGCCGGCGCATCGTGGAGATGGCGGTGCTGAGGCGCGAGGTGGCGGCCGCGCTGGCGGCAGTGGCCGCGCCTGCGGCGAGCCCGAGCCCGAGCACGAGCACCAGTCCGAGCACGAGCACGAGCCCGAGCACGAGCACGAGCACGAGCACCCGGCCGAGCCCGCGCACG
>JBGASF010000081.1:0-35597 GCA_044229835.1 Polyangia bacterium | reverse complement strand
AGTAGACATGGGTGCCATCCAGGGCGAGCTCGCCGATGCCGGCGTCGGGCACCTTGGCCACGGTCTCGGGCGTGCCCGCGATCATGGCGCCGGCGACGACGCGGTTGCGTCGGCCCAGCTGCACGTTGTGGGCGATGTGGACCAGGTTGTCGATCTTGCTGTGCGCGCCGACCACGGTGAAGCCGCCGAAGACGGCGCGATCCACGCAGGTGCAGGACTGGATCTCGACACCGGTCTCCAGGCGCACACCTCCCGCGTGAGCGACCGGCAGCAGCGCCTGATCCGACGCGACGAACTGGAAGCCCTCCGAGCCGATGACGGCGTTGGCGCGCACGACGGCGCCGTCCTCGATGATGCTGCGCTCGAGGATGGTGGCGTTGGGCTCGATGACCACGCCCTCCCCGATGCGGACGTCGCGGGCAGCCACGTAGGCGCGCGGATGGACACGGGCGCTGCCAGCGATGACCGACTCGAACGAGGTCCAGTAGAAGCCGGTCTCGGCCAGGTGGTTGTGCAGGGCGTAGAAGGTCTGACGCGGGCTATCTGCGCTGGCCACCGCGAGGCGGGCGGGCACGCGCTCGACCAGCTCGGGGCGCGCGATCACGGCGGTCGCGTGCGTGCACTCCTCGAGCTCGGCGAGGTAGCGATCGCTCTCCAGGAAGACCAGCATGCCGGGGGTCTCGTGTGACACGAAACCCAGGCTGGCGAAGGCGCCGTCGCGGACGGTCGATATCGCGAACTGGGCCGGGATCTCACTCAGGCGGAGGCTGCGTTCCATTGCGCTTGAATATCACGCATCCGCACCCCGCCGCCTGCACTCGCCAGCGTCCTGGCCAGGGCCTCGAAGGCGGTGCCCGACCCGACGCCTGGGTTGGCGTGGGGAGCGATGTCCGCCGCACCGGCCTCGGTCAGCCTGGGCACCGCGCGCTTGAGCGCCTCGTAGGGCGCCATGTCGGCGGAGTTCAGGTGAACGTGGATGGGGTGAAAGTCGAAGATGCGCAGCCCGGGCAGCGCGAGCATGGGCCCGAGCTCCCAGCTCGGCACATGACGCAGCATCTCGACGTCGTCCTCCCAGTTGTAGGGCACGCGCAGCAGCGACTTGCCCTTCCACTGGTAGTCCACCGGCGCCCGGTGCTGCGCCCGCGGCAGGCACAGCGAGGCGTCCACGCGCACCGGCGTGCGCCTCAGCACGACGTCGAAGATCGGCGTCGACTGGTGCAGCGAATGGGTCCGCATGCTGGTGGCCTCGGGCGCCAGCTTCATGCAGTGGTCCAGGACCTCGGCGGTCGTCGTGCCATGGGACGACCCGGGGAGGAAGTTCGGGTGAATCCCGACCTCGAACAGCTCAGTGCGTGCGCGCAGGCGGTCGATCGCCGGGCTCGGATGGGTGATGAACCAGGTGGCCTTGACCCCGTGGGCGATCAGAATCGAGGCCGCATGATCGATGGCGGCGTCGGGCGCCCAGTCGGTGTCGAGCGTGATCGCGATCGCATCCATGAGTTCGTGTCGGATGGTGGGCGAGGTCCCGGCTGAACTCAAGACACATCGCGACGCGAAGGCGCTCGCATCGCAGGACCGAAAGCGCTAGATTCCGCGCCGACATGAGCCAGAAAGCGACGCAAGGCCCGCAATGATCGCCGTCATCGGCTGTGGCTACTGGGGCAAGAACCTGGTGCGCAACTTCCACGCCCTGGGGGCACTGAGCACGGTCTGCGAGGCCACCCCCGCCGGCCGCGAGCTGGCGCAGAAGCTGGCGCCTGGGGTCAAGGTGGTCGAGGACATCCAGGCCGTCCTCGACGATCCGTCCACCACCGGCGTGGTCATCGCGACGCCGGCCGAGACCCACGCCGACCTCAGCGCGCGCGCGCTGGCGGCCGGCAAGCACGTGCTGTGCGAGAAGCCGCTGGCGCTGCGTTACCCCGACGGCGCCCGCGTGGTCGAGCAGGCGCGCGCCGCCGGTCGCGTGCTGATGGTCGGCCACATTCTCGAGTACCACCCGGCCATCCTGCAGCTGCGCCGCCTGATCGCCGAGGGCCAGCTCGGCAGCCTGCGCTACATCTACTCGAACCGCCTCAACCTGGGGAAGATCCGGCGCGAGGAGAACATCCTGTGGTCGTTCGCGCCGCATGACATCGCGGTCATCCTGCGCCTGGTCGGCGCCCTGCCCTTCCAGGTCAGCGCCGCCGGCGGGTCGTACATCACGCCCAACATCGCGGACGTCACGGTGACCCAGCTGCTGTTCGACAACGGCGTCGGGGCGCACATCTTCGTGTCCTGGCTGAACCCGTTCAAGGAGCAGAAGCTGGTCGTGGTCGGCTCGCAGCGCATGGCCAGCTTCGACGACATCAGCAAGGAGCTGGTGCTGTACGACCAGCGCGTCGACGTCAGCGAGAACGGCCCCATCCCGGTCAAGGGCGAGGGCGTCAAGATCGCCTACTCGGCCGACGAGCCGCTGCGCCTGGAGTGCCAGGCCTTCCTCGACGCCATCGCCGGCAAGGCGCCGCCGCTGACCGACGGGGCCAGCGCGCTGCGCGTCCTGCGCGTCCTGCAGGCGGCCCAGCGCTCGCTGATTACACAGGGTCAGGCGGTCAGCCTGCCCATGGAGTGACTTGACACCATGACAAGCGAGATCAAGCAGGTTCCCCTTCTCGATCTGCGCCGCCTGGCGCCCGACCTGAAGGCCGAGCTGGAGGACGCCTTCAAGCGCGTGCTCGAGAGCGGCCACTTCATCCTGGGCCCCGAGGTCGACGCCCTGGAGAAGGAGTGCGCCGCCTATCTGCAGGTCGGCCACGCGGTCGGGGTGTCCTCGGGCACCGACGCCCTTCTGATCGCGCTGATGGCGCTGGGCATCGGCGCCGGCGACGAGGTGGTCTGCCCGAGCTACACCTTCTTCGCCACCGCCGGCACCATCGCGCGCACCGGCGCCCGCCCGGTCTTCGTCGACTGCAACCCCGACACCTACAACATCGAGGCCGACGCCATCGCGCGCGCCTTGACCCCGCGCACGCGCGCCATCATGCCGGTGCACCTTTTCGGACAGTGCGCCGAGATGGACCCCATCCTGGCGCTGGCCAAGGAGCGCCACATCCCGGTCATCGAGGACGCCGCGCAGGCGCTGGGCTCCGAGTACCAGGGGCGGCGCGCCGGCTCGATGGGCGAGATGGGCTGCTTCTCGTTCTTCCCGTCCAAGAACCTAGGCGCGCTGGGCGACGCGGGTCTCGTGACCACCAACGACGCCGCGCTGGCCGAGAAGCTGCGCGTGCTGCGTGCGCACGGCGGCAAGCCCAAGTACCACCACTCGATCGTGGGCGGGAACTTCCGCATCGACGCGCTGCAGGCCGCGCTGCTGCGCCCGAAACTGCGCCGCCTCGACGGCTGGACCGCGCAGCGCCAGAAGAACGCCGCGCTGTACACCGAGCTGTTCACCGCCGCCGCGCTGGGCGACCGCCTGGGGCTGCCGGTCGTTCGGCAGTCGCGCCACATCTTCAACCAGTACGTCATCCGCGTACCCGGCGCCGGCCGCCGCGACAAGCTGCAGGCCGACCTCAAGCAGCGGGGGATCGGCACCGAGGTCTACTACCCGGTGCCCATGCACAAGCAGAAGTGCTTCAGCGAGATCGCCGGCGCCCAGGCGCTGCCGGTCTCCGAGCTGGCCGCGCAGGAGACCCTGGCCATCCCGATCTTCCCCGAGCTGACCGAGGCCGAGCTGCGCCACGTCGCGGCCACGGTGATCGAGCTCGTGCGCGCCTGATCAGGGCGCCGCCCCCCTACTTCAGCGTTCCCAACCCCGACATGTCGATCGCGACCTCCCGGGGACCCGCCTTGATGGGCCCGTCCGAGATCGAGATCGGGATGCGCATGTGGCCCTGGACGTGCTCCTTGGCCACCCCGTAGGCCACCGGCACCAGGGCCCAGCGCCACGCCGTCGAGGGCTGGGCCCACTCGTCATAGCGGGTCCATGCCAGGGCACTGGCAGGGCTGGAGCCTCTGATCCAGATCCGCTTGGCCGTACGCAGGTCGGTGCGGGACAGCGCGCCGCGGATCATGCGCATCTCGGCCATCTGGGGGGCCACGTACAGCGTGGTGACGTTGAGCGCGGCGACGAGACAGGCCAGCAGTGTCGCAGCACCCAGGGCATGGCTGACCACCCGGTCCGCCGCCACACGGCGGAGGAGCCCCAGGTAGCCCTGGAGCGCGCAGAAACCATACAGCAGGACCAGTGCGGTGATCGCGAACTGGGTGCGGTAGGCGTTCCAGTAGCCCGCCGCCATCAGGCTCGGGAGGTACGCCACAGGCAACAAGCTGGCGGCCAGCAGCAGCGTCAGCGCCCGGCGCCGCCAGGTCCCCGGGACGAAGAGCCACATGCCCCCCGTGATGAAGGCGCCGACCAGCAGCGGCAGCCCCGCGACGGGGCGCATCCGAAACAGCTGAAACGCGTCGGCCAGCGGCGCACGCCAGAACCAGCGCGCCTTGGCGAGCCAGGAGGTCTCGAGCTTGGCGCGAGCCGTATCCGCGTACTGGGGATACAGCTTCATGCCCACCTTGAAGGCCAGATAGCCGAGCACCAGCCCACCACCGAGCATGGCGCCGAACCAGGCCAGCCGGCGCACCGGCCGGGCCGGCAGCTTGCCGCCGTTCGCGAACAGATCGATCGCCAGGAACACCACGAAGAACATCGCGGTCACCTGGTAGATGGTGATCGCCACGAACAGCAGTACCTGCACGGCAGCCACCAGCGCCCAGCGGACGCGGGCGCGCTCCGTCGCCAGCGCGCGGTCACTCAGGGAGAAGGCGACCCCCGTCAACGCAGCCGAGTAGAAGACTGGCCAGAGCGTCGCCCAGGCGGCGCAGACCTGGAAGGCTGGAGTGACCCCGACCAGCACCGCGAAGGTGGCGGCCCTGACGACTGGCCAACCGGCGCGGCGCACGCCCCGGTAGAGCAGCCACTGCAGCAGCGCGATCCCGATGACCCCGAGCAGCCTCAGCCAGCGCAGGTCGGCAAGATAGCGGGTCGCCTTGAACGAGAGGCCGACCGCGACGGCATCCATGATGCGTCCGCCGGGGACCCCCCACCAGGCCAGCCACCAGCCGTGCTTGGAGTAGTAGTAGTTCACGTAGTCGTCGGTCACCGCGTAGGGGACCATCAGGACCGCCGAGTACGTCAGCAGGAGCAGCAGCGTCATGGCGAGCGCGACGTGCCACTCGGAGACGGTGGTCGTCGACGGGGAGTTCGGCACAGCTTGGTTGGCAGCGCCCGCCATCACTTGAAGCTGCGCAACCCTGACATGTCGATGACCCACTCCCCCGGTGGCGGCTTGAAACCCCGCGGCACCACCGCGATGGGGATCTTGGGGCGCTTGCCGCCCAGCGACTCATAGGCCATCACGTAGCCGATGTGGGGCAGCGCCCACCCGCGCGAGCTGGTCGCCAGCCCCCACTCGTCGTAGCGGCTCCAGGCCAGGCTGTCCGACCAGGTTGCTCCCACGATGTTGATCTTGGTCGCGGCCTTCCAGTTGACCTTCCTGAACTCCCTGCGCAAGACCCGCAGCTCGGTCATCTGGGGCTCGGCGTAGATCGTGGTGACGTTGTAGGCCGCCGCGGCAGCGGCGCCCACCGCCACGACGCCGAGCACCGCAGCCGTGACCGCGGCGACTCGGGGCTGCCAGGTCTGCCGCCCCGCACGCTCGAGCAGGTACTCCACGCCTCGCGCCCAGCCCCGGAGGGCGTAGAACGCGTACAGCAGGACCAGCGCGGTCATCGGCATCTGGGTCCGGTAGGCGTCCCACCGGCCGTTCGCCACCAGGCTGGGGAGATAGGCCACCGGGATGAGCACGACCGCGAGGGCGACCAGCAAGGCGCGCTGCCACACGGCGCCGCGGAGGAACAGGAAGAGCCCTGGGAAGATGAAGAGAGCCGAGAGCAGCGGCAGACTCTTCGAGGGCCTGACCTTCAGGATCTGGAGCGAGTCGCGCAGCGGCCAGCTCCAGAACCACGACAGCTTGTCGCCCCAGGCCTCGGCCTGGACCTTCGTCCGCACGGGGTCGCTGACGAAGTAGTAGTAGTGAAAGCCGATCTTGAAGGCCAGCCAGCCGATGAACAGGCCGCCGATCAGGAAGCCGCTGTGCCAGATGAAGCGACGCCAGAAGCGGGATGCGACGTTGCCTTGTCCGTACAGATCGATGGCGGCAAACACCACATAGAACATCATGGTGACCTGGTAGACGGTCACCGACAGGAACAGCAGCACCGCGCCGCCCAGCACCCACGAGGCGCGCGACAGGTGGCCGGGCGCATCCATCGCCTTGCGACTGGCCTGGCAGGCCAGCCCGGCCCACGCCGCCGAGAAGAAGACCGGCCACATGGTCGTCCACGGGGCGCAGACCTGAAAGGCCGGCGTCACGCACATGACGTAGGCCAGGCAGGCCGAGCGCCCCCGCGACCAGCCTGCGCGCACCAGGCCACGATGGAGCAGCCACGCCAGCAGGGCGATTCCGAGCACTCCCAGCAGGCGCAGCCAGCGCAGGTCCTCGAGGCGCGGCGTCCAGTAGAAGGAGTAGCCGACCATGATCCCGTCGATCACGCGACCGGCGGGGATGGCCGCGACGCTCACCTTCTGCCCCATCTTGGCAAAGGCGAAGTTGACCCAGTCGTCGGTCACCGCGTAGGGAGTGACGATCACAGCCGCATAGGTCAGGAGCAGCGCGGCAGCGAGCAGCAGCCCGATGTGAACGTCGCGCAGCACGAGACCAGCTGGCGTCGGCGTGGCAGGCTCGACGAGCGCGGGCGCCTCCGGAGGAGTCGCGGCAGGGGTCACGAGCGCGGACATGTTCAGCGATACTCCTCGAATGCGCTCAGGTTGATCAGCCACTCACCTGCTGGTGGCTTGAAAGGCAGGTTATTGGGTGCCTGCAGGATCGGAAACTTCGGCAGGTGACCCAGCCGTTCCGCGGTCAGGACATAGACCATGCTGGGAGCGCTCCACCACTGTGCCGTGCTCGGGAGGCCGAACTCGTCGTAGCGGACCCCGGTGAGAGCGCTGGTCCAGTTGGCGCCCGCGATATGGAGCTTCTTGATCTTCTCGGGCTTGAGGCGCGACAGCTGGTTCTTCACCACACGCAGCTCGGCCATCTGCGGCTCGGCGTAATAGAGGGCGAGGTTGTGGACCGTCATGAGGCCCGAGAGCACCGTGGCGGCGGCGACCACGCCAGGCACCATGCGCTGCGCCCGCGCACCGAGGGCCTTGGCATAGCCGTGGGCGGCCAGGAACGCATACAGCACGACCAGTGGATCGAGGGCGAGCTGGGTGCGATAGGCGCCCCAGTTCTCTGACGTCATGAGGTTGGGCAGGTAGACCAGGGGCACCAGCAGCACCGCCAGCGCCAGGAGCTTCAGCCGCTCGCGCAGCGTGCCCTCGAAGTACAGGAACAGGCCGCTGAAGATGGCCACGAAGAGGGCCGGCGCCAGGTACGGCGTGGGGCGCAAGACTCCGAGCTGGAACGCATCCCGCCACGGGCCGGTGAGCGCGTACTGCAGCTTGGCGCCGAAGTCGTGAACCATGTGGGTGCGCTGGCTCGGCAGCCAGCGTCCAAAGAGCGCCAGGCCGATCTGGTACGCGACGAAGCCCAGCCCGAGCCCACCGGCCGTGACCGCGGCCAGCCCGAGCATCGAACGCTCGTCTCGTGCGGCGTCCGGGCGCGGCCGGAAGACGTGGATGGCCGCGAAGACGAGGAGGTACATCAGGGACACCTGATAGATGGTCACTGCAAACAGCAACAACGCGCCCACGACGACGAACAGTCGCAGCTGCCGCCGCCGCGGCACCCCGGGCACCAGGGCACGCAAGGACAGCTCGCAGGCGAGGCCCGCCGCAGCGCACGCATAGAAGACGGAGAACAGGATCGCCCACGAGCCGCAGACCTGGAACGAGGGCGTGGTGCACATCAGGAAGGCCAGCGCACCCGAGCGCGCCAGCGGCCAACCTGCGCGGGTGAGCGCCCGCACCAGCAATGCACCCAGGAGCGCGATTCCGATGACACCGAAGAAACGGATCCAGCGCAGATTCTCGATGGTCCCGGCCAGTTCGAAGGCCGCGACCGTCATCACGGCCGAGGTCACACAGCCGCGGGCCAGCGATGACCCGACGGTGGGCTCCCCCGAGCGCGAGCGCTTGAAGGCCCGGTTGCCGAGATCGAACGACTCGCCACGCAGGGTCTGGGCCAGCCGAAAGTAGTCATCGGTGACGGCATACGGCGTCACGATCACCACCGCATACGTCAGGAGCAACCCGGCGGCGAGCAAGCCGACGACCGCGGGCAACCTGAGTGACATCGTCGGCGCCGGCACGCCTGTGGAGTCGGCACCCGCCGGCTCGGGGACGTCCTCCGTCGTCGCTCCAGGCCCAGGCGCCTTGTCGCTGGGGTCGCGTCGAGTCAACGTGCCGCGGCCTCGCGCAGCGCGGCGATGACCGTGGCCTGCTGTGCCGCCGTCAGCGCCTCGAAGAGTGGCAGCGACAGCGACCGGTTCGCGATGTCGAGCGCCCGGGGCAAGGAGACCTGATAGCGAGCCTGGAAGTAGGCCGTGGTGGGCATCGAGTAGGTGCCGATCGCGGTCTCGATGCCCTGGGCCTTCATGCTGGCCATGATGTCGGCGCGCCGTGCCGCCAGCCCAGCCGGGAGCAAGGTCACATAGGACTGGTAGACATGGAACGCGCCTGTTGCGACAAAGGGCGGCGTGATGCCGGTGCCGGCCAGCAGCTCGTCGTAGCGCGCGGCGGCGGCGCGTCGGGCTGCATTGATGCGATCGAGCTTCGCGAGCTGGGTCAGGCCGAGTGCGGCCTGGAAGTCGGTCATGCGATAGTTGAAGCCCGCCAGGTCGAACACCGGGGGCTGGGCCCCGGGGCGCTGTCCGTGGTTGCGCAACGCCCGCATGTGGTCCGCCAGCACGGGATCGTTGGTGGTGATGACCCCGCCCTCACCAGTGGTCACCGCCTTGCGCGGATGGAAGCTGAAGCAGCCGAGGACGCCCTGGCTACCCGCCACCTTGTCGCCCAGACGCGCCCCCAGCGCACAGGCCGCGTCCTCGATGACGGGCAGCCCATGCTCCGCGCCGAGCGCGATGATGCGATCGATCTCGGCCATCTGACCGAAGGTATGGACGGGCAAGATCGCCTTGACCCTGCGCGCCAGGTCACGGTTCGACCTCAGCCGCCGCAGCGTCTCCGCGAGCGCCTCAACGTCCATATTGAACGTGTCAGGGCGGACATCGACGAAGACCGGCTGCGCCCCGCACAGCTCGATGACATTGGCGGTCGACAACCACGAGTACGCGGTCACCACGACGAGATCGCCGACGCCCACGCCCAGCCCGAGCAGCGCCATCTGCAGCGCCGCGGTGCAATTGGCGACCGCGACGACCTCGCGCACGCCGATCAGCTCGGCCAGGCGCGCCTCGAAGGCCAGCACGTTCTTGCCTTGTACCAGCATCCCGGTGCGCAGCACCGCGCTGACCGCAGCGACGTCGTCGTCCTCGATGCTCGGCGCTGTGATCGGAATCGCCATGCACACCTCGCTCGCCGCTAGGCCAGCTTCATCTCCTCGAACCACTTGGCAGTGCGCAAGATCCCGTCGTCGAGATCGACGTCGGCCTTGAAACCCAGGATGTCGAGCGACTTCTTCGTCTCCGGGATGCGCAGCTCGATGTCGGCCGAGAGCGGTTCGCGGAAGGTGATCTTCGACTTCGAGTTGAGGACCCGGCACACGGTCTGGGCCAGGCCATAGATCGTGGTCACCGCGCGGGCGTTGCCGATGTTGAACGACTCGCCTACTGCCTTCGGATTCACCAGCGTCAGCATGATGCCATTGACCAGGTCGTCGATGTAGCACCAGGCCCGGATCTGCGTCCCGTCGCCACGAACGAACAGATCCTCGTTCTTGAGCGCGCGCTTGATGAAGATCTGGATGGCGCCCTCGCCGGTCTGCCCCGGGCCGTAGATGTTGAACGGCCGGATGGTCACCGTGGGCAGGCCGAACTCGGTGCAGTAGGCCTTGGCCAGGTGCTCGCCGGCCAGCTTGCTGACGGCGTAGACCCAGCGCGCCTCGCCGGCCGAACCCGAGACGGCGTTGGAGTCCTCCGACACGCGGTAGGCCATGCTGCCGAAGACCTCGGAGGTCGAGAAGTCGACCACGCGGTGGCTGACCCCGGCCTTGTGCGCGGCGCGCAGCACGTTGGCGGTCCCGATCATGTTGACCTCCATGGTCTTGACCGGGGACTTGATCACGGTGTCGATGCCGGCGATGGCGGCGCAGTGGATGACCACGTTGCAGCCCTGCACCGCGCGGGTGACGCCGGCCTCGTCGAGGATGTCGCCCTCGATCATGGTGACGTGCTTGTCGACGCCGAGGGGCGTGTACTTCATGGTGTTGCGCGACAGGTTGTCGTAGAGGACGACCTCGTTCTTGCCCGACAGCTTGGTCGCCAGGGTGGTACCCACAAAGCCCGCGCCGCCCGTGATCAGGATCCGCTTACCCTCGAGCACCAGCTACCTCCTTGAAGGGGGAAACGGTGCGCAATATCGACCAATCACCCGCGGATTGGAAGGGGCGCCTCTCGTCAATCTCCGGCACGCGCGAGCACCGTCTCGAAGTGCGCCCGGGCACCTTCGGCGGCGGTCGGATCCAGGAAGGCCATCCAGCTCATGTAGCTGGCCAGGAAGCCGAGGTCGCGGGCCCAGGCCGGCAGGTAGCGCGGCGGCACCAGCACGCCGTCCGCGAGCAGGCGGCCCAGCAGCGGCACGTCGTCGACCTCGAGCTTGCCCAGGAACAGGGCGGCCACCAGCTCGGGGTGGCGGCGCGTCATGGCGACGCCGAGGAAGCTGGTCACCCGCATCAGGCCGTCGAGGTAGACCACGTCCTTGGTGAACGGCGCGCCGCCGCTGACCAGACCGCCGCGGACGACCCGCCGGGCCGACTCGAAGGCCGCGGACTCGGTCGCCCCGCGGGCCAGGAACCAGCGGTAGAGCTCGAGGAAATCGGCGCCGTCCTCGGCCATCTTGATGGCCAGGGTGCGGCCGGACAGCGCGCGCAACCTGCCGACGTCGAGGGTGTGTGACATCAGCTCGGTGAAGATGGCCAGCCCCTCTTGTGTCCGCGTGGCCCGCGGGGCGGCGCTGGCCAGCAGCGGCAGCGCCACCTGCGCGCGCCCGTTCAGCGTCGTCGCCACGTGGACGTGACCCTCGTGATGCTCGAGCTGCGCCAGCTCGCGCAGCGAGAAGCGCGCCCCGGCACGCAGGCGCACCCCGGCCGACCCCGAGGCCGCCTTGGCCGCCAGCCCGGGGACGACCTCGCAGCGCACCGTCTCACCTGGCCCGAGGCCCACGAAGAAGCCCGCCAGGCGCCGCTCCAGCTCGGCCGCCGCCGCCGCCGCGTCCAGCTCCTCGGGCTCGTCGGCCAGCGCGCTGCCGGCGTAGCGCGCGATGACCTCGTCGAAGTGCTCGGCCAGCGCCAGGTTGGTGGTGCGCCCGTCGGTCGACGCGCTGGCCGGGCGCCCGTACAGCTCGCACGAGCGGTGGTAGAAGCCGCGCGTGCCGACCGCGCCCAGCATGCGCGCGGCCATGGCGTACGACTCGCAGGTCTCGGCGCACAGGCGGCCCAGCGGCGCCGCGTCCTCGTCGGCGAGCAGGGTGCGCGCCCGCGCCGCCAGCGCCTCGAAGCGCTCGGCCACGGTGCGGGTGTCGAAGCGCGGCGTGTACGCGACCTCGGGCAGCTCGCGCGCGCCGGCCGCGAAGAAGCGCTCGCGCACGCTGGCCGGCCACGAGATCGTGCCCAGGATGCGCACCGGGCGCTGGGCGTCCTGGATCTCCGCCCCCAGCCCGCTCAGCACCTCGAGCGCGCGGGCGGACAGCGTCACTGCGGCGGCGGCGCCGGCTGACCGGGCGGCGGCGCCTTTTGGCCCTGCTTCTGTCCCTGCTTCTGCCCCATCTTCCACGCCACATAGGCGCCCACGCCACCGACCAGCATCATCACGACCACGATGAGGATGATCCACGGCGCCATGCTCGAGCGCGCCCGCGGCGCCTCCAGCCGACGCCGCGCCGGCGGCGTCCCCGGCACAGTGCCCTTCTCGGCCCCGCCGCGCGCGCCACCCTCGACCAGCGGACGCTTGCGCTCGGCCACCGGCTCGGGCGCCTGAACCGCCCGGCGCAGCGACTCGTCACGATCGGGCAGCACGCTGGTGGCGTGGGCCGCGCGTGCAGCCGCGGCCGCCGCCGCGTCGGGCTCCTTGTCGGTCGCCGGCGCGCGCATGCTGGGCGGCCCCGAGATCTCGGTCGGCAGCTCCGACGGGAAGTCGCGCGACGACGGCCGGCCCGAGCGCTCCGGCGCCGTCACCGGCACCACCACACCCGCGCCGCTGCCGCCGCCCAGCTGGGCCCAGGCCTCGCTCAGCCCCTGCTGGGCCTCGACACAGGTGGCATAGCGCTGCGCGGCGTCGGTCGCCATCGCGCGCATGACCACCGCGGACAGCGCGCGCGGCAGCTGCGGCTCGTACTGCTCGGGCGGCGTCGGCGGCCCCGCCAGCACGCGCTGGTTGACGTTGCTGGGGTCCTCGCCGCCATACGGGATCTGCCCGCACAGGAGCTCGTAGGTCACCGCGCCCCAGGCGAACACGTCGCCCGCCGGCGTGTAGCGCCCGCCACGCACCACCTCGGGCGGCGCATAGCCGGGCGTGCCCACGAAGATCCCGACCTGCGTCAGATCCGAGTCGGGCAGCCGCGCGATCCCGAAATCGGCCAGCTTCCAGCCCGAGGTCCCGGCGTCGAGCACGTTGGCCGGCTTGACGTCGCGGTGCACGATGCGCTGCGCATGCGCGAAGCCCAGCGCGCCCGCCAGGTTGCTGGCGCAGCTGACCGCGTCGCTGAGCGGCATGCGCCCGCGATCCAGCCGCGCCGCCAGCGTCTCGCCGGGCACGTACTCCATCACCAGATACGGATTCTCGGCGTCGAGCCCGACGTCGAAGATGGTCACGATGTACGGGTGCGCCATGCGCCCGGCCGCCTTGGCCTCGCGCTCGAAGCGCTCGATGAACGAGCGCCGCACCTCCTTGCCGAGGTACCCGGGCGCCAGCAGCGTCTTCAGCGCCACCACGCGATCGAGCAGCGGATCGCGGGCCTTGTACACCATGCCCATGGCGCCCTTGCCGATCTCCGACAGGATCTCGTAGCGCCCGACCTTCTTGGGCTGCCCCGGAAGATCGCGCTCGCTCTGGGGCAGCACCGTACCGCCGCGCAAGCGGATGCGGGTCTGCGTGCGCTGTCTGGCTTCCTCCACGGGCCCCGCCAGCTTATCACATGGTTGGCCGGCGCCAGCCGGCCGTCAGGGGGGGCTGGCCGGCCCCGGACGCCCGTTTTCCATGGACAACTTGGTCCCCGGCGCCACCGACTTGGTGATCCAGGCGTTACCACCGATGACCGCGCCGCGCCCGATCACGGTGTCGCCGCCGAGGATGGTCGCGTTGGCATAGATGATGACTTCGTCTTCGATGGTCGGGTGGCGCTTCTGCCCCGAGAAGCCGCGCGCGCGCCCCTGCGGCAGCGACAGCGCGCCCAGCGTCACGCCCTGGTAGATCCTGACCCGGCGCCCGATCACGGTGGTCTCGCCGATGACGATGCCGGTGCCGTGGTCGATGAAGAACGACTCACCGATGGTGGCGCCCGGGTGGATGTCGACCCCGGTGCGCTGGTGGGCGTGCTCGGTCATCATGCGCGGGATGATGTGAGCGCCCTCGCGCCACAGCAGGTTGGCGACCCGGAACACCGAGATGGCATACAGGCCCGGGTAGGCGAAGATGATCTCGTCGGCGCCGCTGGCCGCGGGATCGCCGTCATAGGCCGCGGCGACATCCAGCGCCAGCGCGGTGCGCAGCTCGGGCAGGCGGCCCAGCGTGGCCACGGTGATGCGCTCGGCCTCGGCGGCGGCGGCCTCCGCGCTCATGCCCGCGGGCGGCGCGCACGGATCGGCCTCGGGCGCCTCGCGACGCTGGCGCAGGCCGCGGTACAGCTGGGTGCGCAGGCGGCCGGCCAGCTCGTCGAGGCGGCTGCCCAGCACGGCGCGCAGCTCGGCCCCGGCGGGCACCAGGGCGCCGGAGACGAAGCCGGGAAACAGCAGATCCCGCAGCCCCTCCAGCACCTGCGCGACCTCGGGGGGCGACGGCAGCTCGTGTCCGCCGAGGCGGTGATAGTCGGCCCCGCAGGTGGTGTAGCTGTGGATCAGTCGATCGACGAGATCCGAGGGCAGTGCTGGTTTGGCTTCGCTTCCCATCAGCCGGGGGATATACCATGGCGCTGCATGGTCGGCGCGCCGCGGAGCGGATGGCTGGAACGCTGGGGCGAGCTCGCCATCCTGCTGACGGTGTGGCTGCTGGCTGCTGCCACCACCTGGGGCCTCAGCCGCGTGACCAGCCTGCGCCACGCCTTCCGGCTGCGCGCGCTGGCGGGGTCCTCGATCGCCAAGGTGATCGAGGGCAAGCCCGCGGTGGCGCGGGTGCGCGGCCGCGCGGTCGATCCCGCCATCGGGGGCGGCACCCAGGCGGTCACCAGCCTGGCGGACGACACCGGCAGCCTGCTGGTTGATCACTCGCCACCCGCAGCCACCGGCCCCGTGGTTTTGGAGGCCGTCGGCTGCTACCAGGCCACCCGGCTGCGCCCATGCGCCGAGCTGCCCTTGCTGCTCGGCACCCCAGCCGAGGTGCACGCCGCGCAGAAGGACCTCCTGCGCGCCGCCGCGCTGAAGCTGGCCGTCGTCCTGGCCATCCTGTGCGCCCTCCTCTATGTGGTGGGCCGGCTGCTCGGCGCGCCGCTGGGGCGCCGGCTGCCCGCGGCCGAGAAGCGGCCGTCATGATCGCCCTGCTCATCGTCGGCCTGCTGGCGCTGGCCGGGGGGATCCACCTCGGCATCACCTCGCGCGGCACCTTCCGCACCTGGCTGGCGCTGTGGCGCACCCCGACCTCGGCCATCGCCGATGTCCGCGCCGACGCCGCCCTGCTCGAGCTGACCGGCACCGTGCTGGCGCCGGCCAGGCCGGTGACCGATCCGGCCAGCGGCGCGCCCTGCGTGTACTACCAGCACGGCGAGCGCTGCGCGCACACCGACTTCGTGCTCGACGACGGCACCGGGCGGGCGCACATCCAGCTCGCCGGCGCGGTCGTGGTGGTGCGCGGCGGCGGTGACGTCGTCATCGCACCGGGCGACAAGATCTATGTCCTCGGCCCCGCGACCCACCTGCCCGGCAGCGTCAAGGCCGCCGACCCTGCCGACATCGCCGCGGCCGCCCCCACCCTGCGCCTGGCCGCCACCGCGCGCCGCGCCCTCTTCGTGGCCGAGCTCAGCGAGCAGGCCGCCGGGCGCCGCCTCGGGCTGCGCGCCGCCGCCGCCCTGACCCTGGGCGGGCTGCTCTGCCTCATCGGCGTCGCCGCCGTGCTGCTGCAGGTCTGGCTGGTCTGGTCAGTCTGACCCGAGCCGCGGCGATCCTCACATGGCGTCGGGCGCCGCCCCCGGGTTCGGGTTCGGCGTCGGCAGCGGGGCGCCGTTGATGGCCGCGACCACCTCGGGCAGCCGCGCCTCGGCCAGCGACACCCGCGTCGGCATGCCGCCGCCCAGGCCACACAGGGTCACGAAGTTCCACCCGCTGTCGAAGCCGGCCGCCACCGTGATCATGCCCGAGTCGCGCACGATCGACACCGCGGCCAGCTTCTGCCCGGCCAGCAGGAGCTCGGTCTTGTCATAGCGTCCACTCGCGGTGCCGGCGTCGACATAGGCCACCCGGCCATCGATGCGGTAGCGCGACGCCAGCCGCCGGGTCTCGCCGGCCATGGCGTCGAACACCGCGGCGGCCTCCTCGATGACCTTGCGGTGCTCGCCGTCGCTCATGCCGCCGACCAGCCAGCGCACCACGCGCCGCTTCAGCGCGTCGTCACGGAAGCGCGCGCGCAGCGCCCGATCGATGAGGTGGGCCTGCTTGCCGACCTCGCCGGTGCGGGTGTCGACCGCGCGGGCGTCGTCGTCGGCGCCCTCGTAGGGCTCGTTGCCGCCCAGGATCCACTTGGCCGCCGCGTACAGGCCGTCGAGATCGACGTGGGTCAGGATGGTGTCCACCGGCCCGGTGCGATGAACCAGCTCGGGCGTCACCATCTCGGGGCAGGCGCCGTGCTGCGCCTTGGTGGCCAGCACGAAGCGCGGGTCGCCGGCGTAACGCGCGTGCAGATCATGATCGTGGTGATCGACCCAGGCCGCCAGCCGGTCGCCCAGGCCGCTCAGGAACTTGCCGGTGACCTCCTCGAACGGCGTGCCCATGCCGTCGGCGGCGAACGCCAGATCGAGGACCACGACGCGCCCCTTGAGGCCTGCGGGGTCGGGCAGGTTGCGTGGCGAGGCAAACGCCAGCTCGGGAAGATCCCGCGGTCGGTCCTTTGCCTTGGCGATGGCCACGGCGACATCATAGCCGACTCGCCGCGCCGCGCCGCCTGCCACACGACTTCGACACCACCACAGATCGCCAGCGCCCCCGGCGCGTACCACGGCAGCAACGACGGAGGCGCGGATCATGCGGAAAATAGGCTCACTTTTCTCACTTCTGACTGTAAGCGCGGGCCTCATGGCGGCGTTGGGCTGCGGCCCGCCCCCCAAGCCGGTGGCCATCGTGCAGCCGCCCCCGCCGCCACCTCCGCCCGAGGTCCAGGTCGCGCGCCCGGTCGATCCCCAGCTGGTCGACCTCACCGGCACCCCGGGCTCGACCGCGGTGCTGGCCGGCGCCCCCGGCGACGTCACCGTGCGCGTCCGCGTCGAGGCGCGCGCCATGCCGCGCACCCAGCGCCCACCGCTCAACCTCGGCCTGGTCATCGACACCTCGGGCTCGATGGCGGGCCAGGCCATCGACGACGCCCGCGCCGCCGCCATCGCGCTGGTCGATCAGCTCGAGCCCGGCGATCGCCTCGCCGTCGTCGTCTTCCACTCGCGCACCGAGGTCCTGGTGCCCTCGCTCATCATCAGCAAGAGCAACGTGGCCGACATCAAGGCGCGCCTGGGCGCCATGCAGGCCACCGGCACCACCGACATGGGCAACGGCCTCGCGGTCGGCCTGCAGCAGGTCGAGTCCAACTACCGCCAGGATGGCCTGAACCGCGTCGTGCTGCTCGGCGACGGCGTGCCCAACGACCCCAGCGCGCTGGCCGGCCTGGCGCAGCGCGCGGCGTCGGAGAAGATCACCATGACCATGCTCGGCCTCGGCGTCGACTACGACGAGACCCTGATGGCGTCGCTGGCGCAGCAGACCGGCGGCACCTTCCGCTACCTCGACGACTCCACCAAGGTGGCCCAGGCCTTCGAGCAGGAGATCACGCGCATGACCCGCGTGGTCGCGCGCGGCATCATGCTGCGCCTGCAGGCCGGCCCCGGCGTCGTCATCAAGAGCGTCTCGGGTCAGCCCGGCCAGACCGGCACCGCGCTGGCGTTCGCGCTCGGCGACCTCAGCGAGAACGAGCGCCGCGATCTGGTCGTGCGCCTGTCCGCCCCGGGGCGCAAGGCCGGCGCCACCGTCGAGCTGCTCGACGCCCAGATGAGCTTCGAGGACATGGTGGCCGGGGCCGGCGCCCTGGAGCGCCACGCCTTCGTCGGCGCGCGCGCCGGTGACGCCAGGGACGTGGCCGCTGGCGCCGACGACGAGGTCATGCGCCTGGCCGCCCGCGCCGCGCTGGCCGAGGCCGTGCTGGCCGCCATCGCCACCGCCCGCGCCGGTCAGGTCCCCGAGGCGCGGGGGATCTTGACCCGCGCCGCCAAGGAGGCCACCGCGGCGCTCAAGCTGCGTGACGACCCCGAGCTGCGCGCCAAGCTGGCCGAGCTGCCCGCGCTCGAGCAGTCGCTGCCCACGCTGGCGCCGCCCCAGGAGGTCGCGCAGCCCACCGCGGCCGACACCACCGGCCCGGTCAAGCCTGGCCGCAAGAAGGCACCGCAGCCGGTCGCCGCGCCGCAGCCCGAGCCGCCCGCGACCGCCCCCAGCATCATCAAGGACGCCAGCTCCGACGCCGCCGAGACGCTGTCGAACCCGCGCCCGACCACGAACTAGAGAGCCGAACCGCGACCCCAGCTGACGCTTGATCCAATCCCGTCGCCCGGCTACACACGGGCATGCGGAATTCACGCCTCGGGGTGCTCGGGCTGGTGGTCGTGTCGGTGCAGGCGCTGGCGGCCGCCGGCTGTGGCGGCGGTGGCGACGATGACGACAGCGTCGATCGCATCCCGGCCTCGTACACCATCACCGAGCCGTCCCTCCTGGTCGCGGTCGGCAACGCCGGCACCCTGCGCGTCCTCAAGCAGAGCGACCTCAGCATCACCGCCACCGTGACCCTGCGCGCCGGCCTGCGCCCGCACGCGCTCGAGCTCAGCCCCGACAAGACCCTGCTCTCGGTGTCGCAGCTGGCGCCACTCGACGTCGGTGGTGGCAAGCCGCCGCCCCCCGGCGAGCTCCTGGTGCTCGACGCCCGCACCGGCCAGGAGAAGGCCAGCATCAAGACCCCGGGCAGCACCGAGAACGGCCTGCTGCTGGCCGGTGGCAAGCTGATCTTCGCCGAGCGCAGCACCGGCATGCTGCACTTCGGCCGCCTGGTCGAGGGCAGCTTCGACGTCGCCACCGAGGCCGACCTGGCGGTGTGCACGACCCCGATGCACGCCACCCTGACCCGCGACAACGCCCGCATCCTGGTCGCCTGCGACGACAGCGACACCCTCGCCATCGTCGACGCGGTGTCGCGCGCCAAGATCGAGATCACGGTCGGGGATCGCCCGCTGGCGGCCTGGATCGGCGACGCCGGCAAGTACTACGTCGCCAACCAGGGCTCCAAGGATCTGTCGGTCGGCGCCATCGGGCAGACCCCGATGGCGATGGCGCTGGGCTACACGCCCGGCATGGTGGCGCCCAGCCCCGATGGCACCGAGTTCGCGGTCGCCGATCGCGAGGGTGGACGCATCATGATCTACCGCGCCGCCAACCAGCTCGAGATCGCGACGCTCGCGGTCGCCGCCGGCACCTTCGCCATCGTGTGGGCGCCCGACGGCAAGAAGCTGTGGGTCTCGAACGAGAGCGCCGGCACCGTCAGCCAGCTGTCGCACCCGCAGCCCTTCATGCTGGTCCTCGACAAGAGCGTCGAGGTCGGCCCCGGCGCCTACGGCCTGGTCGCCATCCAGTAGCGCGCGCGGCTCAGCCCGGCGGGCGGTGCGCCGAGTAGTCGGGCGCCTTGGCGTCGAGATAGAACGAGAAGCGGGGGTGGCTGGCGCTGTTGTGCTTGCCCCACGCGTAGATGGTCACCCAGGTCTCGGTACGCACCTCGATCGACAGATCGACCTTGTGGCCGGTCGAGCGCTCGATCACGAGGATGCGGTGTAGGCCCTCGCCCACCGTGACCGCGCGCTCGAGATCGGCCTTGCCGAGGCTCGGTGAGCACGGCAACCGCGAGTTGAAGAGCTCGTAACCATTGATGGTGGCGACGAAGTCATGGGCGAGGACGCCGCCCTCGAAGCCCTTGTCGGGCTCGTACGAAAGCGAGACGTGGAGCTGATGGAAGGCGGGCTGCATGGGGATTGGCGCACATCTTAGCGGCGTCCCCCGAAACTGGCCAGATCTCCCGGGATCGGGGAGACTTGAGCCATGCACCAGCGCCGCTTCGCAGTCCCGCTCGCGGCGCTCGCCGCGCTGGGGCTGTGCGGCCTGGCCGAGGCCGCGCCCGCGCGCCGGCGCGCCACCTTCGGCAAGACCGAGCGCGGCCCCGGCGCCGCCAGTGGCTTCAAGCTCGAGGGCCCGCCCAAGCTGGTCAGCCTGTTCGGCGACACCACCACGTTCACCCACGACGTCGACCACTACCTGGCCCTGTACGAGTCGATGCAGCGCGTGCGCGACGACTTCTCGCGCGCGGTGCAGACCGCCATCGCCGAGCTGGCCGCCCACCAGGCCGCCGCCGGCCCCGCCGGCACGCGCACCTGCCCGGTCGAGCGCGTCGCCCTGCCCTACGCGCTGTCGTTCCACCTCGGCGAGGACTTCCGGCGCTCCAGCGGCGAGCTCGGCCGCGTGTTCGCCGCCATCCGCGATCTCGATCAGCTCGGGGAGACCGCCGGCCTGACGCCCGACTATCGCTGGAAGGTGCGCCGCGTGCTGACGCTGCACAAGAGCGTCGGCATCGACTGGCGCGAGATGCAGGCCTTCTTCCAGGAGCACCTGGGCAAGGAGCTGGCCTTCTTCGGCTGCGACCCCGACGCCCTGATGGCGCGCGGCGAGGCCGCCGGCGCCGCCGCCCTGGCCAAGGCCGCCGAGCGCCCCGCGCCCACGCTGCAGCCGCCGACCACCGCGAAGAGCGTGGCGGCCGCGAAGAAGGCCAAGGCCGAGGCGCCGCCCCCGGTCGCCGCCACCGTGACCTTCACGGTCGACAACACCAGCTGCCCCGGCGCCCTCGCCGTCTTCCTCGACGGTCAGCCGCTGGGCAAGGTCTCGGGCAGCGAGCGCGGCGCCTTCGCCGCCCTGGTCGGCCCCCACGATCTCTGCCTCATCCCCGACGGCAGCCCGCAGCGCTGCGGCGATCTCGGCACCGTGCGCCGCACCTATCTGCACCAGGGCTGGGCGATTCAACTGAGGTGCAACTGAGCCGCGCAGCGGCTCTTGTTGCACCTCGACTGTCCGGTCCGGTTCCGCCTCGGCCTCCGCTCACGGCCCCGGCTTGCGACTCGGCATCGGCGCCATCTCCGAGCGATGCGTCGGCGGGCGCGTCGGCCGCGGCGCCATCTCGGACATCTGCGTCGGCGGCTCCAGCATCCAGGCCGGGTAGCTCAGCCGGTAGCGCTTGCCGCCCAGCGCCGGATCGGGGAACACCAGCCGCTCCAGCCCGGCGCTCAGCGCTCGCGCCGCCGCCTCGGGCAGCACCGGCGCGTGCAGCACGGTCTTCTCGACCTGTCCGATCGGCCCCAGCCACACCGTGAGCTCGACGTCCGCGGGCGGGCGCACATGCTCGAGCAGCAGCGGCTTGGCCTCGACCCAGAAGCGATCGCGCAGCAGCGCGCTGTCGCCCAGCGGCGCCTCGGGCGGCGGCGCGGCATCCGGCGGCGGCGCCGCCACCGTCTCGGTCATGTGGCTGCCGCTGCGCGGCGTGCGCGTGCAGCCCGCCAGCGCCAGGCTGACCGCGATCGACGCCACCGCGGTGGCCCGCCGCGGCCGCGCCACCGCCCGCGGCCGCTCGCGCGCCAGCAGGCGGATCTCGTCGAGCAGCGCCCGCCCGCGCGCCAGGAAGCGGGCGTCGTCGGCGACCACGCGGCGGCGCAGCCCGGCGGCGAGCTGCGCGCGCTGCGCCTCGCTCAGCCCCAGCGCGGCGGCGTCGAGCGCCTCCTCGAGGTGGCTGCAGCTGTTCAGGTTGACGTCGACGATGTACGCCTTGACGCGCTCGCGCAGCGCCGGCACGTGCTGGAAGAAGTGGCCCAGCAGCTGGTGCTCGTAGTCGACCTGCATGACCAGGTGATGGATCCCGTCATGCTGCTGGTCGCCATAGTTGCGCGCGCGAAACGCCGGGAAGGCGAGCTGGAACGACGCCTCGGCGCGCGGATCGGCCATGTCGTAGTCCCAGCCCCAGTAGTCACCGCGCAGCCTGCCGGCGCGGCGCAGCTTCTTCTCCAGCGGCGTGCCGGTGTAGACCTCGGTGCGACAGAAGTTCATCGGGTTGTCCGGGTGCGCGCGCAGGAAGGCCACGTTGGCGACCAGATCCTCCAGCGTCGAGTCGGGGTTCCACAGCAGCAGGTTGAAGCAGGTGTGGATGTCGAGCCGGTTCACCACCGCCAGCGCGCGCCGGTTGTCGTCCAGCGACTGCCCGCGCCCCAGCCGCGCCAGCGCCTCGGCGGTGCCGGCCTCGATGCCCAGGAAGAGGCGGAACATGCCCAGCGACTTCAGGTACGCGAACAGCTCCTCGTCGACGGTGTCGGGCCGGCTCTTGACCGCGAAGGCGATGCGCCCGATCCCGCGCCGCTGCCAGGCCCGCTCCAGCGCCTCGACCCGCGCCCGCGTCTCGGCGACGTCGTCGAGGAAGAAGTTGTCGTCGTGGAAGTTGAAGATGCGCACGCCGCGCCGGTACAGGTCGGCCATCTCGTCGGCGATCTGCTCGGGTGCCCGCAGCCGGAGGCGCGGCCCGCCGGTCACCTTGTGCCAGGCCACGATGGAGCAGAACGCGCAGCCGTGCATGCACCCGCGCGAACCCAGCAGGTTGGTGATGGGCAGCCCGAGGTAGCTGTCGAAGGGCTGCTTGCGCGGCGGCGCCGGCAGCACGTCGAGATCGGGCGGCTTGACCGCGGCCGGGTTGCGCACGAGGTCCGCGCCGCGGCGCCACACCAGGCCGGGCACCGCACCGAGGTCACCCAGCCGCTCGCACAGCAGCGGCAAGAGCTCCTCGCCCTCACCGGTGCCGATGGAGTCCAGCGCCGGCACGTCGGTCAAGATCCGCTCGGCATGGAACGCCGCGAAGTGGCCACCCGCGATGATGTGGCCCGGAAAGCCCAGCTCGCGCGCCCGCGTCGCCAGCGCCGCGAACTCGCGCGCGCGCAGCGTGAACACCATCGAGAAGCCCGCCACCGCGGCCCCCGAGGCGCAGAGCTCGCGCGCCGCGCGCTCCAGCTCCTCGGGCGCGTTGAACACCACCTGCACCACCTGGTGGCCGCGCGCCTCCAGCGCTGACCACAGGTAGCGAATGGCGAGGTTGTCCTCGAACTCGGCTCCCACCAGGGCGACGCGCATGGCAGAGCTCCTTCCTGTTCCCAGGGTTCGAGTCGAACATGAACCCTGGGCGGGCCCGCGACTTGACCGCGGTCAGGAGGCGCCGCGCAACTACCGGAGGACGGCCTCGCCCTCGGTGGCGCGCCGCCGGAGCTGCGCGATCAGCTTCAGATTCGTCAGCGCGTCGGCGTGCGTCGGCTTCAGCACCAGGGCGTCCTTGAACGCGACCTCGGCCGCTTCCAGCCGCCCCATGCGCAGCAGCACCACCCCGGTCGCATAGCGCACGTCGCCGTCATCGGGCGCCAGATCCGCCGCCACCGCGAGCTGCTCCAGCGCCCGCTCGCGCTCGCCCGAGGCCGACAGCACCAGGCCGTAGTTGTAGCGCGCGCTGGCCTTGCTGGGCCGCCGCGCCACCGCCTTGCCGAGGTACCACAGCGAGTTCGACAGCTCGCCGCGCTGGTAATAGATCGCGCCCAGCATGTCGTAGGCGTCGGCGACGTACTTGGGGAAGCGCTGCGCGCGCAGGTAGACCTTCTCGGCGCGCTTGATGTCGCCGATCTGGCTGTAGGCCTCGCCGAGCAGGAAGTACGGCCGCGGATCGTTGGGGCGCGACTTCAGCGCGCGCTCGTACATCGCGATGGCCTTGTCCATGCGCTGCTTCTGCTTGTAGAGGTCGCCCAGGAACTTGAGCGCCTGGACGTGGTTGGGCTGCTTGGCCAGCACCGCCTCGTAGGTCGCGATGGCCTCGTCGTCGCGGCCCACGCGCCGGTACGCCGCCGCCAGATCCAGCCGCGCCAGCACGTCGCCGGGCTCGAGCTGGATCAGCTTCTCGAGCTCGCGCACCAGGTCCTCGGTCGACCCCTTCGACGCGTGCACCAGCACCATCAGGAAAAAACCGCGCCCCGGCGTCCTCGGGCCGCGCCTTGATGAGGCGCGAAAGCTCGCGCGAGGCGGCGTCGATCAGGTTGGCCTCCCACAGGAGCTCGCCGTGCAGGCGGCGCAGGTCGACATCGTCGGGCCGGGTGCGGATGGCGCGCTCGACCAGCGCCAGGGTGTCGTCGCCCTCGCGCGCTGCGCGGCTCATGCGCAGGAGGCCGCCCAGCGCCGGCGTGCAGTCGGGCTTGACCTCCAGCGCCCACGCCAGCTGCGCGCGCGCCGCCGAGCGCTTGCCCAGCCGCTCGTAGGCCACCGCCAGCAGGCGGTGCGCCTCGGCGAACTGCGGCTCGATGAAGACCGTGCGCCGGAGCCCCAGCGCCGCGGTGGCGGCGTCCGGCGTGTCACCCAGGCCGTGCAGCGCCGCCAGCGCGCGCCCGAACAGCGTCAGCGCGTAGAAGTCCTTGCTGGCCACGCGCGCCATCCGCGCCGCCACCTCGGCGCTCGGCGTCAGCCCGGCGCGCGCCAGCAGCGGCGCCAGCGCACGATCCATCACCCGCGAATAGTCGGCGAACTCGCCGACCGCGATCTCCTCGCCGACGCGCTGCACCTGCTGCCCCGAGACGTCATACAGCCGCACCGTCAGCTCGAAGGTCCAGCTCGGGCGCCGCACGCTGCCGGCGAAGATCCAGCGCGCGCCCTGCGCCTGCGCGACCTCGAGCGCCAGCCCGAGCTCGTCGTCGCTGCTCGCGGGCGGCGCCATCTTGGCGGGCAGCACATCCGCGGGCAGCGCACGGCGCACGCCCGGATGCGCGTCCAGCTTGTCGGCCAGCACCGCGGGCATGCCCGCGCTCATCCAGTTCAGCCCCAGCACACCCGAGTGATTCGTGAACGGCAGCACCGCGAAGCCATCGGGCTGCGTCGCCGGCAGCTCGGGCATCTCGTGCCCGCTGGCCGCGACATCGAGCGTCTCCGGCGCAGGAGCCGGCGCCGGCGCAGGTTCCGCTGCGGCCACCCCCAGCGCCGCACACGCCACCGCCCAGCACCCGGCCCACCAGGGAAATTTGCCAACTCGTCCGCACACGCCCATAAGTAGCTATAAGTGTGGCCACCCGTGGGCGGGGCGCAAGAATTCGACGAAAAATCGGCTGTGATCAAGCCGTCGCCTTCGGCTGCCCAGACCTCGCCCACTGGCCCGACCAGCGCCGCCGCCACGACGCAGCGCAGCGAAGCGACCGCGCCCACACCCACGCCACCCCCGGCCCGCGCACGCCCACCAGCGCCGCCGCGCCGGCGCCGCCGCCGTAGCCTGTCGCGGCTCTCGATCTTGCGCCTGCTTGGCCTGGGCGCCCTCATCGGCCTACACCTCGGCGTCGCCGTCATCTACTGGACCATCACCACCCTCGAGCGTGATCTGCCGCGCGATCTGACCGAGCTGCGCGTCTACCGCCCCGAGCGCGCCACCCAGCTGTTCTCGTCGGATGGAGAGAAAATCGGCGAGTTCTTCCTGCAGCGCCGCAAGGTCGTCCCGCTCGAGCGCATCCCGCTGCACGTGCAGCAGGCCTTCCTTGCCGCCGAGGACGGCCGCTTCTACCAGCACCCCGGCTTCGACATCTTCGGCATCGCGCGCGCTGGCTGGGCCAACCTGCGCGGCGGCGGCACCCGCCAGGGCGCCTCCACCATCACGCAGCAGGTGGCGCGCATGCTGCTCCTGTCGAACCGCCGCACCGTGGAGCGCAAGATCAAGGAGATCATCCTGGCGGTGCGCATCGAGCGCGAGGTGCCCAAGCGCCACGTGCTCGAGATCTACCTGAACCACGTCTACCTCGGCCACGGCGCCTACGGCGTGCAGGCCGCCGCCGAGGTCTACTTCGCCAAGGACGTCGAGCACCTCACCGTGGCCGAGGCCGCCATCCTGGCCGGTCTGCCCAAGGCGCCCTCGGACGACTCACCCTTCTCGCACCCCGAGCGCTCGCGGGTACGCCAGCTCTACGTGCTCGGCCGCATGCACGACCTCGGCATGCTGTCCTCGGCCAAGCTGGCCGAGTCGCGCGCCGAGCCCATCGCGGTGGTGTCGCGCGAGATCCCGCTGGCGCGGGTGTCGGCGCCCTACTTCGTCGAGCACATCCGCAAGCTGCTGGTGGCCGAGTATGGCGACGCCCGCGTGCTCGAGGGCGGCCTGCGCGTCTACACCACGCTGTCGATGACCTCGCAGCGCGCCGCCGAGAACGCCGTGCGCTGGGGCCTCGAGGAGCTCGATCGCCGCCTGCCCTTCCGCGGCCCGGTCGGCCACCTCGACGCCGCCGCCCTGGTCGCCTTCACCGGCGCGCCGCCGCAGCGCCTGCTGGCGCCGGCGCCGACCCCTGGCGCCGCCCCGCTGATGCAGCCGCTGGAGCGCCCCGAGCCGCTCGACAGCGATCTCGTCGCCGCCGCCGTCACCCACATCACGCCAACCGAGATCACGGTCGCCGCCGGCACCCTCAGCGCCACCGTGACGCCGACCGATCTCGCCCGCCTGACGCGCTGGCGCGCCGAGGCCAGCGCCCCCGGCGCCACCAGCACGCCGCCCGGCAGCAAGGCCCCCGCGGTCCCCGCCGCCCGCCTGGCCATCGGCGACGTGGTCACCGTCCGTCTGTCGCGCGAGCAGCCGCCCGAGCCGCGCCGCACCAGAAAGAAGCCCAAGGACTTGGCCACCCCGCCGCCCGCCGCCGCGCCACGCTGGCTGGCCGCGGTGTCGCAGACCCCCGACGTGCAGGCCGCCCTGCTGGCCATGGATCCGCACACCGGCGAGGTGCGCGCCATGGTCGGCGGCTACGACTACGCCGAGTCCCAGTTCAACCGCGCCACCCAGGCGCACCGCCAGGCCGGCTCGTCGATCAAGCCGCTGATCTATGCGGCCGCCATCGACTCGGGCAAGTACCACCAGCTCTCGCTGGTGCTCGACGCCCCGGTGCGGGTGCCGACCGCGGGCGGGATCTGGGCGCCGCAGAACTACAAGCCGGAGTACCTCGGCCTGCTCACGCTGCGCACCGCGCTGGCCAAGTCGATCAACACCGTCTCGGTGCGCCTGGTCGCCGCGCTCGGGGTCGACGAGTCGATCTCGATGTTCAAGCGCCTCGGCCTCGGCCGCCCCGGCGATCCCGCCATCCCGCGCCACCCGTCGATCGCCGTCGGAACGCCCGACGTCACCCTGAGTGAGATGGCCACCGCCTACGCGAGCTTCCCGTCCGGCGGCCTGCGCGTCGAGCCGCGCGTCATCACGCGCATCGTCGGCGACGATGGCGAGCTCGCGTTGCCCGCGAGCTGGCCGCGCGCGCCCACCGAGGCCGATCGCGTCCTCGGCGCCGACACCGCCTATGTGATGGTCGACCTCATGCAGGGCGTGGTCGAGAGCGGCACCGCCAAGCGCGCCCAGGCGCTGGGCCGCCCCGCCGCCGGCAAGACCGGCACCTCGACCGGCTACCGCGACGCCTGGTTCCTCGGCTACACCACCGACCTGCTGGCCGGCGTCTGGGTCGGTCGCGACAACTTCACCCCCATCGGCGGCGAGTCGACCGGCGGCGCCACCGCGCTGCCGATCTGGCTGCGCTTCATGCAGGTCGCGCATCCGCCCACGCCGGTGCAGAACTTCCCGCTGCCGCCCGGCGTCCTGGTGGTGCGCGCCTCCGAGATCACCGGACTGCCCGCCGAGCCCGGCGCGCCCGGCTCACGCCTGGTCGCCTTCAAGCGTGGCACCCTGCCGCGCGCCTTCGGTGGCCGTCGCCCCGCGCCGTCCCCCACCCTGCGCCCACCGGCCAGCGCCCCGCGCCCGCCCGTCGCCCCCACCCTGCCCAGCGACCCCGACGAGCAAAACCCACCTGACTGAGCCTCACTGTAGTGAACGTGAGCGCCCCCACATCCGTTACCATCACCAACCCGAACTACCTGAAATACCGTCGATTTTGGCTTCCTCCCGCAACAGTCCAGCAGCTAAAATCAAGCTCGGATGTCCCTGACCAGCCCGATCAGCTCGCGGGTGGACACGCTGCCTGACGGCGTGACCGAACTCCTCCGCGCCAAGGAGCCCGTCGTCGGCGACATCATCGGCGTGCGCTACCAGATCCTCGGTGTGCTGGGCAACGGCGCCATGGGCCGCGTGTTTCTGGCCGAGAACATCGCCATCCGTACCCATGTCGCCATCAAGCTGCTGCGGCCCAGCCTGCTCGAGCGTGACGAGTTCCGCCGCCGCTTCCAGCAGGAGGCCGAGGCGCTGGCCTCGATCGCTCACCCCAACGTCGCGCGCTGCCTCGATCTGGTCGTCGGCGACCCAACCTTCATGGTGATGGAGTACGTGCCCGGCGAGACCCTGTCGGCGCTGCTGCGTCGCGAGGGCAAGCTGTCGCCGCTGCGCGCCGCATCGCTGGGCTGCCGGCTGTGCTGGGGCCTCGACGCCGCGCACGCCGCCGGCGTGGTGCACCGCGATCTGAAGCCGCCCAACATCATCGTGACCTCCGACGCCGAGGCCGGCGAGGCCGCCAAGATCATCGACTTCGGCCTGGCCAAGGTCGCCGCGCTGGCCGAGCAGGGTCCGCTCACGCGCGCGGGTCAGATCCTGGGCACGCCGCAGTACATGTCGCCCGAGCAGATCCGCGGCGAGGAGGTCGACGGTCGCTCCGACGTCTATGCGCTGGGCTGCGTCCTCTACGAGATGCTGACCGGCGCCACCTTCTGCGGCGCCAGCAGCCAGGGCCGGGCGCCCGACGACGTCCAGGTCATGTACAACCAGCTCAACGTGGCGCCGCGCCCGGTGCGCGAGCTGGTGCCCGAGATCGCCCCCGAGCTCGAGGCCGTGGTCATGCGCGCGCTGGCCAAGTCGCCCGACGATCGCTTCCCGTCGGTGCGCGAGATGGCGGTGGCGCTGACCCGCTCGGTCGAGCGCCGCAAGACGCGGGGCGCCTCGCACACCCCGGTGCCCACGCCGCGCCGCCGCCTGCCCCTGGCCGGCGCGGCCGCGCTGCTGGTGGTGCTGGCCGCCTCCACCACCTACCTCGTGACCCGCCGCGCGCAGCGCGCCGGCGCCGCGCCCAGCGCCGCCAGCGAGCAGATCCTCATCAGCAGCGAACCCGCCGGCGCCAGCGTCACCATCGGTGACGGCCCCGCCGCCAGGTCCCACCCCGAGACCACGCCCACCATGGTGCGCGGCCTCGGCCCCGGCGATCACACCGTCACCCTGCGCGCACCCGGTCGCGCCGACGTCACACGCACGGTCCATGTCGAGCCCGGCCAGCGCGCCGACATCCACGTGGTGATGGCGCCGGTGACCCGGCGCGTGCACGTCACCGCCATCCCGGCTGGCGGCGCCGTCTTCCTCGACGGCGACCTGGTGGCGCCGTCGACCCCCGCCACCATCGACCTGCAGACCGACGACTTCCACGAGCTGCGCATCGAGAAGACCGGCTTCGAGCCCTACACCCAGGCGCTGACGCCCGACGACACCGCCAGCGAGATCACCGCGACGCTGCAGGTCGAGCGCCGGCCCCAGGGGCTGCTCACCATCGAGACCTCGGAGACCGCCGAGATCTGGCTCGACGGCACCGAGACCGGCTTCGTGACCCCGACGCGCATCCCGCTGCGCATCTCCCCCGGTGATCACGTGGTCGAGCTGCGCGAGTCCTCGGGCCGCCGCGCGCGCACCCCGGTCTCGATCAAGCAGGGCGAGGTCCTGCACCTGACCCTCGAGCTGTCGGCCGCGCGCCCGCCGCGCTGAAGGAGACGCATGCGCACGCGCACCCTCTGGCTCGGCCCCCTGCTGCTCGCCCTCGCGCTGGCCACCCCCGCGGCCGCCGACGGCGGCGCCGGCAAGTCCTACGTGTTCCGCTTCGCCACCGTGGCCCCCGACGGCAGCGAGTGGGCCAAGTCGTTCAAGGCCATGAACAAGGAGCTCGAGACCGCGACCAAGGGTCGCCTCAAGGTGAAGATCTATTACGGCGCCATCGCCGGCGGCGAGCTGGAGTCGTGGAAGCGGCTCGAGCGTGGCCAGGTCGACGGCGTGCTGTCGGGCGGCATGCTGTGCGAGCGCGTGATGCCGTCGATGAAGGTGCTGCGCATCCCCGGCCTGTTCCAGAGCCGCGAGGAGTCGTTCTACGTCACCCACGAGCTCGAGGAGACCCTGGCCGCCGAGGCCCAGAAGGCCGGCCTGGTCCTGATGGGGACCTCGGGCGTCGGCCCCGACATCATCTTCTCCAGCAAGCCGCTGCGCACGCTCGACGAGATCAAGAAGGCGCGCCTGTGGGCCTGGGATCTCGACGTCACCGCCAGCGCGGTCAAGAAGGAGATGGGCTGGAATACCGTGCCCACCAGGCTGGAGGACGCCGCGCGCGCCTTCGACGACGGCAAGCTCGACGGCTTCTACGCCATCCCGTCGGCGGCGCTGGTCTTCCAGTGGTACACCCAGGTGCGTTACATCCTGGATCTGCGCGGCGGCTACCTGGTCGGCTGCACCGTGGTCTCGAGCCGTGCCTTCGACGCCCTGCCGCTGGATCTGCAGAAGGCGTTTCGGCTGGCGCAGAACGGCCTGGTGCACCGCTTCGAGAACCTCAACCGGCGCCTCGACAAGAAGCTGCTCGGCGGGCTGTTCCAGCGTCAGGGCCTGCAGATCATGCAGGCCTCGGAGACCACGCGCGCCGAGTACTTCGCCGCCGCCCGCGCCGCGCGCGAGCGCCTCGGCACCAAGCTGGTGTCACGCGAGCTGATGGAGCGCGTCATCAAGCTCCTGGCCGACTACCGGGCCGAGCACGCGCCCGAACCTTGAGCCCCAGGCGCGCTGACCCGCGCCGACCCGCGCCGACCCGGGCCGACCGAGCGTGACCCGCGCCACCCCCAGCCAGGGCCGTTCTGCTACACTGCGCGGCGTGAGATTGCCGATCTGGATCGCCGCCGTCGCATGCACCGCTGTCCTCTTGCTGCCCGGCTGCGGCGACGACGACGAACCCGAGGTCATCGTCGAGCCGACCCTGGAGAGCATCCAGGCCAACGTCTTCGCCAAGAGCTGCGTGTTCTCGTCGTGCCACACCGACACCAAGCGGCACTCGGCGCTGGGCGGCACCATCATGAGCATGCTCTCGATGACCGAGTCATGTGACTCCCTGGTCAACGTCGCGTCCAAGCGCGTGCCCGGCAAGTTCCGCATGATCCCCGGCGATCCGGCGAACAGCTACATGATCGCGAAGCTGAACAACATGATCGATCCGGTCGACCGCGCCGCGGTGGACGACACCACCGGCGCCGGGCGCGCCATGCCCTGGAGCAACGCGCCGCTCGACATGCCGCTGCTCATCAGCGTGCAGAAGCGCGAGGCCATCGCCGAGTGGATCCGCCAGGGCGCCCCCGGCTGCGCCAACGCCGGGGATGCCGGCGTGGACGGCGGTGGCGACGGCGGTCGCGATGGCGGCATCGCCGACGCTGCCATCGACTGAGACCGGAACGTAAAAGTGAACGCCGAAATTCAACCGAAGCGCCGACTTGCGGTACCAACACACATGGTGCCAAGCTTGACGAGCCGGCCGGACCGCTAGCATAATCGCGGCGCTGGCCTAACCTGACGCGGCGCGCTGCACCCACCTGGGATCGAGCGAGAGCGAGGACCAAGAGACGATGGAATCCATCAAGGACTTTCTGGCCACGGGCGGCCTGTTCATGTACTTCAACATCGGCGCGTCCATCGCCGTGCTCGCCATCATCATCGAGCGCACGATCTACTTCCTGGGCCGCGGCCACATCAACACCAAGGCCTTCCTGGAGCAGATCCGGCGCCTGCTGGCGGCCAACAACGTGGATCGCGCCAAGAAGCTGTGCGACGCCACCCCGGCACCGGCCGCGCGCGTGGCCAAGGCCGGCCTGAGCCGCTACCACAAGGGCGAGGCCGCCGTGGCGTCCGCCATCGAGGAGTCGATGGTCGACGTGCAGCCCGAGATCAAGGTCCGCATCGGCGCGCTGTGGTCGATCGCCAACATCGCGACCCTGCTCGGCCTGCTCGGCACCGTGTCCGGCCTCATCCACACCTTCGGCGGCCTCGAGGGCGCCAAGGCCGAGGATCGCCAGAACGTCCTGTCGCGCGGCATCTCGGAGGCGCTCAACAACACCGCCATGGGTCTGGCCATCGCCGTCACCTGCATGATCGCCCACCTGTTCCTGAGCGCCGCCGCCAAGAAGGTCGTGGCCGATCTCGAGGGCTTCACCCTGAAGCTCGAGAACCTGCTGTCCGACCCGGCCGCGCAGGAGCCGCAGCGCTAAGGCGCTCGCCATGAACGTCGCACAGGTACGCGCCAAGTCCAGGCGCGCAATGCGCAAGCTCGAGGACGAGTACGCCCAGGAAGAGATGGAGGGCGGCGAGCTCAACCTCGTGCCCTACCTCGACATCGTCACCAACCTGACGCTGTTCCTGCTGGCCTCGATCTCGAGCGGGCTGCTCGGCAACCTGAACGCCGCGGTGCCGCCCATCGCCGACAAGACCGTCGGCGCCAAGAACCCCAACACCGTCGAGGACAAGGGCCTCGGCATGATCGTCGCCGTGACCAAGTCGGGCCTCAAGATCTTCTCCATCGCGGATCCGCCCGCGGTCGAGGAGATCAACCTGCCCATCAAGGCCAACGTCTTCGAGCCCGGCGGCCTGCAGAACTACGTGCAGAAGCTCCAGGCGGAGCTCCTGGCCAAGGACCCCAAGAGCAAGATCAAGTACGACGCCACCGAGGCCGTCACCCTGGCCTACGACTGGGACAAGCTGGGCGCCGAGATGAAGAAGATCCGCGACGCCAACCCGATCCCGCAGCCCAAGAAGAAGCCCGACGGCTCGCTCGACTACGGCCACTCGCGTGAGGTCATCCTGATGCCGCACGGCGAGATCCCGTACGACACCCTGGTGCGCGCGATGGACACCCTGCGCCCCAGCTTCCCCGACGTCATGTTCTCGCCCGGTGTGAAATGATCTCTCCGCGCGAGGCACGCTCGATCATCCGCAAGGCCAAGCGCCGCGTCCCGCACGGCGAGGACGTCAGCCACCTCAACATCACCGCGATGATGGACATGATGACCATCATCGTCGTCTTCCTCATCAAGTCGGTCGCGGTCGGCCACCCCCCGCCCACCGACCTGCAGCTGCCGCGCTCGACCACGGTGCAGAAGCCGCAGAAGGAATCGACCGTCCTCACCATCACCAAGACGTCGATCCTGGTCGACGGCGAGGCCATCGTGGCGGTCAACAACGGCAGCGTGGACGCCGCCGCCAAGACCGGCGGCGCCGACGGCATCGAGATCGGCGAGCTGCGCCTGCAGCTCGAGCGCCTGGGCAAGCGCACCCGCACCATCGACCAGCTGCAGGGCATCAGCCGCGGCGACGAGGGCCTTGAGCTGACCCTGATCGCCGACCGCGGCACCCCGTTCCGGCTGCTGCACGAGGTCATGTACACCGCCGGCAACGCCAAGTATGGCAAGTTCCGCCTGGTGGTCTTGCGACCCGAGGGCTCCGACTAGCCCCCTCGAAACGCGAAGCGTCTCGAGGAGGCTATTCCGCTCCGCTCCGTTCCGTTCCGTTCCGCTCCGTTCCGGTCCGCTCCGCTCCGTTCCGGTCCGTTCCGTCTCCCTGCCGCGAATCCCCTTCAAGCCGCAATCCCGGACAGCCCATCGCGTTTGACGCGGGCTGACTTGGACCTTTGACATTCGGGGGGGCCTTCTCTATAACCCTGCCCGCCTGTACCACCCCCTGATTCCCCCTTCTGGAGGACCCGCCCTTGCTTTCGCCAAGCTCGAAATCCAAGGCCTTGTTCGGCAAGCTCGCTGCCGGCGCGGCCATGCTCTTCGTCCTCTTGCTGTCCGGGACCGCCTCGGCCAGCGAGGCCAGCCTGGTCCTGCCCAACTTCAAGGAGGGCCCGACCTGGTTCGGCATGCACGGCCAGACCCTGCTGATGATCGGCCTCGCGGTGTGCGCCCTCGGCCTGATCTTCGGCCTGGTGATCTACCGCCAGCTCAAGGCGCTGCCGGTGCACAAGTCGATGCTCGAGATCTCCGAGCTGATCTACGAGACCTGCAAGACCTACCTGCAGACCCAGGGCAAGTTCATCCTGCTGCTCGAGATCTTCATCGGCGCCATCATCGTGCTGTACTTCGGCTGGGTGGCCAAGCTGTCGGCCCTCAAGGTCGCGGTCATCGTCGGCTTCAGCCTGGTCGGCATCGCCGGTAGCTACGGCGTGGCCTGGTTCGGCATCCGCATCAACACCTTCGCCAACTCCCGGACGGCGTTCGCGTCACTCCGCGGAAAGCCGTACCCGGTGTACGGGATCCCGCTCAAGGCCGGCATGAGCATCGGCATGGTGCTGATCGCCACCGAGCTCCTGATGATGCTGCTCATCCTGCTCTTCGTCCCGCGCAGCTACGCCGGCTCGTGCTTCATCGGCTTCGCCATCGGTGAGTCGCTGGGCGCCTCGGCGCTGCGCATCGCCGGCGGCATCTTCACAAAGATCGCCGACATCGGGTCGGACCTGATGAAGATCGTCTTCAACATCAAGGAAGACGACGCGCGCAACCCCGGCGTCATCGCGGACTGCACCGGCGACAACGCCGGTGACTCGGTCGGCCCCTCGGCCGACGGCTTCGAGACCTACGGCGTCACCGGCGTCGCCCTCATCACCTTCATCCTGCTGGTCATCGAGAACCCCGACGTCCAGATCTACCTGCTGGTGTGGATCTTCTCGATGCGCATCGCCATGGTCGTGACCTCGGCCGTCGCCTACCTCGGCAACGAGGCCTTCGTGAAGCTCAAGTACGGCAAAGCCGACAAGATGAACTTCGAGGCGCCGCTGACGTTCCTCGTCTGGCTCACCTCGATCCTCTCCGTCGTCATGACCTACGTCGTGTCCTACGCCCTGCTGCGCAACGTGCCGTGGGGCCTGTGGTGGAAGCTGTCGTCGATCATCTCGCTGGGCACGCTGGCCGGCGCCATCATCCCCGAGGTCATCAAAGTCTTCACCTCGACCAACTCGGCCCACGTCAAGGAGACCGTCACCGCCTCGCGCGAGGGTGGCGCGTCGCTCAACGTGCTGGCCGGCCTCACCGCGGGTAACTTCAGCGCCTACTGGATGGGCCTGGTCTTCGTGCTGCTGATGGGCGGCGGCTTCCTGCTCTCCACCCTGGGCCTCGACGACGTCATGGGTGGTCGTGGCCCGGGCGCGGTGTTCGCGTTCGGCCTCATCGCCTTCGGCTTCCTGGGCATGGGCCCGGTCACCATCGCGGTCGACTCCTACGGCCCGGTCACGGACAACGCGCAGTCGGTCTACGAGCTCTCGGTCATCGAGACCGTCCCCAACGTCGAGGCCGAGATCAAGAAGGACTTCGGCTTCGACGTGCAGTGGGACAAGGCCAAGCACCTGCTCGAGGAGAACGACGGCGCCGGCAACACCTTCAAGGCCACCGCCAAGCCGGTCCTGATTGGCACCGCCGTGGTCGGCGCGACCACGATGATCTACTCCATCATCCGCCTGCTGCAGGGTCCCGGCGAGGGCACGCTCGAGTTCTTCAGAAACATGTCGATCATGAACCCGACCTTCCTGCTCGGCCTCATCATGGGCGGCGCCATCATCTACTGGTTCACCGGCGCGACCACCCAGGCGGTGTCGACCGGCGCCTACCGCGCGGTCGAGTTCATCAAGGCCAACATGAAGCTCGACGCCGGCGCCACCCGCGCCATCACCAACTATTTCTTCGACAACCCGACCTTCCTGCGCTTCCTCGACCTCGCGCTCGCCGCTGCGAAGCGCGACGTCGGTGTGGTCGCCGTCGAGGCCCTCGCCGTGCTGGCCAAGAAGGACGACCTGGCGCTGAGCAAGCTGACCGGCGCCCTCGGCCTCAACCCCCGCGAGGTCCGCCTCGCCGCGCTGGTCGCCCTCGAGGCGCTGCACCCCGCGAAGTCGCCCG
>JBGASF010000080.1:0-35619 GCA_044229835.1 Polyangia bacterium | reverse complement strand
TCCGCGCTCGCCGTCGAGGCCGCCCGCCCGCAAGGCGCCGTCACCGCCAGCCAGCACCGCAGCGCCGCCCTGGTCTACTTCGGCCTCGCCGCCATCCTGGTCATCGCCACCCACCTGCTGCAAGGCCAGCTGCCGGTCGTCGCGCTCTGACCGCCGAGCGCCGGGGCGCGACCATGACCAAGCTCAGCCTCGCCGACGGGCGCATCCTCCTCCTCGTCAGCCTCGACGAGGCCGCCGAGATCCTGAGCTTTCGCGACGGCGACTTCGCGCTGCTGCTGCGCGGGGAGGACGCCGGCGCGCCGATCATGGCGCCCCTCCTCGAGCTGGCCTGCACGCGGCGCTGCCTCGGCTTCTCGACCGTCGGCCCGGGCGCCGAGGCGCTCCACGACGCCATCGATGACGTCATCATCGCGCACGACCAGGGCGGCCTGCCCACGACCTGGAACAACCCGGGCCCCGACGCCGTCGAGGACGCCTGCTGGTACTTCATTCACCTCGCGGGGCCCGACGCGCCGATCCTCATCGCCGTCATCGGCGACGACGCCACGCTGCGCGCCGGCCTCGAGGCCGCGATGGCGGATCCCCCGTGACCCGACCCGGCTAGCTCTTGCGGGGGCGCGGGCGCTTGCGCACGGCGGCGGGGCGGCCGCGGCGGGCGGGGGCGAGCTCGGCGGGGCGCAGCAGGTTGGTGATCTTGGTGTCGAGGGCCTCGGCCAGGGCGACCAGGACGGCCATCGACAGGTTGGTCTGGCCGCGCTCGACGCGCTGCAGGAAGCGGTGGTCGAGCTCGGCGGCCTCGGCCAGCTGCTCCTGGGTCAGGCCGGCCGCGAGGCGCTGCGCGCGCACGTTGGCGGCGATGGATTCCAGCAGTTCGTCGAGGCGCATCGGAGGGACCAGGCCCCACGGCACCACAGCGGCAGCTTGAACAGAACGGCTCATATGGCGTATTGTGACTTTGCCATGGATGGTGGTGCGATGGGCGGCGTTTCGAACACGGCATTTCGAGCGTCTTCTGACAGGGTGTCGAGGCTTCACCACCGCGCCGCCCGGGGGTGCGAAGCGGATTGCGCAGTTGCGCCGCGCCGGGCCGTGGCACGCGCCCTGCTTTGCGTCACACCACGGTGGCGGCTGTCACCGCTCTGACACCCATGCGCCTGCGCTCACTCACGGTCGGACTCCTCATCGCCTCGCTGGCGGTGTGCCCGCTGTCGGCGGCCGTGATGGTGGAGTCGCTGTTCTTCGGGCGCGCCAGCATCGGCCTCAGCGAACAGCTCAACCTCGCGGAACAGCGCTCGTCGGAGCCCGAGATCGAGCAGCCGCGTGCCGGGGGCACCCAGGCCGACTTCGCCCGCTCGCGCATCAGCCGCCTCTCCAGCCAGGCCGCGCTGCCGGTACGCAGCGTCTCGGCCGCCGATCTCCTGGTCCCACCCAGCCCGCGCCGGCTCGCGCCGACCATCGCGCCGCTGCCGCTGCCGGGCCGCCGGTGGGACCCCGCGCCCAGCGCCCGCGGCCCCCCGTCGGTCTGAGCCCAGGCATAGATCCGTCCAGCGCGCGCGACCGAGCCGGTCGTGGCCCCGCGGAGCGGATCCGAGCGGCCCGTGTGGGAGGTCGCCGGGACCAGGCCCTTGCCTCGCCCGGTGGCCCGCAGGGCCAGTCTTGATGCATCTAGCAATGCGCTATATGTAGCGCATTGAGTTGGGCGTGTTCCATGGCGGGTGGAGCGGACTCGAAGACCAGGGTGTGGGGGATGTCGGATGGGGTGCGGCTGGCGGTGGCGCCTGCGGCGGCGCTGCGTGCGGATCGGCGCCACCTGACGCCGACCGAGCTGGAGGCCATGGCCGGGCTGCGTCACGTGCAGGCGCGGCGGGCCGACTGGATCCGCGGGCGGCTGCTGGTGCGCAGGCTGCTGCCGGGCTCGGCCGGGGTGGTGGTCGCGCCAGGCGGCGCCCCGCGGGTCGTCGAGGGCGATCATGCGGTGTCGATTTCGCATGAACCGGGCTGGATCGCCGCGGCCGTGCGCCCTGGCGTCGGCGCCCGTCTGGCAATCGACCTGACCCTGCCGCGCGAGCGGCTGCGCATCGGCCGTGCGCTGCATCGCCTCGGTGTGGCCAGCGAGATCGCGCCCGAGGCGGCCTGGGCCGCGCTCGAGTGCGCCCTCAAGCTGACGCGGGCGCCCTTCGAGGCGCTGCTGGCGGGCGGCCTGGCGGTGCTGGCCGGCCCGCGAACGTCGGCACACCGCCGCGACGACGGGGCCGGCGCCGTGGTGCATGGGCTGGGCGCCCCGCTCCCGGTGCGCCTGCTGGGCGGGCGGGGCTTCGTGATCGCGTGCGCCACCGGGGACGACGCGTGAGCGCCGCCGCCGGGAGCGCTGCGCCGGCGGCGCATCGAGCGCCTGCCAGGGCGCTGCGGCTGGACGCGCAGGCCTGGGCGACGCTGGGGCTGCTGGCCGCGCTGGGCACCCTGGGCGCCACGGGCGTTCTTCCCCTGCTGGGTTGGACCGAGCGCCTGTTTCCCCGCGCGCGCCTGCCTGCTCTGTTCGCGGTCGTCGCCGCCGGCTTCCTCGGGCTGCGCCGGGCGACCGCCCCGGCACCTCGGCGCGCCATCTGGCTGGCCGCGGGACTCGCCGCGACCGCGCTGGTCGATGTGGGCTTCGCGGCGGTGGTGGTGGCCTGGTCACTGGCCTACGCGCTGGTGCTGCGCGCTCGCGTGCGCGCCCGCTGGAAGCACCTGTTTCTGGCCGGCACCCTGGCGGCCTGGATCATCGCGGTCAACCGCGACCTGTGGCCTGGCCTGGCCACGCATCCGGCCCTGGAGCGCTGGGGGCTGCTGTTCGCTCTGTGCTTCACGCTGCGCGCGCTGTGGCTGCATCACGAGCTCCGGCTCGCCGGCTTTCCGCGACTGCCCATCAGCGACGTGCTGGCCACCTTCCTTTGCGCGCCGCTGTCTCCGATCGTCCCCTACATGCTGGCCATCCCGCGCTTCGGGGCCATCCGTGAGGCGCTGGCCACGCGACGCCCGGCGCTCGAGGCCCAGGGGGTGCGCACGCTGGCGCTCGGCCTGGCGTGGGCGTTGCTCGCGGAGGCCGTGCGTCGCACGCTGTCGCCTGCGGACCACTTCTACGGCGCGGCGCATGCCGGCCGCTGGGCCGAGGTGGTGCCGCTGGCGCTGCTGTTCTACCCGGTGTGGCAGGTGGTCCGCGTCCTCGGCGATGCGCTGCTCCTGGTCGGGATGCTGCGCCTCTACGGCGTGGACATCGCGCCCGCGTTCTCCGCCCCGCTGCTGGCCGAGAGCGTGACCGAGTGGTGGCGGCGCTGGAACACGCACTTCCGCGACCTGCTGGTCGATCTGTTCTACTACCCTGTGGTGCTGCGGCTGCGGCGCCATCCGCGGCTCGGGATCGTGCTCGGCTGCGGCTCGGTGTTCCTGCTCGGCAGCACGCTGCTGCACTGGGCCACACGCTGGTACTTCAGCTCGGGCACGCTGCGCCGGCCGCCGCTCGGCCTGATGGCCGAGAACGTCGCCATGGGCCTCGTGGTCACCGGCGCGCTGCTGCTGGAGCGCCGGCGCACGCGGCCGCCGTCCACGCGCTGGCTGGCGCGCTGGCGTCGACGCTTCACCACGTGGCTGCTGGTCTTCTGCTGTGTGGTCGGCCTCGGCTACCAGGTGACCTGGCGCACCGACGGCGGCCCACGCGCTGGCGCCCTGGGCGCCGCCGCGGTCGCACGCACCCTGCACGGCAGCGGTCGCTGCGCCGACGCCCGTCACGCCGCCGCTGCCGCTCAGCCGTCGCTCACCGCCGCCCTCCGCCGCACGCCGCGCGATGTCGCGCTGCGCACCGAACTCACCTTCGTGACCGCCCTCGCCCAAGGAGAACTGCCATGTCCCTGAACTCGAGCCTCTCACTCCGCGCCGAGGTGCGCGCCCTGCTGACCCGGCTGGCCCGCGGCAGCGCCCCGCCCAGCGACGACGCCGACGTCTTCGCCATCGGCCTGGTGCGCTCGCTGAACCTCATCGAGCTCATCACCCAGCTCGAGGACAGCTATGGCGTGCAGATCGATCAGCGCACGCTGCAGGATGGCCACCTGCGCTCGGTGGCGCGCATCGTGACCTGGCTGGGCGCCCGCGCCTCCGCTGCCAGCGCCGGCGTCGGAGGTGGCGCATGACCGCCCATGTCATGACGCTGCCCGCGTTGCGGCAGGCCTCGCGCGCGGCGCTGGCCGGCCTGCCCGCGGATCTGGCCTTCTGTCACCCCGCCATCCGCGACCTCGGCGCCATCGACGACGCCGCCGGCACGCTGGAGCTCCAGCTGGCGCCGGGCACCACGGCCGACGCCGACCTCGAGCGCCAGGTCCGCGCCGTGGTCGCCCTGTCGCTGGCGTCGTACCGCTTCGTCGAGTCGCCGCCGCCACTGTGGCGCCACGACGCCTCCGCCCACGCCGGTGGCGCCTCGGCGCTGGGCGACTTCGTGACCAGCCACACCCGCACCCTGGGCCCCGGGCAGTACGCCCTGCTCGGCCCGGCCGCCGAGCTGCGCGCCTGGTTCGACGGCCGCATCCTCGAGCTCGCGCGCGGGGTCGCCGCCGAGAGCTGGCACCTGCCCTCGATCGAGTGCAGCCACGACCTCATCAAGGCCACCGGCTATCTGGCCTCGCACGGCCAGCACGTCAGCTTCGGCTTCCAGGTGCCGCCACACCACGACACCCTGTGCGCCTTCGCCGAGCGCGCGCGCAGCGGCGAGACCCGCCCCGACCCCGCGCACCTCGAACCCACCGGCTTCATCCTGGAGCCCTTCGTGTGCCACAACGTGTACCGCTCGCTGCGCGGCGAGCGACTGCTCGGCGGGCGCGCCATCACCGCGCTGGGCACCTGCTATCGCCACGAGGGCTTTCGCTTTCGCCCGCTGCTGCGCCAGTGGGAGTTCTCGATGCGCGAGATCGTCCTGGCTGGCCCGGCGGCCTGGGTCGACACCCAGCGCCGCACCCTGATCGCGCTGGCGCAGGCGCTCGCCGTCGAGCTCGATCTCGACGCCCGGCTCGAGGTCGCGACAGACCCCTTCTTCGTCGCCGAGGCCGCGGCCCAGCGGACCTACCAGGCCATGGCCTCGACCAAGCTGGAGCTCTGGCTGGCGACCTCCGGCAGCGCCGACGGCAGCGGCGTCGCCGGCACCTCGTTCAACAGCTGCGGCCGGGTGTTCTCGCAGCCGATGGACATCCGCGGCGGCGACGGCGAGCCCGTCGAGACCGCCTGCGTGGGCTTCGGCCTGGAGCGCTGGATGGCCGCCTTCGTGGCGCGCTGGGGCGCCGACCCGGCGCGCTGGCCGGAGCTGCACCGGCGTCGTAGCGGCCACGCGCCAGGCGGGGCGGGCTGGCAAAACTCGGCGTCGACTTGATTAAGCGCTATATATAGCGTATTACATCGTGACGAGAAGCAGGGCAGGAGGGGCGCGGTGGAACTGGACAGCTCGGTGCACGCCAAGACGGCGGGTGGGCGACTCGACGTCGGCCTTCAGAGCAGCGGCGCCGTCGCGCCCACGACGGCGCGGCGGACCTTCGCCCAGCGCTACCGCCTCATCCGGTCGCGCTGGAACGAGGAGTGGTGGAGCATCATGCTGGGCGGACCGCTCGGCAACCTGATCAACGCGCTGATCGCGGACGTCGCGTGGGTCACGCCGAATCGCATCACCTGCGTCGGCTTCCTGCTCAAGCTGGTGGGCGGGCCGCTGCTGCTGCTGCGCACGCCGAGCGCCGATGTCCTCGCGGTGGTGCTGCTGCAGCTCAACGTAGTGTGTGACTGCATGGACGGCAGCCTGGCGCGCTATCGCAAGGCGGCGTCGGTGCTGGGCTCGTTCCTCGACAAGATCACCGACGTCCTGGGGCTGCTCACGGTGATGGCCGCGGTGGGCTGGCGGGTCTACCTCGACACCGGCGATGCCGGGGCGCTCCTGGTCGCGGTGCTGGCAGGGACGTCGATCGTCGTGCGTGGCTACGTCTACTGGGTCGTGGCGCACCTCGAGCGCGAGCGCCAGGTCGAGGCCCCCAGCGTCGGGGTCGATGCCCGCCTCGACTGCTCCGCCCTGACCCTGGGGGGGCGGGCCAGGCTGATGCTGAGATCGATGCCTCGCATCATCGCGTTCTCCGAGTCCGATCTCTTCTTCTGGATTGGCCTGGGGATCGTGCTGGGTCGCCTGCGTGCCGCCACCTACCTCATCGGCCTCGCGACCGCGGCCTGGCTCCTCATCATGCTCGCCATCCGGGGCCGGACGGTGCTCGCGCTCGAGCGCGCGCGGAGGCGCCGATGAATGACGCCAGGACCGCCATCGTGCTGGCCGCCGGCGCCAGTCGGCGCATGGGGGAGCTGACCCGGGAGCGGCCCAAGTCCTTGCTGCCGTACCGGGGCTGCAGCGTCCTCGCGCGCCTCCTCGGCCAGCTGGGGCGCACCTCGCTCGAGCGGATCGTCGTGGTCGTCGGCTACCAGGGTGCGCAGGTGCGCGAGCTGGTGCAGGCTCACGCCGCGCGGGCGGCGCACCCGGCCGTCGTCGTGGTCGACAATGGCCGCTACGCCGAGGACACCAACATTCACTCGATGAACCTGGCCCTGGCCCACGTGACCGGCTCGGTCGTGATCTTCGAGGCCGACACCCTGATGGAGGACGCCATGGTGGCCTACGTGTGCGGCGCCGACTTCGAGCACCAGTCGGCCTGGTTCACGCGCGGCCCGTTCCTGCCCGGGATGCACGGCGGGATCGTCAAGAGCGACGCCGCCGGGGTCATCACGGACGTGCGCGTGGTGCCGCGCTGGGAGCCAGACCTCGCCGAGCACAGCAAGATGGCCGGTATCATGCGCATCTGCGCCGCCCAGGTGCCCGCGTTCAGAGGCCTGGTCGCTGCCCACGCCGCGCGCAGCCTGGCCCAGTACTTCTTCGCCCCCTGGGCCGAGCACCTCCAGGAGCTGCCCTCGATCGAGGCCGATGCGCGCCACTACAGGCTCCGGACCTTCAACACGCCCGAGGACTATGCCGACGCCCTCACGGTCGACTTCGATCCGCCGCCCGCGCCGGCGGTGGGCATCGACCTGGTGGCGCCGTCGCTGCTCAAGCACATCGAGGGCCACGACGAGGCCCGGGTGGACGCGCTCCTGCGCAAGGTGGAGCGCGAGGGGGTGTGGACCAAGCCGCTGTACATCGAGAGGGATCACCACCTGGTGCTCGACGGCCAGCACCGGCTGGAGGTCGCGCTGCGCCTGGGCCTTGCGCGCGTCCCGGTGCAGCGCTTCGGCTACCCCGAGGTGGCGGTCTGGACGCTGCGCAAGCAGGAGCAGGTGGACGTGGCCACGGTGATCCGGCGCGCCAACGCGGGCCAGCTCTACCCGTACAAGACCGTGAAGCACAAGTTCCCCGGCGTGATCGATGCCTGCCAGATCCCACTCACGGAGCTCACATGAGGCTCATCATCGTGGCCGCCGGTCAGGGCTTCAAGCTCGACGGCTTCAACAAGCTCCTGATGCGCGACCCGAGGACGCGCGAGCCGCTGCTGGCACGCTACCAGCGGCTGTTTGCGGGCTGGCCGGTGACGGTCGTGGTCGGCTACCAGGCCATCCGGATCATGGACGAGTTCCCGGAGCTGGACTACGTCTACAACGATGAGTGGAGCATCACCGGGAACAGCTACAGTCTGAGCCTGGCGCTGGACGAGCGCCCGGCCGTGGCGCTGTCGAGCGACCTGTTCTTCGACCAGGCGATGGTCGACCTCCTGGTCCAGGCCCCCGCCAACGCGGTGATGGTGCGGCGCTCGGAGAACAAGCAGGCGCACTCGCTCCGCTGCCGCGTGGAGGCCGGCCTGGTCCGGGCGCTCTACCTGGGCGAGCCGCAGCGGCCCGAGGATCTGGAGACGACCGGGATCTACAAGATCTCCGACCCGGCGCTGCTGCGCGAGTGGAAGCGGGCCTGCGCGGAGAATCGCAGCGTGTTCGCCGGCATCAACCTGCCCCTCGCCGAGCGCGAGGTGACCGCGGTCGACACCCGGGACGCCTTCTTCCACGAGGTCAACACCCACCTCGACTACCTGAACCTGATCCGCCTGCGCCGTGAGCAGCCCGGGCCAGAAGGGCGGTCGCGATGAACGTCCGGACCATCACGGTCGGGCTGCCGACGGCGCAGCTCGCCGACCTGCCCGCACTGGAGCCTCGATTGGCGCGCTTCTTCGACGCCTTGCGCGCCGAGCTGGCCCGCCACGACATCGCGACCCGCACCTGTCGCATCATGATGGCGCCCATCCGCGAGGAGGCCGAGCGGCGCGTCAACCCGGCCCATGCCATGGGCCTCGTGAAGGCGGTGGCGCAGCTCTGCGAGCGGCTCGCGATTCGCTGGTTCAATGTGCCGTTCGATCTGACTCGCCATACCCACTCGACGACGCTGGAGAGCCTCGGCGAGCTGGCCTTCGAGGTCGTGCGCCGCTTCCCCCGCTCGTTCATCAACCTCATCTGCGCCGACGCCGGTCGCATCAGCCACCAGGCCGCCGCGCGGGCCAGTCGCCTCATCAAGTCGGTGGCAGGGCTCGAGACCTCGGGCTATCACAACTTCCGTGTCGGCGTCGGCTGCAACGTCAAGCCGAACACCCCGTTCTTCCCGTTCGCCTTCAGCGGCGACGAGCTCGGCTTCTCACTGGGGCTGGAGATGCCGCAGCAGCTCATGAAGGTCGTCAACGGGATGCCGGGCGCTTCGCTGCCCCAGCTGCGCGAGGCGCTGCTCGAGACGCTGCTCCCGCAGGTCGAGCGCATCGAGGCCATCGCGACCCGCGTCGGCGCCGAGTACGCCATCGCCTGCCACGGCATCGACGTCTCGATCGCGCCCTATCCCGAGCCCGGCGGTTCGGTCGCGCAGCTGATGGAGCTCTTGGGCGTCGAGCAGTACGGTGGCCACGGCACGCTGCTCATCACCGCCTTCCTGACCGACCTCCTGAAGGAGCTGGTGCGGCGCGCGGGCCTGGAGACCGTGGGCTTCAACGGCGTCATGCTGTCGCTGCTCGAGGACGAGTACATGGGACGGCGCAACAACCAGGGCCTGTACTCGATCGACTCCCTGATCCTGTACTCGACCGTGTGTGGTTGCGGCGTGGACATGGTGCCCATCCCGGGCGACACCTTCGAGGACGAGATCACCGCCTTGATCCTCGACGTGTCCGCGGCGTCGGCGGTGCTGGGCAAGCCGCTGGGCGTGCGCGTCCTGCCCATCCCGATGAAGCACGAGGGCGAGTTCACCGCCTTCAACATGGACTTCCTCTTCAACACCCGCATCAAGAAGGTGCGCAACCTGGGCCTGCCCGCGGCCCGCATGGGGGCCCAGCCGCTCGAGCTCCGCAGGCGGTCTGGGCGATGAGTATCAGCTCGTCGGACGTGAAGCGGTTCTGGGACGAGCGCGCGCGCCGCCACCGCGACGACGCCGGGCTCACCAACCTCGAAGAGGATGAGCAGCTGCGCAGGCGCAAGATCGCCGAGGAGGAGGCGCGGGTGGCCGACTACCTGGCCGATCTGCCCACTGATGTCACCGTGCTCGATCTGGGTGGCGGCAACGGCCACTGGGGCCTCGAGCTCGCGGCGCGGGCCCGGCACGTCCATGTGGTCGACTACTGCGAGCCGCTGCTCGCCAGCGGACGGGCCAAGGCCGCCGCGGCGGGCGTCGGCAACATCACCTTCGAGCATGCCGCGGCCCAGGACTTCGACAGCCCGCAGCCCTTCGACCTCATCTTCATCTCGGGCCTGCTGCTCTACCTCAACGACGACGAACTCCAGGCGCTGACGGGCAAGCTGCGCGGCTACTCGCGGCCCGGCACGGTGCTGCTCCTGCGCGACGGCACCGGCACCACGGGTCGCCACGAGATCACCGGGCGCTGGTCCGAGGCGCTGCAGGCCTCCTACGCGGCGATCTACCGCACCCGCGACGAGTATCTGGCGGCGCTGGGCGCCGTCGGCTTTGCTTGCGTGCGCGACGACGACATGTTCGTGCCCGGCAGCCCGCTCAACAAGTGGACCGAGTCGCGGCTCCGGATCTATCGGTTCGAGCGCCGCGGATAGCGGGCAGTCTCCGGCATGGACGGCGGCGCAGCTAGGTCCGCAGCGCGGGCGGGTCGAGCAGCCGCGCGCGCTGGCCACCCAGATCGGCCAGCGCGCGCTCCAGGGCGGCGCGTCGGCCCAGCAGGTCGTCGCGGGCGTCATCGACGTACGACTTCGTCAGCCCCAGACACGAGCTCATCTGGGCGATGTCGGTCATCAGGTTGCCCAGCACGAGGTCCTGGGCGATCAGCGAGGCGACGCCCCGCATCGGGGCCACCTGCAGGAGGCCGTCGTCATGCTGCTGGCCGACCGCGCGGGCGTCGGCCTGGAAGCGCAGCAGCGCCTGCTGGGCGGTCGCCACCAGCGTGCGCAGGCGAACCATCTGAACGCTCTGGGTCACGTCGAGCACCAGGTCGAGCAGGTTGCGCCCCAGCAGCGGGGAGCCACCGGTGCTCCACCACACCCCCGACGCCGCCACCGACTGCGCCGCCGCCAGCGCGTCGACCGCGGCCTTGCCGCTGGCGATGGCCTCGTCGAGCTCGCGCAGCGCCGCCGTCAGCTGGCTGCGTCGCGCGGCCACCTCGGCCAGACCTGGCGGGGTCGCGGCGCCGCGCGCCAGCCGCGCCTCCTGCTCGGCCAGCGCAGCCTCGTAGTCGGCCTCGGCGCTCGCGACCAGCGCAGCGCGGGCTGCCAGCTGCGCCAGGTCGGCGTCCAGCGCGCGCAGCTCGTCGGCCAGCTCGTCACAGGTCAGCTTGGCCGCCGCCGCCTCGCGCTGCTCGCGCGACAGCTCGGCGCTCCCTGCCAGCACCGAGCGGAAGAAGCCCGACAGGCGCTCGACGTCGGCCTGCTCCAGCTTCCACAGCTCCAGCGCGGCCTGGTGCCGCGCCGCCAGGGCGGCACGTTCGGCCGTCACCTCGGCGGTCCGGCGCGTCACCCAGGCGCGTTCGCGCAGCGCGGCGCGCGCAGAGGCCAGCTTCTCTTCGAGAGTCGTCATGGCCGGCAAGCTAGCAACCCGCCGGCGCAGCCACGCGCCATCCGGCACAACGGAGCTGCCAGCGCGCCTGCCACATCCTGCCACCGGCGCTGCCCGCCGTGCGGCGCGGCGCTCAGCTCAGATGCCGGCCTTGACCACGGCGCGCGCGGCGTCCAGCGTGCGCGTCACCTCGGCGTCGCCGTGGGCCAGGCCGACGAAGCCGGCCTCGTACTGGCTGGGCGCCAGCAGCACGCCGTGCTCGAGCATGCCGCGGAAGAAGCGGCCGAAGCGGGCGGTGTCGGAGCGCTTGGCGCTGGTGTAGTCGGTCACCGCGCCGGGCTGGAAGAAGGTCGTCCACATCGAGCCCACGCGGTTGGTGGTGTGCTCGATCCCCCCCTCGCGCAGGATGGCGCCGAGGCCGTCGCACAGCCGCGCCGACGTCGCCTCCAGCTGCTGGTAGGTGCCGGGGCGGCGCAGCAGCTCCAGCGTCTTCAGCCCGGCGGCCATGGCCAGCGGGTTGCCGGACAGCGTACCGGCCTGGTAGACCGGGCCCAGCGGGGCGATCTTGCCCATGATGTCGGCGCGACCGCCGTACACCGCGGCGGGCAGGCCGCCGCCCACGACCTTGCCCAGACAGGTCATGTCGGGCGCGATGCCATACAGCGCCTGCGCGCCGCCGTAGGCGACGCGGAAGCCGGTCATGACCTCGTCGATGATGAGGACGGTGCCGTGCTCGCGGCACAGCGCGCCCAGGCCGGCCAGGTAGCCAGGCGCGGGTGGCACCACGCCCATGTTGCCGGGGATGGGCTCGACGATGACGCAGGCGACCTCGCCGGGGTTGGCGACCAGCAGGGCGCGCATGGCCTCGAGGTCGTTCCAGGCCACGGTCAGGGTGTCCTTGGCCGCGCCCGCGGGCACGCCGGCCGAGCCGGGGATGCCGAAGGTCGCCACGCCCGAGCCGGCGTCGGCCAGCAGACAGTCGGTGTGGCCGTGATAGCCGCCGTCGATCTTGATGACCTTGGCGCGTCCGGTGAAGCCACGCGCGGCGCGCAGCGCGCTCATGGTGGCCTCCGTGCCCGACGACACGCAGCGCATCATCTGCAGCGACGGCACCGCGGCGTTGACGGTCTCGGCGAAGTCGACCTCGAGCTCGGTGGGGGCGCCGAAGCTGGTGCCGCGCGCGGCGGCCTCGTGCACCGCGGCCAGCACCTCGTCATGGGCGTGGCCGACGATCATCGGCCCCCACGAGCCGACATAGTCGACGTACTCGCGGCCATCGACGTCCCAGACCCGGGCGCCCTTGGCGCGCGCCACGAAGACCGGCTTGCCGCCCACCGCGCGGTAGGCGCGCACCGGCGAGTTGACGCCGCCCGGGAGCAGCTTCTGCGCGCGCTCGAACAGCTCGTCGGAGCGCGACATCAGGTCCCGCCCTCCTCGTCGTCGACGCTGTCGGGCGGCGGCTCGTCGCCATCGGCGTCGGCGTCGTCACCCTCGCCTTCGTCATCGGGCGGCGGCTCGTCCCCGTCACCCTCATCGTCATCGGGCGGCGGCTCGTCGCCGTCACCCTCGTCGTCGGGCAGCGTCTCCACCACGGTCTCGGTGGGCGCGTTCTCGTCGTCACCCGGATCGGCCAGCCGCTCGATGGCGCCGACCAGCTCGCCCTCGCTGAGCCGGATCAGGCGCACGCCCTGGGCGGCGCGCCCGGTGGTCGGGATGCCGCGCACCGGCATGCGGATGATCTTGCCGGCCACCGTGATGACGATGAGGTGGTCCTCGTCCGACACGCACACCAGCGCGACGACCTTGCCGTTGCGCGTGCTGGTGCGGATGCCGATGACGCCCTTGCCGCCGCGACCCTTGACCGGGTAGTCGGCCAGCGCGGTGCGCTTGCCGAAGCCGTGCTCGCACACGGTGAGCAGCTCGACGGTGGCGTCCTTGCCCAGGACCTCCATGCCGACCACGAAATCACCTTCGCGCAGGTTGACACCGCGTACACCCTTGGCCTGGCGCCCCATGGCGCGCACCTTGCTCTCGGCGAAGCGCACCATGTAGCCGTTGCGGGTGCCGAGCAGGACGTCGCTCTCGCCGTCGGTCAGGCGCGCGCTGATCAGGCGGTCGCCGTCCTCGATGGTGACCGCGATCATGCCGCTCGAGCGCACGTTGGCGTAGGCCTTGAGCTCGACGCGCTTGACGGTGCCGCGCAGCGTCGTGGTCAGGACGAACTTGGGCTCGGCCATGTCCTTGACCGGCAGCATGGCGACGATGCGCTCGCTGTCCTGCAGGTCGAGGAAGTTGACCAGCGCCTTGCCGCGCGCCTCGCGGCGCCCGACCGGCAGCTCGTAGACGCGCTTGACGAAGACGCGGCCGGTGTTGGTGAACATCATCAGGTGGTCGTGCGTCGAGGCCACGAAGAGCTGGGCCACGAAGTCGGCCTCGGACTCGACGTCGCCCACGCCGGTGACGCCCTTGCCGCCGCGCTTCTGGGCGCGGTACGCGGTCACCGGGCTGCGCTTGACGTAGCCCGAGTGCGTGATGGTGACGACCATCTCCTCGTCGGCGATGAGGTCCTCGGTCAGGATCTCCTCGGACGACTCCACGATCTCGGTGCGGCGGTCGTCGCCGTACTGCTCGCGCACCGCCTGCAATTCGTCGGAGATGACGCGGGTCAGCTCGACGTCGCTGCCCAGGATGGTCTCCAGGCGATCGATGGTCGCCCACAGCTCGCGCACCTCGGTCTCGAGCTGCTCGCGCTCGAGGCCGGTCAGCTTGCTGAGGCGCATCTCCAGGATGGCCTTGGCCTGCAGCTCGCTGAGGTAGTAGTCGCCCTTCTTGCGCGCGCCGTCGACCTCGCTGGCGGGGCGGCCGGCGCGCTCCAGGAACTGCGCCATGCCGCGCAGCGGCTCGGCCATCAAGCGGGTGCGCGCCTCCTCGGGATCGCGCGAGGCGCGGATGATCTCGATGACGCGGTCGATGTTGGCGACCGCCATCGCCAGGCCCTCGACGATGTGCAGGCGGGCGCGCGCCTGGGCCAGCTCGTACAGCGAGCGCCGGGTCACCACCTCGCGGCGATGCTGGATGAAGATGTTCAGGCACTCGCGCAGGCTGAGCGTGCGCGGGCGGCCCTCGACGATGGCCACGGTGTTGACCGAGAAGCTGGTCTGCAGCGGGGTCAGCTTGTAGAGGTTGTTGAGGACGACGCCGGAGACCGCGTCCTTGCGCAGCTCGATGACCACGCGCACGCCCTCGCGCGAGGACTCGTCACGCAGGTCGCTGATGCCCTCGAGGCGCTTCTCCTTGACCAGCGCCGCGATCTTCTGCACCAGCGACGCCTTGTTGACCATGTACGGGATCTCGTCGATGACGATCCACTCGCGGTTGTTCTTCTGCTCCTCGATGTGGACCTTGCCGCGCAGGATGACCGAGCCGCGGCCGGTGTCGAAGGCCTGGAAGATCCCCTCGCGGCCGAGGATCATGCCGCCGGTGGGGAAGTCGGGGCCGCGCACGTGGCCCATCAGCTCCAGCGTGCCGAGGTTCGGGTTACCGAGCAGCGCCAGGGTGCCGTCGATGATCTCGCGCAGGTTGTGCGGCGGGATGTTGGTCGCCATGCCGACCGCGATCCCGGTGCCGCCGTTGACCAGCAGGTTGGGCACCCGGGTCGGCAGCACCGTGGGCTCGTTCTCTTTTTCGTCGTAGTTGGGCTGGAAATCGACGGTTTCCTTGTCGATGTCGGCCAGGAGCTCCGAGGCCAGCCGGGCCATGCGGCACTCGGTGTAGCGCATCGCGGCGGGCGGGTCGCCGTCGAGCGAGCCGTAGTTGCCCTGGCCGTCGACCAGCGTGTAGCGCATGGCGAAGTCCTGGGCCATGCGCACCAGGGCGTCATAGATCGAGGCGTCGCCATGGGGGTGGAACTTGCCCATGACCTCGCCCACGATGCGGGCGCACTTCACGTAGGAGCGGTTCCAGTGGTTGCCCGCCTCCTGCATGCCGTAGAGGATGCGGCGGTGGACTGGCTTCAAGCCGTCGCGGGCATCGGGCAGCGCGCGCGCCACGATGACGGACATGGCGTAGTCCATGAAGGACGAGCGCATCTCGTCCTCGATGGACACCGGGATGCGGTCGGAACCACCCTCGGGGGGCGGCGGCGGAGCAGGCGGCAGGGTCGGGGTATCGCTCGACATGCGGGCGGAAACTACCACGCCGCAAGCGACCTGAGGTGGGCGTTTCGCGTACGATTCTGGACCTCTGCGATTCGCGACCGCGGGCAGTTTGTGACATCTTCTGCACGTGGCCGTGCAGCTCGTGGTGTGTCCCCGCTGTGGTCGCCGGAGTCCGGCGCGCGCGGCGGCGTGCGCGTTCTGCGGCGCCGCGCTGGGGCGGCCGGCGCCGGCGGCGCCCGCGCCCGGCTTCTACGAGCGCGCGCTGGAGGCCCACGGCCGCGGCAAGTCGAAGGAGGCGCTGGAGCTGTTCGAGCAGGGGCTGGGCGCGACCCCGCCCGGGCCGGCGCACGCCCAGCTGTGGCGCGGCAAGGCCGAGGTACTGCTGGCCACCGGGCGCCGCGTCGAGGCGCTGCGCTGCTTCGACAAGGCCATCGAGATCGACGCCACGGATCGCGAGGCCTGGCTGTCGCGCGCGCACGTGCTGGCGCAGCAGGGCAAGCGTGACGAGGCGCTGAAGAGCGTGGATCGCGCGCTGCAGTTCGCGCCCAAGCACGAGGCGGCGCGCAAGCTGCGGGCGGAGTTGATCAGCGCGGGGCAGGCGGCGGTGCAGGCGGGGGCGGGCAAGAGTACGAGCACGAGTACGAGCACGAGCACGGGCACGGGCACGGGCACGGGCACGGGCACGGGCACGGGCACGGGCACGGGCACGGGCATGGGGAAGGGCACGGGCTCGGGGGGAGGCACGGGGAAAGGCACGGGAGCGCTGTTCGGGGGCACGCCGGCGCTGGGCCTGCGGGCGCTGCCGGCCCCGAGTGACCCGCTGCTGGAGCAGGCCCAGGAGCTGCTCGACAAGGGGCGGCCGGCCGACGCGCTGACGCTGGTCGACCAGGTGCTGGCGCTGGCGCCGCGCTCGGGCCATGGCCTGCTCTTGCGCGCGCAGTGTCTGGTCGCGAGCAAGAAGTGGGAGGACGCCCCGGCCGCGTTCGAGCGCGCGCTGCAGGTGTTGACCCCGGGTGAGCCCATGGCCACCACGGCGCGCTTCCAGCAGGGCCAGGTGCTGGCCGATCTCGGGCGCAGCGCCGACGCCGTGCGCTGCTTCGAGGAGGCCGCAATCTCTGCGCCCAACGCCGCCGAGATCTGGTTCGCCAAGGGCTCCGCCGAGCTGCGCTGCGGCTTCCGCGAGGACGCCCAGCGCTCGCTGTCGCGCTTCCTGTCCCTTGCGCCCCCGCGGCTGGCGACCCAGATTGCCCTCGCCCAGGAGTGGCTGGCGAGGATGCAATAGTGGCGAGGACGGCGCGATAAGTGGCGAGCACGCCCCCAGTGAAGAAGCCGATGTCGACGCGGCGCTTCTCGATGCTGCGCTCGTATGCGCTGCCCGACGTCTTCACCATCGGCAACGCCGCCTCGGGCACCATCGCCATCTTCCTGTGTCTGAACTTCCTCGCCGGCGGGGGTGATCGCTTCCTGTGGGCGGCCTTCGTGCTGGTGCCGCTCGGCGTGGTGTTCGACGCCTTCGACGGCTGGGTGGCGCGGCGGCGCGGGCGCGCCTCGGTGATGGGCGCCGACATGGACTCGCTGGCCGACGTGGTGACCTTCGGCGTGGCGCCCGCGGTGCTCGGCTTCACGCTGGGGCTGCGCGGGGTGTGGGACTCGATCATCCTGGTCTACTTCGTGGTCTGCGGGCTGTCGCGTCTGGCGCGCTACAACGTCACCTCGGAGGCGCTGTCGGACGAGCGCGGCAAGGTGCGCTACTTCGAGGGCACCCCGATCCCGACCAGCGTGGTCCTGGTCGCGGTGCTGGCGGTGGCCTTCGCGCGTGGTGAGGTCGGCCCCTCGCTGTGGGGCGGCCACGTGCATCTGGGGCCGTGGGATCTGCACTGGCTGTCGGCGATGTATGTCGTCAGCGGGAGCTTGATGATCAGCACCATCAAGATCCCGAAGCCGTAGCTCGGACAAACAGGCCGCAGGCCACAGGTCACAGGCCACAGGCGACGGGGAATGGTTGCACGCGTTTGCTCGGGCAACCGGGGACGCCTCGCGTAGCTCCAACGGCGCGAGGAGGTCGTCATGAAATGGCTTGTTTTTCAGTGTGCGGTTGTGTTCGCCGTGGTTCTGGCTGGCTGCGCCCACGATGTGCACGCGACGTTTCCCGGCACCGGTGCGCCGGTGCCCACCGGTGGGGTGGTCGTGCGTTTGACCGATGCGTCGTACAACGTGACCGTGGTGGTCAATGGCCAGCTGGTGGCCGATCGGCGTCATACCGGGCGGGTCGTGGTCGACTGTGTGCCGGCGGGGCGCGCCGTGGTCGAGGTCAGCCTGGGCGGTGATCGCGAGACCAGGCACGACATCAAGCGCGAGATCTGGGTTGAGCCCGGGCGACGCACCGCGGTGCCGGTGGCCGGGCCCGAGATGACGACTGCGCAGGGGGTCTATGCCGGCCTGAGCACGCTGGGGATCTGGCTGGTCTACGCGGCGCTGCTGCTGTGAGCTTTCGTGGCATGCTCGCGCCGGGAGGCGAGCATGCAGGTCGCAAGTCGCATCACCCGGGTCACCGTCCACGCCCGCGGGGCCCTCATCACCCGCGAGGCCGAGCTGCCCGCGCTGGACGACGGGCCGTGCCAGCTCGAGCTCGAGGGTGTCACCGTGCTGGCCCAGCCGGGCAGCGTGCGCGCCGCGCTGCCGGGGTCGTCACGCGAGGTGCTGGCGGTGGCCAGCGCGCTGGCGGTGCCGGCCACCCCGGTGGTGCTGGGCGCGCCGCTGGCCGCGCTGCGCGAGGTCGAGCGGCGCCTGGAGCGCCTGTCGGACGAGCGCGCCCGCCTGACCAACCAGGCCGCCGCGCTGGCGCTCGACGAGCTCAAGCCCTATCTGCGCGGCGCCGGCATCGACCTGGCGGCGCGCGCGCACGACGCGCTGGCCGCCTCGGCGCTGGCGCGCGAGCTCTGCGCCGAGCTGGAGGAGCGCATCGGGGTGCTGGAGGTCGAGGCCGAGCGGCTCGGTCGCGAGCGCGACGCCCTGCGCCTGGCCGCGCAGCAGGCCAGCAGCTCCGAGCGAGTGGGGCAGGGCCATCCCACGCGACGCATCACGGTGCACACCGTGGGCAGCGGGGCGGCGCCACGGCTGGAGGTCTCGTACGTGATCTGGGCCGCGCGCTGGTGGCCGCTGTACACGCTGCGCCTGACCATGGGCGAGGGCGGGGCGGCGCCGCGCGCGACGCTGCTGTGCGAGGCGCTGGTGGCGCAGCTCGGGGGCGAGGACTGGCACGGCGTCGAGCTCGAGCTGGCGACCTCGGATCTGGCCTTCGACGCCCGGCTGCCCGAGCTGGCCTCGCTGCGCCTGGGCCGCGCGCAGGCGGCGCCGCGCCGCGGCTACCGGCCCATGGAGCCCGGCCTCGAGCGCATGTTCGCCGGCTACGATCGCGCCGCGCCGCCCGAGCTGGCCTGGCAGAGCGCGCCGCCGCAGCCCAAGGCGCCGCCGCGGCCGCACAAGGCCAAGCCCGCCGGCCCGTCGATGCAGGCGCCGTCGGCCGGCGCCATGCCGGAGATGCCGATGGAGCAGAGCATCGCGCCGACCTTCGCGCCGCAGCAGATGGGCGCCAAGAAGAGCCGCGGCCTGCTGGGCGGCCTCGGCGATCTGCTCGGCGGTGGGGCTGGTGGTGGCGTCGGTGCGCCCGCCTCGGCGGCGCCGCCGCCAGCGCCGCGCATGGCCGCCGCCAAGACCATGATGATGTCGATGGATCGAGACGAGGCCAAGGCCGACCTCGAGGCGGATGGCTTCTTCGGTGGCGAGGATGGCCCGATGGAGCCCGAGCCCGCCGCGGGCGTCGAGCCCAGCGGCGACTGGCTCGACTTCGACAGCCTGATGATGCCGGCGCTGAACGCGTTCGGGCGCGGCCGGCTGCAGCGCGTGGCCGGGCCGAGCCACGGCGGCGGCGACGCCGAGCGCCAGCGCATCGAGGCGCTGGCGCCGCCGCTGCCGGTGCACGATCCCCTGGCCACCCGCGGCCTGTTCGATCACCGCTATCGCGCCGCGGGCCTGGCCGAGGTGCCGTCCGACGCCGCGCCGCACCGGGTCGCCATCGCCGCCGCCGAGGCGCCGTGCCAGGTGCGCTTCCTGTGCGTCCCGCGCGAGGTCGCCGAGGTCTACCGCGAGGCGGTGTTCGAGAACCCCTTCGACGCACCGCTCTTGCCGGGGCCCGCGGACGTGGTGCTCGACGGCACGCTGCTGTCCAGCACCGCGCTGCCGCGCGTCGATCGCAAGGGCCAGCTGGCGGTCGGCCTCGGCGTCGAGGAGCGCGTGCGGGTGGCGCGCAACGCCCGCGTGCGCGAGGACACCGCGGGGCTGCTGGGTGGGCAGCTGGTGGTCACCCATGACATCTCGGTCGAGCTGCGCTCGGCGCTGGCGCGGCCGATCACGGTCGAGGTGCTGGACCGCGTCCCGGTCAGCGATCATGACGAGGTCGAGGTCACCCGCGTCAGCGAGAGCCACCGCGGCGAGGACTACAGCCAGAGCGAGCGTGGGGTGCCCCTGCGCGGGGGCCGGCGCTGGCAGGTCGCGCTGGCCGCGGCCGGCACCGCGACGCTGGAGACCTCCTACAAGCTGAACCTGTCGGCCAAGCACGAGGTCGTGGGAGGCAACCGCCGTGAGTGAGCCAGCGAGCACGAGCACGAGCACGAGCACGAGCATCGAGAGTCGTCCAGTCAAGGTCACGTTCTACGAGGATCGCGCCGAGGTCGAGCGCGTCGCGAAGGTGACGCTGCCGGGTGGGCGCACCTCGCTGCGCATCGGCGGCCTGACCGCGCTGGTCGATGACACCACGGTGTCGGCCACCGTCGCTGCCGACGCCGGCCGCGTGCTGTCGACCCGGGTGCGCCGCGTGGTCAGCCGCCAGCCCGCGGTCGGGGACGCCGAGCTGGCCGCCGCCGAGGCCGATCGGCTGGCCGCGGTGCAGCGCGCGACCCGCACCAGCCGCGCCCTGGCGCGCGCGGCCCGGCACGAGACCCGCTGTGTCGCGGTGTTGACACGCCTGGCCGGCGCGCTGGTCCCGGTGCCGCGCGGCGCCGAGGCGCTGGCCGGCGTGCGCAGCGCCCACGCCGAGGCGCTGGCCGCGGAGCGCGTCGCGCTCGACGAGCTGGCCGCCACGCGCTCCGCCAACGACGACGCCACGCTCGACGTACAGCGCGCCGAGGCCCGGCTGGCCGCCGCCCGGGTGGTGCGGCCGCGCTACCAGGCCGAGGTCGACCTCGAGCTGGAGGCGCCCGCCGGCGCCACCGAGGTGCGCCTGCGCTATCGCACCCCGTGTGCGCTGTGGCGCCCCGAGCACCTGGCCCGCCTGGGCAGCGCCGCCGGTGCCGCGACCCCCGACGGCGCGCTCGAGCTCGTCACCTTCGCCACCGTGTGGCAGCGCACCGGCGAGGACTGGAGCGACGTCGAGGCCCACTTCTCGACCGCGCGCCCGGCGCGCAGCGCGACCCCGCCGCTGCTCTCCAGCGACGTCCTGTCCTACCGCAAGAAGACCGACGCCGAGCGCAAGACCATCGTGGTCGAGAGCCGCGAGCAGACCGTCAACCTCACCGGCGTGGCCGGCGCGCGCGCCGTCGACGAGATGCCCGGCGTCGACGACGGCGGCGAGCCGGTCGCCTTCGTGGCCGCGCGCGCCGTCAGCCTGCCGTCGACCGGGCAGCCCCAGCGCCTCGAGGTGCAGCGCCGCACGCTGTCCGCCAGCGCCGGCCTGACCGCCTGGCCCGAGCGCGCCGAGCTCTGCCACCTGCGCGCGGTCGCCACCCTGACCGGCGGCGCCCTGCTGGCCGGCCCGGTGCGGCTGCAGCGCAACGGCGCCCTGGTCGGCGCCGGCCGGGTCGGCTTCGTCGGCCCCGGCGAGCCCTTCGAGCTCGGCTTCGGCGTCGACGACGGCGTGCGCATCCGCCGCCGCGACGGCACCACGCGCGAGCACGCCACCCTGTCCGGCGCCCTCAAGCTGACCCGCACCGTGCGCCTGTACCTGTCGAACCTGTCAGGTCAGCCGCGCAGCCTGACCGTGATCGAGCGCATCCCGGTCAGCGAGCTCGAGGACGTCGACATCGAGCTGCTGCCCCGCGCCCGCCGCGCCGACGCCAAGGCCGACGACGACGACGACCACGCCTACGAACCCACCACGCCGCCCACCAGCCGCGACGACGATGGCTTCCTCCGCTTCGAGCTCACCCTCCCGCCATCCTCCACCCGCACCCTCACCCTCGCCTGGCGCCTCAAAGCCCCCTCGAAGGTCCAGATCAACCTCTGATCCGCCATTCCCCGTTGCCTGTGACCTGTTTCCTGTGACCTGTGACCTGTTTGTCCGGGTCCCTTAGCGGGGGATCTCCAGCCCCGCCCCCACCCGGTTCCTCCGAAACAGCTCGATCTCGCGCAGGAACACCTCGACCACCGCGGCGTCGAACTGGCTGCCCGAGCACCTGTCGATCTCGTGCATCGCGGCCAGGTGGGGCAGCGCCTTGCGATATGCACGATCACTCGTCATGGCGTCATAGGTGTCGGCCACCGCGACGATGCGCCCCAGCAGCGGGATGCCGTCGCCCATCAGCCCCTGCGGATAGCCCGAGCCATCGACGTGCTCGTGGTGACAGTGCGCGCCGTCGATGAGGTGCCGCATGCACGGGATGGGCTCCAGGATGCGCTTGCCCTTGGACGGGTGCGACCGGAACAGCGCGATCTCCTCGGGCGTCAGCTTGCCGGGCTTGTTCAGCTTGTCGTAGCGGATGCCGATCTTGCCGATGTCGTGCAGCAGCGCCGCCTGCACCACCTGATCGATCTCCGGCTCGGGCAGCCGCATGCCGACCGCGATGATGCGGGCGTACATCGAGACGCGCTCGCTGTGGCCGCGGGTGTAGCGGTCCGACTCCTCCAGCGCGTGCGCGAAGCCGACGATGGTCTGCTGGAAGTTCTCCTCCAGCGACGCGTTCGCGCGCACCAGCGCAGCGTTCTTGTCGACCAGATCCTCGTACAGCCGCGCGTTCTCGATCGACACCGCGGCGCGCGAGCCCAGCACCGACAGCATCTTGCGCTGGCCCTCCTCGAAGCGGTGCCCGCGCGTGTACGAGTAGGCGTTGAGCATGCCGATGACGCGGCTCTGCACGCGCAGCGGCACCGAGAAGAACGACGACAGCCGCTGCGCCAGCTCCGGCGTCGCGAAGTAGCGATACGCCTTGAGGCCATGCGCCAGCAGCGGCTTGTCGGTCGCATAGTGCGTCATCAGCTCGTCGACGCTGAGCAGGGTGGCGCCGCCCTCGAGCTGCGGACAGTTCGGTGACTGGCGGCGGAAGCGCTCCTCGTAGACGCCGGTGCGCGGATCGGCCAGCACCAGCGAGACCACGTCGGCGCCCAGCTCCTGCACCGTCGAGTCGACGATGGTCTCCAGGATGTGGTCGAGCGACAGGCTGGAGGTGATGGCCTCGCTGATGCGGTAGATGGTGACCGCCTCTTGCAGGCGGATGTTCTCGTGCGTCAGCTTCATGCGGTCGAGGCCGCGCTGCACGATGCGCACGACGTCCTCCACCTTGAACGGCTTCAAGATGTAGTCGTAGGCGCCCATCTTCATGGCGTCGATGGCGGTCTCGACGGTGCCGAAGCCGGTCATGATGACGACCAGCACGTTGAGCTTGGCCTCGGCGATGGCCTGCAAGAGCTCCAGGCCGCCCATCGCCGGCATCTTCAGATCCGAGATGACGAGGTCGTACGAGCGCCGCTTGAGCTCCGCCAGCGCCGACTGCCCATCGGGCACCGCGCGCACGACGTAGCCCTCGAGGGTCAGGAACTCGGACAGGATCTCGCGGATCACGCGCTCGTCGTCGACGACGAGCACGCGCTTGCTGTCCTCCGACGGTGTGAGCTCGGTCGAGGTGCTGTCCAAGCCGCGACTCCTTTGCCTGGCTGCGAGTCTGCTAAGGACCGGTCGTGGTGGTCGGGGTGGGCGTCATGCCCGGGCCACCGGTCGCGGGCTGGATCGGCGTCCCGCGCGAGCCGTCATAGGCCGCCTTGGCCTGGGTGTACTGGGCCTGGGCCCGGTTCATCGCGGCCTCCTGCTTGGCCGACGCCCGCTTGGTGCGGTCGAGGAAGCGCGCGCCCTCGGACTGCTGGTTGTTGTAGTTCTGCAGGTTGAAGCCCTTGGGGCGGATGTTGCGCGCCGCCGCGATCTTGGCCTTGGCCAGCTCGTAGCCCGCGGTCTCGAAGTCGACGCGGGTCTTGAAGTACTTCTGCTGCGCCTTGAGGTACGCCTTCTTGGCGCGCATCCAGGCCACCTTGCGCTGCGCCATGGTCTGGCCGAGCTGCGCCGTCTTGAGCGCGCGGTTGGCGTTGCCGATGCGGTTCTGATCGGCGCTCTTGTTGGCCACCGACGACTCCAGGCGGGCCGACTTGAGCATCGAGTTCTTGACGTCGAGATCGCTCTGCGCGAGCTGGATCTGCGTGGTCATCTCGTTGACGTCATGGGTGGCCTTCTGCCACTCCTGCTGCGCCACGATGATGCGCTGCTGGGCGTCGACGACGCTGGTCTTCTGGCTGGGGTCGACGCCCGCGATCAACACGTCGTCGAAGCGATACTTGATGCGAAACGACGCTTCGCCGCCGCCGCAGCTCACTGCCGCGAGGGTCATGAGCGCTGCCAGCTTGATCCCGGTCTTCATCGACGTTCCTCCACTGAGCCCATGTTAGGAGCCCCACAATCTGGGGGCGGCTCGACGTTACACCTTGGCAGTCCCCCCTGTCGAGGGCGCCTCGTCCGGCACGGGACTCGGCTCGACCTTCTGCGGCCCCGAGGGGCGACGGTCGATCTCGGGGAACCACTCGAAGAAGGTCGCCAGCAGCGCGCGCCGCGCCGGCGGCAGGTAGTCGAAGTTGACCCAGCGGTCGTTGACCTCCCAGAAGTCCCGCGAGTCGACCTTCATGAGCTCGTCGCGGATGCCGCGCAGGCGCTCGGGGCGCTCGTGCTCCATGTCGCGGAAGACCTCGCGCGCCAGCGTCTCTTCCTTGCGCTCGAGGTAGTAGGTCGCCAGCTTGGCCTGGGCCTTGCGAACGCCGCGCAGCGAGGCCTCCTCGGCGTTCTGCATGTCGGCATCGTCGCTGCTGCTCTCGCGATCGACCTGCAGCAGGATCGACAGCAGCTTGCCTTCCACCGACGACTTCACGTCGTGCGCCAGCTCCAGCATGGTCGAGATGTCGTAGGCGACCACCTCGGTCACGAACGGCATCTCCAGCTGGTAGCCGATGTGGCCGTAGTACTTGAGGTAGCCGGCGATCTCCAGCGCCAGGTCGTCCTCCTTGGCGCGCAGCAGCGTCTCGGCCAGCATGCGGTACTGGTTGAGGATGTTGTAGGCGGTGCGGATGTCGCGCGCGTTCAGCGTCGCGCGCAGGTAGGTGTTGAAGAACTTCACCGCCATGCGGAACGACTCGGGCTCGTCGTGCCGGACCGCGGCCTCGGCGATGTACCGGGTGTCGATGGCGAGGACGTAGTTGAGGTCGCGCATGTTGGTCAGCGCCTCGTTGTACATGGCCTGGTACTGGCGCAGCAGCTTCCACTCCAGCCAGACCTGGCGCGACTCCAGGTCCTTGAGCGACTCCGGCGTCATCGACACGAAGTCGGGGTTGGCGCGCAGGCGCGGCCCGATGGCGTGCCACGCCGGCAGCGAGCGGCGCTTGCTGGCCAGGTAGCGCACCGCCAGCTGCTTGAGCGCGTCGACGCAGCCGGTGGCGATGATCTTGTCCTTGGAGCCGATGGCGTTGCGCGCGATGTCGGTGATCTGCTCCATCGACTGCAGCACGCTGGCCTGATCGGCGTCGCGGCGCTCGGCGTCGGCCTGGGCGGCGCCGGTCACCGCGGCGTTGAGCGCGGTGTGCTGGATGCGGTTGATGACGTTCTCGGGCGACAGGAACGAGAACACGTAGGCGAAGTACGGCGCCATGATGAGAAAGCCGATGGTCGCCACCACCAGCAGCGCGATGATCGAGATCTGCGGCACGTAGGTCCGCGTGGTCATGAAGGTGACCCACAGCCCGAGCACGCAGGCCTCGACGTAGAAGGCCATCACCACCAGGTTGGTGCGGTCCTTGAAGAACATCTCGGTGACCTGGGGCGAGTAGCGGTTGGCCGACAGCTGCACGATGATGCTGACGACCGTGATCACGATGCCCATCACGGCGGCCACGATGGCGGCCACGTTGGCCAGGCCGTTCTGCACGGTGTCGACGTCGAACTCGCGGAACACCGAGAAGAAGCCCTGCTTGTCGTCGCGCGCCAGGTGATCGGCGCCGAACAGGACCAGGAAGGTGGTGACCCCCATCAGCACCAGCGCGCCCACCGGGACCAGCCAGGCCTGGCGCTTCTTGTAGACCGACGGGGGCTTGACGGCCGGCACGGGCGATCACCTTATCATCATGGTAGGGTCGGCGCGATGCTGCTCGCCATCGATGTAGGCAACACCAACACGGTGTTCGGGCTGTTTTCCGACGCTGCCGACGCAGCAGGTGGGGCAGGGGCGGCCGGCAACGCCAGGCCGGGCGAGCTGGCCACGCACTGGCGCCTGGAGACCCGCCACGGTCGCCCCGGCGACGAGTACGCCGCGCTGCTGGCCGGCTTCGCCGCGCTCGATCCCGCGCTGGGCGGGCGCGCGCTGAAGGACGCGGTGCACGACGTCATCATCGTGTCGGTGGTACCGCAGACGCGCTTCCCGCTGGAGCAGCTGTGCACGCGCTGGCTGGGCCGCGCGCCGCTCGAGGTCGTGGTCGCGCCAGCGTCAGGCGTGCGCACCGCCAACCAGGTCGACCCCGGCATGCCCATCCGGCTCGATGATCCGCGCACCGTGGGCGCCGACCGCGTCATCGATGCGCTGGCGGCGCACGCCGAGGACCACGCCCGCCGCGGCCTCATCATCGTCGACATGGGCACCGCGACCACCTTCAACGTGGTGTCGCCCGCGGGCGAGTACCTGGGCGGCGCCATCGCGCCCGGGGTGCACCTGGCCGCCGACGCCCTGATCGCGCACGCCGCCAAGCTGCCCAAGGTGCAGATCGCGCCGCCGCCGTCGCCGCTGGGCAAGAACACCATCCACGCCATGCAGTCGGGCCTGTTCTGGGGCTATGTCGGCCTGGTCGACGGCGTGGTGGCGCGCCTGAAGGCCAGCCTCGACTTCCAGCCGCGCGTGCTGGCGACCGGCGGGCTGGCGCCCCTGGTGGCGCGCGAGTCGAGCACCATCGAGGGCGCCGACACGCTGCTGACGTTGCGGGGCCTCAGGCTGTGCTATCTCCGTCATCGGGGGATTGGATAACCATGGGACTTGCACACACCGCACTGGAGTCGCCACCCGCCGCGGTCGTCAAGGTGCTGGGCGGCCCCGCGGGCGTGCGCGCCATGGCCGCCAAGGGGCTGGCGCCGATGCCGCCGCGCGACCTCGCGACCTGCGTCTATGCGCTGTCGCTCGACGAGGATCAGACCATCGCGGCCTCCGCGCGCGAGACCGCCGGCCGGCTGCCCGATCAGCTGCTCGGCGGCGTGCTGGGTGACGCCACCCTGGATCCGCGCGTGCTCGACTTCTTCGCCATGCGCGCGCTGTCCCGGCGCACGCTGGTCGAGCTCATCATCACCAACAAGGCCACCGCGCCCGAGACCATCGCGGACATCGCCGGCAGGACCGGCGACGCCGCGCTGTGCGACCTCATCGCCGAGAACGAGACGCGCCTGCTGGCGTTCCCCAAGATCATCGCGTCCATGTACATGAACCCCAAGGCGCGCATGTCGACGGTCAACCGCGCCGTCGAGCTGGCGGCGCGCGGCGGCGTCAAGGTCGACATCCCGGGCTGGGACGACGTGGTCGCCGAGGTCACCCGCGGCAGCACGCCCGACCCCAGCAAGCTCGACGCCCAGTTCGCCAGCGCCATCGAGGTCGGCCTCAGCGACGAGGAGAAGCTGGCCAAGCAGGTCGCCGCCGCATCCGAGAAGGCCGCCGCGCTGACGCCCGACGAGCTGCCCGAGGATCTGGTCAACGCCGCCGAGGGCAAGAGCGAGGACGGCGAGGACCCCAAGCAGCGCATCCAGGATCTGCCCATCGGCGCCAAGATGCGCCTGGCCATGCTGGGCAACGCCTATGCGCGCTCGGTGCTGGTGCGCGACTCCAACCGGCTGGTCGCCATGGCCGCGGTCAAGTCGCCGCGCATCACCGACTCCGAGATCATCACCATCGCGGGGCAGCGCTCGGTGTCGGACGACGTCATCCGCTACCTTGCCAACGCGAAAGAGTGGCTCAGGCTGTACCAGGTCAAGGTCAACCTGGTGTTCAACCCCAAATGTCCGCTGTCGACGTCGATGCGCCTGCTGCCCCACATGCAGAACAAGCAGCTCAAGATCATCTCCAGGTCGAAGGCCATCCCGTCGGCGCTGCAGACCCAGGCCAAGAAGTTCCTCGATCAGAAGAAGCCCGGCGGGGCATGACCGGGTCGGCCCCGCCGGAGGCGCCCCGGCGCACCGGCTGGGGTCGGCTGGCGCGCACCGGGGGCATGCTGGTGACGCCGCGCGCGGCGCTGGCCGCGCTGGAGCGCACCAGCGAGGGCTCGGGGATGATCGGCGACGTCGTCGTCTTCATCCTGCTGCGCTTCGTGGTGACCCGGCTGCGCGAGCTGGTGGTCATCGTGTGGGCCGGCTTCGAGGGCAGCGGCCGGCTGGCGCTGCCCCAGATCCTGCAGCTGCTGCAGCACGCGGTGTTCCTGGATCTGGTCGTCATCCTGGGCGCCGCGGTGGTCATCTCGGTGGGGGCCGGGCGGCGGCGCCGCGCCGATCGGGACATCGAGCTGGCGGCCGCGTGCTGGCTGCCGCTGGGCGCGCTGGGCACCGCGGCGGAGCTCGTCAACTTCGCGCGCCCCGGGCTGCCGCAGACGCTGTGGGACGGCGTGGTGCTGGCCGGGCTGGCGTGGACCCTCGGCCTCGTGGTACTCGCGATCGCCGCCGCGCGCCGCCGTGAGCAGGCACCGTCATGAGCGCCGCGCCTTCTCCGCCTGTTGTCACGCCCCCGGCGCCCGAGGCGCCCGCGCGCGCGCGGCGGGTCGGGGCCGCGCTGTGGGGCAGCCTGCTGGTGCTCGGCGTGCTGCAGGCCAGCTGGCTGTCGTGCCACTGCGACGAGGTGCGCCCGGTCGGCTACGCGGCGCCGGACTTCACGCGGCCCGGGATCGAGGGCGGCACCATCACGCTGTCGGAGCTGCGCGGGCAGGTCGTGCTGGTCGACTTCTGGGCCACCTGGTGCGGGCCCTGTCAGCAGTCGATGCCGGCCATCCAGCGGCTGTACGACAAGTACAAGGCGCAGGGCTTCACCGTGCTGTCAGTCAACACCGAGGGCAGGGGGATCGAGGCCAAGGCGCGCGGCTTCGCGGCGCACTTCGGGCTGACCTTCCCGGTCGTGGTCGGCGACAGCGCGCTGATGGCGCTGTACCGGGTGACCACGATCCCGCACCTGTTCCTCATCGATCGCGAGGGGATCGTGCGCGGCTACGAGAACGGCCTGGTCGATGTGCAGAGCTTCGAGGCCAGCCTGGAGCGCAAGATCAAGCGCGTACTGGCGCGGGGCGGACCCAGCAGCCGCACCAGTCCGGGGCCGGGTAGCGGCGCGCAGTAGCGCAAGCGGCGTGTGGCTGCTAGGGTGGTGGCCATGATCCAGGATCCCCAGGCGGGATTCGGCAAGTGCTCCATGTGCCGGCGCAAGATCGAGCTCGGACAGAAGTACTTCCGGTGCTCGGTGACCGCCTGCAACACCGGGCGGGTCAAGCTGCTGTTCTGCACCGTGGCGTGCTGGGACGCCCACCTGCCGACTGCTCGTCACCGCAACGCCGCCGCCGTCGAGGACGTGGCAAAGCGCGAGTGATTGTCCCGGCTTTGCGGTCGCGCGACTGATCTGGGCCTGTGGATAACTTGGTTCACCGATGCCGCGTTGATATGATTATTTCGTGAGATTGAGCAGCCGCGTGGTCCTGGAGCTGGCGACGGTGTTCGTCGCCGGGGGGGCCATGGTCGTCGGCGGGCGCTGGGCGCTGCAGGAGCTGGGCGGGACCCGGACGGCGTCGGCGGCCGAGCGCACCGAGCCGATGGCAGCCCCGATGCTGCCAGCCCCGGCTCCGGTGTTGCCAGCCGTCGCGCCGGTGCTGCCAGCCGCGGCCCCGGTGCTGCCAGCCGCCGCCTCGGAGCTGGCCGAGCAGCCGGCGCCGTCGCCGGTCGAGCAGCCGGCCCCGTCGCCCGCCGCCGCCGAGACCACGGAATCGACCCCCGCCGGCTGGGCGTTCCATGGCGTGTCCGATGCTGACCTGCTGGGACCCTTGCGGGCGGCCACCACGGTGACCGAGGTGCGCTTCAACCGCGGTGGTTCCAGCGTGTCGCTGCGGGTCGACTTCGCCAATGGCGCGCGCGGGTCGTTCAAGCCCGAGCAGCTCGATCCACAGACCACGCCGCGCAAGGAGATCGCGGCCTACCGCCTGGATCGCCTGCTGCACCTGGGCTGCGTGCCGCCGTCGATCCCGATGGTGCTCGAGCGCGACGACATCATGAAGAAGCTGGAGAAGGACAGCCTGGTGCTGCGCGGCCGCATCAAGCGCGAGGTGACCTGGAAGAAGGGCCAGGCGCTGGGCGAGATCGCCTGGTGGATCCCGGTCATCCTGCCGGCGCGCTTCCGCGGTGAGCGGCTGGATCACGACGCCGGCGCGCTGCTGTGGTGGAAGGCGCTGTCGGTGCGCAGCCGGGTCACCGAGGCCGAGAAGGCCATGCTGGGCCAGATCTCGAACATGATCCTGTTCGACTTCCTGACCAACAACACCGACCGCTTCTCGGGCGGCAACGCGCTGATGTCCGAGGACCGCAAGCTCTTGTACTACATGGACAATGCACTTTCGTTCATGCCCGACCGCGATGGCCACGACAAGCTGCAGCGCTTCCTGGGCCGGGTGCAGCGGGTTTCTCGGAAGATGATCGAGGAGATCCGCGGCTTGACGCGCGAGGACGTGGTGGCAGAGATGGGCCGTGACACCGGGGCCCTCGGGCAGCTCTTGACCGCGCGCGAGGTCGATGCTCTGTTTTCGCGCCGGAACCACCTGCTGCGCTACGTGGAGAAGCTCGTCGACAAGTATGGGGAAGCCGAGGTTTACTATTTCGAATGAGCCGCGCCGTGTCCAGCGCCCCTGAGGGCTGCCCCACCTGTGGGGGACCGGTCGACGCGCTGCGGTCGAAGTATGTCCGCGTGATGGGTGCGCGGGTGGCGGCGTTCTGTTCGGCCGAGTGTTTGGGCGGGGTTGCGCGGGCGGCGCTGCCGTCGGTGATGCCGGTGGCGGCGGTGGTCGCCAACACCAAGACGAGCACGAGTACGAACGCGAGCACGAGTACGAGCCCGGAATCGGGCACGGGCACGGGCACGGGTACGGGCACGGGCACGAAGGCGAGCACGAGCACGAGCACGGGCACGAAGGCGAGCACGAGCACGAAGCCGGCTGCGAGCGCCCATGACAACGCCGCCATCCTGCCGGTGATCGCGGATCATCTCGCCGCGCCGTCGGCGGTCGGACCGCGCACGCGGCCGTGGCGCCGCGCGCTGTGGCTGGTCGCGGGGGCGGGTGTCGTCTCGATGGGCGTGGCGGCGTGGTCGTCGATGCGCACCACGCGTCCGACCGACGCGGTGGCGGCCGAGCCGGCGAGCGCGCGGGCGACGCCGGCGCAGCAGGACATCATCGCGCCACCGTCGCCGCTGGCGCGCGCGCGCGAGGTGCTGCGCGAGGCCCAGGGCTCGCGCTCCACGGTGGTGCGGCTGCGCGCCGCGGCGCTGCTGGCAGGCGAGGGCGACGTGCCGGCGCGCGAGATCCTGGCCGCCATCACCCAGCAGGGGCTGCCGCTGGAGCGGCTGGAGGCCGCCGAGGCGCTGGCCGCCGCGGGCGACGCCCGTGGGCTGCCGCTGCTCATCGCCAGCCTCGAGAGTCCGCGTCGCGATCTGCGCCTGGAGGCGGCGCGCACGCTGAGCCGCCTGGGCAACCCGGCGGGTGCGCGCCTGCTCAGCGAGTCGCTCGGCGATCGCGAGCGTGGCCTCAGCTCGGCCGAGGCGCTGGCCGATCTGGGTGACAAGCGCGGCGTCGCCGCGCTGGAGGCCGCGCTGGCCTCGCCGCTGCCCGAGCAGCGCATGCGCGCCGCGCTGGGGCTGGGTCGCACCGGCCACGCCCGCGGCGAGCCTGTGCTGCGCCAGATCCTCGCCGACGGTCGCTACCAGAACGGCGCCGCCACCGCGCTGGCCCGCCTGGGTGCCGCCGACGTCGAGCCCAAGCTGCTGGAGGCCCTGCGCTTCTCGTCGCTGCGGGTCGACGCCGCGCGCGCGCTGCAGAAGCTGGGGCGCCCGCTCGACACCGCCGCGCTGGCCGCGCTGGAGGCCGACCTCGATCTCGGCGCCGATCCGCTGGCCCAGCTGAGCGCCGCCGAGGCGCTGCTGGTGCTGGCCGCGCCGGCGCCGCCGCCCGCGCCGACGCTGCCGGCCGATGCCCAGGGGGCGCGCTGATGGCTCGCGACCTGCGCCTGTTCTACCTGTTCCGCCTGCTGGCGACCTCGCACCTGTTCGTGCCCATCGCCATCACCTTCTTCGCGTCGCGCGGCCTGGGCTTCGATCGCGCCATGCTGCTCAACACCATCTGGTGCGCGTCGGTGCTGCTGTTCGACGTGCCCACCGGCGCGCTGGCCGATCGCATCGGGCGCCGGCGCACCATGATGCTGGGCGCGCTGCTGATGTCGGCCGCGTGCCTGGTGTTCTACTTCGCGCACGACTTCGTCACCTTCGCCATCGCCTCCAGCATGTCGGCGCTGGCCATGACCATGACCTCGGGCGCCGACAGCGCCTACCTCTACGACATGCTCAGCGACGCCGGCCTCGAGCACGAGTACCCGCGTCGCGAGGGCACCGCCAGCGCCTGGCACCTCATCGGCTCGACGCTGGCCTTCAGCGCCGGGGGGATCGCGGCCAAGTTCAGCCTGGGTCTGCCCTACCTGCTCACCGCGGGCACCTCGCTGTGCGCGCTGCTGGTCGCCTTCACCATGCGCGAGGAGCGCGCGCCCTCGACGGTCACCGTCAGCCTGTCGCCGCGCCGGCTGTGGAGCACCTACGTGCAGCACATCCGGCTGGCGATGCGCGAGATCGCGCTGCGCCGCCAGCTGCGCTGGACCATCGGCTACTCGGCCGTGGTCTTCGTGCTGGTCCGGGTCACCGACTACATGTACCCGCCGTACCTGGGCGCGGCCGGCTTCGGTGTCATGGCCACCGGCTTCATCTTCGCCGGCCTGTACCTGGTCGCCGCCGCGGTGGCGCACAACATGGACAGCCTGCGCCAGTCGCTGTCGGAGTGGCGCCTGCTGGTCGGCCTGCCGCTCCTGCTGGTGGGCTCGAACCTCTTGATGGGGCGCTTCGTGGCCAGCTGGGCCATCGCCTTCATGCTCGGGCCGGCGCTGGTCACCGGCGCGTTCTCGCCGCTGGTCAAGTCGGTCATGAACCGCGCCATCCCGTCGTCGGACCGGCGCGCCACCATCCTGTCGTTCGAGAGCATGGCGCGCCGCCTGGCCTTCGGCGCCTTCTCGCCCGTGCTCGGCGTGCTGGTGCACCGCTGGTCGGTGTCGACGGGCTTCTATCTGTGTGCCGGGTTCGGCTTCGTCGGCGTGGTCCTGTTCGCGTGGCGACCGCTGCGCGCGGGCTCGCCGGTGGTGCCGATCGCGGCGCCCGCGGCGCCGCCGCAGCCTGGCCCCTCGCCCGCCTCGGGCGAGCGCGCGGCCTGAGCCGACCCGACCCGCGGTTGCTCGCGGGGCTGGATCTGCCTATTTTTTAGGCACTCCAGGGCCTCCAGGTGCCTTTCGGGCGGTTTTTTCGGGGGAAACGCGCGGTTGTGCTTGACACTCGATCGCGGCCCCTACATATTCGCCGCGAAAAATGAAGTCGATCCACTTCGTCTCGCTGGGCTGCCCGAAAAATCGCGTCGACACCGAGGTCATGCTCGGCCTCGTCGATCGCGCCGGGCATCGCATCGTGCCCGAGGCCGAAGGCGCCGACGTCATCGTGGTCAACACCTGCGGCTTCATCGACGAGGCCAAGGAAGAGTCGATCGACGCCATCCTCGAGATGGCGCGCCACAAGGAGACCGGCAGCTGCTCCAAGCTGGTGGTCACCGGCTGCCTGGTGCAGCGCCACCACGCCGAGCTGTCGCGCGACATGCCCGAGGTCGACCACTTCCTGGGGTCGGCCGACTTCCAGCACATCCTCAGCACGCTGGATGGCAGCGCCGGTCGCGAGCAGGTCACCGAGACCCCGAAGTACATCTACGACCCCGACACCGCGCCGCGCCTGGCGCCCGAGCGCCTGGGCATCTCGCACACCGCCTACCTCAAGATCGCCGAGGGCTGCGATCGCCCGTGCGCGTTCTGCATCATCCCCAAGCTGCGCGGCCCGCAGCGCTCGCGCAGCATCGAGTCGATCGAGCGCGAGGCCATCGGCCTGGTCGCCGCCGGCGCGCGCGAGATCAACCTGATCGCGCAGGACCTGACCACCTACGGGACGGACCTCCCCGACACCCCGACGCTGGCCATGCTGCTGCGCCGCCTGGCCCGCGTGCCCGGCCTGCGCTGGCTGCGCCTGCACTACGCCTACCCGACCGCGGTGACCGACGAGCTCATCGACGTCATCGCGTCGGAGCCGGTGGTGGTCAAGTACCTCGACATGCCGCTGCAGCACATCGACGACAAGGTCCTCAAGACCATGCGCCGCGGCCACACCTCCAAGCTGACGCGCAGCCTGATCGAGAAGCTGCGCGAGCGCATCCCCGGCCTGACCCTCCGGACCACGTTCATCGCCGGCCACCCCGGCGAGGACGACGCGGCGTTCGACGCCCTGTGCGCCTTCGTGCGCGAGGTCGAGTTCGATCGCGTTGGGTGCTTCCGCTATTCGCGCGAAGAGGGTACGGTAGCCGCGCTTCTGCCGCACCGCGTGCCGGAGAAGACGGCCGAGCAGCGGCGGATCAAGCTGATGCGAATCCAGCGCGACATCTCCAAGAAGAAGCAGAAGGCGCTGGTCGGTCAGGAGCTCGAGATCCTGGTCGAGGGCCCCAGCGACGAGAGTGACTATTTGCTCCAGGGCCGCCACGCGGGGCAGGCTCCGGAGATTGACGGAACCGTCTATCTCACCGACGGCGCGGCACGTGCGGGGGAGATGGTCCGGGCGCGGGTCAAGAAGGCCGCGGATTATGATCTGGCAGCGACCATCCTGGGAGCTGCCTGAAGTGAGTTGTGCCAAACGTAGGTGAGTGTTGTTGGGTCCCGCTGCCGCCAGGCGCGGGGGGTTTCCACGGGTAACGAGGAGGGTCTGCGATGGCTGAGAAGAAGGCTAAGGCGATGAGCAAGTCGGCGCTGTTCGAGGCGGTGACGAAGGAGGCGGGGAACGCTCTGACCAAGCGTCAGGTCAAGTCGGTGATCGAGGCGTTCACCTCGGTGGCCTACAAGGAGCTCAAGAAGAGCGGGATCTTCGCGATCCCGGGCCTGGCCAAGATGTCTGTGGTCAAGAAGCCCGCCACCAAGGCTCGCCAGGGCATCAATCCGTTCACCAAGGAGCCGATGATGATCAAGGCGAAGCCGGCTCGCAAGGCGATCCGGGTTCGTCCGGTCAAGGCCGCGAAGGACGCGGTCGCGTAAGCTCATCCCGAGCTGACGTTGGCGAACGGCCCGTGCGCAAGCCCGGGCCGTTTTGCTTTTGTGCGCCCGGCATGGGCGTGATCAGGAGGTGAGAGTCCTCTGGGGAACCTGGTCGCAGGGACCCCACGCGAACCGCAAGGCGAAATGATCCCAGCCGCGAGGCTGGCGCTGAAGGAAGCGGTAGCGAAGCCGCGGACCGACGAACAGAAACCGGATATCAGGCGCAGCCATCCAGGGCGAGCGGGCAAATGACCGCGAAGCTCTCGCGACCAAGGGACGGCTTCGTAGATCCGGCGGTGGTGCGGTGAAGATCACGACCCTTACCCGGGGAGATCTCGCCTGACGCTCGAAGGGGCGACGGCGCGAGAAGTCAGCAGAGGCCGTAGTAGCGATCGCAGAAGCCGGCAGCGGTGCGAGCCGTGAGAGCCGGAAGCTTCAGCGACTGCGAAGGGCCGAACACAGGGAGAGCGAACCGACTGTGAGCCTCGGTAGCGCCAGGCGCCAGAAGACGAAGCTGCCAGCCGCGGAGATGGGTGAAGCCCCACAAGGCGACTGGAGAGGCGAAGCGCGATCGGCGGTCAACGGAGACGGACGCTCAGGCAGCGACCACCTGATGGAAGCGGTGGTCGAACGCCAAAACGCCAAGGCGGCGTTGAAGCGTGTACGGCAGAACCAGGGCAGCCCCGGCGTGGACGGGATGACCGTGGATGAGCTGCCGGTGTATCTGG
>JBGASF010000007.1:0-97273 GCA_044229835.1 Polyangia bacterium | reverse complement strand
CCCGGCACGGACGGCGGTGGCGGTGGCGGCGCAACGTGCGGGATCCTGGCACCCGCGGACGCGCCCCGCGACGCCAGCGCCTGCCCTGCCGCACCGGCGCCAGCACATGCTCGCCGTCATGCAGCGCGGGGCGGCCCTCCTCGGGGTACTCGACCTCGGCGTCATAGGCGCACAGGTCGGGCTGGCCGACCTGGTGCGCGGTGGTGCAGTCGACATCCAGCGAGAAGCCGCGCAGCTCGCCGAAGTCGCGGTCGGCGACCCCGAGCACCGTCTTGGCGTCCGCCGTCAGCGTCGTCGGGCAGCCCTGCAGCTTGCCGGGGCCGGTCGCGAAGCCAGCCACCTTGGCGGCCGGGGCCTTGCCCCAGAAGTTGCTGCGACAGGCGGCGGCGATCTTGGGGTCGCCTGGCGCCAGCGATGGGCTCGGGCTCGCGGTCGCAGTGGGCGAGGGCGAAAGCGAGGGCGAGGGCGACGCCGTCACCGTCGGAGAGGGCGTGGGTGGCTCGCCGCCGCGCTTGGTGCGCGTACAGCCGCCCAGCAGCGGCAAGCAGGTGATGGCGATCCGCAGCGTCCCTCGCAACCTCCAGGTGTCCTTCACCTTCACCGGCGCCTTCACCGTCGCCATCGCCTTCGTCGTCGCCTTCATGGGGCCTCCGTGCAGGTCGTTGACACGTCTCCGCAGCGTCCACCATAGTGCCGCAAAATGGCCTCTGCGCGCTTCATCGTGAGTCGCCGGGTGGTGTTGCCCACGGGCATCGCCCCGGCCGCCGTGCGCATCGAGGCCGGCCGCATCGCCGCGGTGCTGGCGCCCGACGCCGTGCCCGCCGAGGCCGCGGCCGGCGGCGACGTCCTCGATGTCGGCGACGCCGTGCTGATGCCCGGCGTGGTCGACACCCACGTGCACCTCAACGAACCCGGGCGCACCGAGTGGGAGGGCTTCGAGACCGCGACGCGCGCCGCCGCCGCCGGGGGCATCACGACCGTCTGCGACATGCCGCTGAACAGCATCCCGGTCACCACCACGGCCGCGGCGCTGCGCACCAAGGTTGACGCGGTGTCAACACATGCGTGGGTCGATTGGGCGCTCTGGGGCGGCGTCGTGCCTGGCAACGCGCCCGACCTCGAGGCCCTGCTGGCGGCCGGCGCGCTGGGCGCCAAGTGCTTCCTGGTGCACTCGGGCATCGACGAGTTCCCCGACGTCACCGAGGCCGACCTCGATCTGGCCATGCCCATCCTGGCCCGCCACGGCGCCGTCCTGCTGGTGCACGCCGAGGTGCCCGGGCCCATCGCCGCCGCCGAACCCGCTGCCGCCACCGCGCGCCCCGACGGCCGCTACCCCGACGTGGCCTGCCCCGAGGCCGCCGCGGCCAGCGAGGGCGTCGCCTATGCGCTGAGCGCGCCCGACGCGATGGCGTCGGCGACCGTGGGCTGGCTGCTCAACGGCCACGCCGTGATGCTGGTGTACGGGCGCTACTATGCGTGTGACGACCTCGACGGCGACATCGCCGACATGCGCGCGGCGCTGGGCTACCTGACCACGCGCGCCGACGCCGACCCCCAGCATGTCGCCATCACTGGCAACTCCTGGGGCGGTTTTCTCGCGCTTTTCGGCGCCGTCAACGCCCCGCCGGGGCTGCACCTCGACGCCGTGGTGCCCATGAACCCGCCCTCGGACTTCGTCGACTGGCTGAGCTACCTCGACGAGCTGGCCACCACCTGGCCGCGTCCCGCCGACCTCGCCTTCTTCCTGAGCTACAAGCGCCGCGTGCTGCGCGCCAGCGGCGGCGCCCCCGGCGTGGGTGACTTCACGCGCTTCCGCCACGCCGCGGTGTGCGCCGGCCTGGGCGCGACGCCAACGCTGCTGCTCCATGACGAGTGGGACACCTTGATCCCGATCCGGCAGAGCCAGGGCCTGGTCACCACCTGCTCGCGCGACGGCATGTGGTGGCCGCGCCAGGGCACGCTGGATCCGCTGGTGGTCGGCCTCGATCACGGCCTGCTCGGCAAGGAGCCCGGCTATCCCTCGGTGTTCACCTTCGCGCAGGTCTACCTGCTGGCGCGCCTCAACGACGCCCAGCACCCCATCATCGCGCTGGCGTCACGCCCCGCCATCGCCAGCTACCTCGGCCTCATCCACGCCGAGCAGGTCGCCGGGGGCCAGCTCGGCCACGCCCTGGCCCGCCTGCGCGAGGCCGCGGGCGCGCGGATCTTCTTCTACATCGTCGACGAGATGCAGACCGTCGAGGCCGCCGCCGTGCTGGCCCAGGGCATCAACACGCACTGGAACACCAGCTACACCGCCGCCAGCCTGCGCACCCAGCTCGCCCTCGGCCTGCCCCCGCTGTAGCTGGCCCGCGCGACACCGCGTCGGGCCGTGATCGTGATGGTAAGCTCGGGCCATGACGCGCGCGCGCCGAGTCCTCGTCCTCGTCCTGCTGGCGGTCGCTGCCGCCGCTTGCTCGAAGTCCAAGAAGCCCGCCAAGCCGGGCCCCACGGCGTCGGCGGCGCCGACACCAGCGGTCGATCCGATCGTGGGTTCATGGGTGAACGCCGAGGGCCAGGGCATGGAGCTGGTCGCCGACGGCACCGCGAAGGCGATCACCGGCGGCAAGGAAGACGACCTCGAGGCCAAGTGCACCGCCGGCGGCTTCGCCAAGGTGGTGGAGGAGTGCGCCAAGATCACCTGGCGCAAGGGCCCCAACGGCTACCTCCTCTCGGGCGGGATCCTGTCGTCCGAGGGCATGGACAGCGACGGCAAGCCCGAGTCGCTGCTGTGCGAGTGCACCAAGATGGCCGACCTCGAGATGCGCCTCACCGGCGACAAGCTGGAGATGTGGGAGAACGGCAAGCCCAGCCAGGAGCTGAAGCGCCGCTGAAGGGTTGCTCCCTGGTCCGTTGTTAGCTAGGCTTAGTCCATGAAGAAGGTGAACGTCCACGAGGCCAAGACCCAGCTGTCGCGGCTGCTCGAGGAGGTCGAGGGCGGCGAACGTGTCGTCATCGCTCGCGCTGGCGAGCCCGTCGCGGTGCTGTCTCCATACAAGGTTGCGGTCCGGCGCCGTCGACTCGGTCTGTTCGCTGGTGAGGCGACCATCCATGACGACTTCGATCAGCTGCCAGCGGACATCGCGGCGGCGTTCGGGGCCATCGAGTGAAGCTCCTGCTCGACACCCATGTGGTGCTGTGGAGCGCGACGGACCCCGGCCGGCTGGTGCCAGCCACCCGTGAGCTGCTGGAGGACGGCGAGAACGAGGTTCTGGTCAGCATCGTCAGCGCCTGGGAGATCGCCATCAAGCAGTCGCTCGGTAAGCTCGAGCTGCCCAGACCCGCCGAGCAATGGTTGCCCGATGTCTTGCGCAAGACCGGCTTCGAGGTCGCCGAACTCGGCCTGGCGGCCGCGCTGCGGGTGCGCGCGCTGCCCTGGCATCATCGTGATCCATTCGATCGCCTGCTGGTCGCGCAAGCGCTCGAGGACGGCTACACGCTGGTCAGCCACGACGCGATCGTCGCGCAGTATGGAGTACCGACCATCGAGGCGTGAACGTCCTCGAGCCGTCAGTCGCGGGCGCGGGCGTCGATCACGAGCAGCAGCAGCAGCAGGGCGGCCAGCGCGACCTCGCCCTTGCCGAGCTGCTCGGCCAGGTGGTGCCAGCGGTCGAGCGAGGCGCCCTCGGGGCCGACGCCGCGGCGCACGCCGGCGTGCAGGAAGGCCTCGATCTTGGGCGACACCCACAGCGCCGACACCGCGCCGCCGGCGACCAGGATCAGGGCGACGCCGAGGCGCAGCTTGCTGACCAGGCGGCGCAGCCCGAGATCCCACGCGCGCAGCCCCGACATCAGCAGCGTGATGCCGGCCAGCACGATGACGACGCCGTCGAAGCGGCGGAAGATCGACGTCATCAGCGCGGCCGCCTGCGGGCGCGGCAGGCCGGCCTCGGCGCCGAACACCAGCGGCGCGGTGAAGGCGCCCAGCGCGATCATGCCGCCCAGCCAGACCGCCAGCGCCAGCGCCAGCACGGCCTCGCCGGTGGTCGCCAGGCCACCCCTGAGCCGCCCGTCGGCCATCAGCCCACGCTCGCGCGGAAGACGCGCGGCGGCCCGCCCACGGTCAGCGTCAACTTCAGGACCTCGAGGCTGAGGCGCACCAGGCGCGCGTTGCGCAGGCGGACATGCGCGAACTCGCCGTCACCTTCGAGGCGCTCGACCGAGCAGCGCCCGAACTTGGGGTGCTCGATGACGTCGCCGATGCGCAGCTCGACGTCGCGCTCGGGTGGCGTCTCGTCCTCGTGAACGGCGGACGCGCGCGCGACCTCGGCCCATGCGGCGCTCAGCTTGGGCGCTGCCGGCTTGCCATTGCCGTCCCCGCCATCGTCGTCGTGCTCGTCCTCGTCCTCGTCCTCGTCTTCACCTCTCGTGCCCGTGCCCGTGCCCGTGCCCGTGCCCGTGCTCGTGCTCGGACTCGTGCTCGTCCTCGTGCCCGTCTCCGCACTCTCGCCCCCGCCCCCGATCACCAGCGCCTCCTTCCACACCGACAACCCCGTCTCCCCCTCCACTCCGCGCCGCACGATCACGTCATCCCAGCACTCGATCACCATCTCCAGCGAGAACACCCGCGCCTTGGCCAGCCGCCCGCCCACCACCTCGACCCCGCTGTCCCGGTCCCGCATCAGCGTCGCGTGCGCCTCCAGCGCCAGCTGCCCGCTCGACTCGCTCACGCTCCCGGTCAGCGACAGCACCTCGACGCTGCCCAGCTTGCGGCCCGGCTTCCACGCCCGCGCCGCCTGGTCGTACTCGGCGATCTCGCAGCTCTCCAGCATGCCGTGCGCGCGCACCTCACCCGAACGCACGCCGCGCTCGGCGCACATGCGCGCCACCGCGCCGAACAGCTCCTGGCCACGCCCCAGCCGCCCGATCAACCTCCGACCACGACGACTCTCAGCGAGGATCATGGCCGCGATTTACAGGTATTCATTCGCTCGCGCAACTCCACTGAGCGGTGACAGCCTGCCAGACCCGTCCACTCCCTGACGCTCGTGCGCCCGACTACAGATCGGTAACCCGTGACAACGACGTGACAATCCGGCAGCCCCTGGCACCGTGCCCGACGGCACGCGACGTGAAATAGCCCAGGGTCATGAACGCCGACAACCAGCCGCGCCCCAGCCTGCTCGTCCGAGCGGCGCGCGCGGCCACCTCCAGCGCGCTGGCCTCCGCGGCCGACGTCGTGGTGCTGCTGGCGCTGGTGCGCACGGCCCACGTCAAGGTCGGCCTGGCCGCCGCGCTGGGCTGCCTCGCCGGCGGCACGGTGAACTTCCTCATCACGCGGCGCTGGGTCTTCCGCCCGCGCACCCCGGGCCCCGCCAGCGCGCGGCGCACGCTGCAGCAGATGGCGCTGTACGGCCTGCTCATCGTGCTCGGCGGCGCGGTCCTCGGTGGCGCCGTCATCCATGTCGCCGTCGCGCTGCTCGCGATGTCGATGCTGGGCGCCAAGCTGCTGGCGGCCGCCCTGGTCTTCATTTGCTGGAACTACCCCGTGTCCGCCCTCGTCGTCTTCAAGAAGGAGCCCTCGGTATGAGCGTCTATCTGTCCGTCGTGATCCCGGCCTACAACGAAGCCCAGCGCATCACCCCGACCCTGCGCTCGGTGCACGCGTGGCTGTCCACGCAGTCGTTCTCGAGCGAGATCCTCGTGGTCGACGACGGTTCGCGCGACGACACCCGCAAGGTGGTGACCGCGCTCGCCAAGGAGATCCCGAACCTGGCCGTGATCGAGAGCTTCCCCAATCGCGGCAAGGGCCACGTCGTGCGCCTCGGCATGCTGACCGCGCGTGGCCAGCTGCGCCTGTTCATGGACGCCGACAACTCGACCCCGATTTCCGAGCTGCCCAAGCTCCTGGCGCGGATCGAGAGCGGCTTCGACGTCGCGATCGGTTCGCGCCGGGCGCCCGGGGCCAACCAGTCGATCAAGCCGCCGTGGTACCGCCGCGCCTGGTCGCGCATCGCCAACCGCGTGGTGCGCGCCGGCCTGGTCGAGGGCATCCTCGACACCCAGTGCGGCTTCAAGCTGTTCACCGCCGCCGCCGCCGAGACCGTGTTCTCGCGCACGCGCACCGCGGGCTGGGGCTTCGACCTCGAGGTCCTGGCGCTGGCGCGCAAGATCGGCTTCGGCATCGCCGAGGTCGCGGTCGAGTGGCAGGACGACCGCCGCACCAAGATCAACCCGATCCGTGACGCCATCCGCATCACGGGCGAGTTCCTCAAGATCCGCCGCGCGTTTCGCCGCGGCGAATACGACCTTCCAGCGCGCCCAGCGCCCCGCCTGATCGCCGCCTGAAAAAATCTTCGCCAAAAACTCGCCCCCCAGATCGGTTTTGATCATCCTCGGGCCATCACTCTGTGGAGGAGGCGGCCATGAGGGAAAATCCCTCGACTGAGAGCGATGCGAACGAGCGCGGTGCCAAGCGAGCCCCGGGACGTCCCTGGTCCGATGGTGAGGTCCGGCAGGTCCTGCTGGCCCCCGCCGACCGCGACGTGCTGGCGCGCCTGGGCAAGCGCCTGAAGCGCTCGCTCGACGCCATCGACGTGGTGCGCCGCATCGGCGCCACCCCGTACGCCGAGCAGTCGCCCAAGCAGCGTGACGGCAAGTTCTGGCGTCAGGTCACCGCGGTCGCCAGCGACCTCGGCGAGCTGCCCCCGGCGCGCCCGGCCGCGCAGGCCGCCCCGCTGCCGCCGCCCCCGGTCGTCGTGGTGCCCGAGCTGGGCTCCGGCGGCACCCTGCTGGTGGCCGAGCCGGAGTATGTGGCCGCGGCGCTGGACGCTCCGACGTACGTCGCGCCCCTGGTCGGCGACGAGGCTCCTGTTCTGGATGCACCCGTCGCACACGCCCTGGAGGCCCCGATGTTCGCAGTCGATCCCGCCGCACCGATCGCCATCGAAGACACCGTGACCGCGCCGGTCGAGGTGCCCGAGTCGCTGATCGCCGCGACCCGCCCTGGCTATGGCGAGATCATCGAGGCCGAGCTGTTCGACGCCATGTTCGACGCCACCATGACCGAGCCCGACCCGGTCTTCACCAAGGCCGCCCCGGCCCCGGCGCCGCTGGCCCCGGCCGCGCAGGCCGCCGAGGTCGCCGCGACCACCCTGGTGACCTCGACCGCGGTGGCCTGGGACGCCGTGGTCGCCGCGCTGGCCGCCCCGCGCGCCGAGGCGCTGGCGCTGGCCGCGCTCGACGCGCCCGTGGCGGTGTTCGCCGACGCCACCCCGCTGCCCGCGCCCGCCCCCGAGCCCATCGAGGACGAGGGCTCGGCCGAGTTCGACATCGGCGGCATGCGTCCGCTCGACAGCGGCACCATGGGCATGGCGCCGGCGCAGCCGCACGGCCTGTCGGCGTCCACCAGCATGGCGCCGAACCCGGTCACCGTGGCCACCATCGCCCAGGCCTTCGGCGCCGGCGAGGGTGACGCCTTCGAGCGCGCGCTGGCCGCAGCGCTGGCCGCGCGGTCCGCGCAGAACGACAGCGCCGACAGCGCCGACAGCAGCGACGCAGCCGCCGCGGCCGCCGCCTCCGACGAGCCGCCCATCTCCGCCGAGGTGCCCTCGGTCGCCGGCATGACCCTGATCGGCCTGCCCGAGCAGGGCGAGGCCGGTGTGGTCGACCTCGAGGTCATGGGCATCGGCCTCGAGACCAGCCCCAACCTGCCGCAGTCGGTGCTCGACCGCATGGACACCCCGGTCCCGACCGCGCCGGCCCCCGTCGCCGCCGCGACGGTCACCGAGGTCTCGCCGCTGGCCGAGGGCTCCGGTCCGCAGAGCAAGTCGCGCGCGACCAAGCAGAAGCCCGTGGTCGCCCTGCCCACCGCGTCGTCCTCCCCCGCCGCGGTGCGCCGCAGCGAGAAGGCCGCCGCGCAGGCCGTGGCCGACAGCGTCCTCGCCAGCATCACCGGCAAGGCCCACGCCGTCGCCCCCGCGCCGACGCCGGTCGCCGCCGCCCCGCTGCCCGAATACGGCCGCCTCATCCACGAGGATCTGCCCATCCTGGAGCTCGACCTCGGCCTGCACCGCAGCGACTCGCCCTGGGTGGTCGCCCGCGCCCGCCGCGACGAGCGCGGCAACATCACGGTCCGCCGCGCCGGCCCCATCCGCCTGTCGAACGACCAGATGAACGAGATCGCGCGCCGCTTCAAGGCCGTCGCCCACGCCCCCGGCCGCGACAACATCTCGGTCGCCCTGTCCCCCGGCGACCCCGAGCACTTCCTCGCCGCCGCCGCCGACCTGCCCCACGAGGTCCGCCCCATCGGCACCCCCCGCCGCCTGCGCGCCTGAGCACACGTTTCCTGTTCCCTGTTGCCTGTCGCCTGTTCTCCGGCGTTCTACCCCGCGACGAACACCCGCACTCCCGGCCGCACCTTCGTCTCGCTCACCACCCTGAACCCCGCGGCCGTCAGCTCCCCCCGCGTGTCCTCCGCCGTCGCCAATCTCGCGCGCCCCACCACGCCCTTGAACAGCAGCGACGCCATCGTGGCCAGCACGAATCTCCCGCCCGGCTTGACCACCCTGCGGATCTCCGCCAGCGCGCGCGCCGGCTCCAGGTACCAGTGGTACGAGATGGTGCTGGTCAGCAGATCCACGCCACCGGTCGCCAGCGGCAGCGCATAGACGTTGCCCTTGACCAGCGGGGGCGCCGCCGCGCCCAGCCGCTTCTTCGCGGCCGCCAGCATGTCGCCCGACAGATCCACGCCGACCACGGTGGCCGACCCGAAGCGCTTGCGCAGATCATCGGTCAGCTGCGCGGTGCCACATCCCAGATCGACCACGCGCGCCGACGCCGACAGCGCCGGCCCGGCGTCGATGGCCCCCAGCACCGCCCGGTGCACGCGCCGGTAGAACGGCTTCTGGAAGATGGGCTGGTCATAGATCGGCGACCACACCTTGAACAGGAACTCGACCAGCTTGTCGCCGCGGCTCATGCCGGGACGATACACCCTTGCCTGCGCCCACTGCTCGGCGCGACGATGGGCCTGGAGCTGACGCATGGGAACCCTGCCATTCCGCTTCGAACCGGCCTTGCCGCCCGACCCCGCCGCGACGCCCGCGCTGTACCACGTCAGCTTCGTCGCGGCCCCCAATGACGAGGAGCGCGCCGTCCTCGAGGCCCGCATCAGCGCCGCCCTGCACGCCGCCAGCACGCCCCTGGCCGCGCCCCTGGCCTGGGATGGCGCCTGCGCCCGCCTCCACCTCGCGGCGCTCGCAGCCGACCACGAGCGCATCTTTTGCGCCGTCAGCGACGCCCTGGCGGCCATCCACGAGCACTGCCCGGTGACCGCGCTGCGTGGGCCCGGTCCGACCGGCTGAACAGCCCTCAAAGCCGTTTTCCCCGTCCGCGCGCCGTGCTACGACGCGGGGCATGTCGCGCGCCACGCCCATCACCGAGTACGAGAAGTACCTGCGCGTGCCCGAGCTGCTCGCGCTGCAGAAGCCCGCCGCCGAGCTGTCGTGTCACGACGAGCTGCAGTTCCAGGTCATCCACCAGTCGGCCGAGCTGTGGATGAAGCTGATCGACCACGAGCTCGCCCTGGCCGCCCAGCTGATGCAGCAGGACGAGCTGGCGCGCGCCACCGTCACTTTACGCCGCGTCAACATGATCCAGCATCTTCTGACCGAATCTCTCAAGGTGCTGGACACCATGGCGCCGCGCAACTACATGCGCATCCGCGAGGTCCTGGGCCGCGGCTCGGGCCAGGAGTCGCCCGGCTTCAAGCGCATGCTGCAGATCCCCGGCGAATTGTGGCCGACGGTCGAGGCGCTGCTCACGCGCCGCGCCATCACCCTGCGCCAGATCCACGAGGCGCCCGAGGCCCACGGCGAGCTGTTCGCGCTGTGCGAGGCGCTGATCGACTATGACCAGGACCTGCAGTGGTGGCGCCACCGCCACATCCTCCTGGTCTATCGCATCATCGGCGTGGGCACGCCGTCGCTCAAGGGCAAGCACTCGGAGCTGCTGGAGAAGGGCGCGCGCGAGCAGTTCTTCCCCGCGCTCTGGCAGGTCCGCGACGAGGTCTTCGGCGAGTGGACGCGCATGATGGAGGCCCGCGGCAAGAGCCCCGGGTACCACGGATGACCGCCGCGCAGACGCCCGCCGGCGCCGACCCGCTGCTGAAGCTGCGCAGCGAGTTCCCCGTCCTCGAGCAGTCGGTCTACATGGTGTCGCACTCGCTGGGCGCCATGCCGCGCGCCGCCGAGGCCGCCATGGCCGAGTTCGGCACCCTGTGGCGCGAGCGCTCGATCACCGCCTGGGAGCCCTGGCTGGCCGAGGTCGACCTGGCCGCCGCGCGCCTGGGCCGGATCTTCGGCGCCCCCGCCGGCAGCGTCATCATGCTGCCCAACGTGTCGACCGTGATGGCCGTGCTGGCCAGCTGCCTCGACTACAGCGGCGCGCGCAAGCGGATCGTGTACTCCGAGATGGAGTTCCCCTCGGTGTCCTACGTCTGGCAGGCCGAGGCGCGTCGCGGCGCCGACGTCGTCGTGGTCCCCGCGCAGGATGGCGGCCGCCGCGCTGATGCCGCCGCGCTGTGCGCCGCCATCGACGAGCGCACGCTGATCGTGCCGCTGTCGCAGGTCATGTTCCGCTACAGCTACATCCCCGACGTCGCCGCCATCGTGCGCCGCGCCCACGAGGTCGGCGCCCTGGTGGTGCTCGACATGTACCAGTCGGTCGGCGTGCTCCCGGTCGACGTCACCGCGCTGGGCGTCGACTTCGCCTGCGGCGGCTCGGTCAAGTGGCTGTGCGGCGGCCCCGGCGCCGGCTATCTGTATGTCCGCCCCGATCACCTGACCGAGTTCGCGCCGCGCGTGACCGGCTGGTTCGGCCATCACCACCCGTTCGCCTTCTCGATGCCGGCCCAGGAGTACGCCACCAACATGTGGCGCTACCTCGGCGGCACCCCGGTCATCGCCGCCATGTACCAGGCCCGCGCCGGCGCCGAGCTGGTCGGCGCGCTGCCCGCCAGCGCCATTCGCGCCAAGTCGCTGCGCCAGACCCAGCGGGTCATCGACCGCGTCGACCGCGAGGGCTTCACGCTGAACTCGCCGCGCGACGAGGTGCACCGCGGCGGCACCGTGGTGTTCGACTTCGCCGGCGCCGACAAGGTCGCTGCCGCGCTGAACAAGGCCAAGTACTACTGCGATCACCGCCCCGGCGCGGGCATCCGCATGTCGCCGCACTTCTATACCAGCGACGGCGAGTGCGACACCTTCATGGACGAGGTCGTCCGCCTGCGCGGCAGCGCGCCATGAAGGTCGCGCTGGTCACCGGGGGCGGGCGCGGGATCGGTCGCGCCGCCGCCGAGGCGCTGGCGGCCAGCGGCGCCGCCGTGGCCATCTGTGGCCGCGGCCTGCCCGCCCTGGAGGAGGTCGCTGCCGCCATGCGCGCCGGTGGCAGCCGCGCCCTGGCGCTGGCCTGCGACGTCTCGAACCCCGACGACATCGCGCGCACCATCGCCGCGGTGACCGCCGAGCTGGGCGCGCCCGACATCCTGGTCAACAACTCCGGGATCGCGCGCTCGGCCAAGTTCGCGGCCACCGACGACGCCGAGTGGGCCGCGCACCTGGACGTCAACCTCATGGGCGCCGTGCGCATGACGCGCGCCGCGCTGCCCGCGATGCTGCAGCGCGGCTGGGGCCGCATCATCAATGTCGCCTCGGTCGCGGCCAAGATCGGCTTTCTGTACTCGACCGCGTACTGCGCGTCCAAGCATGCGCTGCTCGGGCTGACGCGGGCGCTGGCGCTGGAGACCGCGACCCGCGGCGTCACCGTCAACGCGGTGTGCCCGGGCTGGGTCGACACCGACATGGCGGCCGCGGCCATCGATCGCATTCATGAACGCACCCAGGTCGGTGCCGAGCGTGCCCGCGACACCCTTGCCCAGATGTCCCCGCAGAAGCGGCTGATGACCGCGACCGAGGTCGCCGCCACCATCGCCTACCTGGCCTCCGACGCCGCCGCCGGCGTGCACGGCCAGGGCTGGAACATCGACGGCGGAGAGGTCATGTCCTGATGGCGCAGTCGATCAATCCCCCGGGCTGGAAGCGCCCGCGCGGCTACTCCAACGGCATGGTCGGCCCCGGCGGCCTGCTCGCGGTGGCCGGGCAGATCGGCTGGGATGAACATGAACAGCTGGTCGGCCCCGGCTTCATCGAGCAGTTCGACCGCGCGCTGGCCAACGTGGTCGCGGTGGTGACCGCGGCCGGCGGCAGCGCGGCCGACATCCTGTCGCTGCGCCTGTGCGTGGTCGACAAGGCCGAGTACATCGCGGCCGGCGCGCGCGTCGGCGAGATCTACCGCGCCCACATGGGCAAGCACTTCCCGGCCATGGCGCTGTACGTGGTCGGCCTGCTGGAGCCCGGCGCCCGCGTCGAGATCGAGGCCCTGGCCCAGCTGCCCAGCCCCCCGAGCCCCGCGCGTGGAGGCGCCTGATGTTCGAGCCCAAGTCGTTTCGCTATCGCGAGGACGCCGCCACCGGCGTCGCCACCATCACGCTGTCGCGCCCCGACACGCTGAACTCGCTGACCTTCGAGGTCTACCGCGAGCTGACCGATCTGTTCGCCGCCCTGGTGCACCATGACCCGGTGCGCGCGGTGGTCATCACCGGCGAGGGCCGCGCCTTCTGCTCGGGTGGCGACGTGCACCTCATCATCGGCGAACTCTTCAAGCGCGACGCCCGCGGCCTGCTCGAGTTCACGCGCATGACCGGCGAGCTCATCGCCAACATCCGCAAGCTGCCCAAGCCGGTGGTCGCGGCGCTCAACGGCGTCACCGCCGGCGCCGGCGCGGTGATCGCGCTGGCCAGCGACTTCCGCCTGGCCAGCGAGGCCGCGACCATCGCCTTCCTGTTCGTGAAGGTCGGCCTGGCCGGCTGTGACATGGGCGCCGGCTGGCTGCTGCCGCGCATGGTCGGCCTGGGCCGCGCGACGGATCTGCTGATGACCGGCCGCAAGGTCGAGGCCGCCGAGGCCGAGCGCATCGGCCTTTTCCACCGCGTGCTGCCCGCCGACCGGCTGCTGCCCGAGGCCGACAAGCTCGCCACCGAGCTGGCCGCCGGCCCCGGCTTCGCCCTCGGCATGACCAAGACCATGCTCGACGCCGAGCACCCGATGTCCTTGTCCGAGGCCATCGAGGCCGAGGCCCAGGCCCAGCAGATCTGCATGCAGACGCGCGATTTCCGCGAATTCTTCGACGCCTTCTCGGCCAAGCGCAAGCCCACCTTCAGCGGTCGGTGACCCGATGGACGCCCTGCTCTCGCCACGCCACCACGACCTGCGCACCACCCTCGAGCTGGCGGTGCTCGACGGCGAGCTCGACAGCGTCGACCGCGACGCCGAGGCCGCCGAGCGCGACGGCCAGGACGCCTTCCGCGCCTTCGCCATCGCCACCGCCAGGAAGCTGGGCAGCGGCGGCTTCTTCCGCCACGCGGTCGCCAATGGCACCACCCACCACGTCGACTCGCGCGCCCTGTGCATCACCCGCGAGGAGGTGGCCTGGGCCTCCGGCCTGTGCGACACCCTGATCGCCATGCAGGGGCTGGGCAGCTACCCGGTCGCGCTGGCGGGCACCGGCCAGCTGCGCACCGACCTCTTGGCCGACGCCGCCTCGGGCAAGCGCATCGGCGCCTTCGCCATCACCGAGCAGGGCGCCGGCTCCGACGTGTCCGCCATCGCCACCCGCGCCGTGCGCAACGGCGACGACTATGTCCTCACCGGCAGCAAGACCTTCATCTCCAACGCCGGGATCGCCGACTTCTACACCATCTTCGCGCGCACCGGCGACGGCACCCGCGGCCTGACCGCCTTCCTGGTCGACGGTCGCGCCCACGGCCTGTCGACCGCGCACGCCATCACCGTCAACGCCCCCCACGTCATCGGCGAGCTGGTGCTCGACAACGTCGCGGTGCCCTCGGGCAACCGCCTGGGCGAGGAGGGCGAGGGGCTGCGTCTGGCCATGGCGACGCTGGATCGCTATCGCCCCTCGGTGGGCGCCGCCGCGGTCGGCTTCGCGCAGCGCGCCCTCGACGACAGCGTCAGCCGCGTCAAGAGCCGGGTGCAGTTCGGCCGCCCGCTGTCGGAGTACCAGGCCACCCAGATGAAGCTGGCCGAGATGGCCACCGACCTCGAGGCCGCGCGCGCGCTGGTCTACCGCGCCGCCCACGCCGCCGACGAGGCCACCGCGCACGGCGACGGCCGCCGCACCACCCGCGAGGCCTCGATGGCCAAGCTGTTCGCCACCGAGGCGGCGCAGCGCATCGTCGACGCCGCGGTGCAGCTGCACGGCGGCCTCGGCGTGGTCCGCGGCGTCACCGTCGAGCGCCTGTATCGCGAGGTCCGCGCGCTCAGGATCTACGAGGGCACCAGCGAGATCCAGAAGCTGGTCATCGCCCGCGACCTCCTCAAGTAAGCTGCCCCAGCCATGCCCCATCTGACCCGACACATCTTCATCTGCACCAACGTGCGCAAGCCCGAGGACCCCAAGGGCTGCTGCAGCGCCCGCGGCGGCGACGCCGTGCGCGATCTCTTCAAGCAGCTCGTGCACGAGCGCGGCCTCAAAGGCAAGGTGCGCGCCAACGCCGCCGGCTGCCTCGACCAGTGCGCCCACGGCGCCGTGGTCCTGATCTACCCCGAGCAGATCTGGTACGGCCACGTGACCCCCGCCGACGTGCCCGAGATCCTCGAGCGCACCGTGATCGAGGGCAAGGTCATCGAGCGCCTGCTGCTCACCGACCAGCCCCACCTGGCCGGCCTGCCGCGCGCGTAGCATGCGCGTGGTCGAGCTGCACGGCGGCCGTGACGGCCTGTGGGCGCTGGGCACCCGCCTGGTGGTCGCGCGCGACGGCGACACCCTGGCGATCTATGACGTCGCCGCCGAGCCGTTCGGGCGCGAGGCGCTGCTGACCTCGCGCGGCGTGGCCGACGTGGTCGTCGCGGGCGACACCTTGCTGTGGGCCAACCAGCGTGGCGCCGTGCTGGGCTGGCGTGTCGATGGCACCCGCGCTCGCAAGTGGGGCGGCTTCGCGCTGCCTCGCGTCCCGGAGATCCGCCTCGCCGCGGTGTCGCCCAGCGGACTGCTCGCCGCCGCTGCTGCGCCCGGCGTCATCTTCGTCATCGACGTCAGCACCGGGGCGACGCTGGCCGAGCACCCGTGTGCTTCACCTGCCGGCGCGACGTTCATCGTCGACGCCGCGGGCCAGGAGCAGCTTCAGCTCGACCCCGCAGCGGCCGCGCCGGCGCGCACCGTCACCATCGGTGACACCACGGTTCACGCCGCCGCAGCCGCCGCGCCCGCCGCGCCGGCGTAGCGCGCGATGGTCGCCGGCTCGGTGCCCTTGTCCCAGAAGCGCGTGGTGCGCGGCTTCTCGACGCGCTCGGTCACCTTGGCGACGCCGCGCCAGAACACCTTCTCCACCGGGCCGATGGCCAGGTAGTCCTGCTCCAGGCACCAGGCCATGTTGGCCTTGGAGTTGGCCGCGAACACCACGGCCTCGACGGCGCGATAGTGCGTCAGCGCGTCCTCCAGCGTACGCGCGTCCGGCGCATAGCGCTTGGCGATGGCGCGGCAGTACTTCAGGTGGCGCTCCTCGTCGGTGATGATCTGGCCGATGACCTTGGCGGTCTCGGGGTCGTACTTCTCGAACACCCGCTGGAACACCGCGAACTGCTCGGTGGCGCGCTCCTCGACCACCTGCAGCAGGACGTAGGCCTTCATGACGTCGAGGTCGGACTGGATGCCCTTGTCGAACAGGCTGTCGGTGGCGCGGTCGAGGCGGTCGATCATCTTGAGGTGATCGGGCGCCGGCCCCATCGGCACCCCGGTGCGCGCCAGCGCGGTGCGGAACATCTCCGCGTGCATGACCTCGTCGCTGGCGTGGCGCGCGATCAGCTTCTTCAGCTCGGGATCCTCGACCCGCTCGAGCAGGCGATCGAACACCGCGCCCTCGCCGTTGGACTCGGCGTCGGCCAGCTGGTTGAGCAGGTGGGCGCGCCCGCGCGGGCTGGCCACCAGGCGGTCGAGGTAGCGCGACATCAGGCGTTCGATCAGGGTGGGCTTCATGGCGTCTCCTTCAGCTTCGTTGGTGGCTAGATGACTGGAATCGTTTTCCGGTCATGTGATGACAAAAAAAAGGGGTTCGTCGCAGCGCGCCTCAGCTGCTGGCGCGCGTGCCCGCCCGCGCGTGCGGCGCGCGCAGCCCGTTGAGCACCAGATCCATGCCGGCGCGCAGCCGCTTGCCGGCCTCGGCCGGGTCTTCGCGCAGCTTCTGGTGCCGGAACAGGTAGGTCCCGAGGTGCAGGTCCTGGAGCAGCTCGGCCACGTGCTCGACCTCGAGATCGTCGCGAAAACGGCCCTGCTTGATGCCCAGCTTCAGGAGCTCGACGATGTTGGCCCGGCCCAGGCTGCGCAGCTCGGCCAGGCGGTCGCGCCACTTGGGCATCAGGTCGTCGTGCAGCCCGATCAGGAGGTCGCGCACCAGTGGGCGCGCGTCCAGGAAGGCGATCGACGCCAGCACCAGGGTCTCCATCAGCTGGTCGGCCGGCACGCGCTGGTCGATGCTGCCGCCGCACTCGCCGATCCAGGCGCGCAGCTCGCGGTTGACCACCTGGTAGAACAGGTCTTCCTTGCTCTCGCAGGCCAGGTAGACGGTGCCCTTGGCGACCCCCGCTTCACGCGCGATGTCATCCACCGAGGCCTTCTTGAGCCCGAAACGCGTGAACGCGTGGGCCGCGGCCTTGAGGATGCTCTCTTTCTTCTCGCGTTCCACGATTGACCAGAATCTAGATCCAGTCAGTCGCGCCGTCAAGCCGGGAATCTGCCCGGGGCGAAGATCGTAGCCGCCCCGCGAAGTGGACTTTTCCCCCCGTGGCGTCATGATCGCCCGTGATGACGCGGAGATGGGGACTTCTGGGGCTGCTCTGTCTGGTACCAGCCTGCGGCGAGAAAAAGAACACCGCACGCCCGCCGGTGACCCCGGCCGAGGTGCGCACCTCCACACCGCCGTCGACATCACCAGCCCCCTCCGTCGCCGCACCGGCGCCGTCACCCACCGCGGCCCCGTCCCCTGACCCCAGCCCGGTCGCCGCCACGCCGCCCGCGCTGCCGGTGCTGCCGCGCAACACCATCGTCGAACCAGCCGCCGAGTTCGCCGCGCTGGCCGCCAACAAGAAGAAGTGCGTCTCCAAGTCGGATCGCCCGGCCTTCTTCTCGTCGCCGCGCAACCCCAACGTGCAGGACCCGCTCAAGCTGTTCGTGACCTCCGAGAAGCCGCTCACCGACGTCACCCTGGTCGCGCGCGGCCCCAAGGGCGAGCAGGTCGAGCTGGAGCTGTACCGCTATGGCGGCCCGCCGTACTCGATCTACGCCGAGGTGCCCGAGCCGCTGCGCGGCAAGTACCGCTTCGCCCTGATGAACGGCAAGGAGATCCGCGCCTGCCGCGACGTCGCGGTCATCAACTCGCGGGTCAAGGCCAAGCGCAGCATCGAGCAGGTCTGGGACGCCGAGCGGCGCTGGACCCGCGACGTCGAGAACCTGTACTCGGCCTGGATCGAGCGCCTGTTCGACGCCCCGCCCGACCAGCGCCCGACCTGGACCCCGCTCGACATCGTGCTCAAGGATCAGCAGCGCAACTTCCTGCACAGCTACCTCGGCCTGCGCGAGGAGGGCCCCGGCAAGCCCAACGAGACCATCAAGGCCACGCCCGACTGCGCCGACACGCCCTTCTTCCTGCGCGCCTACTTTGCCTGGAAGCTGCGCCTGCCGTACGGCAACTATGACTGTGACCGCGGCAGCGCGACCCGCCCGCCGCGCTGCGAGGGCTTCGTCGGCAACGATCGCACCCCGCTGCTCCCCGACCAGGACAGCGAGGTGCGCCAGTTCAACTCGTTCCTGGCCAAGTCGATCGGCAACCAGGTGCAGTCGTCGTCGGGCCGCAACGCCATCAAGGACGAGGCCACCGACCTCTATCCCATCCCGCTGTCGCGCAAGGACATCCGCCCCGGCGCGGTGTACATCGATCCCTACGGCCACCTGCTGGTGGTCTCCAAGTGGGTCGACCAGACCGACAGCTCGACCGGCATGATGTTCGCGATCGACGGCCACCCCGACCTGTCGATCGGCCGCAAGCGCTTCTGGCGCGGCGCCTTCCTGTTCAGCGACGACTTCACCACCGGCGCCGGCGGCTTCAAGTGGTTCCGCCCCGTGGTCGAGACCGACGAGCCGCGCGACGGCAGCGACGCCGGCGTCGAGACGCTGGAGAACGCCGACATCAAGCGCAACAAGACCTACGGCAACCTGTCGTTCGAGCAGTACCAGCTCGGCCTCGACGGCTTCTACGACAAGATGGACGCGGTCCTGAACCCGACCCCGCTGGAGCCCAAGGGCGCCTACCAGGCGCTGCTCGACGCCCTGTTCGAGCTGGTGCTGGAGCGCATCGACTCGGTCGACGCCGGCGAGAAGTACATGCGCGACACCCAGTATGCGGTGGTCGACCTGCCGTCGGGCTACGACATCTTCGAGACCACCGGCCCCTGGGAGGACTACTCGACGCCGTCGCGCGATCACCGCCTGCTGACGGCGTTCCACACCGTGGAGGACTTCCCGGCCAAGATCTCGCGCCGCCCCGAGCTGTTCAAGATCCCCGACGGCAAGACCCCGGCCAGCTTCGAGGCCGAGCTGCGCCAGCAGCTGAAGGACTTCGCCGCCGCCAAGTCGTTCGAGTACGTGCGCAGCGACGGCTCCAGGCAGCGCGTCACCCTAGCCCAGCTACTGGCCCGCAAGAAGGGCCTGGAGATCGGCTACAACATCAACGACTGCGTGGAGATCCGCTGGGCCGCCGAGCCGGGCACCCCCGAATACGCCACCTGCAAGCGCCACGCGCCGCCCGAGCAGCTGGCCCGCATGGCCGAGTACCGCGTCTGGTGGGCGACCCTGAAGCGCCCGATGCGCGGCCAGAAGTAGCCGGCCGCGCCAGCCGATGCCGATGCCGACGCCGACGCCGACGCCGACGCCGACGCCGACGCTGCCGGCATGAGCGGCGCCACCATCCAGCGCCAGCGCGGCACCTACTACGAGCTGACGCTGTCGACGCCGTCGATGAACTTCGCGCACAACCCCTACCAGCAGCCGGGCGAGCCGACCGACGAGCAGCGCTACCACGCCGCCGCGGCCGCCCGCTTCGAGGCCACCCTGGCGCCGTTCGACGGTCCGCTCGATGCGCTGCTGCCCGGCCTGGCCGCCGCGCACCCCGGGGTCACGCTGCTGCCGCTCGACGACAGCCTGCCCCAGGTCCAGGGCCGCGCCGAATATTCGCTGAAGGAGCACCGCGCGCAGCGGCGCGGCGCCTGTCGCTGCCACTTCCTCCTGCGCTACACGCCGGACATGCCCGCCGGGCTGGACAGCGCCAGCCTGGTGCTCGCGTTCGACGCCCTGCCCGACGATGCCGCGCTGGAGCCGTTCCTGGACGCCGTCACCAGCGAGATCTACCGCCTGCGCCGCGAGCAGCTGGCCAGCCAGGCGCCGCCACCGGACCAGGCGCCCAGCCCGCCCGAGGCCAGCCCGCACCCGCCCAGGCGGCTGCATCCGCGCGTGGTCGTGGCTGGTCTGCTTGGGTTGGTCGGGCTGGTGGTGGCGGCGTACTTCGCGCTGCGCTGAGGCGGAGGCTCGGCTTCAGCTGCAGATGCCGTTGCCGGGGCTCGGGCACTTCAGGTCGAAGCTGCCCTGGTACTTCTTGCCGCCGTTCTCGACCGTGAAGGTGCCGGCGACGTGGCTGGTGTCCCACGCCGTGATCTCGATCTCGCCGGTGCCGCCCATCCAGCCGGGGCCGATCACGGTGAAGTCGCCCGGCTGCGCCACCGCCTTGATGGCGTACTTGCCCGGCTTCATCGCGACCTGATCCAGCGTGGTGTCGGCGGCTGGCGAGAAGTTGAGCTGCTTGCCGCTGGCGCCGCAGTTGATGATGAGCGCGCTGCCCAGCGAGCGCCCGGGCTGGTTCGCGGGCATCCAGTGCAGCGAGCCGACGTTGTTCATGCCGCCGCCGCCCTTGCTGCCCTCGGCGCCGTCGATCTCGTACTCGCACCAGCCCATCGCGAAGGGATCGACCGGGGCCGCCGTCGGCGTCGGGGACGCGCTGGCGCTCGGCGTCGGCTCGCCACTCGCAGGCGTTCCCGCCGTCGGGCTGGGCTGCACCGGCGCCTTGTCCTTCTTCTTGCCACACCCGATCGCGCACACCGCCACCGCGATCGCCAGCCACTTCGTCGCCTGCGTCATCCCCCTGCGCTCCTCTCTCTGATTCGCTGGCTCAGCCGCCGGTCGGGCGGAAGTTGAACGGGTAGTTGACCTGCACGCCGCCACCGCCCTTGGGCTTGGGAAACTCGATGGCCTTGATGACCGCGGCGATGCAGCTCGAGACGTCGGGATCGACCCCGCTGGCGCGCGAATCGACGACCACGCCGGTGTTGCTGATGAAGAACTGCGCGTTCACGGTGCCCTCGAGGCCGGGTCGCTGGAGCAGGTGCTTCTCGTAGCAGTAGGTGATCTTCGAGATGTTGCGCTTCACGTAGCGGCGGATGATGGCCTTGTCGAGATCGCCGGTCGCGGTCGGCTGGCCGATGCGCACCTGCGGCACCGCCGCCTGCCGGCCGCGCATGCCGCCGCGGCCCGAGCCCACGCCATAGCCGGTCCCGGTGCCGCTGCCGTAGCCGATGGTGCCGACGGCGCCCTCGGGGATGGTGCCCTCGGCGCCCGCGCCACCTGGCGCCACCGCCGCGCCCGGCGGCGTCAGCCCGAGCTCCTGCATCAGGAAGGCGTAGCTGTCGGCCGACTGCTCGACCGCCTGCTTGACCATGTCGGCACCGCCGTGGCCGGCGTGCTGCTCGATGCGCAGCAGGATCGGGTGCGGGCCGGTATTGTTGGCCTGCAGCAGCGCCGCCATCTTGCGCGCGTGCATCGGATCGACCCGGTCATCGCTGTCGGCGCCCAGGAAGAGCACCGCGGGGTAGCTCATCTTCTTGACATGGTGATAAGGAGAATAGGCGTAGATCCACTGGAAATCCGCGGCCTCGTCCGCCGAGCCATACTCGGGGATCCAGGTCTTGCCGCTGCCGAACTTGTGGTAGCGCACCATGTCGAGCAGCGGCACCGCGCAGATCGCCGCGCGCCACAGCTCGGGCCGCTGCGTCACCGCGGCGCCCACCAGCAGGCCGCCGTTCGAGCCGCCGCGGATGGCCAGCCGATCCGACCGGGTGTACTTGTTCTGCACCAGCCACTCGCCCGCCGCCGCGAAGTCGTCGAACACGTTCTGCTTCTTGTCGAGCATCCCGGCCTTGTGCCAGTCCTCGCCATACTCGCCGCCGCCGCGCAGGTTGGGCATGGCATAGCCGCCGCCCGCCTCCAGCCAGGGATACAGCCCCGACGAGAAGCCTGGCGTCATGCTGACGTTGAAGCCGCCATAGCCCGCGAGCAGGAACGGCGTCGAGCCGTCCTTCGGCATGTCCTTGCGGTGCACCACGAACATCGAGATCTTGGTGCCGTCCTTGGACGGGTAGAACACCTGCTCGACCTCGTACGGCGAGGCGTCGATGGGCAGCTTGACCTCGGCCCACAGCGAGGTCTTGCCGGTCTTGATCGACGTGCGGTGGATCTGCTGCGGCGTGGTGAACGAGGTGAAGCCGAAATAGGCGTCATCCTCGTCGGGGTTGCCGGCCATGCCGCCGGTCGAGCCGATGCCCGGCAGCGGCACGTTGCGCACCAGCTTGCCGTCCAGCGTCAGCACGCGCAGCTCGCTGGTGGCGTTCTTGAGCATGGTCAGCACCAGGTGCTCGCCGATGATCTGGGCGTTGTCGATGACGTCGTCCTTGGACTCCGGGACGATCTCCTTCCACTGCGCGCGATCCGCGACGCCGGCCGCGGTCTTGAACACGCGCCACTTGGGCGCGCCGTCGTTGGTCACGATGTAGAAGAAGTTCTTCCACGGCAGCACGATGAACTGCGACTTGACGCCCTCGACGAAGGTCTTCCACGCGGTGTCCTTCGACTTCAGGTCGCGCAGGTAGACGTCGGTGGCGTTCCAGCCGTGCTGCACGTAGGTCAAGAGCCAGCGCCCGTCCTTGGACAGCTGCGCGCCGATGAAGGCCTCGGGGTTGCCGGTCTTCTCGTGCACCACGGGATCGGCCTTGGGATCGGTGCCCAGCTTGTGGAAGCGCACCTCGGCGAAGCCCGGGCGCTCGGCGGTCGGGATGCTGGGGTCGGTGGGCAGATAGGTGTAGTAGAAGCCGTCGCCCGCCGGGGTCCAGGTCGGGTCGGCGTACTTGGCGCCCTCGATGACGTCGAGGTCGCTGTTCTTGCCGGTGGCGACGTCGAGCACGTACAGCGTGGCCTCGTCGGCGTTGTTCTTGCGCAGCGCATAGACCACGCGCTTGCCGTCGTCGGTCGGCTCCCAGGTGCCCAGCGAGGTCGAGCCATCGGCGGACATCATGTTGGGATCGAGCAGCACCTTCTCGGCGCCCTTCTCACCCTGCTTCCAGTACACGATGGCCTTCTCCTTGGTGGCCAGCGTGCGGGTGTAGAAGAAGCGCCCCTTGCGGTGCCGCGGCGCCGAGATGGAGTCGACGTAGTAGAGCTGGCGCAGGCGGTCGGCCAGGGCGTCACGGCCCGGCAGCGCGTGCAGGTGGGCGCGGGTGAAGGCGTCCTGGGCCGCCATCCAGCCGGCCACCTCGGGCGCCTTGGCGTCCTCGAGCCAGCGGTAGGGGTCGGCGACCTTGACCCCGTGCAGGGTGTCGACGTCGGCGCCCACGCGGGTGGGCGGATACGCAAACGCAGGCTTGGGCATGGGTTCCGGTTCCGGGGTTGGACTGGGGCTGGGCTGCGGGGACGCGATGGGGCTCGGGGTCGGCAGCGGCGTCTGCTTGGGCACGGTGTCGTGCGCATAGGGGCAGGCGCAGGCGGTCGCCAGCAAGATGGCGCCAGTGGCCAGTCGGTTCCAGGTGGTCGCGGTCATCGCGGCGGACCTTACCGCGCCGTGTGGGGTCTTGTCGCCGGGGCTGGAGGTACCTGGTGCCAGCCAGACTGGGGTGTCCACCCCCTGTAGGATTCGTGTAACTATTCGAACTCACGTTCAATCGCGCGGGTTTGGGCTGGCACGAGGTCTGCTTTGTTCACAGGTCATGACTCGTTCCAACTGGGTAGCGGCGGCGGCCGCGTTTGTGGGGCTGGTGCTCTCCGCCCCACAGGCTTGGGGGCACGCTGAGCTGGTCTCGCCACGTCCGCGCAGCCCGGGCGCCAAGAAGGAGCCGGGTCCCTGCGGCGGCGTGCTGGCGGCCGGCAACCCGACCCCGTTGATCGCCGGGTCGACCCTCAAGGTCGACTTCAAGGAGACCGTCGATCACCCCGGGCGCTACCGCATCGCCTTCTCGCCCAACGCCACCGACACCGTCGCGATCTACGACGCCAACATCCTGCTCAACAACATCCCCGACCTGCAGGGCGCGGTCAGCGACCTCAACCCCCGCAACTACAGCGCCAACATCACGGTGCCCACCACCCTGTGCAACCCGTGCTCGCTGCAGCTGATCCAGTACATGACCGAGAACACGCCGCCGACGCTGTACTACTCGTGCGCCGACATTCGCATCGTGGCGCCGGGCACCCAGCTCGATGGCGGCGTGGCCACGCCTGACGCCGGCACCGCGGGCTCGGACGCCGGCACCGTGGTCATCCCCGAGGACGACGCCGGCACCCCGGTGACCCCGCGTCCCGACGGCGGTGGCGGGATCGGTCCGATGGCCGAGACCGACGGTGATGCGCCCAGCTTCTGCGTCCTCAGCGTCACCGGCAACACCCGCTCGGGCGCCGCGGTGCTGGTCATCGGCCTGGCCTTCGCGGTCATCCTCGCGCGTCGCCGCCGCAGGCGCTGAATGTGATAGATCGGGGGCATGCTGAAGCCCGCCCCGGCCGCCAACGCTGACCTCGCCCGCCTCGCCGTCAACACCATCAAGTTCCTGTCGGTCGATCAGGTCGAGAAGGCCAACAGTGGCCATCCCGGGCTGCCGATGGGCGCGGCCGACTATGCCTTCGTGCTGTGGTCGCGCTACCTGCGCCACGATCCCAAGGATCCGCACTGGGTCGATCGTGATCGCTTCCTGCTCAGCCCGGGCCACGGCTCGGCGCTGCTGTATTCGCTGCTGCACCTGGCGGGCTACGACCTGCCGATGGCCGAGCTGGAGGCGTTTCGCCAGTGGGGCTCGAAGACGCCCGGCCACCCCGAGGTGCACCTGACCCCCGGGGTCGAGGTCACGACCGGGCCGCTGGGGCAGGGCTTCGCCAACGGCGTCGGCATGGCGCTCGCGGCCAAGATGGCCGAGGCGCGGCTGCCCGGGCTGCTCGATCACCGCGTCTGGGGCATCGTCAGCGACGGCGATCTGATGGAGGGCGTGTGCGCCGAGGCGGCCTCGCTGGCCGGCCACCTGGGCCTGGGCAACCTCAAGTACATCTATGACGCCAACGACATCACGCTCGACGGCAAGCTGTCGGAGTCGATGAGCGAGGACGTCGCGCGCAAGTTCGAGGCCTGTGCCTGGGCCGTCAAGACCATCGACGGCCACGACCACGCGGCCATCGCCGAGGCCTTCGACTGGGCGCTCTCGGTCACCGACAAGCCGGTCCTGATCATCGCGCGCACCCACATCGGCAATGGCGCGCCCAACAAGCACGACACCCACAAGGTGCACGGCGAGCCGCTGGGCAAGGACGAGCTCGAGGGCGCCAAGAAGCTGGCCGGCTGGCCGGTCGAGCGCTCGTTCTTCGTGCCCGACGAGGTCCGCGCGCTGTGGGCCGCGCGCGCCGAGGAGCTGGCGCGCGAGCACGCCGCCTGGCGCGAGCACGAGGCCAAGTGGCTGGCGGCCGACGCCGGCCGGGCCGCGGCGTATCGCACGCTGACGGCGCGCGAGGTGCCGGCCGATCTGGCCGCGCAGCTGGCCGCGGCGGCGCCCAAGGACATGGACGCCACGCGCTCGCTGGCGGGCACCATCCAGCAGAAGCTGTGCGCGCTGATGCCGTCGCTGGTCGGTGGTGACGCCGACCTGGGTGGCTCGACCAAGACGCCGATCAAGGACTCGCCCAAGGTGCTGCCCGGCGCGTTCGCCGGCAAGAACCTGCGCTTCGGCATCCGCGAGCACGCCATGGGCTCGCTGGCCAACGGCATGGCGCTGTACGGCATGTTCGTGCCCTTCACGGCGACCTTCCTGACCTTCAGCGACTACATGCGGCCGGCCATCCGCCTGGCCGCGCTGAGCGAGCTGCCGGTGGTGCACGTGTTCACCCACGACTCCATCTTCCTCGGCGAGGACGGCCCGACGCACCAGAGCGTCGAGCACACCAGCGCGCTGCGCCTGATCCCGCACGTCGATGTGTGGCGTCCGGCCGATCAGATCGAGTGCGCGGCGGCGTGGGCGGCGGCGGCGACCCGGCGCAACGGCCCCACCGAACTCATCCTGTCGCGCCAGAAGGTCGGCGCGCTGCCGGCTGGCCCCACCGTGGCCGACGCCGCGCGCGGCGCCTATGTGACCCTGCGCGAGGAGGGCGGCGCGCCCGAGCTGGTCATCATCGCGACCGGCAGCGAGGTCGCGGTGGCCATCGACGCCGCGCGCGAGCTGGGCAAGGACGGCCGCCGCGTGCGCGTGGTGTCGATGCCGTGCTGCGAGGTGTTCGCGCGGCAGGACTCGGCCTACCAGGCCAGCGTGCTGCCCTCGGGCGCCCGTCGCGTCAGCGTCGAGGCCGGCAGCACCGGGCTGTGGTACCGCTGGATTGGCTCGGACGGCCTGGCCATCGGCGTCGATCGCTTCGGCGCCAGCGCGCCGGCCAAGCGGCTGGCCGAGGAGTACGGGCTGACCGCGCCGAAGATTGCCAGCCGCATCCGCACCTGGCTGGGGTGAAATCGCTCGCACTGCCGTAGGGAGACCTCATGCGTTCTGCGTTGATCCTGCTGCTCGGGGTGGGGACGGTGGTGGGGTGTGGCAAGTCGAAGAAGGATGGCGCCGCCGCCGACAAGGCCAAGCCGGGACCCAGCGTGTCGGCGGCTGGCCAGCCGACGGTGGCGCCGACGCCGACGCCGACCGCGACCGCGGGTGGGGCAGCTGGGACGTCAGCGGCGCCGGTCGCCAGCGCGCCGGCGGTGGTCGACGTCGATCCGTGCCCGGGCAAGACCGGCAAGGAGTGCGTCGATCTGGGCCTCCACAGCGAGAACGGCACCGGCGGCAGGAGCAAGGACCTGGCGCAGGCGGTGGCGCTGTTCCGCGCCGGCTGCGAGCGCAAGCACCTGCTCGGCTGCGCCTACCTCGGCGACATGCTGCTCGATGGGCGCGGCACCACCCGCAACGACAGCGAGGCCATGCGGGTCTACACCCAGGCCTGTGACGGCAAGGTCGGCATCGGCTGCCTCGGGGTCGGCCTGCTGTACGAGCGCGGTCAGGGTGTCGACGTCGATGACGCCCAGGTCACCAAGTACTACGGCCTGGCCTGCGGGGCGGGCTCGCAGCGCGGCTGTGTCTACCTCGCCGACCGCAAGCGCGACGGCAAGGGCACCGCCAAGGACGTCGCGGCCGCCAGCACGATGTACGAGGCGGCGTGCAAGCTGAAGGAGGGCCTGGGCTGCCTCGGGCTGGGCTACCAGCTCGAGGTCGGCGACGGCGTGGCCAAGGACGTCAAGCGCGCGGTCGCGCTGTACCAGCAGGCCTGCGAGCTCAATGAGCCCAAGGGCTGCGGCTACTGGGCCGACATGCTCGAGATCGGCAGCGGCGTGGCCAAGGATCTGGTCAAGGCGGCCGAGCTGAACGACCGCGGCTGCACGGCGGGCTACTACGCCTCGTGCGCGGCGCTGGGCGACCTCCTGACCCGCGGGGGCGGCGGCGTGACCAAGGATCTGGCGCGCGCCCTCGAGGTCAGCAAGCTGGCCTGCGAGCACAAGCAGGGCCGCGGCTGCCACGTGAGCGGCTGGGTCAAGGAGCTGGACGACGGGCCTGGCGGCAAGAGCCTGTTCGAGGCCGTGCTCTACTTCGAGAAGGGCTGCGCGCTGGACTACTACGAGTCGTGCTGGGCGGCCGGCGACCTGTACTGGCAGGGCCCCAGCCCGGTGTCGCAAGACACCCCCAAGGCCAAGCGCTTCCTCGACAAGGCATGCACCGGCAACAAGCACCAGAAGGCGTGCGACCTGCTGGCCAAGATCCCGTAGTGGCCGCAGCGGCGGGGGCGGGTGCAGGCGGCGCGCCGGCGGGCCCGCTCGGCGGCGAGGTCCTGGCCAGCACGCGGCGGCGCTGGACCATCCGCGTGCTGGTGCTGATCTGGATCGTGCCGCTGGTGGTCTGCCTGTGGGGCTGGACCATCGACGTGCGCGCCGACCCGGAGCTCCCGGTCGGGTTCCGGCTCGGGCTGGCCGCCGCCTCGCTGCTGTCGGCGCTGGCCGTGATCCTGGGCTGGGTGAGTGAGCACGTGCGGCGCGTGGTGGTGACCAGCCAGGGCATCGCGCGGCGCGGGCTGCGCGGCTGGCGCGTGCTGCGCTGGGACGACATCGAGGAGCTGCGCATGTGGGTGCGCTCGTCGCGCTGGGTGCCGCACTTCGGCGCCGCGGTGGCGCTGGGCCAGATGATGACGCCGGACCGCAGCTTCGAGGACCGGGTCGGCCACGCCGGGGTGGTGCGCATCACCGGGGCCGACGGGCGCCGGCTGGTGCGCTTCACCTCGCTGGACCGGGGCTGGCTGGAGGCGTTTCGCCTGGCCGAGTCGCGCACGCGCGAGCGCCTGGCGGCCGGCTACGCGCGCAGGCTGTCGGCGCTGGAGGCGCTGCGGTTCGGCCGCCTGCGCCTGGATCACGCCGGCGTCAGCATCGGCAAGACCACCGTGCCCTGGTCCGACCTCGACGCCCTGCGCCTGCACGAGGGCTACCTGCACGTGGTCCGCAAGGCCGACCAGCCCGGCCCACACGTCAGCGCCAACGGGGTGGCCAACACCGCCGCGCTGATCTCTGCCGTCGCCAGCCACACCCCGTCGCGCCGCGCCTGATATCCTGCGCGCGGGGGGGGCGATGCACGTGCGCAGATGGCTGATCGGGTGGCTGCTGGTGCTGACGTGCGCGCTGACGTGCGGCGGCTGCCGGACCGTCGCCGCGGTCACCGTGGGCAGCGCCGTCGTGGGCGGCGCCGTCGGCTACAGCATCGACCATGACGGTGGTGACGCCGCCCTGGGCGCGGCCATCGGCGTCGGCACCGCCGTGGTCATCGGCGGCGTGGTCCTGCTGCTGGTCCTGCGCGACGCCGGCAAGTCGGGGCCCTACCGCGCCAACATGAGCAACTGAGATGGCCAGGCGGTGCCCAAGTGCAGCCCGTGCTCGGCGGTGTCGGCGCTGACGTCTATCGTGCGCACCCTCGGCCAAGATCCTGCGCGAAACCGCCGCAAAATATTGACGAACTGTCAAGGGTACATGACCGTCACGGCCGCGGCGTGAGGGTCGTCGTCTTGATGGTGCGGTCGCCCCAGCTGCTCCAGTAGACCTGCGTGGCGGTCGTGGACAGCGCCCAGGGCACCGCCTGACCATCAGCGAGGACCACCGGTGGAGCGCCGTCGCGCAGCTGCAGCAGCTTGCCAGCACGCTTGCCGACCGCGCCCTGCGCCAGCACCAGCACACCGTCGGGCAGCGCCGCCAGCGCCCACGGTGAGGTCAGCTTGTCGGCGATGAGCTCCGGCTTGCCGCCCGCCTTGGCGATGCGCAGCACCTTGCCGCTGCCCTCGCTGCCGCCGTCGACGGTACAGAAGAGATGGCTGTCACCGAGCGCCAGGCCTTGCACCCGGCCCCCGGTGTACAGCAGCTCGACCGCGCCACCGCCCAGGGGCACCCGCGCCAGCGAGCCGTCCTCGCCCAGCTTGCGCAGCACCACGAAGTAGACATGGTTGCCATCCAGGGCGATCTCGCCGATGCCGGCGTCGGGCACCTTGGCCACGGTCTCGGGCGTGCCCCCGGTGCGTGCCACGCGCTCGATCACACCGCCGATGCCGCCCGACCAGTAGACGTACTTGTCGTCCGAGGCGAGGGCGATGGCGAAGCGCGGGCTGGCCAGCTGGGTCACCGCCCCGCTGGCCAGCACGATACGCTCCACCGCACCCCGGCGCGCGACCAGGACGGCGTCACCGCCGGCGTCGAGCTTGACGGCCATTGCCTCCTCGGCAGACAGCTTGCGCTTGCCCTTGCCCAGCTGCGACGCCACGAAGACGCCGTCCTCCGAGGCCCACACCAGGGTGGTGGCATTGCTGTCCAGCGTCATCACGGCCGCCTGCTTGCCGACCAGCTGCTTGGGCCGTGGCGGCTTGACGGCACGCGCGCCAGCGCTCGCGCTGGACGCCAGCAGACCGAGCGCGGCCACCACCGCGACCACCACGGCGGGCCCCTGACGCCTCACGCGCCACCCGCGGGGATCGCGCTCAGCTTCAGCTTCACCGCGGGCGCTGGCCGCAGCGTGAAGCCCGGGTCGGGCGTCGGCGGCGCGCCCACCGCGGTGAAGCGAAAGCGCGGCAGCAGCGTGGCCAGCACCAGCTGGGCCTCCATCATGGCGAAGGCGTTACCGATGCAGATGCGCGGGCCGCCGCCGAACGGGAAGAAGGCGAACCTGGGCAGCTGCTTGACGCCGTCGCCCAGCCAGCGCCCGGGGTCGAAGCGCTCGGGCTCGGGCCAGAAGCGCGGATCGCGGTGCACGATCCAGGGCGACATCCACAGATCCCAGCCCTTGGGGATGTGGTGGCCGCCGACCTCGAGGTCGTCCTGCGCCAGGCGGTCCATCGCCCACGCCGGCGGATACAGCCGCAGCGACTCGTTGACCACGCGCTCGACCGCCTTGAGCTGGGGCAGGTCGGCCGCGCCGGGGCGCCGCCCGCCCAGGGCCTCGGCCAGCTCCGCGCGCAGGGCCGCGTCGGCCTCCGGGTTGCGCGCCAGCAGATCCAGCGTCCAGGCCAGGTTGATCGCCGTGGTCTCGAAGCCGGCCACGAACAGCGTCATGGCCTCGTCGCGCAGCTGGCGATCGGTCATGCCCTTGCCGTCGTCCTCGTCGCGCACCGCCAGCAGCAGCGACAGCAGATCCTCACGCTCGCTGGGGCGCGCGCGGCGCTCGGCGATGGCGCGGTAGATCAGCTTGTCGAGGCGGCCGACCGCGCGGCGCAGCCGCATCATGGTGGGCGTCGGCACATAGTCGGGCAGCGGCAGCGGGCTGTTGATGCGGCGCACCACGCCGTCCATCACGGCGCTCAGCGCGTGCCCCAGCTGCTCGCCCTCGGCAGCCTCGATGTCGACGTCGAACAGCGTCTTGGCCGCGATGTTCATGCCGATCCGGCTGGCGTCCTTGTAGATGTCGCGGGTCTCGCCGTCGCGCCAGGTCGCCATCACGCGCTCGGCGACCGACACCATGGTCTCGCCATAGCCGGCCAGACGCGCGCGGTGGAACGGCGGCGACACCATGCGGCGCTGCCGCTTCCAGAAGTCGTTCTCGCTGAGGAAGATGCCATTGCCGGCTGCGGGCCGCGCCAGCTGCTCGATGAAGCCCTTGTGCACCGTCCTGGCCTGGGTCACCAGGATCTGCTCGATGAGGTCGGGGTGGCTGATCAGCGCCACGTTCAGCGGCCCCATGCGCATCTTGACGACGTCGCCGAACGCGCGCTGGTAGCGCGTCACGGTGCCCAGCTTGTCGGCGTTGACCTCGCGGAAAGACCCCAGGATCAGGCGCCCTCGGGGCCCCGGCGGCAGCGGCAGCATGGGCCGAGTGTACGCGCTTAACCACGGCGGGGCAGGTGGGTCCGACCCACGATGAAACGGCCAATGCGATGGGGTGTGATGGTCGGGGGGCTGTGGCTCCTCGTGGGTACGGCCTGTTCGGACCCGGCCGACGGCGGGCCGGGTGATGCCGCCGCCCTGGACGGCAGCACACCGGATGGCGGCGCGCCGTCCGATGACGCGACCGTCGATGGCGCGACCAGCCCCGACGCCGGCAACCCTGGCCTGCTCTTCGAGGTCGTCAAGCCCGCCGAGCGTGACGCCCGCTGGGCCGGCGCGCGCTGCAACGACGGCACGGCGTTCGCGGCCTATGTGCGCATCAATCCCGCCAGCCCCGTGTGGGTCATCAGCCTCGAGGGCGGAGCCTTCTGCGATGACGACGCCGTCAGCTGCGCGCAGCGCCTGCTCGACGACCCCCAGCTGACCACCACCATCCCGATGGCCGACGGCACGCTGGGGCCGGGCCCCGGTCGCGGCATCCTCAGCCGCGACCCGGTGGCCAACCCCGACTTCGCCGCGGCCAACCACGTGCGCGCGCACTATTGCTCGAGCGACTTCTGGACCGGCACCACCACCAGCCGTCGCCCCACCACGGGTGACCCCGGCCAGGGCTGGTTCTTCTCGGGCCGCGCCAACGTCGCCGCGCTGATCGAGATCTTGAAGGAGCGCTACGGCCTCGACGACACCTGCCCGGGGCTGCGCGTGCTGCTGGCGGGCGACTCGGCCGGCGCCCACGGCGCGCACTTCACCGCCCGCATGGTCACCGGGCGCCTGCCGCGCACCACGGCCGCCGGGCGCATCAAGCTGCTGCTCGACGCCGGCTGGATGTTCGACTGGGCCGAGCCCGCGCACCGCATCATCAACACCACGGTGGCCGACCGCGAGGTCTGGCGCGCGGCTCGCGTCTTCTGGGCCTCGCGCCTCGATCCGGTGTGCGAGGCCGCGGCCACCGACCCGCTGGACTGCTGGTTCGGCGTCGGCTGGTACCCGCACATCCGCGCCCTGCTGCCGGTCTTCCTGCAGCAGAGCCGCCGTGACGGCAGCTTCGGCGGGTGGCTGCACGGCCCCAACCTGGACTATGTGCTGTGGCAGGCCGCCGCCGAGACCTCGCTGGCCGGCGTCGACTGGCTGTGGTCGGGCGCCAACATCTACCATGTGCTCGCCTTCAACGACCCGGGCTGGCACACCGGGGTATCACCGAACACGCTGCGCGAGGCGGTCGGCCGCTTCTGGGCCGGCGGCGCCCCCGAGCGCATCCTGTTCTGATTGATCAACCGGCCCGACTCGTGGCAACACTCCGCGGATGCAGGCCACACGTGAGGTCCGGAGCGACGCGCCCGACAACAAGGGCGAGTTCGAGGCGCCCTTCTTCAAGCGCATGACGCTGCGGCCCGCGCGGGCGCCGCTGGCGCTCGAGAACGGCATCGAGAAGCGCTACCTGTTCCCGACCCTGTATGGCGACGTCGGCTGCGCCATCGGCATCTTCATGTGCGACCTCGAGGCCGCGCGCGCCATCATGCCGCACCCCAAGCTGGAGCCGGTGCGCATGCCGCGCGGGCGCACCCTGGTGATCTTCTCCTGCTACCAGTACCGCCAGGTCCTCGGCGTGTGGCCCTACAACGAGATCGCGATGACCATCCCGGTGATGGCCAACGCGCGCGTGCGCCCGCCGGTGCTGCCCATGCTGGCGTCGCAGCTGTTCCCGCGCTTCGGCTACTACGTCTTCGGCATGCCGGTGACCTCGCGCGAGAACCAGCTGCGCGGCAACCGCCTGTGGGGCCTGCCCAAGGTGACGCAGCAGATCGACATCGAGCGCCGCGGCACCCAGTGCCTGACCACCGCGCGCGAGGACGACGGCACGCCCTACTTCGAGCTCAGCGTGCCCACCACCGGGACGCCGACCGACTTCGACGTCGAGAGCTGGGTCTACTCGCAGCTGGACGGCAAGATCCGCAAGGCCAAGACCTGCTTCAAGGGCCGCTTCTGGGTCGAGAAGCACATGGGGACGCTGCTGCAGAAGGGCAAGCAGCCGGCGCGCCCGGCGCTGACCATCGGCAGCGGCCCGTCGGCGCGCATCCTGCGCGACCTGCAGATCGAGCCGCACCCATTCCAGTTCCGCTACACCCCGAGCATGAACGCCGCCTTCGACCTGCCCCTCGACAACTTCGAGATCGACGCGTGAGCCTGCCCGCCAAGCCCAATGTCCTCGTCTTCGGCGCCGGCGCCGTGGGCGCCACCGTCGGCGGCTGGCTGGCCGAGCACCACGACGCCACCTGGCTGCTCGACATGCCCGCCATCGCCGACGTCCTCAACCAGCGCGGCCTGACCCTGTACCTGGGCGGCCAGCGCGAGCGCGCCACGACCACCAAGGTGCGCGCCGTCTCACGCCTGAGCGACGTGCCCGCGCCCGACATCATCATCGTCGCGGTCAAGACCTACAGCCTCGACAAGGTGTGCACCATGCTGCGCGCCGAGCTGGGCGACAGGCCCGTGGTGCTGGCGCTGCAGAACGGCGTCGACAACCAGCAGATCGTGCCGCGCCACTTCTCCAAGGTGGTCTTCGGCATCGTCGGCTACAACGCCTGGATCGACGAGCCCGGCGTGGTCGGCTACCAGAAGAAGGGCCCGCTGGTGCTGGGCACGCCCGACGGCTCGTGCAAGGCCGAGGCGCGCGCGCTGACCGCGCTGCTCGGCAAGGGCGTCGAGACGGTGCACACCGACGTGTTCCAGGACGCCGCCTACAGCAAGATGGTCGTCAACCTGACCAACTCGCTGCAGGCGCTGATCGGCCACCCCATGCGCCCGATCGCGGATCGCGCCCTGTTCCAGCAGATCCTGACCAACCTGACCTACGAGGGCACCCAGATCGTGCGCGCCGCCGGCCACAAGGAGTGCCGCATCGGCGGCATGCCGCCGTGGTGGCTGATGCGCGCCGCCGCCACGCTGCCGCAGCGCCTGACCCGCGGCGCCTTCGAGAAGAACGTCAAGAAGATGGTCATCAGCAGCATGGCCCAGGACGTCCTGCAGCGTGGCGGCACCGACAGCGAGCTCGACACCCTGAACGGCCACTTCATCGCCCTGGCCGATCGCCACGGCCTCGCGGTGCCCTACAACCGCGCCGTCTACGCGCTGTGCAAGGCCCGCTTCGGCAAGCCCGACTTCAAGCCGATCGATCTCGACGAGGTCTGGGCCGAGGTGCAGCTGGTCATGGCCCGCGCGGTCGCGCGCGGCTGACCGGCGCCGCCGTGGCGCCGTCGTGGCGCCGTCGTGACGCCGTCGTGGCGCGTGGGTGGCGCCGGATGGCGTGTTCTACCGGGCCATGCGCGGTAGGAAGGCGCCATGAAATCGGCCTGGCTGCTGCCGTTCCTGGTCATCGCTACCGGCTGTGACAGCTCGTACACAGTGCCGCCCCGCGGCGACGCCGGCGACGGCGCCAGCGACGCCGGCAACAGCGCCAGCGACGGCACGGTCATCGTCAGCGACGACTCCGGGAATCGCCCCCTCGACGCCAGCCCACCCAACGACGCCAGCCCCGGCGCCGACGCCCGCGTCACCCTGGACGGCGGCCCGCGCCAGACCCTGCGCTACGTCATCAGTGAAGTCACGCTGCCCACCAGCGCCAGCGCCTACGCCTTCGATCACGACGGCGACGGCTCGACCGAGAACCAGTACGGCGGCATCGTCGCCCTGATGGCGCAGTCCGGCGCCTCCCTGCAGGCCGTGATGAACGCCAGCCTCGCCGCCGGCGAGGACCTGCAGCTCATCGCCCTCGACACCAGCGACCCCGCCCTGCTGGCCGACACCGCGCCCGTGGTGCGCCAGCACGTCGCCATCTCCAGCAGCGGCCCCGACTTCAGCGGCTCCGGCAGCTTCGCCGTCAACGGCAGCAAGCCCGCCGCCGTCTACCCCGGCATCCTCTTCGCCGCCCAGTACGCCAGCACGCTGCCACGCATGCTGGCGCAGCCCCCCACCGTGCACCTGCGCCTCCCCATCGGCGACGGTCGCTCCGCCCTGCTGCCCCTGGTCGGCGCCCGCCTCGAGGCCCACGTCACCACCACCGGCCTGGTCGAAGGCCGCCTGCACGGCGCCTGGCGCCAGAGCGACGTCAACACCATCGTCCTCCCCGCCATCGCCGCCCAGCTGAACGCCATCGCCCAGCAGGTCCCCTGCGGCAACTCCTGCACCACCGTGAAGCAGTTCTTCGACAGCAACGGCGACGGCACCATCACCGCCACCGACCTGATGCAGAGCCCCCTCGTCAGCGCCACCTTCGCCCCCGACCTCGACCTCTATGACGGCACCAGCACCTGGTCCCCGAACCCCCTGCGCACCGGCCGCGACTCCCTCTCGGTCAGCCTCGCCTTCCGCGCGGTGCGCGCGCAGTTCACGGCGCCCTGACAAGCCTCCAGCGCGGGAAACGAAAAAGGCGGCCCCCCGGTCGAGGGGCCGCCTTCATCATGTTGCGGAGGTCGAAGTGGCTACGGGAAGACGGCGGGGCAGGCGTCGTGCGTGGTCGCGGTCGGGGTGCCGTTCGACGGGATGGCGAACTCGTCGACCGAGGGGTCGATCGACAGCAGGAAGGCGATGAGGTCCTTGCGCTGCTGCGCCGTCATCGGGTTGGCGGCGCCGGCCTGGGTGTGGAAGTCCCAGCGCGTGTCGGTGAACAGGGCGTCCAGCGAGGCGGCCTGGCCGTGGTGCAGGTACGGGGCGCCCAGCGCGAGGCCGTACAGCGACGGGATGTTGTAGCCGCCGCGACCCTGGGCGCGCCCAAACGGGGCTGCCGCGCCGTTCTTGATCTCGAGCGCGTCGGTCGCCGTCACATTGCCGGGAATGCCGAAGGTGGCCACATTGCGCAGCACGCAGCTGACCTGGGGCGGAGCAACTGCTGCCGCCTCAGCCGGCTGGCCTGCCTCGGCGACGATGATCGGCTGAGTCTGGATGTGGAACGTGTTGTAGTTCCAGTTGAACGGTGATGGCGGGTTCCGATTCCACGCGGTGCCCTGCGTGAAGGCCGCATTCGTCCCGGCAGGACCAGTCAGGTTTGTATTGGTGGCCATCGCGGGCGTGAAGAAGCGATCAGACAGCGTCCAGCCAGCGCCACCATGGCACTTGTTGCAGCCTTGGTCCTGGAAGACCTGGCGACCTGCGGTAACTGATGCAGTGGGGTCGGGGAAGCGGATCGCGCGGGGCGGGCGGATGGTCTTCACATACTCGTCGATGTTATCCCAGTCGGCGCGGACGCAGTTGTTGTTGGCCGTGCTGGCAGCGAGCTCTTTGAGGGGCTGCTGGAGACCGCCGATGGCGGTGATCGCGACCTGCACCTCGGTGGTCAGGTTTCCGCAGTCGGTGGTTGCGGTCATACCGGCCGTGATCGCGCCCAGGCCGCCCGAGACGTCGCGGGTGTTGCGCTCGAAGTCGTGGTGCTCATCGAAGATGCCGGTCCAGTTGAAGACGCGCTGCTTCTGGGCGCCCGTGGCGGGGTGAGAGAACGAGCCATCCTGCGACGACGTCTGCCGCGGGCCCGCGCCGAACTGCCAGGTGATGTTGTCGCTGTAGCCATCGGGGTGGCAGGAGCCGCAGGACGACCAGCCCTGGCCGCCGCGCGCGCCGTTGTTGTTGCCGGCCTCGCCGGCGCTGGACCAGCGGCCGCGACCGGTGAAGTAGAAGTGGCGGCCGAGGCGGACGGCCATCGAGTCGGGAGGCGTGGCGACCGACGCCACGACCGAACCGAGGACCTGGTTCTGCAGGTCGAGGACGCCGAGGCTCTTGTTGCCCCAGCAGTTCACCCACGCCTTCATCGAGTTCTGGACCACGATGCCGATCGGGTTCTGACAGACGGCGCCAGTCGCCGGTACGAGATCGATCTGTGCGTTCTGGGTCGAGCCGACGTCCACAGTGGTCCCCCAGACAGTGCGCTGAACGACCTCGCCGGCGCGGGCGGTGATGTACGAGATGGCCGTGCCCGGCACGAAGGAGATGTCGGTCAGGTCGCCCTGCACGAAGCGGGGGCCGGCGGCGGTGGCGTTCGGGATGCGGTCATAGATCTTGCGAGCGAGGTTCGTGGTACCTGCAGCAGTGGTGTCCTCGGTCCGGCTCGAGAGGTTGCCGACGTACATGACGGGGAAGACGTTCTGCGAATAGTTGAGCGGCGCCTGGGGAGAGGCCGAGACGCTGGTGACGAAGATGCGATTGCCCTGGATGCCGACCGCAGCGAGCTGGTTGGGGGAGGTCAGCGTCGTCGTGCCAGCAGCGCCCGCCGGACCGAACTGGCTCGGGCGCGACGCGAAGTTGATGTTCCCGTCAGTCGACAGGTCCGAGACCTTGTACAGGCGAACCACGCCCTGGCGGCCGTCGTCCTGCATCTCCTTGCCGGCGACCGGCTGGCCGTAGAACTCGGTCACGATGACCGTCTCGTCGCTGTCATCGGCATCGCCATCATTGGTGACGGCCACCGCGCGCGGGTTGCGCAGGGCGACCGAGGTGCCCAGCGTCATGGCGGCGGTGTTGATGACCGAGACGCGGCCCTCGGCGAACTCGGCGACGAACAGCTTGGCGCCGGTCGGGCTGAGCGCCAGGCCGGTGGGCTCGGAGCCGACGTTGACCGGGGTGCCGACGACCGGGTTGGCGGTGTCGATGGCGGTCAGCTTGACGACGGTGGCGTCGGCGCGGTTGGCGACGTAGGCGGTCTTGCTGTCGGGGCCGATGACGACGGCGAAGGGCTCCTTGCCGGTCGGCACCGTCTTGAGCAGCGTGTTGTCGGAGGTCTTGAAGATGGAGACCGAGTCGGCCTCCGGGTTCGACATGATGACCAGGGTGCCGTCGTCCGACAGCGCGATGGTGCTCGACTTGCTGGGTCCTTTCAGGACGCCCGGGACCGAGCCCGAGTCGGGATCTCCCGAATCGATCAGCGTCCCCGAGTCGATGGGGCCTGGACCGTCGTCATCATCACCACAACCGGCGCCCAGCGCAGCGAACGCCACGCAAGCTCCGGCAACCACGCACCTTTTCAGGGTCGTTCCCCATCCACGCATGCAATCCCTCCTCAGGTAAGCCAAAGCGGATCGCACAAAAGATCCGCCACAGCTTACCTACCATGGGCCCGGAGGCCCTCTCCCTGACCTACCGTCTGTATTGTCGATACATGACTATCAACCCCCGGTTGATAATCAGCGATGCTGGTAGTTGAGCATGAACGTGCGCAGCCGCTTCATCGCAGCGGTCGCCACGTCGGGGGGCGCCAGCAGGCGCACGCGACGCTCGATCTCGGGCAGCAGCATCCCGATGTCGTCGAGCGTCGCGTTCATGGGTGACGAACCACCCGCGGTCAACGTCGTCTGCATGATGAGCGACGTCGGCCCCGCATCCAGGCCGAGCGCCTTCACTGCGGCCTGGAAGAGGTCATTGCCGACGATGGTCGGCCTGAGGGTCTGGTCGTCGCGCCCCATTCGTTACGGAGCAACCAGGCGCGCCACGTCGTCGGAGCTGTAGTTGAACGCGCGCTTCAAGACCTCGAGGACCTGGATCTCGGCCGCACGCACGGTGCCATCGGCCGTGGCCACCGCGACGCAGGCCAGGAAGGCGCGCTCGCGATCCAGCGGGTCGTGGATCGGCGCCACCGCCTCGGCCATCGCGGCCTCGGCGCCCACGGCGCGATAGCGCTCGAGGGCGTAGCGAATCGGCGCCGCCAGATCGTGCACCGAGGCCAGCGCGGGCTGCGCGGCCAGGCGCGCGATCATGACCTGCTCGGTGGCCTCGACCGCGCCATCGGCCAGCGCGGTCAGCGCCATCGCCTGCACGATGTTCAGCGAGATGTCGTGCTCGCCGTTGGCGCCGCGCGAATCCCAGCCGTCATCCACCGAGATGGTGGTGACGACGACGCTGGGGATGCGCTGCGTGGTGCGGCCCGCCTTGGCCTTGGCGGCCGGCTTCTTCGCGGGAGGTGCGGCCTTCTTCGCGGGCGCCGCCTTCTTGGCCGGTGCCGCCTTCTTCGCGGGCGCCGCCTTCTTCGCCGCCTTGGCCGGCTTGGCCTTGGCAGCCTTGGCGGGCTTCGCCTTGGCCTTCGCCACCACCTTCACCTTGGCCTTTGCGGGTTTGGCCTTGGCAGGCTTCTTCTTCGCAGGCGCCTTCTTGGACTTGGTCTTGGCCATCGCCGGGATCCTCCCGCCCGCGTTTATATCAACGTGTGCGGGGCGCTGTCACGACCCGCGTGAGGTTCCGTCAGGCGTTTTCATCCGCCCAGAAGCGACATCATCCCGGCCGCTCCTGTCAATGAAGTCCCACCGTCGATCAACAGGGAAGTGCCCGTAATGAAAGAGGCCGCCGGCGAGCACAGATAGACCACCGCGGTGGCCACCTCGTCGATGCTGCCCCAGCGACCCAGCGGAACTTGCTTGCGCAAACTGGCCTGAGCTGCACCGGGTGCCAGCCGCTTCATGCCCTCGGTGGCCTCGATGGGGCCGGGCGCGACGCTGTTGACGCGCACCCCCGAGCTGGCCCACTCCAGCGCCAGGTCGCGGGTCAGCTTCTCGATGCCGGCCTTGGCGGCGCCGGCGTGCACCTGCAGCGGGGTCGGCACCTCGGCCTGCGTCGCGGTGATGCTGACGATGCAGCCGCGGGTCTTGCTGAGCTCCGCGAAGCTGGCGCGGCAGGCGTTGAAGGTGCCGCACAGATCGATGTCGATGACGGTGCGAAAGCCGTTGGCCGACAGCGCCGCCGCCGGCGACAGGAAGTTGCCGGCCGCGGAGTTGATCACGATGTCGAGGTGGCCGAACGACTCGACCGCGCGCGCGACGGCGCGCTCGACCGCGGCGAAGTCGCGCACGTCGGCGGCCACGCCCTCGGCCAGCCCGCCCGCGGCGACGATGTCGGCGCACACCGCGTCGAGCTTGGCCTGGGTGCGCCCGACCACCACGACCGCGGCGCCGTGCTGCGCCAGCAGGCGCGCGATCCCCGCGCCGATGCCGCTGCCGCCGCCGGTGACCAGGGCGACCTTGCCCGCGACCTGACCCGGCGCCAGCGAGGCCGACGCCAGCGCGCGCTCGGACGTGGCAGCCTCGCCGTCCGCGCTCACTTGCCCGCCTTGGGTCCGACCATGTCCTCGGGCTTGACCCAGCTGTCGAACTGCTCCGCCGTGACCAGGCCGAGTTCGATCGCGGTGTCCTTCAGCGACGCGCCCTTCTTGTGCGCGGTCTTGGCGATCTTGGCCGCGTTGTCATAGCCGATGTGCGGGTTCAGCGCGGTCACCAGCATCAGCGAGGTGCGCAGGAAGTGATCGATCTTGGCGCGCTCGGGCTCGATGCCGACCGCGCAGTTGTCGTTGAAGCTGACCGCGCCGTCGGCCAGCAGGCGCACGCTCTGCAGGTAGTTGTGGATGATGAGCGGCTTCATCACGTTGAGCTCGAAGTTGCCCAGCGCGCCGCCCAGGTTGACCGCGACGTCGTTGGCGATGACCTGGCTCGACAGCATGGTCATGGCCTCCGACTGCGTCGGGTTGACCTTGCCCGGCATGATCGAGCTGCCCGGCTCGTTCTCGGGGATCGACAGCTCGCCGAAGCCGCAGCGCGGACCCGAGGCCAGCCAGCGCACGTCGTTGGCGATCTTCATGTACGCGGTGGCCAGCGTCTTGAGCGCGCCGTGGCCGTGCACCAGCGCCTCGTGCGCGGCCAGCGCCTCGAACTTGTTGGGCGCGGTCACGAAGGGGTGGCCGGTCAGCGTGGCGAGCTCGGTGGCGACGCGCACCGCGAACTCGGGGTGCGCGTTGAGCCCGGTGCCCACCGCGGTGCCGCCCAGCGCCAGCTCGCACAGGTGCGGCAGCGAGGCCTCGACGTGGCGCATGCAGTGATCCAGCTGCGCGACATAGCCCGAGAACTCCTGGCCCAGCGTCAGCGGGGTGGCGTCCTGCAGGTGGGTGCGGCCGATCTTGACGATGTCGGCGAAGGCGGCCGACTTGGCGGCCAGCGTCGCGCGCAGCTTGGCCACCGAGGGCAGAAGGTGCGTGCGCACCGCGTGCACCGCGGCCACCGACATCGCGGTCGGGAAGACGTCGTTGGACGACTGCCCCTTGTTGACGTCGTCGTTGGGGTGCACCTTGCGCGCCTCGCCGCGCTCGCCGCCCATCAGCTCGGAGGCGCGGTTGGCCAGCACCTCGTTCATGTTCATGTTGGTCTGGGTGCCCGACCCGGTCTGCCAGATCACCAGCGGGAACTCGTCATCATGCTTGCCGGCGATGACCTCGTCGGCGGCCGCGATGATGGCGGCGGCCTTGTCCGGCTTGAGCACGCCGAGCGCCAGGTTGACGCTGGCGGCGGCGCGCTTGACCTGCGCCAGGGCGCGGATCAGGACGGCCGGCATGCGCTCGCCCGAGATCTTGAAGTTGGTCAGCGAGCGCTGCGTCTGCGCGCCCCACAGCTTGTCCGCGGGGACCTCGATGTTGCCAAAGGTGTCCTTCTCGATGCGTACGTTGGCCATGGCGGCTCTTTACCACAGGAGCTAGGATTTCAGCATGGCCCCGGTCAAGAAGCCGGCTACCTACGAGGACGTGCTGGCGGCGCCCGAGCATGTCGTCGCGGAGATCGTTGCCGGCGAGTTATTCACCACTCCGCGACCGAGCCCACGCCACGGGTATGCGGCCTCTGCCCTCGGGGCGGTACTTGCGAGTTCGTACGGTTGGGCGGCAACTGACCCCGGTGGTTGGTGGCTGCTACAGAAGACCGAAGTTCACATCGGTGGGGACGTCTTGGTGCCCGACCTCCTAGGATTCCGGTTCGCGCGGATGCCGGAGCTACCCGACCAGGGCTGGTTTTCGATACCTCCCGACTGGGTTTGCGAGGTCCTTTCGCCTGGTACGGGCAGCCTTGATCGTGCACGGAAGCTACCAGCCTACGCGCGCGGCGGCGTTGCTTGGGCGTGGCTGGTCGACCCCGCTGAGCGCACGCTCGAGGTCCTGCGGCGCGATGAAGATCTTTGGGTCGTCGTCGCCGCGCACGGCGCGGACGATCGACTATGCGCGGAGCCCTTCCCCGCGGTGGAGTTTCAACTCTCAGTTCTCTGGGGCGATCGAGAACAGCGCGTCTAGCTGGCGAGGTCGACGAAGACGTTCTTGCCGTGGCGCTTGATGGCGGGGACCAGGCCGCCTTCGCGCACCAGGGCCTGGATCATCGGGGTCGCGCCGCGGGCGGCGAAGCTCTCGCCGGCGACGGTGACGCGGCCGGCGGCGGCGTCGATCGACACCGTGGCGCCGTCGGCGGCCAGCTGGTGGAAGCGGTCGTCGGTGACCACCAGGTAGGGCAGCGCCTCGTTGACCAGGTTGCGCTTGTGGATGAAGGCGAAGCTGCGCGCAATCACCGCCTGCACTCCAGCGCCCTGCAGCGCCCACACCGCCTGCTCGCGCGAGCTGCCCGAGCCCCAGCCCTCGCCGGCCACGATGACGGCGTCGCCGGCGGCCACGCGCGCGCCGAAATCGGGACGCACGAAGATGAAGGCCTTGGCGCCGAGCTCCTCGAGCTTGGTCAGGTGGCAGAACTGCCCCGGGATGATGGCGTCGGTGTCGACGTGATCGCCGAAGCGCTGCACCCGGCTGTCGATCACGCTGCTCTGCGCCCTGGTGGTGTCGTGGCCGTTGGTCGCGCGCGCCAGCACGGTCATCTCGGGCTCGCGGGTGCGCACCTCGGGTACCCGGGCGCCATCGCCGCGCTCCAGCACCGGGCCAGCCGCGCCGGATCGACCTTGGCCAGCAGCGCGCGCGGGTCGGTCAGCTTCATGTCCAGCGCGGACGCCGCCACCGTGGCGCCCGACGCCAGGTAGGCGTGCGAGCCCTGGCCCATCCGGTTGGGGAAGTTGCGGTTCTGCGACGACAGCCAGTGCTCGCCCGGCTCGGCCTTCTCGCTGGCCACGCCCAGGCACATCGAGCAGCCCGGCACGCTGACCTTGAAGCCGGCGCGCTCGTAGATCGCCCACAGCCCGGCCGCCGCCATGCGATCACGGATGGTCAGGTCACCGGGCACCACGAGCTTCTTGCCCGGCCGCTGCACCACCGGGTGCCCCGCCGCCAGCGCCGCCTCCAGCACCAGCGCGCCCAGCACCAGCTCCTCCTCCGTCGTCGTGCAGGCGCCGATGAAGACGCCGTCCAGCGCGCGCCCGGCCTCGGCGGTGACCTCGACCACGTTGTCGGGCGAGTACGGCTTGGCGATCATCGGCGCCAGCTTGCCGAGCTCGATGCGGTAGCGCGCCACATAGGGCGCGTCGTCATCCGCCCGGAAGAACCACACGCCATCGCGATAGCCGGTGCGCGCCGCCAGCCAGGCGGCGACCATGGCGTCGGGCTCGAAGATGCCGTTCAGGCCGCCGAACTCGGCCGTCATGTTGGCGATGGTGAAGCGCATGTCGGTGGAGAACTTGCTGACCGCGTCGCCGCGATACTCGACGGTGCGCTCCATGGCCACGGTGTTGCGGCCGAGATCGCCCAGCGTCTTCAGGATGACGTCCTTGCCGCCCATGCCGAACGGCGGCGCGCCGACATAGTCGACCGCGATGGCCTCGGGGACCTCGATCCACGACTGCCCCAGCACCATGGCCGCGGTGACGTCGGCGCCGCCGAGGCCGATGGCGAAGGCGCCCATGCCGCCGTGCGACGAGGTGTGCGAGTCGGCGCCCAGCACGACCTGCCCCGGCTCGACCAGGTCGCGATAGAACTTGGTGTGCAGGATGGTCTCGTTGGCGTCGTAGAAGTGGCGCACGCCGCGCTCCTTGGCGAACGAGCGCGACAGCTGCACCAGCTTCTGGGTGCGCGCGTCCTCGGCCAGGGTCACCGGATCGACGGTGTGATCGACGGCCAGGAAGAAGCGCTCGGCGTCGTGCAGCGGCGGGCGGCCCAGGCTGGTGTAGGTGCGATCCATGCCGTTCCAGGCCAGCTCGCTGGCGATGGTCCAGTCGACCCGGATCTGCAGCACGTCACCAGCTTCCACCCAGGGCCGATCCAGGCCGATCGCGTGCTGCGCCAGGATCTTCTGGGTCAACGTCATGGGCTTTCCGCGAGCGGCGTTCATGTCGGCGCAGTGTAGCAGCGCCATCCTGGGACGGAAGCCCTGTGCCGCTTCGACGCGATGCGTTACACTGCGCCGCACATGGCCCCACGCACGTTGTTCGAGAAGATCTGGGACGCCCACCGGGTACACGAGTCGGAAGGCGCCCCCGCAGTCCTCTACGTCGATCTCCACCTGGTCCACGAGGTCACCTCGCCGCAGGCGTTCTCCACCCTGCGCGAGCGCGGCCTGAAGGTGCGCCGCCCCGACCGCACGGTGGCGACCTGTGACCACTCGATCCCGACCCACGACCGCTCGCTGCCCATCGCGGATGCGCAGGCGGCCACGCAGATCGCGCGCCTTTCCGAGAACTGCCGCGACTTCGGCGTGCCGCTGCACGGCCTGGGCAGCCCGCACCAGGGCATCGTGCACGTCATCGGGCCCGAGCTCGGGCTGACCCAGCCGGGCATGACCATCGTGTGCGGCGACTCGCACACCGCGACGCACGGCGCCTTCGGCGCGCTGGCCTTCGGCATCGGCACCAGCGAGGTCGGCCACGTGCTGGCCACGCAGTGCCTGCTGCAGCGCAAGCCGAAGACCTTCGAGGTCCGCGTCGAGGGCACCCTGCGCAAGGGGGTCAGCGCCAAGGACATCATCCTGGCGCTGCTGGCGCGGGTCGGGTTCGGCGGCGGCACCGGCTATGTCTTCGAGTACACCGGCAGCGCCATCCGCGCGCTGACCATGGAAGAGCGCATGACGGTGTGCAACATGAGCATCGAGGCCGGCGCGCGCGCCGGCATGATCGCGCCCGACGAGACCACGTTCGCGTACCTGAAGGGGCGCCCGCACGCGCCCCAGGGCGCGGCCTGGGACGCCGCCGTCGCGGCCTGGCGCGCGCTGCCCAGCGACCCGGGGGCGACCTACGACAACAGCATCACCATCGACGCCGCCACGCTGGAGCCGATGATCACCTACGGCACCAACCCGGCCATGGGCGCCCCCATCGGCGCCCGCGTGCCCGACCCGGCCAGCGCCGCCGACGCCTCCGAGGCCGGCGCGCTGCGCTCGGCGCTGTCGTACATGGGGCTGTCGCCCGGGCAGTCCATCGCCGGCCTGCCCATCGACGTGGTCTTCATCGGCAGCTGCACCAACTCGCGCATCAGCGACCTGCGCGCCGCCGCCGAGGTCCTGCGCGGGCGCAAGGTCAGCCCGCGCGTGCGCACGCTGATCGTGCCCGGCTCGATGGCGGTCAAGCACGAGGCCGAGGCCGAGGGGCTCGACGTCATCTTCCGCGCCGCCGGCGCCGAGTGGCGCGAGCCAGGCTGTTCCATGTGCATCGCCATGAACGGCGACCAGCTGAGCCCCGGCCAGTACGCGGTGTCGACCTCGAACCGCAACTTCGAGGGCCGCCAGGGCAAGGGTGGTCGCACCCTGCTGGCCAGCCCGCAGACCGCGGCGGCCTCGGCCGTCGCCGGCTGTGTCGCCGATGCCCGCACCTTGCCCGCGCACACCGCAGGAGGCCGCTGATGGATCCGATCACCACGCTGCGCTCGCGCGTCATCCCGCTGGTGCGCGACCATGTCGACACCGACCAGATCATCCCGGCGCGCTTCCTCAAGGCGGTCAGCAAGGACGGCCTGGATCGCAACCTGTTCGCCGACTGGCGCTACGACTCGGCGGGGGTGCCGCGGCCCGACTTCATCCTCAACCGCCCCGAGATGCAGGGCCGCAAGATCCTGCTGGTGGGCGAGAATTTCGGATCGGGGTCGTCGCGCGAGCACGCGCCATGGGCGCTGACCGGCTGGGGCGTGCGCGCGATCCTGGCGCGCTCGTTCGCCGACATCTTCCGCAACAACGCCCTCAAGAACGGCCTTTTGCCGGTGGTGCTGCCGGCCGCCGACCACGAGCGCCTGGTGCGCGAGCTCGGCGCCACGCCCGAGGCCGAGGTCGAGGTCGACCTGTCGCGCGCCATCGCCACGCTGCCCTGGGGCGCCGAGATCCGCTTTCCCATCGATCCGTTCTCGCAGACCATGCTGCTGCGCGGCACCGACGAGCTGGGCTACGTGCTGGCGCTGGAGGGCGACATCGCGGCCTACGAGGCCAGCCACCCGGCGCGCGTCAACACCCTCACGCCCTGAGCGCGAGGGCGCTCAGCCGCGCGCGGCCAGCGTCTCGGGCGTGTACTCGACGCCGTCGATCACCAGCTTGGCCCAGGTCGCCTCGAGCAGCCTGGCGCTGGCCACCACCGGCGCGGCCACGCGCTCGCTGAGCAGCGTCTTCAGCGGCACGCCCTTCTCGTCGACGTCCGACGCCCCCAGGCGCGCGCCATCCAGCCGCGCCCCCGTGAGCACGGCGCCCTCCAGATCGGCGCCGCGCAGATCGGCCCCCGACAGGTTGGCGCCCGACAGATCGGCGTCGGTCAGATCGGCCAGCGGCAGCGCCGCGCCGCGCAGGTTGGCGCGCTTCAGGCTGGCGCCCGACAGGTCCACGCTCTCCAGGGTGGCATCGACCAGCACCGCGCCATCGAGGTTGACGCGCGACAGATCGGCCCGGTTCAGGATGGCGGCGCGCAGCACCGCGAACGACAGGTCGCACTCGCGCAGATCGGCCTCGGTCAGATCGGCCTTCTCGAGGACGGCCCAGGCCAGGTTGGCCTCGCTGGCGCGGGTCCAGCTCAGGTTGGCGCCGAACAGCGTGGCGTGCGAGAGATCGGCCTTCTCCAGGCAGGTCTTGCGCAGATCGGCGCCGTCGAAGCGGGCCTGGGTCAGCTTGCAGTTCGACAGATCGGCCGCGGTCAGCTTGGCCGCGGTCAGGTTGACGCCGCCGAGCTCGATGCCGACCAGGTAGCGGGTGTACTTGAGACCGCCGACCAGGCCGATCCCGGCGCAGGTGCTCCAGAAGCGATCGATTTTCGGGAGCTCTGACCAGGCGGGGATGGGCACGGAGGAGGTTTAAAGCCCGGATAGCAGCGAGTCAAGAACCTCGCCTTCCGGCGAGGTTCTCGACGTGCTGCTAGTCGATCACGGGGCCGGTCTTGCAGACGCCGATCTCCATGATGAGATACAGCAGCACGCGCTCCTGCGGCAGCAGGCCGACGTGGGTCGACTCGGCGGTGTGGTAGGTCGAGTACAGCACGCGGCCGCAGCCGGCCGGCTCGAAGGTGACCGTCAGCGGGTGGTTGCGCGCGCCGGTGTCCTCGCCCCAGTCGCCGACCACGAAGGCGTGCGCCTCCGAGTACACCGGCAGGTTGTCCATGTCGGTGCCGATCTGCTGGCGCGGCGTGGCCACGATGCGATCCCAGTTGCCCTCGACCACGAAGTCGTCGGCGTTGAACGCGGCCACCGGGCCGGGGCCGACGCCACCGAAGAGACCGCCGGTCGCGGTCAGGGTCGGGCCGGTCTGCCCCATCATCCACTTGTTGAGCTGAACGTTCTCCGCCTTGGCGTGGTACGACTCGTACGAATCGATGCCGTCGCCGTCACCGAACGCCGAGGGCGCGGCGCCGGGCGCGGTGTCGACCGAGCTGCCGTCGAACTGGATGTACTCGGGGAACACGGTGTCCTCCCACTCGGCCGACCAGTCGGTGACGTAGAACTTGCCGCCCTGCTTGACGTACTCCTTGATGTTGGCGCGCACGGTGTCCATCTGCAGCGACGCCGTGTTCATGTCGGACGCGCAGGGCACGAAGATGATGTGGTACTGGCGCATCTTGGTCAGGTCGGAGACCAGGTTGGCGAAGGTCATCGCGCCCGAGCTGTCGATGATGCCGCCGTTCTTGTAGACGTCGAACTTCATGCCCTGCGAGCCGCTGGTGAAGGTGCCCGAGGCGTTGACGGTGCCGAGGCCCATCTTGCCGAAGATGTCCTGCATCTTGTCGTAGTTGCCCGAGGCCAGCGCGATGCGCGGGATCCACTTGCCGTTGGCGGGATCCTGCTCCGACGGCAGCGTGGTCTGCGCGCTGGTCATGGCCACGGTCTGGTTGGCCGGGACCTCGATGCGCTGGTCGAAGCGGAACTGGCCCTTCTGGATGGCGACCCAGTAGGTGCCGGGCAGGATGCCCTCCATCTTGAAGACACCCTTCTCGTTGGCGAGGACGTACTTGGCGCCGGGCGGGTTCGCGCACTTGTCGCAGTAGACCTCCTGCGGGATCGGGGGCGGCATCGTCGTGGTCAGGTAGACCAGCGCGCCGGCGACCGGGATCTCGTGGCCAGCAGGGACCTGCCCGGGCGCGTTGCCGGGCGCCCACACGGTGCCTTCCAGGGTGCCGACCGGACCGGTGTACGGCGGCATCATGGTGCCACCGTCCTTGTTGCCTCCGGTGACGTCGTCATCGCCACCTTCGGGATCGGTGGCACTGGGGCCGCAACCGGCGGCGACGAGGGCGAAGATCGAGGCGGCGGCAAAAGCGAAGGCAGCGGACTTCTTCATTGGCATGACTCCCTGCTGAGCGACCCGGGAGTCGTACGATCAGGCCCGCGAGATGTCAATAGATTCGCGGTTGAAGGTGATTCACTGCGTCAATGCAGGGCAAACCAGATCAGGCCGCCCACGGCGCCGAGAAAAACCACGATTCCGAACACCGGGCCCAGCCAGCTCGAGCGCGGCTCGTCGAAGCCCTGCTGCGCCAGCATCTGACTGGTCGAGCGTTCAACTTTCTTGATGCGGATGATCTGCGACGTCCACAGCTTCTCGTTGCCCCGCACCGACGGCGGTGACGACGCCGCCTTGGTCGCGGCCGGTGTGCCCAGCCCGAAGCCGCCCTGGGGACGCGGCGGCGCCGCGGGCAGCGGTCGCATCGGAGGCATCGCCGCGGCCATCGCCGGCGGCAGCTCGGCGTCGGGGGGCACCGTGGGGCGGTAGCCGGGGGGGCGGTTGATGTTGATCTCGGCGTCGGGCTGCGGGTGCTGCTGCACCGGCACCGGCTGGGTCGGACCCTGCGCGAACCCCATCGGCTGCGAGGTCGGCAGCATCGCCGGCGGCGGCGGCGCCAGCGGCAAGAGCGGCGTCGGCTCGGGTGGGCGGCCCGGGGGATCGACCGGCGCGCGCAGCGGCAGCTCGGGCGCGCGCGGCTGCTCCGGCGGTGGCACCACGGTGGCCACGGTCGGGATGGCCATCACGGCGCCGCCCGAGTTCGACTGTGACAGCCCCATGTGGACCCCGTCGGCCGCGCCCACCGGGGGCAGCGCCGGCGCCAGCGCACGCAGCGCATGGGCGACCGCGCGGGCGTGGCGCGCGCGGTTGAGCGGGTTGATGGTCAAGAGATCGGCGAGGATCTCGTCGATGCCGGGCGGCAGCCCGGGCGCCTTGTGGCTGGGCGGGTTGGGCGGCCGGTGGAACGCCGGCATGTTGCCGACCTGCGCGAAGGGGTATTCGCCGGTCAGCATCAGGTACAGCACCACGCCCAGCGCCCACATGTCCGTGGCCGGGCCGATCTCGTGCACGCGCCCGGCGGCCTGCTCGGGCGCCATGTACGGCCCCGAGCCGACCACGACGCCCTCGAGGGTGCGCCGCGCCGGGCCGCTGGACGCCGCGCGCGCCACGTCGGTCAGCTTGGCGACGCCGAAATCGAGCACCTTCATCACGCGCGAGCCGTCGGGGCGCCGTGACACGAAGAGGTTCTCGGGCTTGAGATCGCGGTGGATGACGCCGGCGTCGTGGGCGGCGCTGATGCCCTCCATCACCTGGGCGATCATCTGGATGGCCTCACCGGCGGAGATCCAGCCGATGCGCTTCAAGTAGCTGGCCAGATCCTCGCCGTCGAGCAGCTCCATCACATAGTAGGGCCGGCCGTCGGGCAGCACGCCGTTGGCGATGAAGTCGACGATGTTGGGGTGCTTGATCTTGGCCGCCGCCATCGCCTCGGTGCTGAAGCGCTCGATGAGGTCGGGGCGGTTCACGAAGCGCGAGGCCAGCACCTTGACCGCGACCGGGCTGCCGCCGGCGAGCGGGGTGCCGACATAGACGGTGCCCATGCCGCCGCGCCCGCGTGGGGCATCGAGCTGCCAGTGCGCGACGGTGGCGCCGAGGAGCGGATCTGGGAAGCCCAGTCGCTCACCGTCACGCCCGCAGATCAGCGCGTCATCGTCATAGAGGTTGCGGCAGCGGGGACAGCTGCGCATCTGGCACCAGGAGGCGGAGTTAACACGTGGCACGATCTGGCGCAACGGCGCGGAATGGCGCCCCCAGGGCGAAGGGTTTATAAGGGTCGGAACCCCGTGCATCCGATCCTCATCCAGACTGGCAACTTCACCCTGCACACCTTCGGGCTCATGGCCGCCCTGGGCGTGCTGGCGGGCAGCACCGTGGTGCTGCGCGAGGCGCGTCGCGAGAAGGTCGACGAGGAGCTGATCCGGCGCATCACCTTCGCCGCGGTGGTCGCGACCATCGTGGGTGGCCGGCTGCTCGACGTCCTGGTCAACTGGGAGCGCTTCGCGGGCCAGCCGCTGGAAGCGCTGATGATCTGGAAGGGCGGCCTGGTCTTCTACGGCGGCGGCATCGGCATCATGACCGTGCTGGTGGCGTCGGCGTGGCTGTCCAAGCGCCCGCTCTTGCAGCTGACCGACATCTTCTCGCCAGGCGGCATGGCCGGCCTGGCCTTCGGGCGCGTCGGCTGCCTGATGGCGGGCGACGACTATGGCAAGCCGACGACCTTGCCGTGGGGCATCCGCTTCACCGACGAGCACTCGCTGGTGCCCTACGAGCTGCGCGGCGTGCCGCTGCACCCGACCCAGATCTACATGATGCTGAACGCGGTCTTCATCTTCCTGGTGCTGCGCTGGCTGGCGCCGCGCAAGCGCTTCCAGGGCCAGGTCACCGCGACCATGTTCATCCTGTACGCCATCAATCGCTCGATCATCGAGCTGTTCCGCGGCGACGAGGATCGCGGCTTCCTGTTCAACCACACGCTGTCGACGTCGCAGTTCATCAGCATCTGGGTCGGCCTGGCCGGCGTGGCGATCTATGTGTGGAAGGGCCGCGGTGCCGCGCGCGCCGCCGAGGCCACCCCCGAGGCGCCCCGGCCCGAGGCGCCGCCCGACGCGCCTACATCCGCATCGTCAGGTTGATCAGGAGATCGCGGCCACCGAGGTCGCCGGCGACGTCGAACATGCGGAACTTCAGCGCCAGATCGGTGGCGTTGGAGAACGACACCACGGCGCCCAGCGCCACCGGCAGGCTGAACTGGGCGTCGCTGGGCTGGTCGATGGTCGGGGTCGCCAGGCCTTCCACCACGACCGAGGACAGCGGCTGCCAGATCAGCGTGACCGGCAGGGCGATGGTCGCGCTGCGCGGGTTGGTGCGGATGTAGACCACGCGCTCGAGCGCCTCGACGCCGAAGCGTGACGACGCCACCAGCTTGAGCGGGATGCCGGCGGCGGCACCCAGGCGGCGGCGCCCGGTGGTCTCGGTGGTGGTGATGCCCATGCTGTCGGTGGTGGTCACCGTGGTCTGCACCCGGTCGAGCAGGAGATCGCCGCGCAGCGCCAGCGGGCGCAGCACCTGGCGGCGGGTGTAGACCGCGCCGCGGAAGCTGTCGCCGAAGGAGCGGATGTCGAGGCTGCCCAGCTCGGCGCCGAGCTCGGTGAAGGGGGCCAGGGCATAGTGGCCATCGAGGTTGAGCGCCAGCTGCTCGCCGGCGACGCCCGACGACAGGTCGATGCCGAACGAGGCCAGAAGCTCGAACATGCCGGGCACCAGGGTGAGGGGGCGGCGCAGGCGCTCGATGGGGTAGGTCTCGGGTGTGAAGGGGGCGCCGGCGAACCAGTCGATCGGGGTGGCAAGGGTCGGCGTCGTGGTGGCGGCCGGCGTGTCGGCGGCGGCGGTCTCGGGGACGACGCGCAGCGGCTCGTCCGGCATGGTCGGCTCGTCGGCGGCCGGGTCGGGCTGCACGGTGAGCGGGGCGTCGGCGGGGGCGTCAGGCCCGGGCGGCGACGGCGATGGCGATGGCGACGGCGACGGCGATGGCGATGGCGATGGCGACGGCGATGGCGACGGTTGTGCAGACGCGCTGGGGGCCAGCAGGAGAAGTGCGAGGGCCCACGCGCGCATGGGCTAGAAGCGGCCGGCCACGAACAGGTCGACCGCGCGACCATCGAAGGCGCCCGTCGCGTTGGCCGAGACGTCGAGCAGCCCGACGCCGACGCCGGCATCGAGGCGCCGCCCCACCGTCCACTGGCCGAACAGCCGCACCGGGACGCGGCGCAGGTCGGGATCGAAGTCAGGCAGCTCGAACGAGGCGCGCAGCCCGATGGCCAGCCGCTCCATGGCCTGGGCGATCAGCGTCGCGGGCAGCTCGGCCAGCTGCGCGCTGGGGCTGGTGTACAGCGTCAGCAGGCGCTCGAACGCGACCAGCGCGAACGACCCGCCCAGGCGCAGCTTGAGCGGCGCCGCCAGCCCGAGGCCGACCTGGGTGTCGCCGGGCGCGTGCACCAGCTCGAGGTCGGCGCGCAGCGCCCAGGGGCCGCGCGCCTCGTACTGCGCGTGCAGATCCAGGGCGCGGAAGGTGTTGCCCTCGGGGAACACGATCAGCGTGGCGCCGGCGCCGACGTCGAGCTTCTTGCGCAGCCCCCAGGCGCCGTCGATGACCAGGGCCACGGCGTCGCCGAAGGTCTGCCCCTTGCTGATGCCGAACACCAGCTGGCCGGTGACCTCGCGCACCCCGCGCGGCAGCACCGTGGGGCGCTCGATCTCGCGGATGGGATAGCTGTGCCAGGGCGCCGCGACCTCGGCCGCCGGCGGGAGCGCCGTGGTCGTGCCCGCGCTGGTGTCACCCTTGGCCTCGGCCTCGGTCTGCGGCTCCTCCCAGGCCTCGCCGGCCCGCGCCGCGCGCGGCCCTGCGGTCCAGACAACCAGGGTCGCCGCCAGCAGCGCAGGCATCGTCCGCATGCCGCGAGTGTATCGCCCGCTCGGGCGCGCTACCAGCGGCGCCGCGCCGCCAGCGTCGACACGCTACCAGCGGCGTCGCGCCGCCAGCGTCAGCGTGCGCAGGTCGGCGCTGGCCGCGGCGCCCACGACGGCGTCGAAGCGCAGCTCGGCGCCGAGATCCAGCTTGCGTCCCGGGCTCCACCACACGCCGGCGCCGACCCCCAGCCGCCCGGTGTCGTCGAAGTTCGAGATGCCGCCGCTCAGCGTGGCCAGCACCGTCAGCGTCAGCCGCTGCGAAAGCCCGAGCTGCAGCTCGGCCGGGAACACCAGCAGCTCGCGCGTGCGCACGTCGCGCTGGTTGAGCGCGATGGCCAGCACCGGCTCCAGCTCGAGGCCGACGCGACCGAACATCAGCTTGGCGGCCAGCCCGAGCTCAGCGCCGCCGATCACGGGATCGACGTCGTCCAGCGACAGCCCGCCCTGCAGCGCCACGTGGACCTTGTAGGGCACCGCGACCAGGCCGAAGCGCAGCAGGCCGCGCAGGCCGCCATAGCGCACCGGGCACACCGCGGCCTCGCCCAGGCACAGCCCACCACGGTGGCGGACCAGCAGCGTCAGCTTGTCCGACAACCCGCTGGAGAAGGCCGGCGCCAGGGTCACCGGCGCACCGGGTTCGGCGCCGACCGATGCGCCCAGCGCCAGCTCGACCTGGCGCAGGCCACGCGCCAGCACCGGGGGCTGCAGCACGCGCTCGACCGGCCAGCTCTCGGGCGTGTAGTCGCCGCCCATGGCGATGAGGTCGCCCTGGTCGTCGTCGGTCTGCGCGTGGGCTGGCCGCGCCGCCCATGCGGCCCACGCGGCCCCCAGGGCCACGGCCAGCGCCAGCCGCTTCAGCATGATGGGGTCAGTTGCAGGACTACAGGCGGAAGTTCACGAACAGATCGAGCACCCGGGCGTCGGCGGTGTTGTTCTTGCCGGCCAGGTTGGGGAACACGAACTGGCCACCGACATCGAGCTTGTTCGAGATCGAGTACAGCGCGCCGACCCCGACCGGGACCTGGAAGTTGTTGCCGAAGTCCTCCAGCGCGCCGAACAGCCCGACGATGGCGAACGGCGCCAGCCGCGGGCTGACCTGGTAGGCGATCTGGACCGGGATGCCGATCTGCTCCTTGTTGCCGGCGTCGCGCTCGGTGACGCCGATGTACAGCTGCGGATCGAAGCTGACCCCGACCCTGCCCGAGCGGAAACGCCCGGTCACGCCGACGTCGATGCCGACCGTCATCGGGTCGAAGCCGACGAACTCCAGCGCGACGTGCGCGCCGACGTCGAGCTCGCCGGTCAGGAAGGCGTAGATGGCCTCGATGGCGGCGTCGTCATAGACCTTGGCGCAGCCGTTGTCCTCGCCGGCCAGGCACAGGCCGGTCTGGTGTGTCAGCCCCACCGTCAGCTTGTCGTTGACGCCGAACAGGATGTCGGGCGACAGCGAGAACGGCTTGCCGACCAGCTCCTTGCTCATGTTGACCAGCAGGTCGGCCTTGACCTCGATCATGCCCTTGGCCAGCACGATGGGGCGCTTGACCAGCTCCAGCGGCCAGTTGTCCTTGGTGTAGACGCCGGGCATCGGCCCCACCATCGGCATGGCCTGCATGTCGCCCGACCCGGTCGCGCCGACCTCGACCGACCCCTCGGCACCCGCCGAGACCTCGGCGTTGGCGGCAGCCTCACCCGGTGTGGACTCGACCGGCATCACGTCGGGCGCTGCGCCCGGCGCTGCGGCAGGCGGGTCCTCGTCCTGCGCCCACGCGCTGCTGGCACCCAGCGTCAGGGCGAGCGGCAGCACGAGGGTCCACAGCGAACGTCGATTCGACATGACAGAGCTCCTGGTCAGAGACGGCGAAGGCTTCGACCCGGGTGCGCCCAGCAAATTCAGGGCGATCCAGATCACGTCGGGCTAGAAGCGGAGGTTGGCGCCGACCACACCGTGACGGATGTCGCCGGTGCGGCCCTTGCCCAGGGCGTTGTCCCAGATGAACTCGCCCTTGATGTCGACCTTGCGGTTGAGGGCGAACAGCACACCGAAGCCGAACGGCACCTGGAACGCCTTGCTGAGGCCCTCGAAGGGGCCATTGAAGCCGAGGATGATGCGGATGGCGAACTGCGGGCTGGCCTGGATCTGGCCCTCGACCGGCAGCACGAAGGACTCGTTGCCACCGGCGTCGTTGCGCGGATCGATCGGGACGTTGACGATGAAGGCGCCAGTGGCGCCAACCTTCCCCGAGCGCAGGTGCGCGATGCCGCCGACGCGCGCGCTGAACGCGATGTCGCCGTCACCCGCCAGCCCGGCGAGCTGGAACGCGCCGTAGGCCGCGGCGTTGAAGGGGCCCTGCTTGAAGGCGTACTTCAGCGCCAGCGCGAACTCGTTGTAGACCTCCGCGCAGCCGTTCTCCTTGCCGACGAAGCAGATGCCGATACCGTGCTCGACGCCGACCGAGACCTTGTCGGTGGCGCCGAAGAAGACGTCGGGAGCCAGCCCCGTGGGCTTGAACGCGGCGCCCTTGTTGAGCGACATCACCAGGTCGGCGTTGACCTCGATCTGGCCCTTGGCGGCGGTCAGCGGGCGCTTGATGAGCTCCAGCGGCCACGACATCTTGGGATAGATCCCGGTGCGCTCGCCCTGGTCGGCGTCGACCTCGGCGCCCAGCGCGCTGACGTTGGTGGCTGGCGGGGGCGTGGTGTCGTCCTCGTCACCACCGTCACCGTCGTCATCGTCGTCGCCGTCCTCGTCGCCGCCCTCGTCACCGCCCTCGTCACCGCCACCCTCGTCGGCGCTGCCTTCGTCGCCGCCGTCGTCGTCATCGTCCTGGGCCAGGGCCCGCAGCGGGTGGGCCGCCAGCACCAGCGGCAGGATCAGCAACCAGATCGAACGGCGCATGGTCATCTCGAGCTCCCTTTCGGCCCACGGCTGGGCCTCTCAAAAAAAAGCGGCCGCGTCACCCGAAGGAGACGCGGCCGCTATTTTCTACGAGATCAGACTGCGATTACAGACGGAAGTTGACGAACAGCTGGATCAGGCGGGCCTTGGCGCCCGTCAGCTCCGCGTCCGACAGCACGCTGCCGCCGGCAACGATCGGCAGCAGGAACTGGCCACCGACGTCCAGCTTGTTCGACAGGGCGAACAGGGCGCCCACGCCGACCGGAACCTGGAAGACGTCGCCGAAGCCATCCAGCGGGCCGCCGATGCCAGTGTTCAGGAAGGCCGCCAGCTTCGGGGTCGCCTGGAAGGCGATCTGCACCGGCAGGGAGAGCGACTCCTTGTTGCCAGCGTCACGCTCGGTCAGGCCGACAGTGACCTTGGGGTCGGCGGTGACGGCGAGCTTGCCCGACATGAACTTCACGAGGACGCCGACATTCAGGCCGGCCAGCAGCGGATCGCTGAGCGAGCTGAGGGCGACGCCGCCGTGCGCGCCGACGTTCAGGTTGCCGGTCATGAACGCGAAGATCGCGTCCACGCCCACGTCGTTGTAGACCTTGGCGCAGCCGCCGTCCTTGCCCGAGAGGCAGAGGCCGGTGCCGTGGGTCAGGCCGACCGACAGCTTGTCGCTGACGCCGTAGTAGATGTCCGGCGAGATGGTGAAGGGCTTGCCGATGGCGCTCTCAGCCAGGTTGATCCCGATGGTGCCCTGGATCTCGATCATGCCCTTGGCCAGGGTGATGGGGCGCTTGGTCAGCTCCAGCGGCCAGGTGGCCTTGGTGTAGACGCCCGGGGCGTTCATGTCCATGTCGGTGCCGCCGGTGTCCGCCGGGGGGGTGTCCGCCGGGGGGGTCTCGTCGCCCGGAGGCGTCTCGTCGCCCGGAGGCGTCTCATCGCCCGGAGGGGCGTCGCCGGTACCAGTGCCGTCGTCGGCCGGCGGCTCCTCGTCCTGCGCGAAAGCCGGCATTGCAGACATCGCCAGCGCGAACGGCAGCACCAGAGCCCAGATACGCTTCTTGGTCATCAAGATCCTCCCTTTCGAGTCCAGTTCCAGTTGATCGTCTGACACTTAGCGGCCGACAGAGCGCCAGCCGTTCACTACGTACGCTGCGGGCAAGCAACCTTCCCCGCGGAAAACCTGTCTTGTCTCTATCCCGTCCCCGTCTGTCTCTCGCTCCGCTTGCTCACCAGGCCCCTCCTCGGTGAGCGCTTGCTCGGTAAGCAGTCCCTTGGGGAGCCCTTACCGGGAAAGTGGCGGCAGTATCCACGGCTGCCTACCGTCCGTCAAGTCCCGCCTACATTGCCCCGACTGATTCTTCCCCTGGAATCTCGATACGTTGGGCTGCAGATGGATCTTTGCAATGCTGGAAACGTAATCGCAGCGTAATGCTTACAGGGCAGCATGTCGATTTTTCGGCCTACTTTTTTTGGCCGCCCGCCGGGACCTGGTCGCCTGAGACGCAGAGCAGCAGCTGAGATTCACTGCCGTCCTCCAGCGCTTCACCTTGAAAGCCGCCGTAGCGGTCGATCACCAGAAAGCCCGCGCTGCGCACCAGCTGCATGAGCTCGGCGGGAAAGAACTGGCGATGCGCGAGGCGCACGACGTGTTCGCGGCCGGCGCTGCCGCTGCCGCCACCGTCGCCGCTGCCGCTGCCGCTGCCGCTGCCGTCGCCGTCACCGTCCAGCGCGCGATAGTAGATCCGCATGTAGGCGATCTGCGCGATCGGGTCATAGGTCTGGTTGGTGCTGTACTCGTAGCGCCGCCCGGTCTCGGGATGGCGGAAGCGCGTGCGCGCCCAGCGGCGCGTCGGATCACGGCTGAGCCAGCGCAGATCGGGGTTGAGCACGTCGAACACGAACAGCCCGCCCGGCGCCAGCGCGGCGCGCACGCAGGCCAGGAAGCGCTGCACGTCGGCCGCGGTGTACAGGTGCTGGAAGGCGTTGAACGGGCACGCCACCAGCCGGAAGCGCGGCGCCACCGCGAAGTTGCGGAAGTCGGCGCGCGCGAAGGCCACCCGGCTGCGCGCGGCGCGGCCCAGGCTGGCGGCGCGGGCCTGGGCGCGCGCGAGCATCGGCGCCGACAGATCGAGGCCGAGCACCAGGTGGCCGTCGCGCGCCAGCGGGATGGTGAGGCGACCGCTGCCGCAGCCCAGCTCGAGGGCGGGCTCGCCGCGGCGCAGGTGCTGGCGGGCCAGGCCGCGGTAGAAGTTCACGTCGGCGCGCCGGCGGCGGTACTCGAAGTCGTACAGGGCGGCGTCGAGGTAGTGCTCCGACGAGCCGATCTCCAGGGCAAACGGCGCGGACGGCGGGGCGCCGTGCAGCGACCTCGCCTTCGACATGCTGGTCAGCCCGCGAAGGTGATGCGATCGCCGCCCTCGGCGGGACCGCGCCGACGCCGGCCACCACGCCGGCGGCGCCGCCGGGGCGCGTCGGGATCGCTGGGGCCGCTGGGGCCGGAGCCACCGCTGCCGCCGCCGCCCGAGCCGCCGTGGCCCTGGTGCCCGCCACCGCCGTAGCCGCCGTAGCCCCCGGAGCTCTGGCTGGGCTGCTGGGCCAGACCCACCTCGTGCAGTCGACGCAGCCCCTCGAGCTCCTCGGGCAGGGTCGGGCTGGGCGGGGCCCCGGGCGGAGTCGGTACCGCGGTGGGCGCGCCGGCGGCCAGCGCCTCGAGGATGGCCAGCTCGCGCACCACCAGGGCGTCGAGGTAGTAATCACGCTGCGCCATCGCCTGCGGGCGCATGCGCTTGCCGCGGCGCGAGGGCGCCAGGCGACGCTGGGCCAGCAGGGCCTGCTTGGCGCGCTCGGAGTCGCGCCGCGAGATGCGCAGCCGGGTCAGGAACGGGGCCAGGAAGTCCTCGATGGCGCGGCCGGCGTCGCGCACGTGCTGGGCATCGGGATCGATGGAGTCACTGATGAAGGGCAGCGCCAGCACCGAGATGACCACGGCGTTCGACAGCGCGGCGGGGCGGGCGCGCGCCAGGCCGTCGCACAGCTCCATCAGGGCGAGCAGGCGCTGCAGGCGCGGGTTGGCCGGCGGCGGCGCGGGCGGTGCGTCGGGAGGCGGCGCCTCGAGCTGGGTCGGCGCCTCGGCGCCGAGCAGGGTGGCCAGCTCCGGGAACAGCACGGCCAGCACGCCGGTCTCGACCATCAGCTCCAGCGAGCGCCGCGCCGCGCCGCCGCGGAACAGGCGGTAGAACTCCTCCAGGACGCGCGGGGGCGCGCACTTGGAGATCTCGGTGCGGGTGGCCAGCATGGCGGCGTAGGTCGCCGGCTCGGTGCCGAAGTCGAGGCGGGCGGCGAACTTGATGGCGCGCAGGATGCGCACCGGATCCTCGCGGAAGCGCGTCACCGGCTCGCCGATGGTGCGCACCAGGCGCGCGACCAGATCCTCGATGCCGCCGACATAGTCGATCACCGAGTCGGCCTCGAGATCGTAGAACAGGCCGTTCATGGTGAAGTCGCGACGCCGGGCGTCCTCCTCGGCGGTGCCGAAGACGTTGTCGCGGCGGATCAGCAGCTCGCCATCCTCGTCGGGGCCGTTCTCGCGCGGGTTCGACCGGAAGGTCGAGGTCTCGATGATCTTGGAGCCAAAGAAGATGTGGCACAGGCGGAAGCGACGGCCGATGATGCGGCAGTTGCGAAAGATGTCCTTGGTCTCCTGGGGGGTGGCGCTGGTGGCGACGTCGAAGTCCTTCGGAGTGCGACCCAGCAAGAGGTCCCGTACGCAACCCCCGACGAGGTAGGCCGTGTGGCCTGCGTTTCTCAGTCGGCGCACGACCTTGGCTGCATCGGCGTCGATCAGCTCGTGGGGAATGCCCATCGCGTTACGGTTAACATATCGGCCCAGCGTGGGCAACGAAGCGACCACCATATATAGAGATGCCGCGGGGCGGTCGGTCCCCGTGCCGGCGGCGGCGCGCGTGCGTCGCGTGGTGTCGCTGGTGCCCAGCCTGACCGAGGTCGTCGCGGCGCTGGGCGCGGCTGATCGACTGGTCGGCGTGACGCGCTACTGCCCGGGGCTGGCGCCGGTGGTCGGCGGCACCAAGCAGGTCGACCTGCAGATGATCATCGAGCTGGCGCCCGACCTGGTGCTGGCCAACCAGGAGGAGAACCTGGAGCGCGACGTGCGCAAGCTCGCCGAGGCGGGGCTGGCGGTGTACGTGACCTATCCGCGCACGCTGGAGCAGGGGCTGGGCGTGTTCGCGGAGCTCGGGCGGCTGCTGGGCTGCGAGGCCGCGGCGGCGCGCGAGGAGGCGCGTTGTCGGGCGGTGGTCGACCGCGTGCGCGCGGCGGTGGCGGGGCGGCCGGCGCGACGGGCCGCCTGTCTGGTCTGGCGCGAGCCGCTGGTCGCGGTGGGCGACGACAGCTATGGCGGTGACGTGATGAAGCAGCTCGGGCTGCTCAACGTCTGTCGCGACCTGGGTGGCGAGCGCCGCTATCCCTTCGTCGACGAGGCGACGCTGCGCGCCGCGGCGCCGGAGCTGGTGCTGCTGCCCGACGAGCCCTACGCGTGGACCGCGAGCGAGCGCGACGAGCTCGGGCGCGCGCTGGGCGCCAAGGTGGCGGCGGTCGACGGCTCGCTGCTGTTTTGGTACGGTCCACGCATCGCGCGACTGCACGAGCTGGCGGATGCGCTGGCAACCGCGCTGCGAGCCGAGCCCTGACGATGCGCATCTGCTTCGTGGTCAATTCGGTCCGCACCCAGCGGCCGACCTACACGACGTCTCACCTGGCCTGCCAGGCGGCGCGGCGCGGTCACGAGGTCTGGCTGGCCGCGGTCGACGGCCTCAGCCTGGCCGCCGACGGCCGGGTGCTGGCGCAGGCGGTGGCGCTGAGCGGGATGCCCAGGGACACCCGCGAGCTGGTGGCCACGGTGGCGGCGGCGGGGGCGGCGCGCACCGAGATCGCGCTCGATGGCTTCTCGGTGGTCTTCCTGCGCAACAACCCGGCGGCGGGCGCGGACGGCGACCGGCCCAACCCGGGCGTCGAGTTCGGGCGCCTGCTCAAGCGCGCCGGTGTGCTGGTGGTCAACGACCCCGAGGGGCTGCTGCGCGCCGGCTCGAAGATGTACCTGGAGGGCTTCCCGGCGGAGATCCGCCCGCGCACGCTGATCACGCGCAGCGCCGAGCGGGTGCGCGCCTTCCTGGGCGAGCTCGACGGCGCCGCCATCCTGAAGCCGCTGGCCGGTTTCGGCGGGCAGAACGTCTTCTATCTGGCGCGCGGCCAGACCACCAACCTGAACCAGATGATCGCGGCCGTGAAGAAGGACGGCTACGTCATCGTGCAGGAGTACCTGCCCGCCGTGGCACGTGGGGACAAGCGCGTGCTGCTGCTGGGCGGCGAGCCCATCGAGGTCGGCGGCCACGTCGCGGCGTACCGGCGCATGCGGCCCAAGGACGACATCCGCAACAACATGCACGTGGGCGGGTCGCGGCGGCGGGCCATGTTCGGCGCGGCCGAGCGGCGCATCTGCGAGCTGGTGCGGCCGCGGCTGGTGGCCGACGGGCTGTACCTGGTCGGGCTCGACGTGGTGGGCGACAAGCTGCTCGAGATCAACGTCTACGCGCCGGGCGGCATCCACAACATCAACGAGCTGTACGGCGTCAACGTCGGCGAGGCCGTGATCGCCGACCTCGAGCGCTGGGTCGAGGCGCGGGCGGCGCGTGGCAGCGGCGGCGTGCGCGGGGCAGGGCGGGCTTGACCCAGGCGGCGCTGCCACTGCTGGTGTCGGCGCTGGCCGCGCATTCGCTGGGCGGGCTGGTGGCCTTCGTCACGCGGCGTCGGGTCGGGCGCTGGCTGTCGGACGCGCTGGCGCTGCTGGCGGCGGCGGCGCTGGTCGGCGCGGGCGCGCTGGCGCTGCTGGCGGAGGCGCCGCTGACGACGTCGGTGGCGCGCCTGGGCAACCTGTCGAGCTACCGGCTGCGTGTGGACCGGCTGGCCGGTCTGATGCTTCTGCTGCAAGGCGTGATCGAGTGGTTCGTGGCGCTGGCGATGCCGCGCCTGTTGGTGACCGAGGGCGACGAGCGCCGCCAGGGGCTGGTGCGCGCGGCCTGTCACGTGCTGGGCGCGGCGCTGGCGCTGGTGTTCGTGGCCGACGACACCCTGCTGTGGATCGCGGGCTGGCAGGGCGTCGCGGTGTCGTCGTTCCTGGTCATGGTGGTCAGCGGGGATCGCGCGGCGCGGCGAGCCGGCTTCGGCTATGCGGTGATCACGCAGGTCGGGTTGGCCTGCCTGATGGCGGCGCTGCTCCTGCTGGCGCGCGACGCCGGCGGCCTCGACTTCGCGGCGCTGCGCGCGGCCACCGTGCACGGGCGGCCCGGGCTGTTCGTGGCCTTCGCGGGGCTGGTGGGGTTCGCCGCGCTGGCGGGGCTGGCGCCGCTGCACCTGTGGCTGCGCTATCTGAATCCCGTGGTGGCGGCGCCGGCGGCGGCGCTGATCGCCGGCGTCGCGGTGCTGGCGGGCGCCTTCGGCATGGTGCGCTTCAGCTTCGAGCTGGTGCCGCCGCCGTCGTGGCAGTGGAGCGTCGTCGTCATCGTGCTGGGCTGTGCGTCGGTGCTGTATGGCGTGCTGTATGCGCTGCTCGAGCGCGACCTCGTGCGCGTGGTGGCGTGCTTCGCGGTGCACGGTGTCGGCCTGATCTTCGTCGGCATCGGGGTGGCTTCGCTGGCGCGCGCCGAGGGCGCCGAGGGCGTGGCCGCGCTGGCGCTGGGCGCCACGCTGATGCAGCTCATGGCGCACGCGGCGGCCATCGCGCTGATGGCGCTGGCGGCGGGCGCGGTCCGGGTGGCGGCCGGCGGCGACCTGGAGAAGCTGGGCGGCCTGGCGCGCACCATGCCGGCCAGCAGCACCGGCTTCGTGCTGGCGCTGGCGTCGGTGTGCGGGCTGCCGCCGCTGCTCGGCTTCGCGGCGCACTGGGCGGTGGTGCAGGCGCTGTTCCGCGGCCTCGGGCTGCATGGTGACGTGGCCCGGCTGCTGCTGCCCGCGGTGCTGGGGATCGTGGTGCTCGCCAGCGCGGCGGGGCTGGGGGTCGCGGTGCGCGTGCTGGGGCCGGTGTTCCTGGGCCGGCCGCGCGCGGGCCGCGAAGGCCAGGAGATCGGCGGCGGGGCGCGGCTCTCGCTGTGGGGGCTGTCGCTGCTGCTGATCGCGGGCGGCGCGGCGGCCGGCGCGGTGGGCGCGCTGACGACGCGGGCGATGGCGGGGCTCGGGCTGGGCGACGCGGCGCTGCGGGCCGGCGGGGGCGGGGCGGGCGGCGCTGCAGCGCACCACCGTGCTGGCCGGGCCGGCGACCAGCGTGGCGCCCGCGGTGCTGACCGGCGTCGGCCTGGCCATCGCGCTGCTGGTGTGGCTGGGTGGGCGCGGCGCGGCGCGGGTCCGCCGTGGCCCCAGCTGGTCGGGCGGCACCACCCCGAGCAGCGACGCCCAGTACACCGCGAGCGCCTATGCCCAGCCGCTGCGTCACGTGTTCCGCAAGCTGCTGTGGCCGGGCACCGTGCTGGCGCGGCTGCGCCCGGGCGAGCGTCCCGAGCAGCAGGTCGGGGTGGTCGAGGCGCAGGTCTTCGTGCCGCTGCGCCGCGTCCTGCTCTGGGTCGGCGAGGTGGCGCGCTGGGCGCAGCGCGAGACCGTGCTGCACTGTCTGACCTACGTCTTCATCATGCTGGTGACGCTGCTGGCGGCGGTGATGCTGTGGGCATGACCGGGCTGCTCGTGGTCGCGGCCGCCGAGGCGCTGCTGCTGGTGCTGGCGGCTCCGCTGCTGGGCGGGCTGGCGCGCACGCTGCGCGCGCGCCTCGAGGGGCGGCGCGGGCCTGGCCTGCTGCAGTCGTACCGCGACCTCGGCAAGCTGCTGCGGCGCGCGCCCGTGATCTCGGACGACGCCTCGGGGGTCAGCCTGATGGCGCCGGCGCTGGTGTTCGGCGCCATGGTGACCGCGGCCGCGCTGGTGCCCATCGGGGCGGGCTGGGGCGCGCTGGCCTTCGCGGGTGACGCGGTGGCGCTGCTGGGCGTGCTGGCGGCGGGGCGCTTCGTGCTGGCGCTGGCGGCGTTCGACGCCGGCGGGGCGCTGGCGGCTGGCGGCTCCGCGCGCGAGGTCACCATCGGCACGCTGCTGATGCCGACCCTGATGCTGGCGCTGGTCAGCGCCGGGCTGGCGGCGGGCAGCACCGGCCTGGGCCCGATGGCGGCGGCGCTGGCGCAGCGCGGCTTCCAGGGCGCCGGCGAGGCCCAGGTGCTGGCGCTGGCCGCGGTGGCCCTGGCGGTGCTGGCCGACACTGGGCGCATCCCGTTCGACGATCCCGACACCCGCCTCGAGCTGGCCATGACCCAGGGCGCGCTGTGGCGCGACCTGTCGGGCCGCCACCTCGGGCTGGTGCGCTGGGCCGCCGACGTCGAGCAGCTGGTGCTGCTGGTGCTCATCGCCAACGTCTTCGTCCCCGGTGGTCGCGTCGTGGTGCCCGGGGCCGACAGCAGCACGCCGGCGGCGCTGGCCATCGCGCTGGCCATCGTGGTCGGCAAGGTGGTGGCGGTGACGGTCGGCTATGGCCTGGTGGAGCGCGCCACCGCGCGGCTGCGCTTCTTTCGCGCCCCCGACCTGCTCGGCGTGGCCTTCGCGGCCGCGCTGGTGGGCACCATCTTCGCGCTGTACGGGGGCGCGGCATGAGCCAGCTGGTCCAGGTGCTGGCCACGCTGGTGGTGCTGTCGGGGCTCGGCATGGCGGCCAACCTGCGCGTGCAGTCGCTGATCAACGCGCTGGCGGCGCAGTCGATGCTGGTCGGCGGCGCGCTGTTCTCGCTGGGCTGGCACAGCTCGCGGATGGTCGCGGGCACCGGCGTGGTGGTCGTCGTGCTCAAGGCCATGGTGGTGCCGGGCTGGCTGCGCGCGTCGCTGCGCCACGGCCACAGCACCGGGCAGGGCACCGAGCCATCGCTGTCGCTGCCGACCTCGGTCATCGTGTGCGCGCTGCTGGCGGTACTGGGCTACGCGGTCGGGCGCCCCATCGCGGTGACCGCGAACCTGGGCACCCGCGACGTCTTCCCGGCCGGCCTGACCCTGGCGCTGGTCGGCACCTTCATCATGATCGTGCGTGGCACCGCGATGTCGCAGGTGGTCGGCCTGATGGTGCTCGGCAACGGCATCCTGCTGGCGGCGGTGGCCAGCGCGCCCGCGATCGCGCTGCTGCCGCAGCTGGCGCTGGCCTTCGAGGTGCTGGTGCTCGCGGTGGTCATCGGCATGCAGCTGTTCCGCATCGAGCGCGCCTTCGACCACCTCGAGCAGGCGCGCCTGCCCCGCGGCCTGGTCGACGACGAGCGTGACGCATGAGCTGGCTGATCTACGCCGCCGTCGCGCTGCCGCTGGTGATGGCCGTGCTGGTCCTGCTGGGCGGGCGCCGCTCGATGCTCGACGAGATCGCGGCGTCGCTGGCCAGCGCCGGCGTGCTGGCCATCGCCATCACGCTGGCGGTGTACACCCAGCGCCACGGCGTGCTGGTCGCGGGCGACGGCTGGTTCCGCGTCGACGCGCTGTCGGCCTTCGTGCTGATCACCATCGCGGGCGGCGCGCTGGCGGCGCAGCTGTACGCCGTGGGCGCCTTCGAGCCGGCCGAGCGCGGCACCGGCATCGATCCCGACGCCGGGCAGAAGTTCCGCTTCCTCGGCCAGCTCTTCCTGTCGTCGCTGGCGGTGATGGTGATGGCGGGCAACCTGGGCGGGCTGTGGATCGCGCTCGAGGGCACGCTGCTGACCTCGGCGCTGCTGGTCGGCTTCAACCGGCGCACCAGCTCGCTGGAGGCGGCCTGGAAGTACGTCATCATCGGCACCGTCGGCCTCGGGCTGGCGCTCTTCGGCACCGTGCTGCTGTACGTCGCGGCGCACAGCGCGGGCGCCGACGGCCTCGATGCGCTGCGCTGGCAGCACGCCATCGACGGCGCGCTCGACGTGCGCATGGTCAAGATCGGCTTCGTGTTCGCGCTGGTCGGCTTCGGCACCCTGGCTGGGCTGGCGCCGATGCACCTGTGGCGGCCCGACGCCTTCCGCGCCGCGCCCACGCCGGTGTCGGCGCTGCTGGCGGGCTGTCTGGCGCCGGCCTCGCTGTATGCGGTGTTCCGGCTGCACCACGTGGCGGCGCAGTCGATCGGCCCCGCGCTGCCGTCGATGCTGCTGCGCGGTTTCGGGCTGACCTCGCTGGTGGTGGCGGCCTTGTTCGTGCTGGTGCAGCGCGATCTCAAGCGGCTGCTGGCGTTCTCGTCGATCGAGCAGGCCGGCTTCGCGGTGCTCGGGGTCGGCTTCGGCGGCCGGCTGGCGGTGACCGGCGCCATCCTGCACCTCCTGTCGCACTCGATGGCCATCGTGCTGTCGTACCTGGTCGCGGGTGATCTCGAGGCGCGCTATCGCACCCGCAACATGCTGCGCATCCGCGGCGCACTGACCGCGGCGCCCGGCAGCGCGCGCGTGCTGGTGGTGGCCACTGCGGCGGTGGTCGGGGTGCCGCCGTTCCTGACCTTCTCGTCGCGCTTCCTCATCATCTATGGTGGCGTCGAGCGCGGCCACCCGGTCGAGGCCTGCCTGGCGCTGGCGCTGTCGGCGGTGGTGCTGTCGTCGTTCGCGCGCTTCGTCGGCGCCATGACGCTGGGCGAGCCGGCGCCGTCGCGCAGGCCCGACGGGCGCTTCCGCTGGGGGGCGTCGACCTTGACCATGGTGGCGCTGGGCGCGCTGGCGCTGCTGCTGGGGATCGCGCTGCCGGGTCCGCTGCGCGCGCTGTTCGGCGCCGCGGCCGATGCGCTGGGGGTGGTGTGATGGCGACGCTGCGGGGGATCTCGCCGCTGGCCTTCCTGGCGCCGCCGCGCCAGGTCAGCGTCGACGAGGCCAGCGCCGCGGTGGCCCGGGTGTGCCCGGCGGCCGAGGTGCTGCCGGCCGCGGCGCCCGGCGAGCTGCGCTGGCGGGTGCCCGATCTGGCGCTGGCCGGGGTGCTGCGCACGCTGGCCACCGACCTCGAGGCGCGGCTGTTCACCCACGTCGCGCATGGGGCGCGCCTGGTGGTCACGCTGGCGCCCGATCCCGGGCCGCTGCTCACGCTGGAGGCCGAGGGCGCGCTGCCCGCGCTGCTACCGGTGCTGCCGGCGGCGGGCTGGTGTGATCGCGAGGCGCGCGATCTCGGCCTCGCGCTGGCCGGGGTCGATCCGCGCCCGCTGCTGCGGCCCTCGGGGCTGTCGGCGCTGCCGGTGCAGCCCGGCCTGGCGCGCTTCTCCCACGGCCCCATCCACGACGGCATCGACGGCTCGGCGGTGATCCACTTCAACAACGACGGCGAGCTGATGCGCGGCGTCGAGCCCGAGCTGTTTCACGATCACCGCGGTGTCGAGCGGCTGGCCGAGGGGCGCAGCCCCGACGACGTGCTGGCGCTGGCCGAGCGGCTGTGCAGCGCCTGCGCGGTCGCCCACGCGCTGTCGCTGTGCAGCGCCAGCGAGCGCGCCGCCGGGGCCGACGTCGAGGCCTCGGTGCCGCCGCGCGCGCGCGCCCTGCGCACGCTGCTGGCCGAGGTCGAGCGCATGCTGGGCCACACCCGCGACCTCGGCGTCATCCTGGCCGGCCTCGGCGTGCACCAGGGCGGCGCGCAGCTGGCCCTGCTGGAGCACGAGCTGCGCGAGGTCGCGGCGCTGCTGACCGGCAGCCGCATGCTGTTCGGCGCGCTGCGCGTCGGCGGCGTGACCCGCGACCTGCCCGCCGGAGGACGCGACCTGGCGCGCCGGCTGCGCCGGGTCGGGCGCAAGCTGGGCCTGCTCTGGGATCGCGTCGGCGAGACCCCGGCGGCGGTCGACCGCGCCGATGGCCTGGGCACGGTGCCGCGGGCGCGCGCGCTCGACCTCGGGCTGGTCGGGGTCGCGGCGCGCGCCTGTCGCATCCCGCGTGACGCCCGCAAGGATCGCCCCTACGCGCACTATGGCGAGGTCGACTTCAAGCTGTCGCTGTCGGATCGCGGCGACGTGGTCGGGCGCTCGCGCGTGCGCATCGACGAGCTGCGCGAGGCGGTCGCCATCGCCTGCCAGTGCATCGACGGGCTGCCGGAGGGGCCGCTCGCGGTCGAGGTGCCGGCACCGGCGCCAGGCGCGGTCGCCCATGGCTGGGCGGAGTCGGCGCGCGGCGAGACCGTGACCTGGGTGGCGTTCGGCAGTGACGGACGGCTGGCGCGCTGGCGCGTGCGCTCGGCGTCGTACTTCAACTGGGCCGCGCTGCCGGCGGCGCTGGCGGACGCGGCCGACACCTCGTCGGCGGTGGGCGCGCTGGCCTCGGACCTGCCGCTGGTGCGGCGCTCGCTGGGGCTGTGCACGGCCTGTGTGGACAGATGAGTGAGCCGAGTGAGCCGAGCCAGCCCGGTCAGCCGGGTCAGCCCGCCGCGCCCAGCGGCCTCGGCGAGCTGGTGGTGCGCCTCAACGCCGCCATCGCGCGCCGCTTCGCGCGTTCGCTCGCGGTCCTGCCGGTGTCGGCCGGCGACTGCGGCGGCTGTCGCGCCGAGCTCGCCGCCGCCTTTGGCCCGGTGCACGACGTGCAGCGCCTCGGGGCCGACATCGTGGTCACCCCGCGCCACGCCGACGCGCTGCTGGTCACCGGCCCGGTCACCGCCGCCATGCGCGAGCCCCTGCTGCGCGCCCACGCCGCCATGTCCGAGCCCCGCATCGTCATCGCCGCCGGTGCCTGCGCCATCGACGGCCACATCTTCGCCGGCGCGCCCGCCGTGGTCGGCCCGCTGTCGGCGCTGCTGCCGGTCGACATCTTCATCCCGGGCTGCCCGCCCTCGCCGCGTCAGCTGATCGAAGGGCTCATGGCAGCGATGGGGCGCCGGGCTTGATGTAGGGGGCCAGGCGCCGCGCCAGCTCGGGCGGCATGCGCGTGCTGCTGAAGTGATCGCGCTGCACCGCGACCATCACGAACGCTGCGGTGGCGACGAGTTCGGGGTTGCCGGGGCGGCGCACCTCGAACTCCAGGCGCAGCGAGGTGGTGCCGACGCGGCCCACGCACACCGCGACCTCCAGCATGTCGTCGAGCTTGGCCGGGCGCAGGAAGTCGCACTCCAGGTGCCTGCGCGGCAGCCACAGATCGAGCTCCTCGAACATCACCGTGTAGGGCAGGCCGACCGACCGGAACAGCTCGGTCTCGGCGATCTCGAAGAAGCGGATGTAGGCGCCGTAGAAGATGATGCCGGCGGCATCGACGTCGCCCCAGCGCACGCGCTCCTGGATGGTGTACTGCCACGGCTCGGCCATGGCGCGACCATACCCCCGTGGCCCAGGGCTGACTACCGCCGACGGCGCCGCCCGCTATACTCCAGCCCATGCGCCAGCGCGCCCGATCCGACCGCGGCTCCGCGACCATGTACCTGGTCGGCGGCCTCGGCCTGGTCGCGCTCGCGGCGGTGGCCCTGCTGATCTACAACATGATGGACGACGGCCCGCGCAAGCGCCGGCCGTCCGCGCCGCTGGTGGTCGCCGGCGATCCGCCCGGTGTCACGCCCGAACCGACCACCCCGCCGCCGTTCGCCTCGGCACCCCCGACCCCGGCCCCGCGCGATCCCCACGTGCGCGATCCCAACGGCGACTATCGCACCGTCTACCAGCACGAGCACACCACCGTCAGCGAGCCGACCTGGGACCAGCTGCAGCGCATCATCCGCCGTGACCTCAGCGCCAACGACCGCCTGCGCATCGAGGGGCTGGTCAACAACTGGCAGGAGGATCTCGAGACCTACCAGCGCATGCGCTCCGAAGGTCAGTGGGACGCCGCCGAGTACAGCCGCCGTGCCCAGCAGCTGCAGGACGGCATGAAGAAGCGCTTCAAGGAGATGCTCGACATCAAGCCCGACGACGCCGAGCGCATGCTGCTGCTATTTCAGTAGTCGTCGAACGCGTCCACCACATGCTCGATCCGCGGCGGGTCGGCATCCCAGGTGATGCCGACCACGTCGAAGCGCATCGCGCGCCCCTCGTACGCCGGGTTCGCCATCAGCCACGCCCGCGCCGCCTGCGCGACCCGGCGCTGCTTGCGCGCGTTGACGGTCTCCGCCGGCGTACCCAGGTCGTCACTCGCGCGCGAGCGCACCTCGACGAACACCAGCACGGCGTCCTGCGCGCTCGCAGCCGCGCCCGCGCCAGCCGCGCGCCGATCCTCCGCGACGAGATCGAGCTCGCCGACGTCGAAGCGCTGATTCTGAGCCAGGATGTGAAGGCCGAGGCCTTCGAGGAAAGCGCGGGCAGTGGCCTCGGACGAGGCCCCCTTGCGGGTCGTGCTCAGGCGAGACCGAGCGTCGGCTAGGCCGGCGCCTTGTCAGCGCCGGGCGCCGCGGTGTCCTTGGCCTGCTTCTTCTCCGAGATGCGAGCCGCCTTGCCCTGCAGGTTGCGCAAGTAGTACAGGCGGGCGCGACGGACGCGGCCGTGCGACACCACATCGATGTGGTCGATGTTCGGGGTGTGGAAGGGGAACACGCGCTCGACGCCGACGCCGTAGCTCATCTTGCGGACGGTGAAGGTGCCACGCATGCCGTTCAGGGTGCGTCCGATGACGACGCCCTCGTACGCCTGCACGCGCTCCTTCTCGCCTTCCTTGATCTTCACGTGCACGCGCACGGTGTCACCGACGCGGAACTCGGGAAAGGCGGTGGCGCGGAGCTGCTTCTTCTCGATGGCCTTGACGATGCTGACGACGTCACTCATGACCCAATCTCTCTCTCTTGCTTGAAATTCATGCGTCGCCGGCGCGATCTGCGAACAATCTATCGAGCGTGACTGCCACTGCCGAGCGAACGGAGAGGTGGTTATAGTCGGACTTTCCTTGGATTGGCAACAGGATCCTGTCGCATTGCCCGAGCAGCTCCGTGGTCAGCCCCCACCCGGTCCCGAACAGCACCAGCTGGGGCGCCGCCGAGGCCCCAGCCGCTGCCTGCCAGGCAGCATAACCGACCGTCTTTGCAGCGTTATCGCCCCGCTGCTTGGCCGCCGTGGCGGTCGTCTCGCAGGCCACTCCGCCATGCCGCGCGGCGATGTCCGCCCGCGCCTGCGCCAGCGACGGCATCACCTTGACCCGGTCCAGCGCCTCGGCCCGATCGGGATGAACCGCCTTCCCGGGGCCGTCCTGCCAGTGGCCCAGGATGCGACCGATCATGTCCTGCTGCAGCTGGATCGGCGTCACCAGGTAGTAGCCGCCCAGGCCATAGGTGCGCGTGCTGCGCGCGATGTCATGGATGTCGAGGTTGGTCACCGCGGTGGTCACCACCTCGCCGCGGCGGTCGTACACCGGGTAGTGCACCAGGGCGGCATAGGTGCGCGCCGCCAGCGCCTGCACTGCGCTCACGCGTCACGCTCCTCGGCCAGCAGCTTCTTGTCCTCGGCGCTCAGCTCGACCGTGGCCAGCAGGTCGGGCCGCCGCGCCCGCGTCTCGTGCAGCGCCTGCTTGCGCTGCCAGCGCCGGATGGCCTCGTGGTTGCCCGACAGCAGCACCGGCGGCACCTCGGCGCCGCGGAACACCGGCGGCCGGGTGTACTGCGGGTGCTCCAGCAGGCCGGCCGAGAACGACTCGACGTCGACCGAGGTGGCGTCGCCCAGCACGCCGGGCACATAGCGCGCGACCGCATCGATGACACAGGCCGCCGCCAGCTCGCCGCCCGACAGCACGAAGTCGCCCAGCGACAGCTCCTCGTCGATGTGCGCCGCGCGCACGCGCTCGTCGATGCCCTCGTAGCGCCCGCACAGCAGCAGCACCCGCGGCCGCGCCGCCAGCGCGCGCACCCGCGCCTGTGTCAGCGGGGCCCCGCGCGGCGACATCATGACCCGCCAGGCCGGCCCGCGCGCCGCCGCGGCGGCCTCCATCGCGGCCACCAGCGGATCGGGCTTCATCACCATGCCGACGCCGCCGCCATACGGGGTGTCGTCCACGGTGCGGTGCTTGTCGGTCGCGAAGTCGCGCGGACTCGTGAAGAAGACCTGGATGAGGCCGCTGGCCACGGCCTTGCCCAGCAGCGACGCCGCCAGCGGGCCGGCGAACAGCTCGGGAAACAGCGTGACGACCTCGAACTGCATCAGCGACGGACCTTCTCGACGGGCAGATCCTCGGGTGGATCGAAGACCACGCGGCTGTCCGAGACCTCGACCACCAGCTCGGGCACCAGCGGGATCAGGCGCGCCTCGTCACCCTGCACCACGACCGCGAGATCCTGGGCCCCGGTGCGCTGGATCTCGGCGACCTCGCCGAGGTGGTTGCCCGCGGTGTCCTCGGCGCGCAGCCCGACCAGGTCGGCGATCAGGAACTCGCCCTCGGCCAGCGGCGGCAGCTCGGCGCGGTACACCGCGACCTCGACCCCGCGCAGCGCGTCGGCCTGGTCGCGATCCGCGACGCCCTCGAGCGTCATCAGGTACGCCTCGGGCACCCGGCGCACCCGCGCCACCGCGCGCACCTCGTCGGGGCGGCCGGCGCGCGACAGCACCACGCGCTTGCAGGTGTCCAGCGCCAGCGAGTCCTCGTCATAGAGGTGCACGCGCAGCTCGCCACGCACCCCGTGGGGGCGCGCGACGACGCCGATGGTGAGGGTGTCCTTGCGCGGCACGGTCACGCGCCCTGGCGAGCTATTCGAGGATCTCGAGGACGGTGCGCGTGCGGATCTTGCCGCGGGTGGCGGCGGCGTTCAGCACTTCGCGCAGGGCGCGCGCGATGCGCCCCTGCTTGCCGATGACCTTGCCGAGGTCTTCACGATCGACCGTCAGCTCCAGGACGTCGGTGCGATCCTCACGCACGACCTCGACCGAGACCTGATCGGGATGATCGACCAGGCCGCGGCTGATGTACGCGATGAGCTCGGGGAGGTTGGGAGAGGCGGACATTACTTCGTGGCAGCGGCGGCCGCAGCAGCGGCCTTCTTGCGACGGTTCAGCAGCTCACCAACGGTGTCCGAGGGCTGCGCGCCCTTGGACAGCCAGTAGGCCACGCGCTCGTCGTTGAAGCGGACCTCGACCGGGGTGCGGGTCGGATCGTAGACGCCGAGGTGCTCGATGAAGCGGCCGTCGCGCGGGCTGCGCGAGTTGCAAACGACCACGTTGTAGTAAGGCGACTTCTTCCCGCCGGCGCGGGCCATGCGAATGGCGACCATGTACCTCTTCCTGTTCTCTAGGGCTCGAAAAGACGACGAAAAATACGGGCGGACCCCCCAACTGTCAATAACTTTTCGCGCTTGTCGATCACCGCCCCACGTGCCATAACCCCGCGCATGTTCAAGGGGTTTGCCCTGGTGCTGGGGCTCGGCGCGATGGTCTTCGCATGCGCCGGCTGTCCTGGCAAGAAGGCTGGCAAGGGTGCCGGCAAGAACCGCACGGCCAAGATCTTCTATCTCACCGAGCTGAAAGGGCAGATCGAACCCTGCGGCTGCACCTCGGATCCACTGGGCGATCTGGCCCGCATCGCGCCGATCGTGACCCAGCGCCCGCGCCTGGTCATCGACGCTGGCGGCGTGCTGTTCGAGCACACCGAGCTGTATGAAAAGGACGCCCCGCAGCAGCGCCTGAAGGCCGAGCTGGTGGCCCGGGCCTACCGCGACCTCCCGGTCGACGTCGTCGGGGTCGGCCCCGAGGATCTGTCGGGCGGCGTCGAGGCCATCGCTCCCGGGCGCAGCGTCGAGAACCTGCCCGGCCTGCCCGGCGTCGTCCCCGGGCGCGTGCACGACGTCGGCGGCATCAAGGTCGGCGTCTTCACCGTGGTCGACGACGGCGACGCCGCCATGGCCAAGCTGGGCGCGACCCCGGCGCACGCCGCCGCCCAGGCTGCGCTGACCCGCCTGCGCGGCGAGGGCGCCGAGGTCGTGATCGCGCTCGCGCACCTGACCCGCGCCAAGACCAAGGCGCTGGTGCGCGCGACGCCCGGCCTCGACTTCGCCATCGTCGGCCAGGGTGTCGAGCTGGGCGGCGCCGCGCCCGAGCTGGTCGACGCGACCTGGATCCTGGTGCCCGCAGAGAAGGGCCAGAAGCTCGGCCACCTCGAGCTGCACCTGGTGGGGCCGCGCCCCGCCACCGGCCCGCGCTTCGTCGACGCCATCGGCCCGCTGCGCGCCGCCGCCGAGCTGGAGTCGCTGGCCGAGCGCATCCCCAAGCTGGGCGCCGACATCGCGGCCTGGGCCGCCGCGCCCGACGCCGATCCCGCCTTCCTCGCCGGCAAGCGCGCCGAGCTGGCCGAGCTCGAGGCGCTGAAGACCAAGCTGGAGCAGGCGCCGCTGCAGCCGCCTGCCACCGGCAGCTGGTTCACCGCCGGCCTGCAGCCGATCAAGAAGGGCCTCGACTGCGCGCCCGACATCGTCGACCAGAAGCGCGCGCTGACCGCCAAGATCGGCGAGATGAATCTCGGCGCCGCGCGCGCCGCCGGCCCACCGCCGTCGCCCGCCCCCGGCAAGGCCCACTTCGTCGGCGTCGAGGAGTGCGAGTCCTGCCACAAGGCCGCGGTCGAGTTCTGGAAGAACACCGTGCACGCGCGCGGCTGGGCCACGCTGGAGGTGGTCGGCAAGCAGCTCGATCGCGACTGCATCGGCTGCCACGTCACCGGCTTCGACCAGCCCGGCGGCTCGACGCTGGCGACCCAGGCCGACACCCCGGTGCTGCGCAACGTGCAGTGCGAGATGTGCCACGGCCCGGGCAGCCTGCATGTCGACGCCGATGGCCAGGACAAGCCGCGCACCATCTCGCTCGACACCCCCGAGGCGACCTGCAAGGGCTGCCACCCCAAGGAGCACTCCGACACCTTCGAGTACACCGCCTATCTGCGCGACGTGCTCGGCGGCAGCGACGACGTCAAGGCGCCGCGCCACGGCTACGAGCGCTGGAAGAAGCTGGGCAGCGGCCCCACCGGCCACGCCCTGCGCTCCGCGGCGCTGGCCAAGGCCGGGGCCAGCATCGGCAAGGCGTGCCCCAAGTGAAGCTGCCCGCGCTGGCCTGCCTGGCGGCCGCCGCGCTCGCGCTGCCGGCCGCGCTGGCGCTGCCGGCAGGGTGTGTCACCCGCGGCCCACGCGCGCCCGGCCCGACCGGCTACTACATGCCGCCCGCGAAGCCGCGGCCCGCGCAGCGCCAGCCCGCGCCGGCCCCGGTGCTCGACGACGCCGGCCACGAGGCCGGCAAGGCGACCTGGTACGGCGGCAAGCACCATGGCGGCGGCACCGCCTCGGGCGAGATCTTCGACGAGAACGCCATGACCGCGGCACACAAGTCGCTGCCCTTCGACACCTGGGTGCGCGTCGTCAACCATGCCAATGGCGCCACCGCGGTGGTCCGCATCAACGATCGCGGCCCCTACGGCAAGGGCCGCATCATCGACGTCTCGTTCGCCGCGGCCAAGCTGCTCGGCATGGTCGATGCCGGCGTGGTCCCGGTGCACCTCGAGATCGTCCAGCTCGGCCACGGGCGCTACCAGCGCAACCGCAAGCCGCCACCCGGCGGCCCCCCGACGCAGTAGCTCCACCGCGCGCCCGCATGGGTGCTAAGCTGCCCGCCGTGATCCTCGAGCTCGAGGGTGTCAGAAAGAACTATGGTAGCGGCGTGCAGGCGCTGCGCGGCCTCACGGGCTCCGTCAGCGGCCAGCGCATCGGGCTGCTCGGCCCCAACGGCGCCGGCAAGTCGACGTTGCTCAAGGTGCTGCTCGGGCTGCTCGACTTCTCGGGCAAGGCCAAGGTGCTGGGCCACGATCCGCGCACCCAGGCGCTGGCCATCCGCGCCCGCGTCGGCTACATGCCCGAGGGCGAGTGCTACCTGCCCGGCATGTCCGCGGTCGAATACTGCACCTACGCCGCCGAGCTGTCGGGGCTGCCGCGCACGCCGGCCATGCAGCGCGCCCACGCCGCGCTCGACTATGCCGGCCTGGAGGACAAGCGCTACCTCCCGGTCGAGACCTACTCCACCGGCATGAAGCAGAAGGTCAAGCTGGCGCAGGCCATCGTGCACGATCCCGAGCTGCTCTTCCTCGACGAGCCGACCAACGGCCTCGACCCGCGCGGCCGCGAGGAGATGCTGTCGCTCATCCTCGAGATCCCCAAGCGCCGTGGCGCCACCCTGCTGGTGTCGACCCACATCCTGGCCGACGTCGAGCGCGTGTGCGAGAGCGCGCTGGTGCTCAACCAGGGCTCCATCGCCTATCACGGCACGCTCGACGAGCTGCGCGGCAAGGGCGACCGCGGCCTCGAGGTGCGCGTCAAGTCGGGCGCCGCCGAGCTGGTCGCCGGCCTGACCGCCAAGGGCTGCACCGTGCGCATGGACGGCGACGCCGTGGTGGTCGACGCCCTGCCTGCGGGCGCCAGCATCGATCTGGTGCTGGAAGAGGCGCGCAGCCGTGGCCTGCAGGTGCGCCACCTGGCGGTGCGCAAGCTGACGCTGGAGGCCGCCTTCCTGAAGACCGTCGCCGACGACGCCGCGCGCCACGCCACCGGCGGCCTGGCCGGCGCCTCCGCTCCACCCGCCAGCCCTGCCGCGCCCGCCCCGGGAGCCGCCCCATGAGCACCACCCCCGCACCGCCCGGCGCCAGCGCCGACAACGGCAACGGCAACGCCGGCCCCGCCGCCGAGCGCGGCCTCATCCACGACCTCGGCTATGGCGCCTACAGCGGCCCGCGCTCCGGCCCGTGGACGCGGACCTGGATCATCGCGCGCGAGGTCTTCCGCGTGGGCTGGAAGAACCCCTGGCTGCGGCGCTGCATGTGGATGTCCTTCATGGTGGTCGCCGTGTGGGGCGTCATCATCTTCATCCAGGGCCAGAACCAGGGCATCGCGCAGCTCGAGCAGGCCAAGGCCTTCCTGCCCAAGAAGGACACCTACGTGATGTGGGCGGTCACGCGCAGCCTGGTCTTCATCGGCGTGCTCGCGGGCGCCATCGTGGGCGCCGGCGCGGTGTCCGACGATCTGCGCGCGGGCGCCTTCCAGTTCTACTTCGCGCGCCCGCTGCGGCCGCAGCAGTACGTGGTCGGCAAGCTGCTCGGCGTGGTGATGGCCATCGGCCTGGTGGTGGCGGTGCCCGCGGTCGGCCTGGCCTCGGTGCGCGTGGTGATGGAGACCCACGTCGAGGTCATGGTGCGCGCGCTCGGGGTCATCCCGCGCACGCTGGCGCTGGCCGGCATCGTCACCCTGGCGCTGGCCGCGCTGGCGGTGCTGATGTCGTCGCTGACGCCGCGCAAGATCTACGCCCAGGCGTCCTACACCCTGCTCCTGTTCATCAGCTTCGCCATCGCGCTGCCGCTGGCCAAGGTGTCGAACAACGTCAAGCTGCGCGTCATCTCGCTGCGCGACGCCGTCGAGGGGCTGGGCTACGGCCTGTTCCAGAAGTGGACCTTCGACCGCACCTGGGCGCCGCCCTGGCAGACCTCGCTGACCATGCTGCTGTTCGTCTTCGGGGGCGCCTCGCTGGCGCTGCTCTGGCGCATCCGCCGCGTCGAGCTGTCGTCGCTGGGGACCTGACCATGATCGATCTCGTGCACTGCTCGAAGTGGTACGGCGTCGTCATCGGCCTCAACGACGTCACCCTCTCGGTCGGCCCCGGCGTGACCGGCCTGCTCGGCCCCAACGGCGCCGGCAAGTCGACCATGATGAAGCTGGTCACCGGCCTGATGCGCGCCAGCCAGGGCGACGTCAAGGTCCTCGGCGAGCACGTCTATGGCAACCGCGACGTGCTGCGCCGCATCGGCTACTGCCCCGAGCACGAGGGCGTCTACACCGAGCTGACCGCGCTGGAGTTCGTCACCGCGATGGCGCGCATCTCCGGCTACGACCCCGCCGCCGCCAAGAAGCGCGCCGAGGAGGCGCTGGAGCGCCTCGATCTGACCTCGGCGATGCACCGCCGCCTGGGCGGCTTCTCCAAGGGCATGCGGCAGCGCACCAAGCTGGCGCAGGCGCTGGTGCACGATCCCGACGTGCTCTTCCTCGACGAGCCGCTGACCGGCACCGATCCCATCGCGCGCGCGCAGATCCAGGCCCTGCTCGAGGAGCTCGGCCGCGCCGGCAAGACCATCCTGGTGTCCTCGCACGTGCTGCACGAGGTCGAGCGCCTGACCCAGGAGATCGTCCTCATCTACCGCGGCCGCGTGCTGGCCGAGGGCAACATCTACAAGATCCGCGAGCTCATCGATCACCACCCGCACCGCGTGCGCGTCGACTGCGATCGCCCGCACGAGCTGGCCGGCGCCCTGATGTCGGCCGGCCTGGCGGTGCGCGTCGAGGTCTCCGCCGCCAGCGCCGCCCCCGGTCGCATGATCATCGAGACCCTGACGCCCGACACCGCCTACGACAGCATCCCGGCCTTCGCGCTCGATCGCGGCATCCACATCACCGAGCTGACCTCGCCCGACAACAACCTCGAGGCGGTGTTCCGCTACCTCACCGAGCGCGTCGCCGGCGCGCGCACCACCGCGCTGGAGGACGCCTGATGCCCGCGCCGAGCCGCCCCAGCGTCTTCACCGCCATCGCCGTGGTCGCGCGCATCGCGCTGGCGCGCCTGACCCGCGGCAAGGCCTTCTACGTCTCCATCGGCCTGCTCATCCTGCCCATCGCCATCGCGACCATGGTCAAGCGCCCGGGCACCAGCGACGCCTTCCAGATCAGCATTTTGGCGCTGACCCTGCAGCCGCTCATCCTGTTCATCCCCGCGCTGCACTGCGCCGGCATGCTGGCCGACGAGCTCGACGATCGCACCTACACCTATCTGTTCACGCACCCCATCCCGCGCTGGACCCTGGTCGCCGGCAAGCTCTTGACCACGTACCTCGTGCTGCTGCTCGGCTTCACGCTCTCGGTGCTGGCGCAGTACCAGGTCTTCAAGAGCGGCGGCCGGCCCATCTTCCTCGACGACGGCCGCAACTACGAGCTGCCGCGCGTGCTGGTGGCGACCAGCATCGGCCTGTTCGGGAGCTGCTGCCTGGCCTCGGCCGCCGGCGCCGTCTTCCCGCGCCGCCCCTTCGCCGCGGTGTTCGCCTGGATCCTCGGCGTCGAGTTCATCATCGGCAACATCCCGACCGTGCTGGCGCGGGTCTCGCTCGGCTACCACATCCGCCGCGTGGCCTGGGGCCTGGTCGGCGAGCAGAAGGTCGGAATGCCCAGCGTCAACACCAGCACGCTGCGACTGCTCGAGCTGTCCGCGCTGTTCCTGGCCATCGCCGCCTGGCGCCTGTCGCGCGCCGAATACCGCAGCGAAGTGTAGCTCCACCGCAGGCCCCGAAAACACAGCGGCGCCGCCCCGAAGGACGACGCCGCCGTCGATCCACTGCGAATCCCGCGGGGCTTACGCCGCCTTGGTCTTCTTCTTCGCGGGCGCCTTCTTCTCGGTCTTCTTCTCGGGCGCCTTGGGCGCCGGCTTGCCACCCAGGCGCTTGCTCAGCGAGTTGTACATGTCGAGCAGCTTGCCGGGCGTGTAGGCCAGCAGCTTGGTCTTGTAGTCGGCGTCCTTGATGCGGTTCAGCTTGCCGAGGATGCCGTCGACCAGCTTCTCGCGCGAGCCGCCGAAGCCGTCCTTCATCTCGGTCGCGATGCGATGCAGGCGCAGGAGCTTCTGGTTCGAGGCCGCCAGCAGGCGCGCCTTCAGCTCGTCCTTGCTCTCCTCACCGCGCTCGAGCAGGTCCGACAGCTTCTCGACCAGCTTGTCCTTGCCGCCGAACTTCTCGGCGACGGTCTTCATGGGGCTCTTCGTCATGATGGTTTCTCGTCTCTCGTTCAATCGTGTGAACTGAAGGTCCAGCGCTGACTACGGGCCGCCCGGGCCCATGCCCATGCCGCCACGCTTCATACCCATGCCGATCATGCCGACCAGCATCTTGATCTGCTGCTCGCTCATGCCGATGTCGATGGCCACGGTGTCACCCGCGGCGGTCACCGACAGCTTGTCGAAGAACTGCTTGGCCATGCCGGCCTGGGCGTTGGCCATGTCCGCCATGCCCTTGGCCGCGTCCGGCGACGCCAGCTGCAGCGACAGCTTGGCCGCGATGCCGCTCGCGAAGTCGACCGAGCCCCACATCGCCTTGGGCGCGCCGCCCGGGATCGGCATCGGACCACCCATGCCGCCCGCGGGCAGCTCGGTGAGCGCCAGCCACAGGGCCTGCGCAGTGTCGACCTTGCCGACCATGCCGGCGATGGCGCCGTCCTTGGCGGTCTTGGCGCCGCCGTCGATCAGCGACGTCAGCCACGCCTTCTGGCCCACGACCAGGGTGTTGGCGCTGGTGAAGGCCATGACCTTCTCGGGGGTCTTGCTCGAGACGTAGAGCTTCTTGCCCTTGTAGTCCTCGATGGTGAACTTGTCGCCGTCGTTCTTCTCGGTCTGCTTCTGCATCACGCAGGGCATCAGGGTCGCCTCGTCGAACTTGCCGCGCGCGACGACGGCGGCGAAGTCGCCGCCCTTGCCGACCTGCTCCATGCCGACGACCATCCAGTCGATCTGCGTGAACGGATCGAACTTGCAGTCCTGCACGAACTTCAGGAACTCGCCGTTCTTGTCCTCGGACATCATCTTGTTCTTCAGCATGTCGAAGAACGACGACTTCTTGACGCCGGCCATGTTGATGCCGACCGCCGCCTTGATGCCCTGGGGCAGGCTGGCCAGCGCGTCCGCGCCGATGCCGCTCGCACCCGCGACGGGCGTGGTGCTGCCCGCGCCACCGGCCGGGCTCGCCGCCGGGCTCGCGCCCGCGCCTGCGGGGCTCGCCGAGGCCGACGGGCTCGGATCCTTCGGGGCTTCCTTCTTCTTCTTCTTGCACCCGGCTGCACCCACGCTGAGCACCAGGGCCGCCACAAGAGCCAGGCTGATCTTCTTGGTCACGTTCGTCTCCTCCAAAGGTCCGCAGGGTTTCCCAACCAGCCCTGTCGGCAAAGAATTCCCGCCTTATAGGCGGCGTTCCCGGGGCGTGTCAAGGCGACAGCCCGAGATCCTTCATCACCCCAGGGGTCTGGGCCTGGGTCAAGGTGAGGTCGAGGACGAGGTCGCCGTCCAGGTTGCTGGCGCGCAGCTCGGCCACGCCGACCAGCCCGGCCGCCAGCGCGGCCGCCGCGTCCCGCGCGCGCTGGGGCGAGCCGAGGGCGGTCGACAGCCGCAGCTCGAGCTGGGCGCCGTTGGCGCGGCCGCCGCCCCACAGGCCGGTGCCGCCCAGCGCGGCCAGGTCGCCCTGCACGGTGGTCATCGCTAGCCAGACACTGCTGCTGGCGTCGATCTTGGCCAGCAGCGGCGCCAGCACCGGGTTGGGCGCGTCCCTGGCGGTCGCGATCGCCCTGGCCATGCCCATGGCGTGCAGCACGCGGTCGGGCGGGCCACCCACGACGACGTGCGGAGCCACGAAGGCGAAGCCATACTCGTGATCGTTCAAGAGGTAGATGGTCCCCTCGGGCGTCATCCTGGGCTCGAGATGTTTCGGGCCAGCGGCGGCGAGCTCGCGGATGATGCAGTCCATCAGCGGGTGCTCGTTCAGCGCCGGGCCACGCGCGACCCAGGTGAACGGCCCGCGCGGGCCGGCGCCCAGCATCATGGTCTCGACGTCGCGCCACGGGTTGAACTTGCAGGCCTCGTCCCAGCCATGCGCGATCGGCTGCGGCGGTCCGTTCATGAACGGGATCGCCAGCACGTCCAGCATGGGCGCGCCGCGCAGCGCGGCCAGATCCAGCGCGAACACGCGGTCGGTGTCGGGGGGCAGGTAGCGCGCCAGCTCGGTGGCCTTCAGGTCGCGCTCGCCGCGCGCCGCCTTGCCGGGCGCCTCGGCGGCAGCGGGATCGCCGTGGCGCGTGACCTTCTTGCACCCGCTGGCCGCGGCGCCGGTGCCGGCACCGACCATGACCGCGAGCGCGAGCAGCAGGGCAGGGCGTGACGTCATGGTAAGGTGCGCGCGTGCTGTGGGTGAAGCGCGTCCTGCGCGGAGATACGGTATACGCGAGCGCCAACCCCGACGGTAGTCTGCTGGTCGACGACGGTCGGGTCTCGATCAAGTACCGCCTGGGCGCGACCCAGAAGCTGTACCGCGCGGCGCCCGCGAACCTGGCCCCGCACGCCGACACCGAGCTCATCGAGGAGGCTGGCGGCGAGGGCGCCCCGCCGCCCGCGCCGTCGGCCAAGAGCAGCAGCCGCAAGCCGAAACCGGCCGCCCCGCCTCATCATGTGACGCCGATCACGGACGGCACCATCATCATTTATACAGACGGCGCGTGCATCGGGAACCCGGGCCCGATGGGCCTCGGCGTGGTGCTGATCGACGCCCAGCGCAGGCTCGAACTGTCCGAGTTCCTGGGCCATGGCACCAACAACATCGCAGAGCTCACCGCCATTCAACGCGGCCTGCAGGCGGTCCTGCCCGAGCAGCAACGCAGCCACATCTTGCTCCACACCGATAGCGCATACTCCATCGGCATCATCACCAAGCCCTGGAAACCCAAGGCCAACCTCGAGCTGGTTGCCGAGCTGCGCAGGCTGTGCGGGCGCTTCCCGCACCTGTCCTTCGTGAAGGTGCCCGGCCACTCCGGCATCCCCGAGAACGAGCGCTGTGATGTGCTGGCCGGCCTGGCCATCGAGACCAGGACTTCCACCAGCGTCGAGAGCGTTTTCCCCACGCCCGCGTAGTACCGGGCCGTGCTGGTACGACACCGGACAGTGGAGTAGCTTCGAAGCGCACCATGTGGATCTGCGGCGAGTGCGGGCAGAAGTACGACGAGGCGCCAGCGGGTGAGCTGTGCCCGGTCGACAACTATCCGGTGCGGCAGTCCGACGACCCGCTGCTCGGGCAGACCATCGGCAGCTATCGCGTCGCCAAGCTGCTCGGCGCGGGTGGCATGGGTCGCGTCTACAAGGGCGTGCACCCCGCCATCGGCAGCCGCGTCGCCATCAAGCTCCTGACCGGCGAGCTGGCCAACGATCGAGAGCTGGTCGATCGCTTCTTCTCCGAGGCGCGCGCGGTCAACCTGATCCGCCACGAGGGCATCGTCAACATCGTCGACCTCGCGTACCTCGCCGACGGTCGGCCCTACATCGTGATGGAGTACCTCGACGGGCAGCCGCTGGCGCGCCTGCTCAACGAGGCGCCGGTGCCGCTCGGCGATCTGTGCACCTACGCGATCCAGATCCTGGGCGCGCTGGGCGCCGCCCACGGCAAGGGCATCATTCACCGCGATCTCAAGCCCGACAACGTCTTCGTGTCGCCCTCGGGCCGCGTCAAGGTGCTCGACTTCGGCATCGCCAAGCTGACCGGCGACTCCGGCGCCATCAGCGGCAAGCCGGGGCCGACGCGCACCGGCTCGCTGCTCGGCACGCCTTACTACATGTCGCCCGAGCAGTGCCTGGGCAAGCCCATCGACGGGCGCGCCGATCTGTATGCCCTCGGCGTCATCCTGTACGAGGCGCTGACCGGGCGGGTGCCGTTCAAGGCCGAGGTGCTGTTCGAGCTCTTGCGCCTGCAGATCTCGGAGCAGCCGGTGCCGCCGCGCCACCTGCGCCCCGACGTGCCGGAGTCGATCGAGCGCGTGGTCATGCGCGCGCTGGAGAAGGATCCCGGTGCGCGCTACGCCGACGCCGCCGCGATGGCGCAGGCGCTCGACGAGGTCGCGCTGACGCTGCCGGCGGACGCCTACACCGCGCGTGTCAGCGGCGGCTTCGCGGCGCTGTCGCCGCGGCTGTCGATGGGGCGCACGCCGCCGCCGTCGCCGACGCCGGGGCCGTGGGTGGTCACCGGCACCCCGGCGCCGCTGACCATGCGCAAGCGGCGTGGCCTGGCCTGGGCCGCGCTGGGCGCGGGCGTGCTGGCGGTGGCCGCGGTGATCGCGGTCGCGGTGCGGCTGGCGCGCCACCAGGGTGAGGACAAGATGCTGGCCGCCGGCTCGGGCTCCGAGCCGCTGCCCAGCGAATCGGCCCTGCCATCGCCGCTGGTGTCACCGCCGCCTTCGCTGTCGCCGTCGCCATCGCCCTCGCTCGACCCGTCGGCCTCGCCGGTGGCGTCGCTGCCGCCCGCGGCGTCACCGCGCCCCGGCTCGGGCATGATCGCGCCGCCCGCGCTCAGCGGCTCGGCCTCCGGTGCCGGCGCGACGCCGCGCCACCCCAAGGGTGCGCTCAACGCGGCCACGCCGCCCAAGCCGACGCCGGACGCCGCGGTGCCCAGCCCGTCGCCGAGCGCGTCGCCCGCGGTGGCCACCGGTCAGCCGCCGCTGGTGTGGACCGCCGACATGGGCGAGGCCATCAAGCTGTACTCCGACGCCATCCAGAAGGAGCAGTACGACGTCGCCGAGAAGGCGCTGACCCGCATCCCCGACAGCTTCGAGAACAAGAAGGAGCTGGTCCGCGCCATCCGCCTGGCCAAGTTCGGCGCCATCGAGACGCACAAGCGCATGCTCGATCAGCGCCTGCGCGAGGGCCGCTGCGACATGCTCGAGGACGACATCACCTTCTTCAAGAAGTACTCGCCCGACGACGTCGCCGCGGCCGAGAAGGTGCTGACCGAGTGTCAGAACCTGGATCCGTCCGACCTCAAGGAGCGTCGCAACAAGGCGCTCGAGAAGCTGCTCGAGGACGCCCAGTTCTGGGTCGCCAGCGGCAACGGCCGCTTCATGCTGCAGGAGCTGGCCAAGGCCCGCAAGCTGGCCCCGAGCGATCCGCGCGTCATCAAGCTGATGGTGCAGGCGCACTGCTTCGAGGGCGACGCCGACGACGCCCGCAAGTGGCTGGCCAAGCTGCCCGCGGCCATGCAGGACGAGACCAAGGAGTTCTGCAAGAAGAAGGCGCAGCTCGAGCTGTAGCCGTCGCGCGCGGCCGCTACAGGCGCGGCAGCGCGATGTCGATCGGCTCCGCCACGAACGGGCAGGCGCAGCAGCCGCCGCCCGCCGCGGGTACCTTGACGGTCTTCGAGACGGTGCCGTGGCCCGCCGCGAAGAACTGGAAGCTGACGGTGCCCGCGCCGACGTAGGCCCCGACCATGCAGACCCCGCCGTCGGCCTCGTCGGCCGCGCAGCCCTTGCCGAGCAGGTCGTTCTGGTTGGTCGTGAAGTTCACGTCGCTGATGCGGTTGCCGGTGCCGGCCTCGAAGACGTGGAAGGTCACCGCGGGCCCGCAGTCGCAGTAGATCTCGCCGCAGTCGTCGGCGCAGCCGGCCAGGGCCAGGGCCAGGGTCATGACGAAAGCGAGCAGGAATCGTGTTGGTTTCATGCATCCACCTTGTGCATGGGCGGTGCCAGCGGCGAAGTGCGCGACCACACGTGCCCCGGGCGGCGCTGCCACGACAGCCTGGTCGTGGCACGATCTGGTTTCTGAGGGTTCGTCGTACTGTCGGGACATGGCGAGCCCCACCCTGCAGACCGTCGTCGCTCCCCTCATCGACGCCACCTGGACCCTGGCCGCGGTCTCGGCGGCGCTGGAGGCCGGCCTGGTTGCGGCGCTGACGCGGCCGCGGATGCTGGCCGAGCTGGGCGCCGAGACCGCGGTGCCGCCCGACATGCTGCGCAGTCTGCTCGACGTGCTGGCCAGCTTCGGGGTGGTGACGGTGCAGGCCGAGGTCGTGACGCCGGATGCGGCGCTGGCCGCGCTGGCCGGCGACGCCCAGGCGCTGCACGTGCTGCGCGACGATCTGCGCCGCAGCCTGGGGCAGCCGCGCGCGCTGGTGGCCGACGCGCGCAGCGGGATGCTGGGCACCGGGTGGCACCACACTGACCTCGATGTCATCGAGGCGCAGGGCACCTTCGCGCGGGTGCACACCCGGGTCCTGATGGTGGACGGCATCGTGCCCGAGCTGCCCGGGCTGGCGGCGCGGCTGGCCCAGCCGGGGGCGCGGGCGCTCGACGTCGGCGCCGGCGCGGCGGGCAACGCCATCGGCTTCTGTCAGGCCTGGCCAGCGCTGTCGGTGGTCGGCCTCGAGCCGTGGCCGGCCTCGCTGGCGTGCGGGCGCGCCAACGTCACGGCCGCCGGTCTCGACGCCCGCATCGAGCTGCGCGCGCAGCGCATCGAGGAGCTGACCGAGCGCGCTGCGTTCGACCTCATCTGGTTGCCGCAGATGTTCCTCGACGACGCCACCCTGGCGCGCGCGCTGGAGCTGTGCGGGCGCGCGCTGCGCCCCGAGGGCTGGCTGCTGACGGCGTGGATCTGTGACGACCGGCCCGGGCTGACGGCGGCGCTGCTGCGCCTGCGCGACGTCGCCTTCGGGGGCCGAGCGCGCGGCGCCGATCGGGTCGCGACGGCGCTGACCGAGGCCGGCTACCTGGACGTGCAGCGCAAGGCCTTCGCGGGCGGCAGCGTCGGCATGGTCGCCGGGCGGCACCCCGCCTAGCTGCGACGGCAACTACAGGCGCGGCAGCCGGACCGGGACGGGCGTCTGGATGAAGCTGCAGGTGCAGCAGCCACTGCCGCCGGGTGGCACCGTGACCCGCTGGATGACGGTGCCGTGGTCCTTGGCCGAGACCCGCAGGTTGTGAGCGCCAGAGTGGATGTACACGTCGACCGTGCAGGTGCCGGCGTCGCTGTCGCCATCGCAGCCCATGCCCACAACCGTGCCGTCGCTGTCGTCGATCACGGTGACATCGGTGACCGCGGCGCCGGTGCCGAGCTCGGAGACCTCGAGCCGGCTCGGCGGGCAGGGCGCGCACGAGACCCCATCACACTCGTCGAGCAGGGCGCAGCCGCCGAGCACGGCGCCGGCGCCGACGACCAGGATGGCGGCCAGGCTGGCTGCGGCGCGCAGGCTGCTTCGACGCATGGTGGCGCTCATGGGCGGTAGGTCAGGTTGATGGCGGGGAAGGCGCCGCGGGTGTCGGGATCTTCGTCGGCGAAGTTCATCGGCATGGCCAGGCCGAGGTCGGTCGAGGCGTGGGCCGAGTGGAAGCGCACACCCAGCATGAGCAGGCCATCGTCGGCCAGCTCGAGCTTGCCAGTGCCGATGCGGCCGCGGTTCAGCTCGGCGAGCAGCTTCATGTGGCTCGACATGCGGATGCTGGCGTAGGCCGAGATGCGGGCGACGCCGTTGTCCTCGCTGCTGGTGCTGTTGCCACCGACGGCGGCGTCGGTGCCGTCGCCGCCGACCTTGATGAGGTCGGCGTTCATGCCGAGCTGCGAGGTGCAGCCGCGATCCAGACACAGCGCGGCGGTGCCGCCCGCGCTGACGACCATGGTGCCGTCGCTGCCGTCGCCGGCGTCGACGCTCCACACCGAGCCGGTCAGGGCCAGGCGCAGCGGGCCACCCGACAGGATGCGCACCTTGGTGCTGGCGCCATAGACCGCGGGCGAGCCTTCCGAGTAGGCCGGCAGCACGAAGCCGGTGACCTGCAGGTTGTCGGCGATGCCGTAGCTCATGCCGTGGATCAGGAACTCGTAGTTGTTGTAGGTCCAGCTGCCGCGGCGCTGGGTCTCGGGCGTGGGCGACAGCCAGGTGCGATCGGCGGCGGGATCGTCGTCGAGGGCGACGCGGGGGCGTGAGGGGCGATCGGGCGTGATGGTGATGGAGGAGGTGACGGTGCTGGCGGTGCTGCTGGTGCTGGTGGAGGTCGCGACCGGCGCGGGCGCGGGGGCGGCAGGGGATGGCGCCGGAGCGGGCGCGCCCCAGTAGGTGGGGGGTGGGGCGTAGGGAGAGACCGGAGCGGGCACGGGCACGGGCACGGGCACGGGCACGGGGGGAGGCGGAGCGTAGGGATCGCCCCAGACCTGCGCGTGGGCGGTGCCGCCGAGGAGGAGGAGAGCGAGGGCGATGCGCGTCGTCATGCTGCCGGCTCTTTCCAAGTTGCGTGCCGAACCGCGGTGAGTGCGATTCCGCCGCCTTGTGAATGTCCGCCCCACGCTCGCGGCAATGACCCGGACATGCATGTCGTGGATCCTCGGTGTTTTCCCCGTTGCCATCATTGCCGCGTTGCGTCAAACTGCGCAGTCGATGCGTGAACAGGCTGATTTGCTCGCGAAGCTGGTCGAGTACTACCGCAATCATCCCAGCCGCGGCGGTTGCGGCATCGGAGCGGTCGCCGACCTCGAGGGCAAATCGCACGACGTCATCGAACAGGCACTGCGCGGCCTCGGCTGCATGGAGCATCGTGGCGGCAGCATCGACGACACCGGTGACGGCGCCGGTCTGCTGATCGGCACCGACGTCGACTTCTTCCGCAAGTTCATCGCCCCCGGCCGCCACCTGCCCGAGGGCCACGCCCTCGCCGTCGGCGTGGTCTTCTTCCCCAGCGGCGAGTCCACCAACATCCCGCCCTGGCAGCAGGAGATCGACTCCACCCTGCGCAAGCACGGCCTGGCCCCGCTGGCCTGGCGCAAGGTCCCGGTGTCGGAGCGCGTGCTCGGGCGCAAGGCCTTCGACGCGCGCCGCGAGATCTGGCAGGTCCTCATCGGCGAGGGCATGGTCGCGCCCGAGGATCTCGACACCACGCTGTACCGCGTGAAGGGCCACCTCGAGCGCTGGTTCCGCGGGATCTACATCCCGTCGTTCTCGTCGCGCACGGTCTCGTACAAGGCGCTGGTCGACGGCGATCAGCTGCGCCGCTTCTACGCCGACCTGACCGACCCCGACATGAAGTCCGACGTCGTGGTCTTCCACCGGCGCTACTCGACCAACACCTTCTCGAACTGGTACCTGGCGCAGACCTTCCGCCTGATCTCGCACAACGGCGAGATCAACACCATCAAGGCCAACCGCAACGCGGTGCGCAACCTCGAGGCCGAGCTGGGCATGCAGGACGTGCTCATGCAGCAGGGCTCCGACTCGGCCGATCTCGATCGCGTGGTCGAGCTGTTCCGCATGCACGGCGTGCCGCTGATGGAGGCGCTGGCGCGCGTGATGCCGATGGCGTACCGCGATCTGCCGCGCCTGACCCCCGAGGTGGTGCGTTACTACCAGGGCGTCGAGCGCGCGCTGGGCACCCTGGGCGCATGGGAAGGCCCCGCCGCCATCGTGGCCACCGATGGCGACGTGCTGGTCGGCCAGCTCGATCGCATGGGGCTGCGCCCGCTGCGCTGGCTGGTCACCCGGCAGCGCCGCATCTTCATCGGCTCCGAGCTGGGCGCGCTCGACATCGCGGCCGAGGACATCCTGGAGACCGGCCAGCTCGATCCCGGCCAGGCCGTCGCGGTCGACCTGCGCGCCAAGAAGATCCTGCGCCCCGACGAGGTGCTGGCCCGCGTGGTCGAGGGCTCGCGCATCAACTTCGGCGAGCTGGCCGAGGCGCGCCTGACCACGCTGCCCGCGCCCAAGCTGCCCGCCGCCGGCGCCAAGCAGCCGGTCAAGCCCGACAACTCCATCCTCAACCTGTTCGGCTGGAACCCCGAGCGCGTCAAGACCGCGCGCCACATGGCCCAGGAGGGCAAGGAGCCCATCACCTCGATGGGCTACGACCGCCCGCTGGCGGTGTTCTCGCGCCAGCGTCCGACCCTGGCCAAGTACTTCAAGCAGATCGTCGCCGTGGTCACCAACCCGCCCATCGATCCCATCCGCGAGGGCTCGGCCTTCGACACCACGGTCTTCCTGGGTCGCCGCCCCACCGCGCACGAGTACGAGCCGGTCTACAACCCGGAGCCGCAGTACCGGCTGCCGATGCCCTTCATCACCGAGGACCAGACCGTGCGCATCCGCGACGCCGCGTCGCCGGATCGCCCGCGCTGCGCGGTGCTCGACTGCACCTTCGAGTACTCCGAGCACCAGACCTCCAAGGTGCTGGCGCAGCGCATCGCCGATCTGACCCGCGCCGCGCTGCTGCAGGTCAAGACCGGGCAGGCGTCGATCCTCTTGCTCAGCGACAAGATGGCGCTGGTCAAGCCCTTCGCCGGCGTCGACGGCGGCGCGCCCGAGCAGAAGCCGCGCCTGCCGCTGCCCATGATCCTGGCGGTCAGCGCGGTGCACAACGCCCTGGTCGCGGAGGGTCGCCGTCGCCACGCCAGCCTGATCGTCGAGACCGGCGAGGTCCAGGAGGGCCACGACGCCGCCGTCCTCATCGCCAACGGCGCCGACGCCATCCATCCCCACCTGTTCCTGCAGATCTGCCTGGCGCACTACAAGCCGGGTGAGGGCAACGGCAAGGATCCCATCACCAACGGCCTCGCCGGCCTGATGGAGTGCGTCAAGCGCACCATGTCGAAGATGGGCATCACGTCCGTCGCTGGCTACTGCGCCTCGCGCCTGTTCGAGGCCGTCGGCCTCGACGCCTCGGTGGTCGACTACTACCTGCCCGGCGTGCAGTCGCACCTCGGTGGCGCGGGCCTCGACGAGATCTACGAGGACATCGTGGCGCGCTGGAAGGCCGGCGCGCGGCCCCAGGGCGAAGGCGACCTGGCCATCTACCGCAAGGACGTCTGGAACGAGCTGCAGCAGACCGCGCGCGGCAACCCCGGCGCCTACGAGCGCTTCCTCAGCATCCTGGCCGAGACGCCCCCGGTCTACCTGCGCGACCTCCTGCGCTTCCGCCCCGCCGGCAAGGCGCTGCCGGTCGCCGTGGTCGCCGCGCCCGAGGAGATCATCGCCAGCACCTTCCGCGGCGCCGCCATGTCGCACGGCGCGCTGCACCGGGTCGCCCACCGCGCCATCGCGGCCGCCTTCAACGCCATGGGCGCGATGTCGAACTGTGGCGAGGGCGGCGAGGACGACCGTCGCGATCGCGGCCGCCAGTGGGAGGCCGATCGCTCGCGCATCCGCCAGGTCGGCTCGGGCCGTTTCGGGGTCGACGCACGCTACCTGGCGCACGCCGACGAGATCTCGATCAAGATCGGCCAGGGCGCCAAGCCGGGCGAGGGCGGCATGCTGCCGGCCGCCAAGGTCACCGCCGAGGTCGCGGCCATCCGCAAGACCCAGGTCGGCGTGACCTTGATCTCGCCGCCGCCGCACCACGACATCTACTCGATCGAGGATCTGGCCCAGCTCATCTACAACCTGAAGCAGGCCAACCCCAAGGCGCGCGTCTCGGTCAAGTGCCCGGCGGTGACCGACATCGGGACCATCGCGGTCGGCGTGGCCAAGGCCGGCGCCGACGTCATCGACATCTCGGGCTTCGAGGGCGGCACCGGCGCGGCGTCATCGTCGTCGATCGAGCACGCCGGGCTGCCGCTGGAGCGGGGGATCTCCGAGGTGCACCAGGCCCTCGTCATCAACGGCATCCGGGCCAGCGTGCACCTGCGCGCGGACGGCGGCATCAAGACCGGCACCGACATCGCGGCCATCCTGGCGCTGGGCGCCGACGAGGTCTCGCTGGGCACCGCGCTGATGATCGCGGAGCAGTGCATCTTCTGTCACGGCTGCGCCAAGGGCAACTGTCCCGCCGGCATCACCACGCAGTCGGACCTGGTGGCACGCCGCCTGATGACCGAAAAGAAGGGCCGCAGCGCCGACGAGCAGCTCGCCGACGAGGAGGAGGCGCGCTACCTCGACGCCAAGAAGGGCGTCGAGACGTATCTCATGGCGCTGGCCGGCGATCTGCGCGCGCGCCTGGCCGAGCTCGGGCTGCGCCACCCGTCGGAGCTGGTCGGGCGCGTCGATCTGCTGGAGCAGCGCGTGGTCGGCGACGCCCGCATCGACAAGGTCGACCTCAGCGAGGTGCTGACCGATCCGCACGGCGGCCGCGCCGGGGCCCGCGCCGGGCGCGCCCAGAGCGCGCTGCACATCGACGTCACCAGCGAGCTCAACGCGCGCATCGTGGCCGAGGTGCGCGGCCACCTGGCCGGCGCCGGCAGCGCCGACATCCAGCCGGTCGGGCCGATCGAGGTCAAGTTCCCCATCACCAACGTGGATCGCGCGGTCGGCGCCACCCTGGCCTACCGCATGGTCCTCGGCGAGCTCGACCCGCGCGCCGCCGACGGAGCGCGCCGCCCCGTGCATCTGACCTTCGAAGGCTATGCGGGCCAGGCATTGGGCTTCAATCTGATTGACGGCATGTACATGCGCCTGGACGGCTACGCGAACGACTCGGTCGGCGAGGCGATGTCGGGCGGCAAGCTGGTGGTGCGCCAGCCGCGCGTGGTCGACAAGCGCAGCGACAACTCGGCCATCGGCAACGCCGCCTGCTACGGCGCCACCGGCGGCACCCTCTATGTCGAGGGCCGCGCCGGCCAGCGCCTCGGCGTGCGCAACTCGGGCGCCATCATGGTCACCGAGGGCGCCGGCAAGTATGCCTTCGAGTACATGACCGGCGGCGTCGGCGTGGTGCTCGGCCCGGTCAACCCGGTGCTGGGCAGCGGCATGACCGGCGGCGTGGTCTGGCTGCTCGACGAGGATGGGCTGGCCGCGGAACGTCTTCACAAAGACGTCAAGGTCGACGCCGCCACGCCCGAGGATCTGGCCGGCCTGCGCGGTCTCATCCAGGACTACGCGGCCGAGACCGGCAGCGAGCGCGCCAAGCGCCTGCTGCTCGACTGGGCCACCGCGTCCAGCAAGCTCCTGAAGGTCGTCCCCAGCGAGGGCGGCATCACCGCCAAGCCGCTCACCGTCGTCCCGCGCGACGAGAGCCCCGGCCAGCTGCTGCAGATCCGCACCACCCCGTAGCCATCCAGGTCGTCCCCATCGCCATCGCCGGCCTACGGCCACGATGTGCGCCCCATTCCAGTTGTCGTGGAATATGTGCGTGGTAGCTTGCGTCCCCATGAGCATGGGTATCGACCGGAGACGCTTCCTGCAGCTCGCCGCCGCTGGCCTGGTGGCCGCCCCCGCCCTCGCCCACGCCGGCAAGAAGGCCGCAAAGCCGAAGGCACCGCCGCCCCCCAAGGGCAAGGGCGGCGACAAGGTCCCCGAGTGGCAGGCCCTGGGCCGCCCCGATCGCAACCCCTACAAGCACACCAACGTCGAGGCCAAGCTGCCGGCGTGGGACGGCTCGAACAGCAGCGAGTCCAAGCCGGGCTCGATGCGCATGTTCCGCGGCAACCTGACCCACACCTACTACGGCTCGGGCACCGTGCCCGAGAACCCGAAGCTGCTGTGGAAGTTCCGCATGGCCGACTTCGCCACCCTCAAGCATGGCGAGCCCATCACCTGGAGGGGCACCGGCTGGTCGGGGCAGACACTCAAGTACGGCGACTATGTCTTCGTCGGGTCGACTGGCGGCCACTTCCACTGCTTCGAGGCGCTGACCGGCAAGCTGGTCTGGGTCTTCGCGGCCGACCGCATGTTCAAGGGCTCGCCGTGCTTCTACAAGAACCGGATCTACGTGCCCAACGTGGACAACCACCTGCGCTGCCTCGACGCCGCGACCGGCAAGATCGTGTGGGACTGGGTCGGCCCCTCGGACATGGACTCGTCGCCCTGCGTGCTCGACGGCAAGGTCTATGTCGGCGGTGAGGACGGCAAGTTCAAGTGCTTCGACGCCGAGACCGGCAAGATGCTGTTCCACACCGATTTCGGCATCGGCGAGGGCGAGACCCCCGGCTCGGGGGGGATCGAGTCGTCGGTCGGGATCGCCGAGGGCCGCGCCTATTTCGGCCACCTCGACGGCCACGTGCGCGCGTGCAACATCAGCGACGGCAAGCTGGTGTGGAAGTCCAAGATCGGCGGCGACACCGACGCCTCGCCGCTGCTGATCGACGACAAGCTGTATATCGGCTGCGAGGAGGGCGACAAGACGTTCCACTGCCTGGCCCGCGAGGACGGCAAGATCGTGTGGTCGATCAAGATCCCGACCGGGGTCTGGTCATCGGCCGCGTCCTACGACGGCAAGATCTACGTCGGCGGCAACAACGGCACCATGTACTGCCTGGATCCGGCCACCGGCAAGGAGGTCTGGACCTTCAAGATCGGGGCGTCGACCTGGTACTCGCCGGCGCTGGTCGACGGCAAGGTGCTGTTCGGCTCGTACGACAACTTCTACCGCATGCTCGACGCCAAGACCGGCAAGCTGATCTGGCAGTACGACATCGGCGATCGCACCCACTCGGGCGCCTGTGTCGAGGACGGCAAGATGTGGTTCGGCGGCGCCAGCGGCTACTACTACTGCTTCGGCTAGTCGTCGCCGTGGTATGAACCGGGTGTGCGCGCCTGGTTCGGGCTGGTCGTGGTGCTTGCGTTCGCTCCTGGGGTCGGCTGCAAGAGCCTGACCGAGGGCGAGTGCCAGCGTCTGGCCGCCAGCGCCAAGCCGGTGCTGACCCGGGTGCGCGAGCACCTGGGGGCGATCGCGCAGGCGCTGCCGACCACCGACTTCACGCGCGGCCGCGACAGCGCGCGCGCCCTGGCCGAGCAGCTGGCCACCGACCTCGGCGCGCTGGAGCAGGTCGATCCCAAGAAGGAGAAGCTGCGCACCGCGTGGCGCGGCCTGACCGGCGAGCTGGTCGAGATGCGCCTGGCCCTGGGCAACATCGCCAACGCCTACGAATCGCTGCGCGTCGAGGCCGCCGACTCCCGCGCCGCCGACGAGCTGCGCGCCGAGCTCGAGCACCTGCGCCAGTCGATGAACGACTACGCCAAGGCCGGCAAAGAGTTCGACGGTTTGTGCCGCTGAGTGGTGAAGCGCTACCGCGTCATCATCATGCCGAGAGCCGAACGCCAGGCGGAGGTGATCGATGCCTGGTGGCGCGAGCATCGTGTCGAAGCTGCAGACCTCTTCGAGCGCGAGCTGGTCGCGGCCACGCTCTCGCTCGAGACGCTACCGCACAGCGTGGGCTCCCCCTACCGCACCGCTCGGCGCCTGCTGCTCCGGCGCACGCACCACCACGTCTACTACGTGGTGGACGAGGCGCGCGCCACGGTCGAGATCCGCGCCGTGTGGCATGCAGCACGTGGCGGAGGACCGAGCCTGCACTAGTCTAGCGGTAGTCTAGCGGAGGGAACCAGTCGGTCTCGCTCAGCTCGTGCGCTGGCGTAGCTCGGCCAGAAACTCACCCACGGGCCGACCGAGGCCGGCCCTGCTCTCTTGCTCGGCCGCGTCGAGCGCTGCATGCATCCGCCCGCGATCCTCCTCGTCGAGCTCGTCGCCGTCTTCCCGGAGGCTCTCGAGCAGTCGCTTTGCGAGCGTGGCGCGCGCCTCGGTGGGGAGGCTCAAGGCCTCCGCGAGAACCTTGTCGACGTCGCTCGCCATGGGGGGCAGTGTAACGCGGTTGGGTGGTGCGCGCAGGCGTGAACTGGACGGTCCCTGGCGCCACCCTTGGCCTGCCCTGGGTCTCGCGCGCCCCGAGCCCTTGCCCCCGCGCTTGTGCCCCTCGTCACGCCCAACGGTGGTCGGCTCCAAGCGCAACGCGATGCGCACTCAAGTGGGTTGACACCTACATGTGCATGGACGATAACGCCGTGTCCCGAACCCTATTTTTTGTGCTGTGGAGGAGACGATGGCGGTGAAGTATTCGCGTTTGAACTGGCTTCTGGCGGCCACGCTGGCGCTCGGTGCGGCGGCTTGCGGCGACGACGATGACGGCGGCAACGGTGACGGTGGCGTCAGCATCGACGGCAACATGACGGTCGATGCCGCCAAGCTGTGCGGCAACGGTCGCGTCGACACTGGCGAGCAGTGCGACGACGGCAACCAGAGCAACAACGACAGCTGCTCGACCCAGTGCCGCACGCTGACGCCTCCGGTCAACAGCTGCGACCCGACCAAGATCGTCAACATGAACACGGCGGGCGTGCAGGACGGCTTCGTGACCTCGTTCGTCGGCACCCTCGACGACGGCGCCAGCGACATCGAGCCCCCGATGGGCTGCGCCCTGGCCGGCTCGATGATCACCCCCGGCATGGCCAACAACCGCGTGCACAAGTACACCCTCGGCGTGAAGGCCGACCTGCTCATCACGCTCGACAACGCCGGCACGCCCGACCTCGACTCGGTCATGTACGTGACCTCGAGCTGCATGCTGGGCCAGACCCCGATGACCGCGCAGTGCAACGACGACGGCGCCAACGGCGTCGCCTCCGAGCTGTTCCTGCAGGCCCAGAACCCCGGTGACTACTTCATCGTGGTCGACGCCTACAACGCCGAGGCGGCCATGACGCCCGACTACCAGCTCGACATCATCGTGCGCCCGGTCGTCGCCGCGTCGGCCAGCTGCGACACCCGCCAGATCCTGAACCGCTGCGACGCCAACCTGACCTGCCGCCCCAGCGCGGCGGGCTCGCTGACCGGCACCTGCATGACCGGCGCCGCGCCGGTGCTGACCTCGGTGCTGTTCACCGACCTCGGCAGCAACAACGCCGGCGTCGTCCTCAAGGGCACCGACACCGACGGCGACGTCACCGGCTACCAGCTCGAGCTGCTCAACTCGGGCGGCACCCCGATCACCCTGACCGGCGGCGTCACCTCGATCACCCGCGGCTTCGACCAGGATCTGACCGGCAAGACCACCTGGCGCGGCTCGGAGCAGATCGGCCTCGGCGCCACCCTGGGGCCGATGGTGACCAGCATCCGCGTGCGCGCGCTCGACGCCGCCGGCCTGATGTCGGACCCGCTCACCGTCGCCAAGACGGCACCCGCGATGGTCGCCGCCGGCCTCGCCTGCGAGACCGACGGCCGCGAGAACGTCTGCACCACCGGCCTGGTCTGCCAGGGCACTCCGGCTTCCACCTGCCAGACGCCGGTGGCCCCCGTCATCGGAGCAAGCGACAACGCCGGCCTCACACTCGCCACCGGAGCCCGTCGTCTGGTCGTGAACGCGAGCGACGCCGATGGCGACGCCAGCCGCCTGGTGGTGACCTTCCTCGACGCCGCCAACGCTCCCGTGATGGTGGACGGCGATGGGTCGGGAGCACCCGAGACGCCCTCGATCTTCCCGTTCAGCCAGGTCATTGGCAACGGCATTGCCCCCACGCTCTACCGTCGCGAGCTGGCGATGAACCTCTTCGCGGCCGCCCCGGGCAGCACCATCACCCAGGCTGACATCCAGGTCCGCGACGCCGGCATGCGCCTGTCGAACACCGTTCGCGTGACCTTCAGCGCGCTGCCGACCCCGGCTGACACAGCCGCTTGCGATCCGCGCCGCTACATCAACGAGTGCGCGGTCGCGACCCCGCCCCTGGTCTGCAGCGGCAACGGCACTGCCGGCACTTGCGGTACGCTGGTCGCCGCCCAGACGGCGGCCTGCACTGGCGCCACGGCGCTGACCCTGGGCACTCCTGTCACTGGCGTCATCACCACGGGCCCGGATCGCTGGAGCCCGTCCTGCGACAATCCCGCCAGCGGCGGTTCCGAGAAGGTGTACTCGCTGGCCGTTGCGGCGCTGTCGGACCTGCGCGTCAGCACCGACTTCCCGGAGACCGACATCGACAGCCTCATCTACGTGACCTCGAACTGCGGCGCCACGCTGACCGAGCTCGGCTGCACCGACGACGTGGACATCGACGCCGGCAACTTCAAGACCGACGGCTTCATCTCCAACGTCGCGGCCGGCAACGTCTTCGTCATCGTGGACAGCTACAACGTGCTGCCCAACACGACCGGCGGCGCGGGCAACTTCAAGCTCAACGTCACCCAGCGCACCATCTCCGCCTCGGGCGCCGCCTGCGACCCACTGTCGGAGTCGAGCCGCTGCGCCACCGGCCTGCGCTGCAAGCCTAACGCGACGTTCTCGATGTTCACCTGCGGTAACTAGCAGGGAGAAGCAGGTTCAACCGACCGGGCGAGAGCAGGATGCTCTCGCCCGGTTGTCTTTTCGGGCCGCGCGCCACGCCACAACCCCCGAACCCCCACCCAGCCAACCCCACCCCCACGCTACCCCCCCCCGAAC
>JBGASF010000079.1:0-36474 GCA_044229835.1 Polyangia bacterium | reverse complement strand
CGCGACAGCGCGAGTTCGTCCTCGGCGCCGAAGCGCACGGCCTCGACCACCAGCAGCACCACGTCGGCGTCGAGCGCGGCGGCGGCGGCCGTGCGGTTCATCGCCCGGTTCAGCGCGCGCGACTGCTGGTGGTGCAGGCCGGGCGTGTCGACGAACGCAATCTGCGCCTGCGGCAGGGGCGCGGCGACGAGGCGTTTGCCGCTTTCGAGCGTGCCATCGCGCTCGACAAGGGCTTTCCCGGCGCCTATGTCAATCTTGCCGACGCCTTGCGCCAGCTCGACGACGTTCATGTCGCTGCCGCCGAAGGCGGGGGTGCGGCCGAACAGGGCGCCGTGGCCGAGCTCGACCATGCCGTAGCGGTGGTCGTTGAGGACGACGATGAGCAGCGGGATGCGTTCGTGCACCGCGGTCTGCAGATCGCCGAGGCCCATCGAGAAGCAGCCGTCGCCGACGACGGCGACCACGGGGCGCCGCGGCATGGCCAGCTTGAGGCCCAGCGCGCCGGCCATCCCGGTGCCCATCGAGGCCAGCCCGGTCATGATGAGGAAGCCCTGCGGATCGTTGATCTCGAGGTAGTGCGTCGCGAACAGCAGGTGCTCGCCGATGTCGCAGGTGTAGGCGGTGCCCGGCGGCATGACCTGCTGCAGCTCCCACAGCGCGCGCTCGGGCGAGATCAGCCCGCCGTCGCCGTCGCCCATGGTGGACGGATCGAGGTGGCGGCGCAGGCCGAAGCGCCGCGTCGCGCGCGTGCCCGCAGGCAGCGCATCGAGCAGCTGGCCCAGCACCGTCTCGGCGGGGCCGACCAGGCCCTGGGTGACCGGGTAGTTGCGCCCGATCTGCAGGGCGTCGGCGTCGATCTGGATGAAGTCGCGGGTGGCCTTGAGGAGCGGGCTCCAGCCGTCGGTGGCGGGATCGCTGAGGCCGGTGCCGACGGCGAGGATGCAGTCGATGCCGTCCTCGAGGTAGGCGGTCGCCGAGGGGTGGCCGCCGTGGCCGAAGACGCCGAGCGCCAGGCGGTGGTGCTCGGGGAAGACGCCCTTGGCCTTGGGGGTGGTGATGCCCGGGATCTGCTGGCGGGGCGCCTGTTCGGCGAGGCGCGGGGGGCCGTTGCCCCAGCGCGCGCCCGAGCCAGCGAAGATGACGGGGCGCTGCGCGCGCTCGAGGGCGTCGGCGGCGCGGGTGATGGCGGCCGGGTTGACGCGCATCTCGCTGCGGATCTCGTAGCTCAGCTCGGGGGCAACGATGGGCGCGCTGAGCAAGTCGAGCGGCAGCGTCAGCAGCGCGGGGCCGCGGCGACCCGACAGCGCGGTGGCGATGGTGCGGCGCAGGATGGCGGGCGCGCCGTTGGGCTCGGTGACCTGGATGGCCAGCTTGGTGATGTGCTTGGCCATCGAGACGATGTCGAGGTGATGCGCGGTGCCCTCCTGCAGGGCGTGCTTGCCGAACACGGCGCGCGGGACCTCGCCGGCCAGCACCAGCACCGGCAGGCCGTCGCAGTGCGCGGAGGCCAGGCCCGTCATGGTGTTGATGACGCCGGGGCCCGAGGTGACCAGCACGACGCCGAGCTTGCCGGTGGCGCGCGCGTAGGCGGCCGCGGCGAACATGGCGCCGCTCTCGTGCCGCGTGGTGATGACGCGGATGCGCGGGCGATCCAGCAGGGCGTCATAGATCGGCGAGATGGTCCCGCCGGGCAGGCCGAACACGACCTCGACGCCGGCGGCGACCAGGATGTCGACCAGGACGTCGGCGGTGCGGGTGGGATCCGGCGCTGTTTGCAGCTCGAAGTGGGGATGTCGTGGGGCTTCCATGGTGCGGCTCCTGCTACTGCTGGTCCTGCGCGTCCAGCGCCAGGTCGGCGAGCAGGGCGGTCAGGGAGATGGGCTTCGCGAGGGCCCGGCGGGCGCCGGCCTCGAGTGCGGAACGCTCCAGCTCGGGGGTGAGCTGGCCGCTGGTGACGATGATGAGAGGGCGGACGGGGAGGTGGGTGCTGGCCGACAGCCGGCGGCACACCTCGATGCCGTCGAGATCGGGCATGAAGATGTCGAGCACGACCAGGTGTGGGCGCCAGGCCCCGACCCGGACCAGGGCGTCGATGCCGTTGTCGCAGGTCTCGAGGTCGATGTTGCCGTGCGAGCGTGCCGATCGGGTGATCGACCGCAACAGATCGCGGTCATCGTCGACCACCAGCACGCGGCGGCGGGCCGCGGCAGAGAGGCTGCGCGGCACCGGGTAGGCGTGCTCCTCGAGGAAGCTCATGAGGTCGGAGATGCGGATGCGGCGGTGGCCGCCGGGCGTGCGATAGGCCCTGAGGTGGCCCTTTTCCACCCACTTGTTGATCGAGCTCGGGTTGACCTGCAGCAGGTTGCCGACCTCGCTCGAGGTCAGCAGGCGGTCCGGGTCGATTTGCTGGGGAGTCACGATTTTCTCGATTTACGAAGTTGGCGCGTCTTACTCGATTGGCGGGATCCTGTCAACCCCCCACGCGCGGTTGACGTGCGATCCCAGGGGCGGCAAGTTGGAGTCCCCATGCCGACCGCCGTCACCCAGGGCATCCGCGTCACCGTGGAGAGCCAGTACCTGCCCGAGCGGTCATCCCCCGCGGGCGGGCGCTACGCCTTCGCCTACAAGGTCCGCATCGAGAACGTCGGCGCCAAGACCACCCAGCTCAAGAGCCGGCACTGGATCATCACCCACGGCGACGGCAAGACCGAGGAGGTCCGCGGCGACGGCGTGGTCGGGGCGCAGCCGGTGCTGCGCGCGGGCGAGCACTTCGAGTACTCGAGCTGGGCCATGCTGTCGACCTCGTTCGGGACCATGCACGGCACCTACCAGATGGTGCGCGATGGCGGTGAGGGCTTCGACGCCGAGATCCCGCTGTTCCGTCTGGCCCTGCCCTACACGCTGAACTGATGGCCGACGCCGGCGACCAGGGCCCGCCCTCGCGCGAGGAGCTGGTGCGCGCGCTGCGCCACGCCAACATGCTGGTCACCAACCTGGGCGAGCAGGTGGTGCGGCTGGAGGCGCGCGTCGGCGCCCTGGTCGACCTGCTGCTGGAGCGCGCGGTGGTCGAGGGCGCCACGCTGGATGCGCAGTCGACCGAGGCGCTGCTGGCGCTGCAGCTCGGCGAGGCCAAGCACCCCGGCCTGCGCGTGGATCTCGGCGAGCTGGTCGACAAGTACACCGAGCCGTCGCCGCCGGTGCCCTGCGCGGAGCTGATCCCGCTGTGCGGCGCGCGCTGCTGCGCCATGACCTTCCCGCTGACCACGCAGGATCTCAACCAGGGCATCGTGCGCTGGGACGTGGCGCGGCCGTATCGCATCCTGCAGCGCGACAGCGACGGCTACTGCACGCACAGCGATCCGGCCACGCGCGCCTGCGGCGTCTACCATGATCGCCCGCGCACCTGCCGCAGCTTCGACTGCCGCAACGACCGGCGCATCTGGCACGACTACGAGCGCCGCATCCCGGCCGACGCGGTGCCCGCCGGCGAGGAGCCGCGCGAGCCCAACCCGCGCACCCCGTCCGAGGTGCGTGAGGCGCTGCTGCGCAAGGTGCGCGCGCGAGAGATCGCGCTGACCTGGGAGACCCGCGCCGTCCAGGATCTGTATGACGAGCGCAACGGCAGCGCGCACTGGCGCATCGGCCAGCGCAAGTGACCGCGTGAGCACCGTCCGCCTCGACACCGAACGGCTCAGCATCGTGCAGCTCGGCCCCGAGGCCGCGGCACAGGTGGTGGCCTACTACCGCGGCAACGCCCACCACCTGGCGCCGTGGGAGCCCAGGCGGCCCGAGGACTTCTTCACCCACGACTACTGGCGCGCCTCGCTGGCCAGGCAGCTCGACGACGCCACCGCGGGGCGCGCGCTCAGGCTGTGGCTGGTGGCGCGCGGCGACGACCACGGCCCGGTGCTGGGCAACGTCGGCGTGACCTCGATCGAGCGCGGCCCGCTGCTGGCCTGTCGGCTGGGCTACTCGCTGGCCGAGGCGCGCCAGGGCGAGGGCCTCATGCACGAGGCGCTGCAGGCGGTGATCGCGCACGTCTTCGGCGCCATGGGGCTGCACCGCATCGAGGCCGGCCATCTGCCCGAGAACACGCGCTCGGCGCGCCTGCTCAGGCGCCTGGGCTTTCAGCCCTTCGGCTACTCGCGCGACTACCTGCACATCGCGGGCAGCTGGCGCGATCACGTCCACAACGCGCTGACCAACCCGAGCCCGGTCGCGCCATGATCCGTATCCTGCTCATCGATGATCAGCGCCTGGTCGGTGCCGCGGTGCGCCGCCTGCTGGCCGCCGATCCCGAGCTGGAGCTGCAACACTGCATGGACCCGCGCGGGGCGCTGGCCGCGGCGCTGGAGTTCTCGCCCGCGGTGGTCCTGGTCGACATGGTGATGCCCGACATCAGCGGCCTCGACGTGGTGCGCGAGCTGCGCGCGCACACCGCCACCGCGCGGGTGCCGCTGATCATGCTGTCGGGCGAGGAGGACTCCGAGCTCAAGGCCAAGGCCTTCGCGGTCGGGGCCAGCGACTACATCATCAAGCTTCCGCCGGGGGCCGAGTTCATCGCGCGGCTGCGCTCGCACGCGCGCGCCGGCGAGGCGGTCAAGGCGCTGGTGCTCGACAACTCGTTCATCCGCGAGACCTTCGGGCGCTACCTGTCGGACGACGTGGTCGAGCGGCTGTTGGAGGCGCCCGAGGGGCTGCAGCTGGGCGGCGAGCGGCGTCGGGTCAGCATCCTGATGTCGGACCTGCGCGGCTTCACCGGCATGTCGGAGCGCCTGCCGCCCGAGCAGGTGGTCACCATCCTGAACCTGCACCTCGAGGTCATGACCGACATCATCCTGGCCTATGGCGGCACCATCGAGGAGCTGCTCGGCGACGGCATCCTGGTGGTCTTCGGCGCGCCCATCGAGCTCGAGGATCACGCCCAGCGCGCGGTCACCTGCGCGGTGGTGATGCAGCTGGCCATGCAGCGCGTCAACGACCGCTGCCGCGCCAACGGCCTGCCCCCGGTGCACATGGGGATCGGGGTGCACACCGGCGAGGTGGTGGCCGGCAACATCGGATCGATCAAGCGCGCCAAGTACGGCGTCATCGGCGCCGCGGTCAACCTGACCGCGCGCATCGAGGCCTTCACCGTGGGCGGGCAGATCTTGATCTCGGAGACCACGCGCGCCGCAGCGCATGCCGAGGTCGTGGTGGTCGACTCGTTCCAGGCCTCGCCCAAGGGGGTGGCGCAGCCGATCACGCTGCTCGACGTGGTCGGCATCGATGGCCTCGAGCTGCCGCGCTTCGACGCCGAGCTGGCGACGCCGGCGGCGCCGCTGGGCGTCACCGTCGCGGTGCTGGCGGGCAAGACGCACGCGGCGGCCGCGCAGCCCGGGCGGTTGGTGCGGGTGGGGCCGATGGACGCCGAGCTGGAGATGGACGCCGGGATCGCGGCGCCGCCGGCCTTCTCGGACGTCGCGGTCGAGCTGGGCGGGGTGGCGGGGCGCGCCTACGCCAAGGTGCTGTCGCGCCGCCCGGCGGGCCCCGGGGTGCTGCTGCGCTTCACCGATCTACCCGACGCCATCGCGGCCGCGCTGGTCACCGCCGCGGCGGCGGGGACTACAGCTCCAGCGTCGCGGTGATGGTCAGGATGACGCCATCGACGGTGGCGCGCAGCGCGCAGTTGCCCTCGTAGGCGATGCGCACCAGGCCGAGCTGGCTGGGCTCCATGGGATCTTCCGATTGCGCGATCTGCAGCATGCGGGCGCGGTAGGCCGCCTCGGCGCTGGGGTAGCTCGAGATCCACTCCAGCGTCTGCAGCAGCTTGCCGGCGCCGCCGAGCTCGTTGGCGATCGGGTTCTGCACGCTGACGTCGACCTTGCCCTTGCCGCCGACCACGCGCAGCCGGAACACGGTGGCCGGGTCGGCCGCGCGCCAATCGCCATATTTCAGGGCGTTTTCCAGCAATTCGCCGGTGACCATCGAGACCGCGTGGCAGCCGTCGAGATCGGCGAACACCGCGGTGAAGCAGTTCTGCACCGAGGTGCGCAGGAGGTCGACGTTGCGCCACTCGTTGCGCACCGGCAGGTTGATGATGAAGCTGAACTCGTCATTCTGCGGATTCACGACTGCGCCGCCTTGAGCTGGAACAGGTCGTCGCCCTTCTCGAACACGCGCAGGGCGTCGAAGCTGAGGCGCTGCCACTTGAGGTTCTGATCGTAGACCATGACCAGGCGCACGCCGGCGTTGCGGGCGTTCTGGATCAGGCGGATCAGCGCGGTGATGGTCGACGAGTTGAAGTGCTCCAGCCGCTCGAAGTGCATCTCGACCACGGTGGCGCCGGCCTTGGCCTCGGCGAGCAGCTTCTCGAACCAGGGCGCCAGGATGGTGGCCGGGCTGCGGTCGGCGCTCTTGCCCAGCCAGGTCACGCGCAGCGGCTGTCCTGCCTCGGCCTGCCCCACGTCGATGGTCAGATCAGCCGCACTCAGCTTGTCCAAACGCTCGTCCCTCCGTGTCGCCTCACGATGTCGTCGAACGCGCGCGAAGTCAACGCGTGCGCACCAGCCGGAAGCCGACGCGGGCGCTGCGCTCGTCCTCGCGGTAGCCGCGCCGCGCCGCCAGGTGGCAGTCGATGGCCCAGTCGCACCAGGCGCCGCCGCGCGACACCGCGGGGTGGCCGGCCACCGAGGGGCTGCCCTCGGGCGCCACCGGGCGGGTCCAGTCGGCCAGGCCGCCGGCGACGTCGCGCACGCCATAGGGCGACACGTCGAACGGGGCCAGGCCGCTGCGCGCGGGCTCGGGTCGCCCCGGCTGCGAGTCGCGCATCTTGCAGAAGGTGGCGTCGAAGTGGTCGCCCCAGGGGTAGGCGCGGCCGTCGGCGCCGCGGGCGGCCTTCTCCCACTCGTCTTCCGTCGGCAGTCGGTAGCCATGCCCCGTCCGCGCCGACAGCCAGGCCGCATAGGCATCGGCGTCGGCCGCGCTGACCCCGAACACCGGCAGCTCGAGCGGGTCGGCCTCGCTGGCGGCGGCGCCGATCTGGTCGGGCACCCAGGTCGCGCCGTCGCGCCGGAAGTAGGGCTGCCCCAGCGAGGTGCGCGGCAGGCGCGCGGCGGCCTCGGCGGCGGGCAGGCTGGCCACGAACTCCAGGTAGGCGCGGAACGTGACCGGCAGGCGCTGGATGGCGAAGGGCGGGATGCTGCGCTCGCGCGTGGGCGACTCGGCGCTGCGCGGGTCGCCGAGCAGGGTGGGGCCGCCCGGGATCAGCACCTCGCTGGGGTCGGGGCGCAGCGGCGGCGACTCCACGCGCAGGGTGACCTCCTGGCCGCCGCGCACCAGCAGCGGGTGCAGGCACGAGCACTCGCTGATGGTGACCTCGACGACGTAGCTGCCGGGCGCCAGCGCGCGGCTGTCGCCGGGGCCGGGCGCCAGGACCTCGCGCGCGACCTCGACCAGGCGGCGGTGCTGTTCGCGCAGGGTGACCAGGGTCAGCGTGGCCTCGCAGCGGCGCTCGACCAGCAGGCGGCCCTGGCGCGACAGCTCGGCGACGTGGGTGCCGTCGTCGTGCTGGCGCAGCAGCTGCTCGAAGTAGATCTGCTCGAAGGCGTTGCGATCGCGGCGGGCGCGCTCGAGCTCCGACCAGAACATGCGGGCCAGGCCGCGGCGCGCGCCGGTGTGGCCGGGCAGCGCTTCCAGGGCCTGCTCGTAGGCGGTCACCGCGGACTGCATGGTGCGCACGCGCAGCGCCTCGGTGACGGCGTCCATGTCCTCGGCGTCCCACAGCTCGAGCTTGCGGTCGATGGCATCCCAGGGCGCCAGGCCCGCGCGCAGCTCGGCGATGCGCTGCTGCTGCTCGTCGCGCGCCGCCATGAACTCGTGGTAGCGCTCGGCCAGCTCGTCGCCGGTGACGGCGCGGGCGTCGGCCTCGACGCGGCGGCGCTCGCGCTCCTTGGTGCCCTCGAGGAACTCCTCGATGGCCTCGGCCAGGGCGCGCGCGCTGGGCAGCCGCGCCGCGGGGTCGCGCTCGATGGCGCGCATGCAGATGCTCTCGACCTCGGCCGGGATCAGCGCGGCCAGCTCGGGCGCGCGGTGGCTGGGCAGCGGCGGCGGCTGGTACTCGGAGCTCGGGTTCGAGCCCAGCGTGGTGTAGGCGTTGGAGATGGGGCGGTCCGGGAAGGCCGGGCGCATGCACAGGATCTCGTACAGGATGGCGCCCAGCGCGAAGACGTCGGTGCGCCCGTCGTACTTGAGCACGCGGGCGTCGCGCTGCTCGGGCGCCATGTAGCCCGGCGTGCCGCCGCGCACCCAGACCGACTGATCGGCGCTCTGCGCCAGGCCCCAGTCGACCAGCAGCACTTCGCCGAAATCGCCGAGCAGGATGTTGGCCGGCTTGAGATCGCAGTGCACCACGCCGCGGCTGTGCGCGTACTCGACGGCCTGGCAGACCTGCACGAAGTAGCGCAGCAGGCGGCCCAGGCTGTACTCGCGGGCGACGTCGGGATCCTGGCGGCGCCGGCTCAGGATCTCGGCCAGCGGCGGCTGGGTGACCTGGCGCATCACGTAGTAGGGGCCGCGCCGCGGGTCGGTGCCGGAGTCGTAGACCGGAATGATGTTGGGGTGCTCGAGGCGGGCCACGATGCGGGCCTCGCGCTCGAGGATGACGTGGGCGTCGTTGCGGTCGGCGCCGCCGCTGCTGGTGGCGACGTCGTGGGCGGCCTTGACCGCGACGGTGCGGCGCAGCAGGCCGTCGTCGCACGCGAAGACCTCGCCGAGGCCGCCCGAGCCCAGCAGCCCGAGCGGGCGATAGCGCAGGCCGAAGCTGTCGGGGCCGGCGCCGGAGCTGGCCGGCTTGTCGGCGCCGCCGCCCGCGAGCGCGGTGGGCGCCACCTCGGCGGCGACCTCGCGCGGCTTGCTCTTGCCCAGGATCACGGTGGCCGAGGTGCGCTCGCCGTGCGGGTGCGCGGCCGCGGCGGAGCCGTCGGGCGCTGGTGTCTCGGCCGCGGCGTCCTTGCTGGCGCCCGCGGCGCCGCTGTCCAGCACTTCGGCCGCCGAGGGCGTGGTCGCGATGGCGGCATAGGTCGGCGCGCCGCGCCCGACATGGCGCGCCGCCGGGGTCGACACCGGGGTCGCCTTGTCCGTGCTGCGCTTGGGCGGCGGCGTCGCGGCCGGGACCGCGGCCAGCCCGCCGACCAGCTCCTCGAACTGCTTGGCCGACAGGCGCCCCGAATCGACCCAGACCTTGCGCAGCGCAGGGTCGCTGGCGCTGGCCGGCGCGCCCCCCGCCTGCGCGGCCAGGGCGCGCAGCACCTCGGTGAAGCCCCGGGTGTCGAGCAGCCCGCGCGCGAGCGCCAGCATTCCGATGTGGATGTGCAGCGACAGATCCATCAGGCCTGGTCGACAATACCCTTGTCATCGGGGCCGAGGTAGCGGAACACGAGCACCGTCATGTCGTCGGCCTGGGCCACGCCCTCCGACCAGCGCGTGGCGGCGGCGAGCAGCCGGTCGCACAGCGCCAGCGCGCTGGTGTCGGCGGCGCCGGTCAGGCTCTCGGCCAGGCGCTCCTGCCCGAACTGCTCGCCGGTCTTGCTCATGGCCTCGGTCAGGCCGTCGGTGTGCAGGACCACGACGTCGCCGGGGTGCAGGCGCTGCTCGTGATCGACGGTGGCGCGGGCGATGTCGTCGGTGACCGAGATCCAGGTCCCCGGCGTGGGCACGAACTCGCAGCGCCGGGTCCTGGCGCGCCAGATGATGACGTCGAGGTGCGCGCCCGCCATGGTGATGCGGCCATCGCGGCGGATGCGCAGCAGCGACAGCGTGGCGTGGCGATCGCTGCGCAGGCGACGCTGCACGTTGTCATAGATGACGTCGTTCAGCGCCACCAGGGCGCGGCTGGGCATCTCCTCGGGGTACTCGCGCACCAGCGTGGACACCGCGGTCTGCAGCATCAGCATGACCAGGCCGGCCTCCAGGCCGTGGCCGGACACGTCACCGATGGCGATCCAGCCGCCGTCACCGCCGGGCACCTCGAGCACGTCGTAGTAGTCGCCCCCGACCTCCTCGGCGGGGCGCATGCGTGCGGCCAGCTCGAGGCCGGGCAGGGCGGGGGAGCGTGGCAGGATCGAGGTCTGGATGCGGTTCGCGATCTCGAGCTCGCGCGACATGCGCTCGCGATCGGCCAGGCTGCGCCGCGAGGCCTCGAGCTCGCTGACCATGTGGTTCATGGCCTTGGCCAGCGTGCGCACCTCGGTGGTGCCGTGCGGCTTGCGGGTGCCCAGGTCGCCGCCCGCGATGGCCTCGGCGTGCGCGACCAGGGCGTCGATGGGGCGTGCCAGGCGACGCGCCAGCGCCAGCGCCAGCAGCAGTGCGCCCGCCAGCGCGGCGGCGGCGACCCCGGCCAGCACCCAGGTCAGCCGGCGCCCCGGCGCCAGCGCCTCGTCGATCGAGCGCAGCACCACGTAGCGCAGGACGTGCTCGCCGGTGTAGCCGGGCACCGGGGTGGCGGTGGCGAAGTAGTGCGCGCCGGCCACGGTGACCTCGCTGCGCCCGGTGACCGGGACCTTGCCCAGGCGGCCGGCCAGTGCGGCGTGCTCGCTGCCGGTGGCCACGCCGGGCAGCCCCGAGGCCGCGACCACACGGTCATCGAGCGCGATCGCGACCACGGCCCCGGTCTGCCGGTGCACGGTGGCGGCCATGTGATCGTCGAGCGCGCGCCCGATGACCAGCACGCCCACGGTCTTCTGCCCGAAGGCCAGGCGACAGCCCTGGACCTGGTGCGGACCGCGGTCGTCGATCCAGATCCCGCCGCGCTCGCCGTCGGCCAGCGCGCCCGCGACCACGCCACCCGACGCCGCCGTCGCCGTCGTGGTCGCCTCTCCGGCCGCCGCACCCGACGCCGCTCCCGCCAGCGCCGCCGCGCCCGACGCCGGCACCGATCTGGTCAGCCGGCTGGCCGCGCTGCGCAAGCTGTGCGACGCCGGCACCCTGACCCCGCGTGAGTGCGACCAGCGCCGCCAGGCCATCCTCGACGAGTTCGAGCGCGCTCCTTGACCCTGCGTTGTGCCCGTCCCTATAGTGATGACCGTCACGGGGACGAGGGGTGCGCGCGATGAGGCGAACAGGGGTGGTCGTGCTGTTGCTGACCTTGGTCGGCTGCAAGTACTCCAAGGAGACGGTACCGATGACGCGCGCGTTCGACGCCGTCCGGGTGCCCAACCAGCAGCGGCTGGTCGCGCTGGCGACCGAGCAGGCCATCGAGGCGCTCGACTTCAAGGCGCTGGCGGGCAAGACGGTGGCGCTCGAGGTCAGCGGCGTGTTCCCGCACTCGCATGTCGACCTGCTCGACTATCTGACCGCGCAGCTGGAGGCCAAGCTGGCGCGCGCCGGGGCCCGCGTGCTGCACCCGGCGCCGGTCCTGGTGGTGCCCGGCGTCGCCGCCGAGGGTGCCGCGCCCGCCAGTGAGGGTGCCACCCAGGCGCTGACCCTGAGCCAGCAGGCCGACTATCGCCTGCTGGTGGGGGTGTCATGGGGTGGCATCGACACCCGCGACAAGGTGCGCACCGACGAGCCGCTGCTGACCAAGCAGATCGGCATCGGCGTGGGCGGCCTGCTGGGCGGGATCTTCCTGTATGCGCTGTCGGACAGCGCCTTCCGCAAGAACTTCTCGGCCGGCGTGGCCATCGCGGCGCCCGTCGGTGCCTTCCTCTGGTACCGCAAGAAGTCACCCTTCCCGCACACCTACACGCTGATCGGTCACGTGCGCGTGGTCGCCAGCGGCATCCCGTCCGGCGAGGGCACCGCGTTCACCACCGAGGGCAAGGGCCAGTCGCAGGTCATCCTCGACGAGTACGCGCCCGAAGGGTACATGGTCGCGCGGTGACCCGCCGGCTGCACATGCTGGCCGTGGCCACCCTGGGCACGCTGCCCGCGCTGGGCAGCGCTTGCATCGGCGCCAATCGCCCGCAGTACCGGCCGGCCTTCATTCGCGACGTCGACACCGGCAGCGACAAGGCGGTGCAGGTGGTGTCGAACGCGCGCATGGAGGACCACGAGGCGCGGCCCATCAGCGCCCACGCGGTGGGCGCCGCGCTGCTGTCGAGCGGGCTGTTCAACGACGACGACGCCCGCGAGCTGGGCGCGCCGCTGGCCGACGAGCTCAGCGCGATGGATCAGCGCGAGCACATCCGCATCGTGGCCTGGGCCGACGACGCGCCGCGGATCTTCTACCTGCGCATCCACGACGGCAAGCTGCGCATCAGCTACTACAAGCGCGGCGAGGAGCTGGAGCGCTTCGAGTCGGTGGTCGCCAGCGAGGCGGTCGCCCTGGGGCCGATGGCGTCGGCCAGCCCGGCGCCCAGCCCGACGGCGTCGCCCGGGCCAGAGGCCACGCCGGCGCCCGACGCTGGCAGCGCCGTGGTTTCCGCCCGGGCGCCCGACGCCGCGGTGACCGTCGCCGCGGTCACGCCGCCGAAGAAGAAGCGCCCGCGCAAGCCGCGCCCGGCGCTGCCGGCCATCACCGAGGCCGAGGCACGCAAGAAGCTCAACGAGCTGGACGCCGCGCTGCAAGCCGGCCTCCTGGTCAAGGTCGAGTACAAGGCCCGGCGCCGGGCCATCCTGGCGCGGCTGTGAGAGGATGGTGAGGGTATGGGCATGAAGCAGCGGCTCATCGTGGTGATGGTGCTCGGGATGCTGGGCGCGGCGGCGGCGGCGGCGCGCGCCGACGAGGGTGACCCCGAGATGCAGGGGCCCCCGACCAAGCCGGCGCTGCGCTCGGGCTGGACCGCGGGGATCGCGGTCGGTCCCGGCGAGCTGCACGTCATCCCCGACGACAGCGACAAGGAGCCCGCCGACGAGGGGCCGGCCTTCTCGGTGCGACTGGGCGTCGCGGTGTCGCAGAGCTTCCTGGTCATGGGGCTGACCGAGTTCGTCGAGGGCAGCGGCGGCAGCAACGCGCTGTATGGCGGCGCCATCCAGTTCTACCTGTCGGAGCGCATCTTCGTGCGCGCCGGCGGCGGCCTGACGCGCTACACCCGCGGCGGCTCGAGCAGCGACCCCGAGGTGCCGGCGAGCTCGAAGTCCTACCTCGGCGTGGGCGCCATGGGCGGCGTGGGCGGCGAGTGGCTGCAGCTGCAGGACCTCGGCCTCACCGTCGAGATGATGTTCATGGCCAACCGGCCCGACCTGCCCGAGGGTGCCAAGGGCACCATCGTGAACGGGTCGATCATGCTGGGCATCCAGTGGTTCTGAGCTGAAGATCCGGGGATGGCGCGCGCGCGCAGTCACCCCCTGGAGCTCGCCGGCCGCACCGTCGAGATCACCAACCCCGACAAGATCTACTTCCCCGCGGCCGGGCTGAGCAAGCTCGACGTCGCGCTGTACTACGTCGCGGTCGGCCCGGCGGCGCTGCGTGGGATCGCCGGGCGGCCCATCGTGCTCAAGCGCTATGTCGACGGCGCCGACAAGCCGGCGTTCTACCAGAAGCGCGCGCCCGACAAGCGGCCCGACTGGATCGAGACCGTGACGCTGGCCTTCCCGTCGGGGCGCACCGCCGAGGAGGTGGTGGTGCGCGATCTGGCGCAGCTCCTGTGGATCGTGAACCTGGGCTGCATCGATCTGCACCCGCACCCGGTGCGCGCCACGGACCTCGAGCACCCCGACGAGCTGCGCATTGATCTCGATCCCGGGCCCGGCGTCGCCTGGGACGCGGTGTGCGCGGTCGCGCTGCAGGTCCACGCGGTGCTGTCGGAGCGCGGCCTGACCGGCTGGCCCAAGACCTCGGGGTCGCGCGGGATCCACATCTGGGTGCGGGTGGCGCCGCGCTGGGGCTTCGCCGAGCTGCGCCGCGCCGCGCTGGCGGTGGCGCGCGAGGTCGAGCGCCGGGTGCCCGCGCTGGCCACCAGCAAGTGGTGGAAGGAGGAGCGCCACGGCGTCTTCCTCGACTACAACCAGAACGCCAAGGACCGCACCACGGCGGCGGCCTGGTCGGTGCGCCCGACGCCGGACGCGCGGGTCTCGATGCCGCTCTCGTGGAGCCAGGTCGCGGGCTGCGATCCGGCGGCCTACACGCTGCGCACGGTGCCCGCGCTGCTGGCCGAGCACGGCGATCCCCACGCCGGCATCGACGACGCCGTGGGCGATCTCGGCGGGCTGCTCGAGCTGGCCGCGGCCGACGAGGCGGCCGGCCTGGGTGACGCGCCGTGGCCGCCCCAGTTCGCCAAGCAGCCCAACGAGCCCTCGCGGGTGCAGCCGTCGCGGGCCAGAAAGCCACGCGCCGCCAAGCCCGCGGCCGCGACCCCGGCGGGCGGCGCTGCCGACGACGGCGGCGCCAGCGCCGAGGCGCCCGCGCAGCGGCGGCGACCGGCTGCGCCGACCGGCCGGCGCAAGAGCAGCCAGCCGCTGATCGTGGTGGCCCAGTCGGTCGATGCCGCCGAGGCCGCGGCCGGCCTGGAGCGCTGGAAGGCGCGCCACCCCGCGGCGGCGGCGCTGCTGGCGGTGGACGACGTGCTGACCGACAGCATGCGCGGCTGGTCGTCGACCTGGACGCGCATCCGCATCAACCTGCGCCACGTGCCCGAGGCCGAGCGTCCGCCGCCCGAGCCGCCCGATCCCGACAACCCGCCCGATCTCGGCTACGACCCGAAGATGCGCCCGAGCTCGTAGGCCGGCGTGACCTCGAGCTGGTCATAGCGACACGCCGCGGGGGGCTTGTCGGGCCGCCAGTGCTCGAAGTGGGTGGCGTGCCGAAAGCGCGAACCCTCGAGGTGATCGTAGCTGACCTCGCACACGCGCTCGATGCGCAGCGGCTCCCAGCTGAGATCCTTCTTGGCATTCCAGCGCGACCGCATCCCCGGCTTGCGCTCCCCCGCATGCTCCCCCTCGCCCGCGCTCGCAGTCGTGCCGGTGCCGGTGCCGGTGCCCGTGCCCGTGCCCGTGCCCGTGCCCGTGCCCGTTCCCGTGCCCGTGCCCGTTCCGTGCTCCTCTCCGTCTCCGTCTCCGTCTCCGTCTCCGTCTCCACCCCCCCAGCTCGCCCACGGATGCCCCTCCAGCGCCCGCTCGCGCAGCGGCGCCAGCTCCTCCACCAGCTCGCGGCGCCGCTTCATGGTGAAGCTGGCCGCGACGCCGACGTGATGTAGCACCCCGGCGTCGTCATACAGCCCCAGCAGCAGCGACCCCAGCAGCGTGCCCGGCCCCTGCTTGTGCCAGCGAAACCCGGCCACCACACAGTCCGCCGTGCGCGCGTGCTTGATCTTCAGCATCGCGCGCACCCCGGGCTGGTAGGCCGCCTCGGCGCGCTTGGCGATGACACCATCGAGCCCGGCGCCCTCGAAGCGCGTGAACCAGTCCTGCGCCAGCGCTCGCTCCGCCGTGATCGGCGTCAGCCGCACCGGCGCCCGCACCAGCTTCTCCAGCCGCGCCCGCCGCTCCGCGAACGGCCGCGCCATCAGGTCGTCGTCGCCCTCGGCCAGCACATCCCACACCACCAGCGACGCCGGGGTCTCGCGCGCAAGCCGCTCGATGCGCGACTTCGCGGGATGAATGCGCTGCAAGAGCGCCGGGAAGTCCAGCGCCCCGTCGCGCGCGATCACGATCTCGCCGTCGACCACACACCGCGCCGGCAGCCCCTGCCGCGCCGCCGCCTCGATCTCGGGGAAGTAGCGCGCCATCGGCTTCTCGTCGCGGCTCTGCACGTAGACGTCATCGCCGTCCCGGAACACCAGGGCGCGGAAGCCGTCCCACTTGGGCTCGAACAGCCAGCCGTCCCCCTCGGGCAGGGCGTCGACGCTCTTGCACAACATCGGTGCGATCGGCCAGGCCACCATGACGCGAGCCTACACCGCCCTGCCGCTCGCGCACCTCGGTCGAGCTCCTGAGGTAGCATCGCCGCCATGAGTTCGTCCGTCAGCATCATGGCGATTCCCGCCCTGGATCCCGATGCCTTCGAGGCGCTGTCGCTCGACGAGCGGCGGGCGGGGGCATGGGAGACCTTCCCGCTGCGCTCGGGCCGCCTGCTCTACACCTTCTTTTCCAAGGCGACCAAGGCCGACCTCGGGGTCTTCGGCAGCGAGGACATCGTGCGCAAGGGCGAGACCATCCAGACCGGCGTGATCTTCCAGGGCGACCACGTCGCCGGCGTGATCAAGCAGCTCGGGGCGCTGCTGCGCAGCAAGGCCCGGACCGCGCGCTCGCTGGTCGCGCACGGCGGCGGCGTCGCCGATCTGGCGCGCGTCACCGCGGCGCTGCACACCGGCACCTGGCCCAAGGGCAAGGACCCGGCCGAGGAGGCCGCCGCCTTCGCGCATCACCTGCTGAAGTTCGCGCGCATCGCGAAGCAGGAGCTGAGGGGCGTGTGCTGGGAGTACCGCGGCAAGGTGAAGGCCTGACGTCAGGCATGAAGCGCGCGCTCGCGGTCGCTGCCCTGCTGGTGCTGAGCTGCTCGCGTCGGCGCGCTCCCGCGCCCGCCGCGCCCTCGCCACCCGCGCCCGCAGCCGCAGCCACGGCGGCCGCAACCCTCGCTGCCCATCCCGGTCCCGACGCCGCCTCCGCCACCCCCGACCCCCGCGCCGCCACGCTCGACGCCATGCTGCGCGCCAGCATCCCGGCCGACGGCCCCGGTGCCGCCGTCGCCGTCGCGCTGCACGGCCACAGCATCCTGGCCCGCGGCTACGGCCTGGCCGATCTCGCCAGCCAGACCCCGATCACCACCCGCACCCGCTTCGACCTCGCCAGCGTGTCCAAGCAGTTCACCGCCATGGTGCTGGCGCGCCTGCAGCAGCGCGGCCTGGTCAGGCTGACCGACGACGTGCGCAAGTACCTGCCCAGCCTGCCCGTCTTCGACGCGCGCCGCCCGCTGCGCGTCGCCGACCTCGCGCACATGACCTCGGGTCTGCCCGACTACACCGAGGCGCTCGACGACTTCGACGACCCCGCGCACCTCGGCAACGACGACGTCGTCACCTGGGCCGCCCAGCAGCGCCTCGGCTTCCCGACCGGCACCCGCTTCGAGTACTGCAACACCAACTATGTCCTGCTGGCCCGCGTGCTCGAGGTCGCCGGCAAGCGCCGGTTCGCCGAGCTGCTCGCCGCCGAGGTGCTGCGACCGCTGGGCATGACCAGCGTGGTCCTCGATCAAGCCCGGGTCATCCCGGAGCGCGCCCAGGGCTACCAGCGCGCCGGCCGCGGCTGGACCCCGGTGCGCGACGATGTCCCGGTCACCGGTGACGGCAACCTGTTCGCGTCACTCGACGACCTGCAGCGCTGGGACCGCGGCCTCTCCACGCTGCTGCCGCCCGACGACCTCGCCGCCCTGCTGACCCCGGGTCAGCTCGACTCCGGGACCGCGCACGACTACGCCCTGGGCTGGACCATCGGCGGCGAACCCGACCACCGCGTCGCCGACCACAGCGGGGCCTGGACCGGCACCGCGACGTACATCGCACGCCACCTCGACGACGGCCTCACCATCATCATCCTGTCCAACGACGAGGGCTTCGACCTCGAGCTGGCCGACCGCATCGCCGCCGTCATGCAGCCTGCGCTACCCTGAACCGATGCCGCGCCTGCACGTCGTCATGCGCCCCGAGAGTCGCCTCGCGGTGGCCATCCGCACCGGGGCCCAGGGCGGCAAGAAGGTGTCGTGCACCGTGGGCTGGGATCGGCGCGACGACAGCTTCACCATGGGGCAGTGGATGGGTGGCCGGATCTACCCGTTCGAGTGTGACCTCTCGCCCGACGGCGCCTGGTTCATCTACAACGCGCTCAACGCCAAGTGGAAAGACCCGGCCACCCTGGGCGCCTACGGGGCGCTGTCACGGGCGCCCTATCTCAAGGCCGAAAAGCTGTTCCCCAACGGCAGTCGCTGGACCCACGCCACGCTGATCTTCGACCGCGCCCGCGGCCGCCACAAGCGCGACAGGCCGTGCCCTCCGATGCCCGAGCGCTTCGGCCTGAGCAGCGGTGACTACGCGAGCCGGCTGCGCCGCGACGGCTGGCGCACTCGCGAACGCAAGCTCACGCTGGGCCCGCACCACACGGCCGACCGCTTCGCGCGCCCCCTCGTCGGCACCGCGCGCCTGGAGAAGACGTTTCACGCCTCGCACCTCGACAGCACGAAGCCGATGTTCTTCGAGACCCACTGCATCGTCGACACCGGCGGCCAGCGCCACCCCCACGACGACTGGGAGTGGGCCGAGGTCGACGGCCCCGACCTGGTGTGGATCGCCGCCGGCATCCTGTACCGCGCCCGCATCGATCCGCGCGGCCTGCCCGGCAGCCCCCGCGTGCTGTACGACTTCAACCCGATGCGCTTCCAGCGCCTGCTGGCGCCGTACTGAGCGGGCCAGCTGGGCGTGGCGCGCGGGTCGCGGTAGCATGATCGAGATGCGTCTCGCGGTCGTGCTCGGTTTCGGACTCGGGCTGGCCGGCGCGGCGGCCGGCTGCGGCGGCGACGCTGGCGACGCTGGCGACGCTGGCGACGACGACGCCAGCGCCCGCGATGCGGCGCTCGCCGATGCCGCGGCGCCCGACACCGGGCAGCCCGGCCCCGACGCCGCGACGCCCGACGCCGGGGCGCCGGACGCCTTCGTCTTGCAGCCGGGCTGCTTCACCGGCGGCGCCACGCCGCAGCTCGACCTGTCGGGGCCGGTGGTCAACTGGACCTGGAACGATCCCCACGTGGTGAAGGTCGGCGCCAGCTACTGGATGTACGCCTCGGCGACCAACCTGTTCCAGTTCCCGGTGCGCCTGTACCGCCTGGTGTCGTCCGACGCCACCACCTGGTCGCTGAACCCGACCACGCCGATCCTGGACGTCGCCGCCGACGGCCAGTGGGATCATGGCGGCGTCGAGACCCCCGCGGCGGTGTTCTGGAACGGGCAATACCACCTCTTCTATACGGCCTATGCCCACACCATCGGCGACCCGCTGCACTCGGCCGGCGAGTTCCGCGTCGGCCACGCGGTGTCCAGCGACGGCGTCAGCTTCACGCGCAGCGCGGGCCCGCTGCTCGCGCCCAGCGGCAGCGACGCCGACGCCAGCAACGACTGGTACGCCTTCATCGTCGCCGAGCCCGCGCCGGTGGTGAAGGACGGCACCCTGTACCTCTACTTCACCGCGGTCGGTGTCGACGCCACCCTGGCGACCTCGCTGCAGGTCATCGGCATGACCAGCACGACCGACGGCACCGCCTGGACACCCCCCGCGCTGGCGCTGCGCCCGGATCAGACCCTGTACCCGCGCGCGCAGGACTGGGTCGGCTACTCGACGCCCAACGCGGTGGTGCTGGGCGACCAGCTGCACCTGTTCTTCGACGTGGCGCACCAGCCGGCGGGCGGCGAATGGAAGCAGCTCCGGGTGCATCACGCGCAGTCGGCCGATGGTCGCACAGGCTGGGTCCACGACCCCCGCGCCATCCGCGCCGTGGGCGACTTCCCGTGGGCGATCGGCGAGCTGCGCGCGCCGCACGCGCTGGTCGACGGCAACACGCTGCGCCTGTGGCTGGCCGGCCATGAGCTCGATGGCACCGCACCCGAGCACTTCGCCATCGGCATGCTGACCTGCCCGCTGCCCTGAGCGCCGGGCTGCCCACCGGACCTGGCACCCCGGACACCCCGGAAGTGGGGTCGCCAGCCCCAGCCACTGATTCCAGCGGCCACCTGTTTCCGCCAGGTTGCGCTGGATCACACCTGGTCCGGGACTTGAAAAGACGCAAGGCATGCGCGTTTCCGGAGTCGCCCGCCTGGTAGGGACTGTCGCCATGGTCTTCATGGCCTCCTGTGTCGATGGCACGGTGGTCGATGAGGGCGGCACCGGCGGGCCCAGCCCGTCGGCCAACCCGGATCCGACGCCGACCCCGACCCCGTCGCCCAGCGGCAACCCGGATCCGACGCCGACCCCGACGCCGTCGCCCAGCGTGACCCCGAGCCCGTCGCCGTCGCCGTCACCCGCCGCGGGCGACTTCGCGGTCACCGCCGCCATCGACAGCGCGACCTCGAACCTGGGTGAGAAGCGCACCGTCACCCTGACCATCACGCCGTCGAACGGCTTCACCGGCATGGTCGCGCTGCAGGGCATGACGATGCCGACCGGCTTCACCGCCACCTTCAACCCGTCCACGGTGACCGTGGGCGCCGCCGCCGTGACCGCGACCGCGACCGTGCAGGTCCCGACCGACGCCCGCGTCGGCGCCACCACGCTGAGCTTCGGCGGCTCCAACGGCACCCTGGTCAAGACCGCGACGGTGTCGGTCGACGTCAAGCCCGAGCTGGTCATCCGCATCGCGCGCGGCGTCGCCATCACGAACAACAACCAGGCCTTCGGCCTCAACCCGACCAACGTCCCGCTGCTGGCCACCGGCACCAAGGTGACCTGGATCAACGACGACATGATCGACCACCGCATCCACAGCGGCGTGACCGCCTTCCCGCACCAGCCCAACAACCTGGCGCCCGGCGCCAGCTACAGCGTCACCATCACCCAGGCCGGCACCTTCAACTACAACTGTCACATCCACGCTGGCATGAAGGGCTCTTTCAAGGTAGCGGTGCCCCCGACGCCGTGAGGCGCGGCTCCAGGCACTGCCCGCGGACGGCGCGACCTCCCCCCCGGTCGCGCCGTCTGTCTTTTCGGCCCCCGCCCCTCCGTTTCCCCTCCGCCATTTCCGTTTCGTTCCCTGTTGCCTGTTGCCTGTTGCCTGTCGCCTGTTGCCTGTTGCCCGTCGCCTGTTCTTCCGCCTCCGCCTCCCCCTCCGTTTTCCCCTCCCCCGCCATTCCGCATATGCTGGTCCTGCCGTCACCCTATGGAGGACCCACTATGCTTCGCCACACTCGCCTACTCTCGCTCGCCCTCGCCCTGACCAGCACCCTCGCCCTCGCTGGCTGCGGCGGCAGCGGCGGCGGCCCGGTCGCCCTGGCCAACGTACCCGCCGAGTTCGTCGACGCGGTGTGCACCTGGCAGACGCGCTGTCACGCCTTCACCAGCAAGTCGGCCTGCGAGAAGGTCGTCTTCGCCGACGTCGAGTCCGAGGTCGGCAGCGCCCAGGCCGGCCGCGCCACCTATGACGCCGGCAAGGCCGGCGACTGCATCGACTCGATCCGCGACACCGGCTGCAGCGTGCTGGCGGTGTTCGACGCCCTGAACAGCAGCAGCTGCGAGCAGGTCTTCGTCGGCACCGTCGCCGTCGGCGGCACCTGCATCACCAGCGTCGACTGCGCCGCCAACGGCCGCTGCGAGCACACCGGCGGCAACTGCGACCCCGACGTGTCGTGCTGCATGGGCACCTGCACCGCCGGCCCGGCCATCAACCAGCCCATCGGCACCACCTGCACCTCGTCGAACAACTGCGCCGACGGCCTGTACTGCAAGTCGGCCACCGGCGGCGGCACCCGCTCCTGCGCCGCCCGCATCACGCTGGAGAACGCCCAGTGTGATCGCCAGGACTCTTGCGCCTCGCCGCTGGTGTGCACCGGGGCCGAGGGCACCAACCCGACCTGCCGCCGCCTGCCCGCCGAGGGCGGCACCTGCGACCCCACGCTGGAGATCGCCTGCAACTTCATCTTCGATCGCTGCGATCCCACCACGCTCAAGTGCGTGCGCCAGCCCAGCGCCGGTCAGCCCTGCCAGGAGGTCTGCATCGGCGACTCCAGCTGCAAGAACGGCGTCTGCGTCGCCAACGTCGGCGAGAACGCCCCCTGCGGCGGCACCAACCCCGAGTGCTCCGGCGACCTCGACTGCGACGAAGGCACCTGCAAGAAGCCCACGCCCGCGCCCGTCTGTCCGTAGCTTCCCGCCCGCTCCGCCCGCTCCCGCTACGCTGAGACGAACTGCCGCTCCACCAGCCGCCGGTACAGCCCTTCGGTCGCCATCAGCTCGCCGTGGCGGCCCGACTGCACGATCTGTCCGCCCTCGACCACCACCACGCGGTCCGCGTGCATGACAGTGCTCAGCCGGTGCGCGATCACCAGCGTGGTGCGCCCCTTCATCAGGCGATCCAGCGCCTGCTGCACCAGGTGCTCGCTCTCGGCGTCCAGCGCCGAGGTCGCCTCGTCGAGCACCAGGATGCGCGGGTCCTTGAGCAGCGCGCGCGCGATGGCGACGCGCTGCTTCTGCCCGCCTGACAGCTGCACGCCGCGCTCGCCGACCCGGGTCTGCTGGCCCTCGGGGAAGGCCCACACGAAGTCGTGCGCGTTGGCCGCCCGCAGCGCGTCGCGCACCTCGGCGTCGCTGGCGTCGGCGCGCCCATAGCGCACGTTCTCCTCGATGGTGCCCGAGAGCAGGATGGGCTCCTGCGCGACCACGCCAATCTGCTTGCGCAGCCAGGTCGGATCCAGCTCGCGCACGTCGCGCCCGTCGAGCAGCACGCGCCCCGCCTGGGGGTCGTACAGGCGCGCCAGCAGGGCCGCCACCGTCGACTTGCCGGCCCCCGACGGCCCCACCAGCGCCACCACCTCGCCGGGCGCCACCACCAGGTCGACCCCGCGCAGCACCGGCACATCGGGCCGCGCCGGGTAGCTGAACTCGACCTTCTCCAGGGTGACCCGCCCGGTCACCGTGGCCGGCACCTCGCCCCCGGTCAGCGCGATGGTCGGCTCGCGATCGAGCAGCTCGAAGACGCGCTCGGCCGCGCCGCTGGCGCGCATGAAGTCGGTCCACAGCTCGCCCATGGCGCCGAGGCCCACCGCGACGATCAGCGTGTACAGCACGAACGAGGTCAGCTGCCCGACCGACATGGCGTCGCGCATGACCAGCTTGCCGCCGTACCACAGCACCAGCGCGATGGCGCCGTAGGCCGCCAGCGTGGCCGCGCCCATGAAGGTGGCGCCCGCGATGGCGCGCTGCCGCGCCAGCTGGAAGGTGCGCTCGATGGCGGCGCCATAGCGCTGGCCCTCCAGCGGCTCGGCGGTGAACGAGCGTACGGTGCGGATGCCCGCGATGGCCTCGGCGGCGACGTTGCCGGCGTCGCCCAGCGCGTCCTGGGCCTGCTTGGACAGGCGCCGGATCCGCTTGCCATAGATCACCGCGCCCAGCGCCACCGCCGGCACCACCGACAGCATGATCAGCGTCAGCACCGGCGAGGTGTAGAACAGCAGGCCGACGCCGCCGATCACCGAGGCGCCGTTGCGCAGCAGCATCGACACGTTCACGCTGACGGTGTTCTGCAGCACCGTGGTGTCGCTGGCCAGCCGGCTGCCCAGCTCGCCGGTGCGACGCTCGTCGAAGAAGGCGATCTCCTGCGCCAGCACGTGCTCGTACAGCGTGCGCCTGAGGCGCGCGACCACGCGCTCGCCGGCCAGGGTGAACATCACGTAGCGCAGCGCGATGGCCACCGCCTGCAGCGCGAAGATGACGATCATCGCCAGCGCGGCGTTGTTCATCACGGTGCTGCCGTCGCCCTGGCCCTTGGTCTTGGCCAGCGCGCCATCGACGATCATGCGCACCGCCTGCGGATAGGCCAGGCTCATGGCGCTGGCCAGCAGCAGGAAGATGGTCCCGACCAGGATGCGGCGCCACTCCGGTCGGGCCAGGGCGAGCAGCCGCCGATAGGGAACGCCTCGACTGGTGCTCATCGCTCTCCAGCCCGCGCGAGCAACGCGCGGTGGGGGGAGGCTCGCTGGGCTTTGCCCAGCGAGGGGGGACGGGAACGTCCCCCTGGTGAGGACACGCCTCTGCTCACGCTGGACTCACGCCACCTCATATAGCAGAAAGCGCGGTCTGCGCCGCGCCTTCACCATCCCTTCACCTGCGCTTCACCCGGGGTCTACACCTCAGTTCACGGTGGGACGGGCGCCGGGCAGCGGGGTCAGGCAGCGCACCTGGCTCTCCAGGCCGACCACCGACTGGGTCGGCTCGCGGTCGATCTGGATCTCGAGCTGCGCCGGCGAGGTCGCGGCCGGGCACTTGACCGGGTCGAGCACCGCGCGCCAGCACGGCTTGCCGGCGCCGTCGGCGCACGCGGGCAGGCTGTCGTCGGCCCGGCCGGCGCCGACGTCGGTCACCGTGCACCAGACCCCGAAGCCGGCGCCCTCGACCGGGGTCGCCACCGGATCGTCGGGCGGCAGCTGCAGCACCTCGCCCTTGACGCAGGGGCTGGCCACCTTGCGCGTGATGACGTCGGCGATGGCGCGCAGCGCCGGCGTGAAGTCGTCGGCGCAGATCGAGGTCACCACCCCGGCGTCCTGGAACGCGCCGATGAACTGGGCCAGGCGCACCGAGGGCCGCGCGGTGCGCTGGCCGTTGCCGCTGCACACCGAGGCCAGATCGGCGTTGCCGTCCACCACCTGGCTGCGCACGTTGACCGCGCCGCCGACGATGGCCGCGGTGATGACGCGGTCGCCCTTGAGGCCGCGCAGGAAGTCGACATAGCCCTGCACGCTGGCGCTGAGCGGCGAGCTCTCGTTGGAGCGGCACCCGGTCTTGACCCCGGGGTTCTGCCGCGACAGCGATTCGCTGCACACCACGCCGTGCTCGAAGCAGCGGTAGCTGTCGAGGCCGCCCAGCGCGGGGTCGGGATCGAACAGGCCGGCGCCGGCGCGCGCCGAGCAGTCGTCCTCGTCGGCCAGCACGATGACGACCAGGTAGGAGTCGGGGCGCAGGAAGTCGGGGTTGAGGCCGGGCGACAGCGCGCGCTTCATGGCCTCGAGGTGCTGCTCGAACTGGCAGCCCTGGGTGCCCAGGCGCGCCATGCAGGCGAAGACCTGGTCGAGCGCGCCCTGGTAGTTCTTCTTGCGCGTGCCGTCGGCCAGCCGCTCGTCGACCAGGAAGCGGCTGCCGGCGTCGAGCTGGCAGCTCGAGCCGCTGCGCGCGCCGATGCGGAAGCGGCCGTCGTCGTTGTCGGCCGGGCACGACGACGACGAGAACGGCGCGGTGCCCACGCTGGAGGACACCACCCCGATGTGGACGCTGGGTAGCCCGCCGGGCAGCGCCTCCAGCGCGCGGCTCAGCTCGGAGAAGCGCGCCGCCAGGCTGGCCTGCTCGTCCTCCATCGAGCCGGAGTCGTCGATCACGAACAGGATGTCGAGGGCGACCTCGCGATCCTGATCGAAGCTGTTGAACGTCTCGCCCCCGCCGGCCGGGATCGGGGTGTGGACCTCGTGGGGGGTGCAGGCGCCGAGGGTGACGACGGTGCACAGCGAGAGCAGGCGGATCACAGGTCGCATCGTGGGCCTCCGATCAGGTGGAGGCAGGGCCGGCGCAAAGTGGCTCACGAGCCCCCCACGCGCAGCGCGGGGAGGCTCGTGTCCGGCTCCGTCTCCGCCAGAAACTTGCCGCATCCCCCCACAGGGGCTCGAATGAGACATGACGCACCGCAAGCTCTGGCTCGCCGCGGCCCTCATCACCTCGGTCGCCAGCGCCCAGCCCGCCGATGCCCCCGCCGCTGCGCCACCGGTCACACTGCACGAGATCGCCCTCTTCTACAGCGGCACCGCCGGTCCGTTGCCGGCGCCGCCCGCGCTGTCGTCACGCCCCGCCGAGCGCGCCCTCGACCTCGCGCCCCCCGACGCCCTGACCGAGCGCCCGCTGCCCGAGAGCACCGCGGGCGCCGGCAGCGGCACCGAGCGCGCCGAGACCGGCGGCCCGCGCACCGAGCAGCAGAACGCCGCCGAGCGCGAGCGCCCGCGCACGCCGGTGCAGGCCTTCATCTTCGTCAGCGCCCCCGCCGACAGCGCGCTCGAGGTCACCGCGCGCTACCCGGGCGGCACCCCGCTGGCCTGGACGCCGGCCGCGCAGGTGGTGACCGACGAGCCGCTGCTGGCCTGGACCGGCACCGTCAGCGCGCGCGTGCGCTTGCCGCGCGTCGATCGTGATCACTTCTGGGCCACCCTGCGCCGCCTGTCGCCGGGCGCCTTCTCGACCGGCGCCGCCGGCAGCGGCGAGCGCTTCCTGCACCACCAGGGCCTCATCGAGGTCAGCCCGCCGTTCACGGTGTCACGCCAGGGCGTGTCGCCCAGCCAGGTCGTGGTGCGTGCCGCCGGCATGGAGCGCCTGCTCTGGCTCAGCGTCGACGGCCGCGTGCGCCGGGTCCGCATCCCCGCCGGCGACAGCGAGCTGGCGGTCGACCTCGGCGCCTCGGGCGGCATGGAGCTGCCGGCCTTCCGCCGCGAGCTCGAGCGCGCCCTCGAGGACCGCGGCCTGACCACCGCCGAGGCGCGCGCCGCGCTGGCGACCTGGCAGACCCTGCTGATGTCGCGCGACGCCCACGCCATCATGCTGATGCCGCGCAACCTGCTCGACCGCACCCTGCCGCTGACCGCGTCGCCCGCGCCGGCGGAGCTGGTGCGCGTGGCGCTGCTGGTGCAGGACCTCTGAGACCGCGAAGCGGTCCTCAGAGGTCCTGTCCGGTCCGTTCCGCTCCACCCCGCGGCAACCTCGGGCACACCCGGGCAGTCACCTCGCGCACGGCCCTGCACTTGCTCCGTCCTCCGACCAGCACACGGGAGGCAGGCAACATGGGGATCTCGCAGCAGGTGACACCGGGCCGACGCGCTCCGGTCCCGACACGTGCGGTGCGTCGTGCGCACCCGGTGATGCTGATCATCGCGCCGCTGCTGGTGCTCGCCGCTGCGCGCCCCGCGCGCGCCTGCGGCTGGCACTCCGACGACGCCAGTGACGATGGCGACCACCTCTCCAGCGCGACCGTGACCTCGCCGCAGCGCGAGCCGGTCCGCCACCGCGAGTGGTGGGTCGGCTTCGCGCCCGGCCTCAACGTGGTCAGCTACCACCCCACCAAGGGGCCGGCCTGGCGCGGGATCGGCGCCAGCCTGACCATGCTGGGCTGGATGGCCAACGGCCACCGCTCGGGCAGCCTGGGCTTCGACGTCGCGGTGCTGGGCACCGGCAGCAACCTCACCGGCGCCTCCGCCGAAGCCGCGCCGCCCGACGACGGCCGGCGCATGACCCTGTGGCGGTTCGCCGCCGACGCCAGCTTCGAGCGCAGCGCGCGCCCCTTCCTGCTGCCGTACTGGTCGGTCGGCGCCGGCGCCGTCAGCGAGACCGCGCTGGGCCGGCACAGCCTGCTCGACGCCTCGCTCGGGGTCCATGTGGTGCGCACGCGCAGGATCATGCTCGACGTCGCCGCCGGCCTGGTGTTGCCGCTGGACGCCGCCGATCGCCTGGTCGGCAGGCGGATCGACAGCAAGCTGGTCATCGGCCTCTGGTAGCGCCGCGTGGCCCCTGATCGAGATGTCGGCCTCGCACCGCCGGCCCGCGCCGCAAGTCACGTGATTCACTCGAAGTGCTGCACGCCGCGCCGGTGGCCGCGTTCTTGCTGAAGCACCCGGACATGAGACTGGCCATTTCAGCGCTGTTTTCTGCCACCTTCACCGTGCTCACCCTGGCCGCCCCCGCCGGGGCCCAGGTGCCGCCCGCGACCCCGACCACCCGCGCCCCCGCCATGGTGGACGCCGAGGAGCCCGGCCACCCGCTCGACGCCGACATCTCGCAGATCAACGGCGTCCCGATCCCGGTCGGCTCGCACAACGAGTACCACTACTCGTTCAAGCGCTGGATCGTGTCGACCAACCCGCTGGGCTGGATGCTGGGCTCGTACGGCGTCTCGATGAGCTACGGCATGCACAGGAACGTCGCGCTGCGCGTCGACGCCAACTACTACCAGCCCGTCGACACCCAGGATCAGGGCGTCGAGCTCGGCGCCGGCCTGCCGATCTACTTCCGCCGCACCTACCAGGGCCCCTTCCTGGAGCCCGGCTTCGTGGTGCGCCACCTCGAGTACGGCGACTCGCCCGGCGACCCCAACCTGACCAACATCGGCCCGCAGATGCTGCTGGGCTGGCACTGGATGTTCGACAGCGGCCTCAACATCGCCATCGCCGCCGGCGTCGGCCGCAACCTCGCGCTGGGCGAGCGCACCGATGTCGACAACCCGCACGACACCGGCACGTTCGCGAATGGCTACATGCGGTTCGGCTACGCCGGAGGAGGCGTAGCCGCACCGGGTGCGGGGTCCGCCGAGCAGCCCCCCGGCAGCGCCCGCCTCACGAAGCGCTTGCCGTCCCAGACGAAGCGCCCCGCCAGCGTGGCCGGCCGCCGCGGCGTGCCGCGGCGCTGGAAGGCCTCGTGCTCGTCATCGAGGCGATCCCGCACCAGCGACACCAGGAGCTCGCTGACCCCCGTCGCCGCCGCCTTGCCGCGCCCGCGCACGATCTCGATGCTGAAGGTCGCGCCGCCCGACAGCGCGCCGATGTGGCCGGGCAGCGCCGCCTCCTCGACCCGCTCCAGCTCGTCGAACACCGGCGTCGCCCCGAAGCCGCGCGCCCCGACCTGGTAGATCACGAAGTGCGTCAGGGTGACCTCGTGCTCGGTGCGACGCACCCGGGTCACCAGCCGCGCCAGCACCTCGGGCACGCCGTCCCCGGTCAGATCGCGCAGCTCCAGCGTGGTGACGTCGACGTTGCGACCGATGGCCACGCTGCTCCAGCGTCCGTCGACCTCGGCCGCCAGCAGCGCGGGCTTCTCCCACTCGCTGGCCAGCGCGACCGCACGCCCGGCGCCGCCCGCCACCCGCCGCGGCGCCACCGCGACGCGCAGCACGGCATCGGCCGGACGCTGCTCGGCCGCCAGCAGCTTGCCGAGGCCAGCATCCACCGCGCCCGCGGGCCCCGCCGGCAGCCCGGAGTCGCCCCCTGCCGGCGTCCGCGCCACCGGACCGGCCGGCGCCGCAGCGACCACGCGCCCACCCAGCGCGCCCGCCACCGCCACCAGCATGCCCAAGCGGGCGTGGAGCCCCAGCCGTCGCGACATGCGCGCGATCATCCATCGCCACCGTGTCGGGTCAACCACAAAACCACGCCCACCCCGGCCACGCCCAGCGCGTCGCTAGAAACACCCCGTGATTTCCACTACAATCGTTGCAGTGCAAACGACCGTCCTGCTGATCCGCCACGGCGTCACCGACTGGCACCGCGAGGGTCGGCTGCTCGGCCACCGCGACATCGGGCTCAACGCCGATGGCATCAACCAGTCGCACGCCGCCGCCAAGGCGCTGCGCGATCTCCCCATCGCCGAGATCCTGACCTCGCCGCTGGTGCGCGCGGTGCAGACCGCCGAGATCGTGGCCGGCCAGTTCGATCTCGAGGTCGCGCGCGATCCCCGCCTGACCGATCTCAACCCCGGCATGTGGGAGGGCAAGTCCTGGGCGGACATCGCCGACTCGCCCGAGTACCGGAAGTTCCTGGCCGACCCGCTGGCCGAGAGCATCCCCGGCGGCGGCGACAGCCTGATCTCGGCGCAGACCCGCGCGGTGCGCTCGGTCGAGCAGGCGCTGGGCGACAACCCCACCGGCTCGTGCATCCTGGTGGTCTCGCACGCGGCGCCGATCCGCCTCTTGCTGGCGCACTACCTCGGCATGCACGTGGCCAGCTACCACCGGCTGACCGTGCAGCCGGGCTCCATCTCGGTGCTGCGCTTCTCGGGTGACCGCGATCTGCCCCGCGTCCTCGGCGTCAACCTGCACGAGGATGTGCGCCCGGTCCTCGCGCCGCGCTGATGCCGCCGCGGCAGCCCACCCCACCACCACGCCCGCCCGGCCAGCGCCAGCCCACCCTGACCCCGCGACCGTCCGGCCAGCGACAGGCCACCGCCACCGGCGTCCACTCCAGCGGCTTCTTTCCCAGCTTCCGTCGCATGCGCCGCGCCGCCGGCGAGCTCGAGCTCGGCCACCTGTGGCGCTGGATCATCCTGGCCGGCGTCACCGGCGCGGTCGCCGGCCTGGTCGCCGCCGGCTTCTACTTCGGCCTCGAACGCCTGGAGAGCCTGCTGCTCGGCCGCCTGGCCGGCTTCCACCCTCCCAGCGCGGGCGCCAGCGGCGCCGACGCCGTCGCCAGCACCGGAGCGTCGCGCCTGTGGCTGCTGGCCCTGCTGCCCGCGCTGGGCGGCCTGGGCGCGGGCCTTCTGACCCACTTCTTCGCGCCCGAGGCGGCCGGCCACGGCACCGACGCCATGATCGACGCCTACCATAACCATGGTGGCCGGGTGCGCCCGCACGTGCCGCTGGTCAAGGCCGCGGCCTCGCTGTTCACCATCTCCTTCGGCGGCAGCGCCGGCCGCGAGGGGCCCATCTCGCAGATCGCGGGCGGCTTCGGCTCCTACCTGGCGCAGCTCCTCCGCCTCAGCGACCGCGAGCGCCGCCTGCTGCTGCTGGCCGGCGCCGCCGGCGGCATCGGCGCCATCTTCCGCATCCCGCTGGGCGCCGCCATCTTCTGCGTCGAGGTGCTGTACCGCGACGAGATCGAGGGCGAGGGCTTCTTCCCCTGCGTCATCTCCTCGGTCACCGCATACTCGGTGTTCACCTCGTTCTTCGGCACCGCGCACCTGTTCCAGACCGCGCCGGGGGGCTACGCCTTCCACCCCGGGCAGCTGCCCTTCTACGGCGTGATGGCGGTCGGCTGCGCCGCGCTGGGGCTGCTGTGGATCTCGATCTTCTATCGCACCCAGCGCCGCATCTTCGCGCCCATGAAGCTGCCGGGCTGGGCCAAGCCGGTGCTCGGGGGCCTCCTGCTGGGCGGCCTCGGGCTGGCGCTGCCCGAGGTCCTCGGCGGCGGCTATGGCTGGGTCCAGGAGGCGCTGCTGCCGACGCGCGATCTCCTGCCCCACGCCTGGCGCGGCGCCGGCCTGCTGTTCGGGATCGCGCTGGCCAAGATGGTGGCGACCTCGCTGACGGTCAGCTCGGGCGGCTCGGGCGGGATCTTCGGGCCGTCGATCGTCATCGGCGGCCTCATCGGCGGCGGCTTCGGCGAGGCCTTCCACGAGCTGGCGCCCTCGGTGTGCCCCGATCCCGGCGCCTTCGTGCTGGTCGGCATGGCGGCCTTCTTCGGCGGCGTGGCCCACGTGCCCATCTCGTCGCTCATCATGGTCAGCGAGCTGACCGGGTCGTACGACCTGCTGGTGCCGCTGATGCTCAGCGAGGCCATCACCTTCGCGCTGCTCCGGCGCCACTCGCTGTACGAGAAGCAGGTCCGCGGCCCGCAGGACTCGCCCGCGCACCTCGAGGACTTCACCATCGACATCCTCGAACAGCTGCGCGTCGGCGACGTGCTGACCCCGGCCGAGGTGGCGCCGGTGCGCGCCGACCTGCCCTTGACCGACTTCCTCGAGACGGTCTCGAAGTCCGCCGAGTCGCACTTCGCGGTGGTCGATCAGGCCGGCGACCTGGTCGGCGTGGTGTCGCTCGACGACCTGCGCGAGGTCATCTCGGATCAGGAGGTGCTGGCGGTCGGCGTGGTCGGCGACGCCATGCGGCGGCCCATCGTGCTCAGCCCGACCGACTCGCTGCGCCGGGCGCTGGCGCGCTACCTGGAGTCGGGCACCGACCGGCTGCCGGTGACCGACCCGCTGCGCCCGCGCAAGGTGCTGGGCTTCGTGGGCCACGCCGACGTCATCGCGGGCTACAACCGCGAGCTGCTGCGCAGGCGCGCCAAGGCGCCGCGAGACGCCTGAGCCGGCGCTGGCATCTCAGCGCCGCGTGCGGATCCGCGAATCGACCTCAGAAATCGCGCAATCCGTTCGCTTGACACCCTGTAACCAGGTTGCTACGAACCCTGCGACGATCTGCCGCATGGACAGGTCGCTCTCTCTGTGGAGGAGACGATGATCCGGAACCGCGCATTGCTGACTGCCTCGATGGTTGCCGCCGCTGCCTTGGCCGTGGCTGGTTGCAAGAAGAAGAAGACGCAGGAGCCGCCGCCGGACGAGACCGACAGCCCCAGCGCCAGCGCCAGCCCCAGCGCCAGCGCCGATCCGACCCCCACCGCCCCCGCCGGCGGCAAGGGCAGCATCACCGGCTCGGTCACCTTCACCGGCACCGCCCCGGCCGGCAAGCCCACCACCCCGGACAAGGATCCGGCTGTGTGCGGCACCAGCATCCCCGACGAGACCCTGATCGTGAACGCCAACAAGACGGTCAAGAACGTCGTCGTCCGCGTGGTCAGCGACATGAAGGTCCCCGGCCCCAGCACCCCTGTGATCGTCGACCAGAAGGGCTGCCAGTACCACCCGCACGTCACCACCGCGGTCCTGGGCCAGAAGATCGAGGCCCACTCCAGCGACACCACCATCATGCACAACGTGCACTCGTACCAGGGCGAGGGTGACGCGCAGTCCGGCCTCGACAACATCTCGCAGCCGCCGGGCTCGCCGCCCGCCGATCTGCAGGTCCCCGAGGAGGGCGGCGCCCTGCTGCTCAAGTGCGACGTGCACCCGTGGATGACCGCGTACGTCGTGGTCTCGAGCCACCCCTTCGCGGCGGTGACCGGCGACGACGGCAGCTTCAAGATCGAGGGCGTGCCCGCCGGCAAGTACACCATCGAGGCCTGGCACGAGACCCTGGGCAAGAAGACCGTCGAGGTCGAGGTCGCGGCCGACAAGGCTGTGGAAGCGAAGTTCGAGTACTCGAAGTAAGTCCGGTCCGGAGGACCGGACTTACTCGAGGACTCGTCCGGCTCCGGCTCCGGTTTCTCCGTGCAACCCATCGGCCCTCCCGAGCATCACGCCCCGCCCCTGCTCACCTCGTCTAAACCCTTGCCGTCCGACGCGATTTCTGGTTACTACTGCACCCGCTCATGAGGGAGTACCGGTTCACGCAGGCGACCGCAGTCGCCGTCTTCCTGCTGCTCCTGGTGGGCGGTCTGGTCAACCCGACGGGGTCGAGCCTGGCCTGCCCCGACTGGCCCCTGTGCTACGGCAGCGCCTTCCCCGACATGAAGGGGGGGATCTTGTACGAGCACTCGCACCGGCTGCTGGCCACCGCGGTCGGCGTGCTGACCATCATCATGACCTGGCTGGTGCTGCGGGCGCGCCGCCCCGGCACGCCCGAGGCGGGGCGGATCCGGCTGCTGACCAAGATCGCGCTGCCGCTGGTGCTGGCCCAGGGCGCGCTGGGCGGCGTCACCGTGCTGCTCAAGCTGCCGATGATCGTGACGCTGACGCACCTCGTGAACTCGATGTTCTTCTTCGCGCTGGTGCTGACCATCGCGTGGCACCTGTCCCCTGCGGCAGCCCCGGCCAGGCCCCTCGAAGCGAAGCTTCGAGGAGACCTGTTCCCCTCCGGCGCCGAACGCCGCTGGATCTCCGTGGCCGGCGTGCTGGTCATCGCCCAGATCCTGCTCGGCGGGATCGTGCGCCACACCAAGTCGGCCTCGGCGTGCCGCGAGCTGCCCTTGTGCGGTGACTCGCTGTGGCCGACCCAGCTGCACCCCTCGGCGCGCATCCACATGGCGCACCGCATCTTCGGCGTCATCGTCGCGCTGGTGGTGATCAGCGTGGCGGTCCAGGTCTACCGGCGCGCGCGCAAGGTCGGCCACGCGCGGCTGGCGCGCCTGGCCGTGCTGGCCCCGCTGCTGGTGCTGACCCAGGTCACGCTGGGCGTGCTCAACGTGTACTTCGAGCTGCCGCTGTCGATCGTGACCGCGCACCTGGGCGGCGCGGCGCTGCTGTTCGCGCTGCACGTGTGGATGTTCTGGACCGCGTCGCCGGTGACCGCGGCCCAGCGCGCCACCGCCCCGGCGGCCGAGTCCGCTGGGCCTGACAGCGACGACGCCCACGGCACCCTGGCGGGGAGCGCGCGATGAGCGCGGCGCCCGTCAGCGAGGTCAGCCCGGCCGTGCCCGAGGTCGCCGGGGTCGCCGGGGTCTCGGGGGCCTCCACGGTCGACGACGCGCCCGCCACTGCCAGCGCCACCGCCGAGCCGCGCTCGCCCATCGGCGACATCCTCACCCTCGGCAAGCCGCAGATCACCCTGATGGCCGTCCTGACCGCCGCCGGTGGCTTCGTGCTGGCGCCCGGCGCGGTCCACTTCGCCCAGCTGATGCTGACCCTGGCCGGCACCGCCCTGCTGGTGGCCAGCGCCAACACCCTCAACATGTGGCTGGAGCGCAGCAGTGACCGCCTGATGACGCGCACCGCGCGACGTCCGCTGCCGGCGGGGCGCATGGCCCCGGGCGTCGCGCTGCTGACCGGCATCCTCGAGGCCGCCGTGGGCGCGCCGCTCTTGACCTTCACCGTCAACGGCTGGGCCGGGCTGCTGGGCGTGTTCGCCCTGCTGTCCTACGTGCTGGTGTACACGCCGATGAAGCGGCTGTCGCCGTGGGCGCTGCACGTCGGCGCCATCCCGGGCGCCATCCCGCCGCTGCTGGGCTGGGCCGCGGCCACCGGGCGCATCGACGCGCCCGGGCTGGTGCTGTTCGGCATCCTGTTCCTGTGGCAGCTGCCGCACTTCATCGCCATCGCGCTGTTCCGCAAGGCCGACTATGCCCGCGCCGGCATCCGCATCCTGCCCGTGGTCAAGGGCGACGCCGCCGCGCGCGTGCACGCGCTGGTGACCGCGGTGATGCTGGCCGGGGTCTCGGTGCTGCTGTACCCGCTGGGTGTGGCGGGTCTGGTCTATCTGCTCGCGGCCATCGTGCTGGGCGCGCTGTTCGTGGGCTGCGCCGCCTATGGCGTGTTCGCGCGCGCGCCGGGCGACCGCTGGGCGCGCCAGCTGTTCGGCGTCTCGCTGCTGTACCTGACGCTGCTGTTCGTGGCGCTGATGGCGCCGCACTCGCTGGGCTGATGGCGGACGTCGTCCTCGAGGCGCGCGGTGTCGGCTACAGCTACGGCGCGCGGGCGGTGCTGAATGACGTCTCGTTCGCGGTACGGCGCGGCGAGATCTTCGGCCTGCTGGGGCCCAACGGCGCCGGCAAGTCGACCCTGTTCGGGATCCTGTCGGGCCTGCTGGCGCCGCGCACCGGCGCGCTGCTGGCGGGCGGCCAGCCGGTCGATCCACGCTCGCGCGCCTACCGGGCCCGCCTCGGCGTGGTGTTCCAGCAGCCCAGCCTCGACCTCAAGCTATCGGGGCGCGAGAACCTGCAGCTCGGGGCATCGCTGTATGGCGTGCCGCGCAGCCTGGCGCGCGAGCGCATCGAGCGCGCGCTGGCGCTGACCGAGCTCGGCGAGCGCGCCCGCGACAAGGTCGAGAAGTACTCCGGCGGCATGCGGCGGCGCCTGGAGCTGGCCCGGGTGCTCTTGCACGAGCCCGAGCTGCTCATCATGGACGAGCCGACCCAGGGGCTGGATCTGGCCTCGGCGCGCCGGCTGTGGCGCCACCTCGGCGAGCTGCGCGCCGAGCGCGCGCTGACCATCCTCCTGACCACGCACGATCCCATCGAGGCCGAGAGCGCCGACCGCCTGCTCATCCTCGACCAGGGCCGCGTGGTCGCCGAGGGCAGCCCCGCCGAGCTGACCGCGCGCGCCGATCTCGGCGGCGAGGAGCTGGCGCTGTCACGCTCCATCGCCGAGCGCGCCGCCAGCGGGGGCGCTCCCATCGTGGCCGTCGACGCCGAGCTCGACGAGCGCTGGGCCGGCGCGCGCAGCGTGGCCGCGCTGCACCTGCGCTCGGTGCTGGCGGTCCCGCTCAGCGTGCGCGGTCGCCTGGTCGGCGCGCTCTACGTCGATCATCGCCTGCGCAAGGGCGCCTTCCGGGACGACGACGTGCAGCTGGTGCTCGACATCGCCGATCAGGCCGCCCTCGCGCTGGCCCACGCCGAGCACGCCCGCGAGGCCGACAGCCAGCGCCGCGAGCTGGCCGAGCTCAACCGCCGCCTCGAGGCCGAGCTCGAGCGCCAGGCGGTCGAGCTGAGCTCGATGCGCGTCGAGCTCAGCGCCAGCCGCGACGACTTCACCTCGCGCTACGACTACTCCAGCCTGATCGGCGCCTCGCCCGCGCTGCGCGAGCTCAAGCGCGTGCTCGATCGCGCCACCGCGTCCGACGTGCCCGTCCTCATCCAGGGCGAGAGCGGCACCGGCAAGGAGCTGGTGGCGCGCGCGCTGCACGCCAACGGCCCGCGCCGCGGCGCCGCCTTCGTGGCCGCCAACTGCGGCGCCATCACCGAGACCCTGCTCGAGAGCGAGCTGTTCGGCGTGGTGCGCGGCGCCTACACCGGCGCCGATCGCGAGCGGCGCGGCCTGTTCGAGGTCGCCGACGGCGGCACCCTGCTGCTCGACGAGATCGGTGAGATGTCACCCCAGCTGCAGACCAAGCTCCTGCGCGTGCTGCAGGACGGCGAGGTCCGCCGCGTCGGCGCCGAGCGCGGACGCCATGTCGACGTGCGCATCGTCGCCGCCTCCAACAAGGACCTCGCGCGCCTGGTCGAGGACGGCCACTTCCGCGCCGACCTGTTCTACCGCGTCAACGTGGTGCGCATCGACGTGCCCGCGCTGCGCGAGCGCCTCGAGGACGTGCCGCTCCTGTGTGAGCACTTCCTGCGCAAGCACGCCGGCGACGGCCCACCGCGCCGCCTGGCCCGCGACGCCCTGCGCCGCCTGGCCGCCTACCACTGGCCCGGCAACGTGCGCGAGCTCGAGAACGAGCTGCGCCGCGCCGCCGTGATGGCCAGCGGCGAGCTCATCTCCGCCGCCGACCTGTCACCGCGCATCATCGCCGGCCCCGGCGGCGCCGAGGGCGAGGGCGACGCCGCCGAGGGCGACCTGGCGGTACGCCCGCGCGTGGAGCGGCTG
>JBGASF010000078.1:0-36478 GCA_044229835.1 Polyangia bacterium | reverse complement strand
GTGCTCGTACTCGTGCTCGTGCTCGTGCTCGTGCTCGTGCTGACTGAAGCCGAGATCGAGCAGTTCGTTCGCGATGGTGTGCTCCGTGTGGACGGGGCCTTCCCGCGCGAGGTGGCCGACGACTGCCGCGGGCTCCTGTGGCAGGCCACCGGGTGTCGCGAGGACGATCCGTCGACCTGGACGCGTCCGGTGGTTCGCGTCGCCGGGCTCTTCCATCCACGGTTTCGCGAAGCCGCCGCCTCGCCAAGCCTGGTCGCAGCCTACGATGCGCTGGTAGGGGCGGGGCGCTGGTTGCCCCCGGACGGCCTGGGGACGTTCCCGATCCGCTTCCCGTCGGCCGACGATCCCGGCGACTGTGGCTGGCACATCGACGCCAGCTTCGGCTGGGAGCAGGAGCCCGACTTCCTGAAGTGGCGCGCCAACGTCGCCTCGAAGGGCCGTGCGCTGCTGATGCTGTTCCTGTTCTCCGACGTCAGCGCCGAGGACGCCCCGACCCGGCTGCGGCTGGGTTCACACCTCGACATCGCCCGACGCCTGGCGCCCCACGGCGAGGCCGGCCTCAGCATCGGCGAGCTCGCGAGCACTGGCTTCGCAGAGTCCGCCCACCGACCCGAAGCGCTGGCGACCGGCCCCGCAGGCACCGTCTATCTGTGCCATCCGTTCCTGGTCCACTCCGCCCAGCCCCACCGCGGATGCACCCCACGCTTCATCGCACAACCGCCCCTGTTGCCCGGCGCACCCCTCGACCCGCTGCGCCGCGACGCCGCGGCCTCGCCGGTCGAACGCGCCATCCAGCTCGCGCTCGCGTAGCGAGTCTCGTGCTCGTGCTCGGTCTCGGTCTCGTGCTCTCGCCGGCCGGCTACGGCTGCGCTGACGTGGCCCGGGTGGCCCAGCCGGCGCTGGCCCTGGTGATGTAGAGCAGGCTGTCGCTCCGGGTGACCTCGACGACCATGCCGTCGAGATCGTAGCGCTGGCCGCCGATGATGACGCTCAGGCTGGTCATCGCGCCCACCGGGTGGCTCGCCGGCCCCTTGACCCGCAGCCACTTGCTCCCAGCCACGTCGCCCTCCCGGACCGACTCCTCGTCGCTGAACTGGATGCACATGCACCCGGCTCTTGCGAGGTCGGTGCCACCCTCAAGTCCCCGAAGAGTGGCGCGCCTACATGGCGCCAGCACCAGGACTGGGGCGGCAACGCCAGAGCGTGCCCTGGCGCGGCGTGCTAGCGTCCCACCATGTCCTGGGAGACCTGGTGGGCGCTGCCCTGGGAGAGCCCCGACGAGGACGCCATCCGTGCCGCAGCGGACGCCGTGGTGGCGGCCAGCGCGGGGCACCTCCAGGCCATCGTCATCCCCGACGCCGACGAGGCCGATGACGACTCGGTGACCTGCTTCTTCAGCTTCCGCGCCACGGCCGTCGATGCCCTGGTGCAGGCGCTCGATCCACAGCTCGACAGCGTGGTGGCCGGCTATCGCGACGATCTCGAGCCGCCCGAGGAGGGTGACCACTACCGGGTCGCGCTGATCCTGACGCCCTGGGATGAGGGCGAACCCGCGCGCATGCAGCTCGGCACCGCCGACGGCGACAACCGCGCCTGCTGGCCCATCGCCTGGCTGCTGGGCGCCCGGCTGGCCGCTGCGCTGGGCGCCACCCACGAGGACGACGTCGCCCGGGACCCCGGCGTGGCCATGAACTGGAACAGCGCCGCCATCTTGCGGCCGAAAAGCTGACCGTCAGCGATACGGCCCCTGGCGCTGGCCGTGGCCGAGCTGGACCCCGGCCAGGCGTGCGGTCAGCTCGGCCACCGCGCGCACGCGCTGCTCGTCGGGCGCGTGCCAGTCGACCCACACCGTGACGCGACCCGCGCTGGCCTCGACCCGCGCGGGTCTGACCGCCAGCAGCGCCGCGCGCAGGTCGGGCTCGTCGAGCAGGCTCGCCGCCGGTCCCGGGCGATCAGCGTGCAGCGCGAAGCCGCCCGGGTCGCTATCGGACGCGCCGCCGCGCGGCGCGAACGGCTCCTGCAGGTACAGCATGCGCCGGGTCTTGAGCGTGAAGTCCCCTGCCCCGGCGTCCTGGTGCGCCACCGACGCGCGCGTGTAGACCCGATAGGTCGGTGCCGCCACACACTCGGGCTGCAGCAAGATCTCGACCGGGCCAACCTGAACCGTCAGCCGCGAGCGACCGTCCAGGGTCCACACGCCATCGACATCGGTGGCCAGCCCGCCCAGCGCCTGCGCGACCTCGTGCCAGCGCGCCGCCAGCTGGGTCGCGCGCGAGGCCAGCAGCGCGGTGGCGCGGTAGGCGGCCAGCCAGTGCGCAGGCTCGCGCGCCCAGGCCGGGCCGATGGGCTCGGCGGTGGTGCGCTCGAGGTCGATCACATAGCGAAAATCCTCCGACGCCAGCACGGCCTGATCGATGGCGGGGTCGCGCCAGGCGCCGGGCAGGGTGGCGTCGAGGCAGCTCGCGACCACGGCCTGCTCGAACGGCGGCAGCGGCCCGCGCGGCTTGCGCAGCAGCAGCGCCTCACGGGTGGGCTCCAGTGTGATGGTCAGCGGGGTGTGACCACCGACGGCGGCCAGCTGCACCAGGTCGGGGGCGTTGCCCGCCGTCGCGCCGACCTCGGTGCGCAGCCCGGGATCATCGACCAGCCCACCCGACACCCGCTGGCCGGCCACGTCGGCGACCAGGAAGCGCGACACATAGTGGCGCCCGATCTGCTTGGCGCGATCGGTCTCCACCACCTTCGCGCAGAGTTTGCGCACGATCTCGTCGAACCACTCGGCCCGCACCAGGCGATGCTACTACGGTAACGTCAGGACGGAGGTGGCATGGCAGCGCTGCTCGGGGCCCTGAAGGAGCTCGGCACCAACCTGCTGGCGATGGCGGCCCTGCTGCTGGGCCTCATGCTGATCAAGATCTTCTTCGGCCTGGCGGTGTCGGAGACCAGCGAGGTGTGGCAGGCGCCGATCGCGTTCGGGCTGGCGCTGGCGGCGACCGGGCTGGGCCTGGCCATGGTCTTCGTGGCGGTGCGCGCCACCACCAGCCAGATGGCCGAGGGCTGGCTGGGCATGCTGACCGGGCGGGTGCCGCCGGGTCACGGGCGCGACGGTGATGGCCTGCGCGGGGTCATGGCGCTGGCGCTGCTGGCCGCGGCGGCGTACTTCGGGCTATTGCTGTTCCGCAAGGGCGCGCGCGAGGGCGAGCTGAACTGGGCCCTGGAGGGGCTGTTCCTGATGGCCAGCGGGGTCGTGTTCGGGCTGCTGCCCGCGATCCCACGGCTGTACTTCGCGGCTCGCGGCGGCAGCGGCGGCGGCACCGGCAAGCAGCGCCGCGACCGACCCGGGCGTGGCACTGGCGGCGACGGCGGCGCGGGCAGGCGCGCCGGCAAGGGCGTGAAGGATGGGGTGACGCTGTTCGTGACCCTCGCGGTGCTCGGGGTCGGCCTCGGGCTGGCCGCCATCGACATCACAGTGGCGGCGCGCGATCGCGGCAAGGTGGTCGCGAAGCCGGGCGCCGCCACGCCTGCGCCGACGCGTGGTGGCCGGTGAGCCAGCCCGCGCGCCTCGAGCTGCTGAGCTGCCCGAGCTGCGCCGCCCCGGTGCCGCTGAGCACCGACGCCAGCGTGGCCTGCCCCTCGTGCGCGGCCCCGGTGGCGATCCCCGAGGCCTATGTACGCCTGGCCGAGGCCAGCCGCGCCGCCGACGCCGCCCGCCGCGCTGCCGAGCCGCTGTGGCGCGCCCTGGGCGGCCCGCCGCCGCGCTGGGCCCGCAGCCTGGGCATGGCGCTGGTGGTGCTGCTGCCGCCGCTGGCCAGCGTGCTGGTCGCCCTCCTGGTGAAGCCCGCTCTGGGCGCCGCCGAGATCTGCGCGGTGGCCACCCTGCCTGCGGTGGTGCCGGGCGCGGCGCTGTGGCTGTGGGCGGCGGCGGTCGGGGCCTCGGTGGAGGGTGTGCGCGCGGCGCTGGCCGCCGCGCCGCCGGCGCGCGCGGGCGGGCCGGCCACCTGCCGTCACTGTGGTGCTCCGCTGCAACTCCCTGCGGGGGCGCTGTCAGCCACCTGTTCTTATTGTCAGGCTGACAACCTCGCGGTCAGCGCGGCGCGCGCCGAGGCCTCCGAGGCGTCGCAGCGCCTGCGCGCGGCGGTGCACAGCCTGGCCGACGGCAGCGCCCGCCTGCGCACCCGCAGGGCCATGTTCGCCCTGGGGGCGCTGGCGCTGTGCGGGCTGTTCGGGGGCGCCGCGGTGCTGGTGCTGAAGGCGCTGCGCTCGCTGCACGGCTGAGCGCGCGCCAGGCGGTCAGGCGTCAGACGCCGAGATCGGCGAGGTGCTTCATGACCAGCTGCAGGTCGTCCCACACCATGCGCTTGGCGGTCGGCGTGCGCAGAAGGTACGCGGGGTGATAGGTCGGCATCAGCGGGATGCCCTGGTACTCGTGGAAGTGGCCGCGCAGGGTGCTGATGGAGGCGTCGGTGCGCAGCAGGGCCTGGGCCGCGAACTTGCCCAGCGCGACGATGGCGCGCGGCCGGATGGCGCCCAGCTGCTGGCGCAGGAAGGGCTCGCAGGCGGCGAGCTCGTCGGGCTCCGGGTTGCGGTTGCCGGGCGGGCGGCACTTGATGATGTTGCAGATGTAGACGTCCTCGCGCTTGCGCCCCATGGCGATGATCATCTTGGTCAGCAGCGCGCCGGCATCACCGACGAAGGGCTCGCCCTGCTCGTCCTCGTGAAAGCCGGGCGCCTCGCCGACGAAGACCAGCTTGGCGTCGGGGTTGCCGACCCCGAACACGATGGTCTTGCGACCACCCGACAGCTTGCACCGCGTGCAATCGCCGAGCTCGGTCCGCACCGCCTCCAGCCGCACCAACCCCAGCGACTCGCCACGCGCACCCGAACCCGCACCCGCACCCGCACCCGTGCCCGTGCCCGTGCCCGTGCCCGTGCCCGTGCCCGATCCGGGCCTCTCCCTCCGCCCCCCCCTCGGCACCCCGGTGACCCCGAACTTCTCCAGCCACTGCAGATGTGTCCGCAGGCCCGCCGCGACATCCCCGACATCACTCACGGCAGCACCTTGACGATCTGGTCCCAAACCCCGTGCGCCAGCGCCGCCTTGCTCCCCGGCGCCAGCACCTCCACCGCGTCCTTGTCCTTGCCCACCACCAGCAGCCGGCTCTCGTCGCCGCCGAAGCCGACACCCTCGGTCGACACGTCGTTGGCCACCACCAGGTCGCAGCGCTTGCGCTCCAGCTTGCCGCGCGCCCGCGCCACCAGCTCGGCGTCGCGCGCCTCGCCGCTGCTGCCCGCGCTCGGCGTCTCCGCCGCGAAGCCCACCAGCAGCGGACGCGCTCGCGCCCGCTCGGCCCGCGCCAGCCCGACCCCGGCCAGGATGTCCGGGTTGGCCGTCAGCTTCAGCCCCAGCTCGGCGCCCAGCTCCTCCTTGGTCAGCTTGCGCGCCGCCTCGGCCTCGACCCGGTAGTCGGCCACCGCGGCGGCCATCACCAGGACGTCCGCGCCACCCTCGCGCGCCATCACCTCGCGCTGCATCGCGCGCGCGTCCTCGACGTCGACCCGCGTGACCCCGAACGGCGCCACCAGCGCCACCGGGCCCGCGATCAGCGTGACCTCGGCCCCGCGCGCCGCCGCCGCCGCCGCCAGCGCGAAGCCCATCTTGCCGCTCGACCGGTTGCCGATGAAGCGCACCGGATCGATGGCCTCCGCGGTCGGCCCCGCGGTCACCACCACCTTGCGCCCGGCCAGATCCTGCCGCGTCAGCGCGCGCCGCGCCGCCTCCACGATGGCCGCCGGCTCCGCCATGCGCCCGGGGCCGACCCAGCCACAGGCCAGGAAGCCCGCACCCGGCCCCACCATCAGCACGCGCCGCGTCCCCACCAGGCGCTCCACGTTGGCCTCGACCAGCGGGTGCGACCACATGTTGACGTTCATGGCCGGCGCCAGCAGCACCGGCGCGCGCGTGGCCAGCATCACCGTGGTCAGCAGATCGTCGGCCATGCCGGCCGCCATGCGCGCGATGAGATCCGCGGTCGCGGGCGCCACCAGCACCAGGTCGGCGTCGTCGGCCAGCTTGATGTGGCCGATCTCCGACTCCTGCGTGAGGTCGAACAGCTCGGTCGCGACCGGCGCCCCCGACAGCGTCTGCAGGGTCAGCGGCCCGATGAACTCGCGCGCCGCCGCCGTCATCACGCAGCGCACCCGGGCGCCCTCGCCGGTGAGCAGGCGCACCAGCTCGGCCGCTTTGTAGGCCGCGATCCCGCCCGAGACGCCCAGCACCACCGTGCGCCCGGCCAGCGGCCGCCATGGCTCCCCGGGCAAGGCCTTCTCTCGCGGCGCGTCGCTCACAGCCATGGCCGTACTATGCCACGGACGCGACGGACGCCACCGACGCTGGCGCTGCCACCGTCATCACGGCGGGCAGCCGTCGGCGTCCTCGACGCCATCCTTGGGCTCGGCCACCGTGGGGCAGCCATCCAGCGGGTCGGAGATGCCGTCGCCGTCGTTGTCGTTGTCGGGGCAGCCGTCCTCGTCGCGCCAGCCGTCGACGTCCTCGGCCTGGTTGGGGCAGCTGTCGACCTTGTCGTCGATGCCGTCGCCGTCATCGTCGGGGTCCGGGCAGCCGTCCATGTCCTTGTTGCCGTCCATGTCCTCGGCCTGGTTGGGACACTGATCCTCGACGTCGGGCAGCTCGTCGCCGTCGTTGTCACGATCGGGGCAGCCGTCGCCGTCCATGTAGCCGTCGAGATCCTCGGCCTCGAACACGCACGGATCACAGACGTCCCCGGTGCCATCGCGGTCGCTGTCCTTGGCCGCGCCGCCCCAGCGCACGTCCAGCATGGCGCGCAGCGCCGGCGACCCGATGTCCGCCGTCATGCCGACGCCCAGCCCGAGCCCGACCTCGAGCCGGTGCGCCCAGGCCACGCGGACTCCGCCGCGCAGCTCGACCGGGGTCGGCCCGCCCTCGCTGGCGATGACGCCGACCAGCTCCCCGGTCAGCCAGATCCGCCGCGCCAGCGCGCCGCCGCCCAGCATGCTGACGGCCTGGCGTGCGCCCAGGCCGGCCCACAGCTCGTTGCGGATGGGCTCGTCGAAGAACTGCGCCTCCTGGGTGCGCAGGCGCGCCCCCACGTTGAGCGCCAGCGCCCAGCGCGGCCGCACGAAGTCGACCAGGACGCGCGGCTCGATGACCACGCCGGCCTCGCCCGCGAACTCGGTCGAGTCGCCCAGCGGCAGCGTCACCGTCAGCCCGAACGCGCCGCGCGGCCGGAAGCCCTCGGCCTTGCCGACCAGCGCCTTGAGCTCCACGCGCGGGTCGCCCATGGCCGCCGCCGCCAGCGCGCGCTCGTCGTTGACCATGATGCCGGCCACGCGGTCGCCGCTCTGGAACACCGTGACCGGCACCGCGACGCCGACCGACAGCGCCTTGGTCACGCCGTAGGCGCCCAGCAGGTCGACGCCGTAGCGCTGCTCGACCGGGACCGACAGCTCCTTGTCCTGGCGCCGGTCGCGCACCACCAGCGGGCGGTACGCCCACGACCCGGCGACGCCCACCGTCCACGCCTTCTTCGGCAGCACCGCGGTGCCCTGCAGGTGGAAGTACGGCTCCGGCATCGACGACGGCTGGTAGCGCTCGACCGTGAAGTCGACCACGTGCTGCGCGCGCGCCACCCCGGCCGCGCCCAGCACCAGCAGCGCCCCCGCCAGCCCGGCCCAGCCGCCCCGGGTCAGCGCCACGTGCCCGCCTCGCCGGCATACAGGCGCGCCGCCGGCAGGTTGCGATAGCGCTCCGCCTTGACGCGCAGCGCCGCCAGCTTGTCACAGGCCCCGAGGCGCGCCGCCGCGTCGCCGCGCCCGGCGCGCGTGCACAGCTCCACGATGGCCGCCTCGGCCTCCAGCGGGTGGGTCAGGAAGTCGCGCCCGAACACCACGCGCCCGCGCACGCCATACAGGCGCGCCTCGAACAGGTCGCCCTCGCCGAGGCCCGCGATCTTGCGCCGCTCGTCGACCTCCCACAGCCCGCCGCCGATCAGATCCTCCAGCAGCACCGAGGCCGGCCGCGTCTCCAGCATGCGGAACAGCGAGCGCTGGCTGCCCGCCAGCGCCGCCAGCACGTCGTCCTCGACCCCCGGCAGCCCCTGCGCGCGCGCCCACACCACCGGCGCCGCGCCGGCCCCCGGCACCTCGGCCGACAGCGGCCGCTCGACCGCGTACCACTCCAGGAAGGCGCTCATGCGCGGCTCGTACAGCGCGTCGTCCTCGAACAGCTGGCCCTGGCGCGCCTCCAGCTCGGTCTTGGCGCGCAGCACCTCGGCGGCGTGCTCCCCGCGCGAGCACAGCGCCACCACGGCGTCGATGGCCGCACCGAGCTCGGCGTGCGCGATCTCGGCCGGTGCGTCGCCCACCATGGCCAGGGCCTGGGTCAATCCCGGGCTCGGGGCGCCGCGGGGGTGGCCCCGGCACGCCGGCGAACCGCGGCGAGGAAACGGCCGAACAGGTACGAGGCGTCGTGCGGCCCCGGGCTGGCCTCGGGGTGGTACTGCACCGAGAAGACGTCGCGCCCGGGCACCTGCATGCCCTCGACGGTGCGGTCGTTGAGGTTGACGTGGGTCAGCTCGGCCTTGCCGGCCAGCGAGTCCATGTCGACACAGAAGCCGTGGTTCTGCGAGGTGATCTCGACCTTGCCCGAGGTCTCGTCGCGCACCGGCTGGTTGCCGCCGTGGTGGCCGAACTTGAGCTTGAAGGTGCGTCCGCCCAGCGCCAGCCCGAGGATCTGGTGGCCCAGGCAGATCCCGAACAGCGGGATGTCGGTGGCGAGGATCTCGCGCGTGGCCTCGATGCCATAGGTCACCGCGGCGGGATCAGCGGGCCCGTTGGACAGGAAGACGCCGTCGGGGCGCAGCGCCAGCACGTCGGCGGCCGGGGTGCGCGCGGGCACCACGGTGACCTTGCAGCCCTCGTCACGCAGGCGGCGCAGGATGTTCTGCTTGATGCCGAAATCGTAGGCCACCACGTGCACCGTCGCGGCCGGCGCCCCGGGGTTGCGCCAGCTCGGGGCGTCCCAGCCGTAGCTCTTGTCGCAGGTGACCTCCTTGACGAGATCGCGCCCCTCCAGCGAGGGCACCGCCGCCGCGCGCGCCGCCAGCGCCCGCGCCTCGGCCTCGGACCTCGGCACCGCCGTGGTCAGCAGGCCGCGCAGCGAGCCCGAGATGCGCAGCTTGCGCGTCAGCGCCCGGGTGTCGATCCCGCCCAGCCCGAACACGCCCTGCGCGCGCAGGAAGTCGCCCAGCGAGCCGCTGGCGCGCCAGTTCGACACCAGCGGCGACGGATCGCGCACGATGAAGCCGGCGCACCAGGCGCGCCCGCTCTCGAAGTCCTCGGGGTTGACCCCGGTGTTGCCGATCTGCGGCGCCGTCATGGCCACGATCTGCCCGCGGTACGACGGGTCGGTCAGGATCTCCTGATAGCCGGCCATCGCGGTGTTGAAGACCACCTCGCCCTCGGCGTCGCCACCGGGGCCCAGCGCGCCGAAGCCCTCGCCGGTGTAGATGGTGCCGTCCTCCAGCGCCAGCGCCGCAGCAGTCGTGCTCATGGGCCTAGCCCTTCCCTTCGCCCGGCTGTGCCAGCTCGCCGGAGCCGTCGTACGCGATGCGCCCGCCCACCAGCGTGGCCTTGACGCGCCCGCGCACCGCGCGGCCATGAAATGGCGTGTTCTTGCTCTTGGACAGCAGCGCCTCGCGCTGCACCGTCCAGCCCGCCGCGGGATCGATGATGGTGACGTCGGCGACCACGCCCTCGATCAGGGTGCCGAAGGCCTCCGGGAAGGCGAAGATCTGCGCCGGCCCGGCCGTCAGCAAGTACACCGCGCGCTCCAGCGTGATGACCTTGTCCTCGACCAGGCCGAGCAGCAGCGGCAGCGCGGTCTCCAGGCCGACCATGCCGAAGGCCGCAAGATCGAACTCGACGTCCTTCTCGACCAGCGAGTGCGGCGCGTGATCGGTGGCCACCGCGTCGATGGTGCCGTCGGCCAGCGCCTCCTTGAGGGCGTCGATGTCGGCCTGCGTGCGCAGCGGCGGCGCAACCTTGGTCGCGGTGTCATAGCCGCAGCACACCACGTCGGTCAGGGTCAGGTGGTGCGGGGTGACCTCGCAGGTCACCGGCAGCCCGCGCTTGCGCGCCTCGCGCAGCAGGCGCACCGAGGCGGCCGCGGAGACGTGGGCCACGTGGTAGCGCGCCCCGGTCAGCGCCACCAGCTCGAGGTCGCGCGCGACCATCACGCTCTCGGCCGCGCTGGGCTGGCCCTTGAGGCCGGCGCGGGTGGACGACGCCGACTCGTTCATGACCCCGCCCGCGGCCAGGTGCTTGTCCTCGCAGTGCTGCACCACCGGCAGGCCAAACGTGCGCGCATACTCCAGCGCGCGCCGCATCAGCTCGGCGTTCATCACCGGCAGGCCGTCGTCCGACACCGCGACGATGCCGGCCTCGCGCATCTCGGCCATCTCGCTGAGCTCGGCGCCGGCCAGCCCCTTGGTGATGGCGCCGACCGGGAAGACCCGGGTGACCCCGACCTCGCGCGCGCGGCGCACGATGAGATCGGTCACCGCCCGGCAGTCGTTGACCGGGATGGTGTTGGCCATGCAGCACACGGTGGCGAAGCCGCCGGCGGCCGCGGCGCGGGTGCCCGAGGCGATGTCCTCCTTGTACTCCTGGCCGGGCTCGCGCAGGTGGGTGTGCAGATCGACGAAGCCGGGCGTCACCAGGAGGCCCTTGCAGTGGATCTCGCGCGACGCCGCCGGGGCGCGCAGGCCGCGCCCGATCCGCGTGACGCGGCCGTTCTCGATGACGAGGTCGGCCTCCTCGTCGCGCTTCGAGGTCGGGTCGATGATGCGTCCGTCGCGCAGCACGTAGTTCATGACCGCTTCTCCGCATCCGAGCCGCTGCTGCTGCCGCTGGCGCTGGTCTCGACGCCGCCGCCGAGCAGGTACAGCACCGCCATGCGCACCGCGACGCCATAGGTGACCTGGTCGAGGATGACCGAGCGCGCGCCGTCGGCGACCGCGGGATCCAGCTCGACGCCGCGGTTGATGGGGCCCGGGTGCATGATGATGGCGTCGGGCTTGGCCAGCCCCACGTTGCGCGGGCCCAGGCCGAAGGTGCGGGCATACTCGCGCGTGTTCGGGATCAGCGGTGCGCCCTGACGCTCCTTCTGGATGCGCAGCATCATGACGACGTCGGCGCCGTCGAGCGCGTCGTCCATGCGGCGCACCACGGTGGCGCCCATGGCCTCGATGCCCACCGGCAGCATGGTCCCGGGGCCGCACACGCGCACGTGCGCGCCCAGCTTCGACAGCGCCAGGATGTTCGAGCGCGCCACCCGCGAGTGCGTGATGTCGCCGCAGATGGCGATCTCGAGGCCGTCGATGCGGCCCTTGTGCTTGCGGATCGTCGCGCAGTCGAGCAGCGCCTGGGTCGGGTGCTCGTGGGCGCCGTCGCCGGCGTTGACCACCGCGCAGCCGACGCGCTGGGCGATGAAGTGCGGCGACCCCGACGCCGAGTGGCGCAGCACCACGATGTCGGGCCGCATCGCCTCCAGGTTGCGCGCGGTGTCGAGCAGGGTCTCGCCCTTGGAGGTCGAGCTGCCCGAGCCCGAGATGTTGACCGCGTCCGCGCTCAGGCGCTTGGCCGCGATCTCGAACGACGTGCGGGTGCGCGTCGAGTTTTCCATGAACAGGTTGATGACCGTGCGCCCGCGCAGCGTGGGCACCTTCTTGATCGGCCGCTCCGAGATCTCGAGGAAGGTGTCCGACAGATCCAGCAGGCGGGTCAGGTCGGGCGCGGTCAGCTGCTCGATGCCCAGGAGATGGCGATGCGGGAAGGTCATGGCTTCTTCTCGCGCAAGAGCACGCGATCCTCGGTCCCCGGTGCGTCCTCGGCCAGCATCACGCGCACCGACTCGGTGCGCGCCGTGGTCACCTTCAGCCCGACATAGTCGGCCTGGATGGGCAGCTCGCGATGGCCGCGGTCGACCAGCACCGCCAGCTCGACCGCGCGCGGGCGGCCATAGTCCATCAGGGCGTCCATGGCGGCGCGCACGGTGCGCCCGGTGTACAGCACGTCGTCGACCAGCACGACCTTGTGGCGCCCGATGTCGAACGGGATCTCGGTGGGCCCGATCTCGGGCCGCGGCAGCCCCTGGAAGACGTCGTCGCGATACAGCGTGATGTCGACCGCGCCCAGCGCCACCGTCAGGCGCTCGGGCTCGACCTCGGCGAGCAGCCGGGCCAGGCGCTCGGCCAGGAAGTAGCCGCCGGTGCGGATGCCGACCAGCGCCAGGCCGCCCTGCCCGGCGTTCTTCTCGACGATCTCGCTGGCGATGCGCCGCAGCGCGCGGGTGATGCCGGCGCTGTCGAGCAGCTCACGCCGGGTCACCAGGTGATCATCCGGAGGCTGCGAGCGGGGCGCCATCGGGGCCAAGGTATCGCACCCGCAAAGCGCGCTGGTCAAGGCCCCATCCGAGGGGTAAAACCGCGCCGGAGGTCACACCATGGATATCAGCAGCATGATGGCGGGCAGCATGAAGGCGATGATCGAGGCCCAGGGCGGCGAGGAGCTGATCCTGGGGGTCGGTCCCAAGGTCTTCCGTGGCAAGGTCGCCAACAAGGCGCCGGCCGAGACGTTCACCTTCAAGGCCGGCGGCGTCGACGTGATCATCGCCTACGCGGCCGTCAGCTTCATCATCCGGGCCAGCCAGCCCGGCGCCGAGCGCTTCCAGTAACTCGCGCCCGCCGCCCCCGGGCTACGCGGGGGCGTTCTCCTTCTTGTCCTCGATCTCCACGCGCGTGGTGACGTCGAACTCGGAGATGTCGGCCAGGCTGTAGAAGTTGGCCGCGCCGGTCTCGATGTGGCCCTGGATCTGCTCCTTGATGGCCGCGATCTCGTCCTCGCCGCCGCCCTTCTTGGCGTCGACGATCTGCGCGATCTGCTGCAGCGTGGCCAGCAGCGAGGGGTTGGTGCTGGCGCGGCGCAGGGCCATCTCGCGCAGGCGCGGCGAGCGCATCTTGCCGGCCCACTGGCGGGCGCGGCGCTCGGCGTCGCCGCAGCCCATGAAGCTGGGCTCGTTGGCGGGCGCCAGGCGCATGCCGGCGGGGTCGTGCACCACGATGCCGTCGTCGCGGACCGCGACCAGGAAGATGAAGTGGTTGTGCGTGTGCGCGACGATGCGCTTGCCCTGCTCCAGCGAGGCCTTGGCCTTGGCGCGCTCCTTGGGGTTCTTCAGGCTGCCCCAGACCTGCGATGCCTCCATGCCGGCGGCCTCGGCGACGCGCTCGATGGCGGCGCCGCTGGTGACGCCCTTGTAGCCACGGTGCTTGCCGATGCCGGCCGCGGTGACCAGGTCCTCCAGCTTGACCGCTGCGCACAGCTCGGGGTCGTCGATGATCTGCTTGATGGGGATGGGCTTCTTGTGGCCGGGCACCTCGGCGCAGGCGCCGGCGTGGATGCCCTGCTCGCGCAGCACCGAGCAGATCTTGTCGCGCACGGCCTTCTCGTCGCCCGCGACCGAGACCATGGCCATGGTCAGCGAGGTCATGTTGCAGGTGTTGGCGGCCGCGGAGCCGTTCTTCCAGGCGCCGTTGGAGTCCTTGTAGGTGTTGCCGACCTGGGTGTAGTAGCGCTCGGTCATGGCCGAGGCGTCGGCCATGCCGGTGGCGAGCAGCGGCTGGGTGGCCTGCCCGGGCGCGGAGGCGGCGACCTCGGCCTGCGCCGGCGACGCCGGCAGCGGCTCGGCCTGCTTGGGCGTGGGCGCCTCGCGGGGGACGGCGGCGGCGGTCTCGGCCTTGACCACGACCTGCGGCGCCGCGGTCGGCGTGGCGGCCTCCTCCTCCTGGGCGGTCGGCAGCGCGGCCTTGGGCTTGTGCACGGTCTTGGCGGCGTGCTCGCGCACCGGCTGGCTGGCCTCCAGCGCCGGGCGCACATCCTCGTTGCGCACGCGCAGCCACTCGCGCGCGGCCGGGGTGCCCGAGCTCAGCTTGATGCCGCGCAGGGTCGGGTGGCGCTGCCAGAACACCTCGTTGGTGAGGTGGTTCTCGTCGCGCTGGCCGCCGGTGATGAGGTCCCTGGCCACCGCGCCGCCGTCGATCTCTGCCGCCGGGGGCAGCGGCCCCGCGGCGTCCACCGCGGGGGCGGCCTCGGCCGGCTCGGGGGCGGTCTCGGGGCTCTGGGTCTGCATCTGGAACGCCGCGGTCACGAAGGCGTTGCCCAGGTGCTGGTGGCAGAACATGGCGATCGCCGAGGTCTCGTTGGGATGCGACTGGATGACGGTGGCGATCTGGGCCGGCGTGACCTGGCCACCCCGGGCCAGGCGCTGCACCTGCATCAGGCCGGGGCCGCCGCCCGCGATCGGGCTGGGCATCTCGGCGCCGCCGCTGCTGCTGGCGCTGGAGGTCTGCGCCGTGTCGTGAGCCGACGCGGCCGGGGCGAGCTGGTTGCGTTTTGCGCGGCGACCCATGGGCTACCTCAGGATACCGCGAAACCCTTCCGGATCTCCCCTCGGTTACAGCGGCAGGAGGGGGGTGCGCCGGAGCAGGATGGGCATCGCCTTCTTGCCGGTGACCAGCTCCATGTGGCCGAACTGCGCCTTCACGAAGAGGACCCGGGCGGTGCGCTGCTTCTTGGTGAAATCCTCGAACTTCGCGGGCACTTCCTCGGCGGTGACCACGCCCTTCAGCCCCTTCACGAAGACCTTGGAGTTGTCCAGGGTGCGCCCGGCGGTGGCGACCAGGGTCAGCTTGTTCTCGGCGTGGCCCTTGGCGGTCTCCAGCCAGGCCTTGTACTCCTCGATCCCCCCGAACAGGGCGTCGAGCAGGATGATGTGATCGAGCGGGGTGTAGTCGAGCCACTTCTCGATGGTCTTGAAGGCGCCGCTGTGGCCCATCACGACCACCCGCCCGTTGGGACGCTGGGCGCCGATCCCGCGCGACACCGTCTTGAGCAGCTCGCCCAGGGCCTCCCACTTGATGCTGTCACTGGAGTCGCGCTGGGCGCCGGCGACGATGAAGAGGGCGTTCTGCTTGCTGGCGCGGAACTGCGCCGGCAGGTTGTAGTTCTGCCAGGCCTCGTCGGGCGACGAGCCGTGGCCGTGGACATAGACCAGGGTGCCCGCGGTGGCATAGCGGTAGCCGGGCGGGCGCCACACGTGGACCGGCCCGTGCGGGGTCACGATGCGGAAGTGATCGCCACCCGCGACGGTGTCGCGCTTGACCTCGAGCTTGGGCTTCTTGACCGGGGTCTTGGGCGTGGTCTTGGTGGTGGTCGCGGGCACCGGGGTGGTGCGCGCCTCGGCGGGCAGCGCCCCGACCAGGGCCAGCCCGAGGGCCATCACCAGTGTGGATCTTGTCGCCACTCCCCCTTTCATGTTGGTGATAACGTCCGGAGTCAAGTTCCATGCCCGCCCTGGTGACCTTGACCACCGATTTCGGCCTCTCGGACCCCTTCGTGGGGGTCATGAAGGGGGTCATCCTGGCCCGCCTGCCCGAGGCGACCATCGTCGACCTGACCCACGGCATCCCGCCCCAGGATCTGATGGCGGGCTGCTTCTGGCTCAGCGTCAGCCATGGCGCCTTCCCGGCCGGCACCGTGCACGTCGCGGTGGTCGACCCCGGGGTTGGCACCGCGCGCCAGGCCCTGGTCGCGCGCGCGGGCGGCCACCTGTTCGTGGCCCCCGACAACGGTCTGCTGGGGCCGCTCCTGCACGATCCCGCCAGCGAGCTGCGCACCATCGCGCCGGAGACGCTGCAGCGGCTGGGGCTCAGCCGCAGCGCGACCTTCGACGGCCGTGACGTCTTCGCCCCGGTCGGCGCCGAGCTGGCCGCCGGGCGCCTGCGCCTGGAGGATGTCGGCCCCGAGGCGCGCCCGGTGGTGTCGAGCGCGCTGCCGCCGGCGCGGATCTCGCCGCAGAAGGTCGTCGGCGTGGTCGCGGTCATCGATCGCTTCGGCAACATCATCAGCAACATCCCGGCGGCGGCGCTGACCATGGCGCACCTGAAGGCGCCGCTGGTCTGTGTCGGCAAGCAGCAGCTCGGGCTGTCGCGGACCTATGGCGAGGCCGGACCGATGGAGTACCTGGCGCTGATCAACTCGTTCGGCCATGTCGAGGTCGCCCGCGCCAGCGGCGACGCCGCCAGCGCGCTGGGCGTGATCTCGGGCACCGCGGTGGTCGTGGTCGAGACCCCGCCGCAGGGCACCAACTGATGGCCGGCGCGGGAGCCGACCGAGACGGCGCGGCGGCGGCGCCGGTGACCGCCGCGATCCTGCTCATCGGTGACGAGCTGCTCTCGGGCAAGGTCGCCGACGAGAACGCGCGCTTCCTGATCGGCGAGCTGCGCGAGCTCGGGGTGGCGCTGCGCCGCGTGGTCATCATTCCGGACGACCTCGCGACCATCGCGCGCGAGGTGCGCGCGCTGTCGGACGCGCACACCCACGTCATCACCTCGGGCGGGGTCGGGCCGACCCACGACGACCTGACCATGGCCGGCGTGGCCGCGGCCTTCGACATGAAGCTTCAGCGCCACCCGCGCCTGGAGGCGCTGCTGCGCATGTACTACGGGTCGACCGGCAAGCCGGCCGCCGACTGGGAGCGCAACCTGGTCATGGCCGACGTGCCCGAGGGCGTCGAGCTCGACGCCGGCGACGTGCTGCCCTGGCCGGTGACGCGGGTGAAGAACGTCATCGTGATGCCCGGCGTGCCCATCATCCTGCAGAAGAAGTGGAGCGCCATCCGCGAGAGCTTCCGCCAGGCGCCGTGGCTGAACGCGGCGGTGTACGTCAACGTCGACGAAGGGCCGCTGGCCCCGCACCTCGATCGCGTGGTCGCCGAGCACCCGCGTGTCGCGTGCGGCAGCTACCCGCGCTTCGACGCCGCCGCCGACTACAAGGTCAAGGTCACGCTGGAGTCGAAGGACGCCGCGGCGCTGGCCGCGGCGCGGGCGGCCTTGCTGGGGTGGTTGCCGGCAGGGTGGATCCTGCGCGTCGAGCCGTAGCGCAGCGTGTGCGGAGGTGCACGGCTGGCGCGCGGGTGCGCCGGGTGCAGCGCAGGCGGGCGGGGTCAGCGCAGGCGGTCGATGGCCCAGCCGCTGCCGCGGCGCACCAGCTCGACCGGGCCGCTGTCCTGCTTGCCGTCCACGGTCATGACGCCGAGCGCGGTGGCGCGATCGCCGTTCTGGGTGAAGTCGCGCAGCTCGACCGAGCTGGCGCGCTTGATGGGGCTGTCGATGAGCAGATCGATGCCCTCGTTGTCATAGACGACCATGCTGGGCCCGAACGAGCGCAGATAGTCCTCGGCGGCGCTGACGGCGGCGGCGGTGCGCCCGCCCTCGAGAGCGCGGGTGAAGCGCTGCGCGGCCTCCAGCGCGTTCGACGCCACCAGCGCCGGCTGCGGGCCGTCGGGCCAGCTCAGCCGAGGCTGGCCGCCGAGGCGCTGCGTCAGCTCGGCCATGGAGTCGTCGCCGCGCATCGGCCCGATCTCCTCGCCGACCTGGCGCCAGCCGGTGCCGTCGGGCTCGAACACCAGCGCGATGACGTCGTTGTCGATGATCTGCGAACCCTGGAACGCCGGCCACACCACGGCGGCGCGCCCGCGCGGCCCCTCCAGCTCGGCGATGAAGACCACCGCGACGTTGCTGAGCTCACGATCGGCGGCCATCCAGTGCCGGACCGCCTCGCGCAGCTGAAAGCGGGCGACCACGGGGGTGTCGGGGCCACCGCTGCCGCTGCCGGCGCCGCCGCCGGGCCCCTTGCGCGCCTGCTTGCTACATCCGACCACCGCCAGCACCAGCAAGCCCACCAGCCAACGCACGCGCATGCAGCCAGTATGGACCAGCCGCGAGGTGCCGTGCTCGTGCTCGTGCTCGTGCTCGTGCTCGTGCTCGTGCTCGTGCTCGTGCTCGTGCTCGTGCTCGGCCTCGTCCCTACGCCGCGCCCCCCGCCACCACCGGATGCAACCTCGGCGGCAGCTCCTCCAGCGCCTGCACCACTGCGCGCAGATGATCCGGCTTGGCGAAGTACCTGTCCGCGATGCCCTCGTCGATGGCCGCCTGGGCCAGCTCGGGCTGCGCGCCCGTGCACAGATACCGCGTCACGCCGGGAAACTCCTGCGTCGCCTCCCTGAGCAGCCCGATGCCATCCAGCACCGGCATCTCCAGGTCGGACAGGATGACGTCCACATCGGGTGACAGCAGCTCCAGCGCCTGCTGCCCATTCTCGGCCACCGTCAGCCGGTAGCCGCGCAACCTGCGCTGCCACAGCACGCGCATGTTCTCGTCATCATCGACCACGAGGATGTGAAGCGGCCGGTTCCCCACCATGGCCGCTGATAGAGCAACCGCCGTGCCTGCGGCACCTTTGTCCACAGCCACGCAACCACCCGACACCCCTGGCGCTCGCCCCCAGAGGTGGTGACGCCCTTGGGCGCCACCCCCGGCCTCACAACCCGCCAGCGCCCCACTACCCCGGGTCCAGCGCCCCCAGCACCTGTCTCCAGGTGCCAGCCGCCCGGGTCCAGCCTAGCCCCGCGCGCGCCGCCTGCGCCGCATCAGCACCGCCAGCAGCAGCACCCCGGCCAGCAGCGCCGGCGTCGCCGCCGCGCCGCGACCGCGCGCGCCGGTCTCGCACGCGCAGCCCTCGCTGTTGCCGCCGCCCGGCTTGCCGGCGTCGACCTCCAGCGCCGCGTCCGGCTCCACACCCGCGTCCTCGAAGTTCGAGCCCGCGGTGTAGCCGATGGTCGTCATCGCCGCGACCGTGGTCGACGTCCCGCTGTTCACGATCATCACGTGCACCGGGCCGGGCGCGAAGTCGGCCACCACGTCTGCGCTCCAGCCGTTGGTGGTCTTGACCATGGTGGTGGTCAGCTCGGCGTCCTCGTTGCCGGCCACGGTGCGGCCCGAGTAGGTGAACTGGATGGGATCGGCGCCGCGCTTGACGAGCAGCTTGGGCACCGCCATGCCGCCGCCGCCCTGGCCACCCTCGCCGCCCTGCGACAGCGGGATGTTGACCGTCAGCTTGCTGGCCTGCACCGGCACCATGTAGCGGAACTGCAGGTAGCCCGGCATGTACGGCGTCAGGTTCAGGCCCGAGGTGCGGGTGCCCTCGATGTACAGCATGCGCTTGGGGCCGTCATAGGGCTGCACGCGCTCGCACGCGATCTGCCCGCGCGAGGTGAAGTCGGTGCGCGCCATCGCGACCTCGCCGGCGGTGAACATCGGCTCGGCGCCGAGCTCGGTCAGCGTGGCCATCGCGGCCTGCTCGTAGCTGGAGTTGGGCACCAGGCCATCCATGGCGCGGAACACCGCGGCGTCGAACGCGGTCGCCTTCTCGCTGGTGGTGCCGAGGTGGCCGCGGCCGGCCCACAGCGCGGCCGACCACGGCATCGAGTCGTGGTGCACCTCGCCCTCGACGTTGGTCGGGCACACATTGGCGTTGTCGAGCCGGCGCCGCTCGCCGCCCAGCTGATCGAGCAGCGGCCCCAGGTACGAATCCATCGCCGGCGTATCCAGGAAGGCGCCGCCGAAGTAGTCGGCGTAGCCCTCGTTCATGGCGCCCGGCGCGATGTCGAGGCCCCAGCGATCGACGCGGTGCTGGATCAGGCCGGTGGTCGTATCGATGACGGCGTGGGTGAACTCGTGGCCCGCGGTCAGGCCGTCATAGGCGAAGTCGAAGCCCGAGCCCTGGCCGAACAGCATGGAGTCGAAGTTGCGCACCCCGAAGCCGGTGTCGCCGCGCGGCGCGAAGGCGGCGTTGTCGACCGGATACAGCTGGCCGTTGGGGTTCTGGGCGTTGGCGAACTGGGTCTGGAAGTCACCCGCGGCGCCGGTCATGTCGAACGGCAGGCGGTAGTTCGCGATGGCCGGGATGGGCTGCTGCTTGACCATGAAGCCGGCGCCGGTGCCACCCGCCAGCGCGCGGAAGCGGTCGTAGGCGCGCCGCACGTGATAGTACATGTGCACCTCGGCGAACTTGTCGAAGCCGTCGACCTCGTTGGGGGTCAGGCCGTCACCCTCGCCGGTCTTGGCCGAGCCCGCGCCGGTCACGCCGGGGAAGTCCCAGTCGGCGCCGGGCGCGCTGCGCGCCGCGGTCTGCACCTCGGTGCAGAAGTGCAGCATGAAGGTGCCGAAGCCCGACATCACGGTGGTCAGGGTGTGGTCGTCGACACAGTTCTGACCCTTGACCAGGGTGTCGGCCGGGTACAGCTGGGCGGCGTCGACGTGCGAGAGATCCTCCAGCGAGGTGGTGGCCGACAGCGTGGGGTTGATGCGCCAGACCCGGGCCTGGTTGGCGGTCTTGACCCGGTTCTCGACGCCGAGCGGACTGCCATCCTCGGCGTCGATCAGGCAGCGCAGCGCCTGCAGGTACTCGACCCGGGTCGGCAGATCGACCATGAAGCCGTGGCGCAGCACGCCGCCGGGCAGCGCCACGATGACCGCGCGCGCGAACTGGCCATCGGAGGTCTCACCCGCGCGCTGCGGGGCATAGTGCAGGAAGGCGCGATCGACCGCCTGCATCGGGGTGATGCGACGCGCGCCGCCGACGGCGACCGGCGCCACCAGCGACGACATCATCCACAGCGCGGCGCCATCGGCGCGCAGGCGCACCGTGACCTGGGCGCCGAACACGTCGAGGTCGTCGAGGCGCTGCTGGAAGCGCACCACCGCGCCGCCGTCGCGGTGCACCCACTGCCGCTTCAGCGCCAGCTCGACCCGCACTGGCGCGAGCTGGCCGGGCCCGCCGGCGCGCTGGACCGCGCGCGCCGCCGCCTCGGGGGGCAGCGTGCTGGGCCCGCTCAGGGCGCGGCCGCGCGCCGCGCCCAGGACGGCGGGCGCCGGCGCCGACGGCTCGGCGGGTGCCACGCTGGTGAAGTCCGCGAGCGGCCCCGCGGTCGCGCTGGCGGCGGCGACGGCGGTGGCAATGGCGAAGATCCAGGTCGATCCAAGGCGGCGCATGCTGTCCCTCCCAAGAGAAGACGTCGCTCCACCCCTTTGTCCCCACTCCCGACGCGGCGGACATTAGTCGGTCGTTCAATTGTTCTGCAAGCAAGTTCGTTTTGCGAACCGGATTCGGTTCGCGGGCTTACGACCCGATATTGTGACGAGGCGCAGCAACGCGCGCTCACCCAGGTTCGTGCTAGCGTGCCGCTCCATCATGGAGCGCCTGCAAGCCGTCAAGGGCATGAACGATCTGCTCCCGCCCGAGAGCGCCAAGTGGCACTTCGTCGAGACCCGCTCGCGTGCCCTGCTGGAGGCCTACGGGTACCGCGAGGTGCGCACCCCGCTGGTCGAGCCGACCACGCTGTTCGCGCGCGCCATCGGCGTGGCCACCGACATCGTCGAGAAGGAGATGTACACCTTCACCGACCGCGACGGCAGCTCGCTGACGCTGCGCCCCGAGGGCACCGCGGGCGCCGTGCGCGCCTACCTCGAGCACCAGGTCGCCGGCCGCGAGGGCCACTCGCGCTGGTACTACTCGGGCCCGATGTACCGCCACGAGCGCGCCCAGAAGGGCCGCTACCGGCAGTTCTTCCAGATCGGCGCCGAGGCCCTGAACCAGCCCGAGCCCACCGTCGACGCCGAGATGATCGCGATGCTGGCCCAGCTGTTCACGGCCCTGGGCATCAGCGACGTCGACGTGCTGGTCAACTGTGTCGGCGGCGCCGAGGATCGTCCCAAGTACATGGCCGCGCTGCGCGCCTACCTGGAGGCGCCCGGCCCCGACGGCGCGCCCCGGCTGTCGCGCCTGAGCGAGACCAGCCAGCGCCGGCTCGACAAGAACCCGCTGCGCATCCTCGACAGCAAGGATCCGACCGACATCGCGCTGACCGCGGGCGCGCCCTCGATCCTCGATCACCTCGGCGAGGCCAGCCGGGCGCACTTCGACGCCGTGCTGGCGACGCTGCGCGAGCTCGGCGTCAAGTTCACCGTCGATGCCCGCCTGGTGCGCGGCCTCGACTACTACACCGGCACCGTGTTCGAGGTGCGCGGCAGCGGCCCCGGCCTGGGCGCGCAGAACGCCCTGTGCGGCGGCGGGCGCTATGACGCCCTGGTCGAGACCCTGGGCGGCGCCAAGACCCCCGCGGTCGGCTTCGCCTTCGGCGTCGAGCGCGTGGTCGCCAGCATCCCCGGCGAGCCGGCGTCGTTCGAGCAGGCGCCCGAGCTCGTCCTGGTCAGCCACGGCGACGCCGCGCGCCGCTTCAACCTGGCGCTGGCGCAGGAGCTGCGCGGCCGCGGCTACCGGGTCGACGTCGACCACCGCAGCGCCAGCATGAAGTCGCAGATGAAGCGCGCCGACAAGCTGGGCGCGCGCTTCGTCGGCGTGCTCGGCGAGGACGAGCTCGCCAAGGGCGTCCTCATGCTGCGCGACATGGGCGCTGGTGAGCAGCGCCCGGTGACCCGCGCCGAGGTCGAGCCCGCGCTGGCCGCGGCCCGCATCAGCCCCACCGTCAAGCAGGAGGTCTAGAGCAGATGAGCGACCGCGAAGCCCACGTCCACACCGCCCAGGGCAAGTTCGGCCAGCGCATCAGCGTCGGTCCGCATGAGCTCGCCGCCGACGAGCCGACGGACCTCGGCGGCGACGACCGCGGCCCCAGCCCGCACGAGCTCTTGCTGTCGGCGCTGGGCGCGTGCACCTCGATGACGGTGAAGATGTACGGCGAGCGCAAGGGCTGGCCGGTCACCGCGGTCGACGTCAAGCTGACCCACGAGAAGGTGAAGCGGCCCACCTCCGACGGCGGCCCCGAGCAGACCGTCACCGTGCTGCGCCGCCGGGTTCACCTCGAGGGCGACCTCAGCGACGAGCAGCGCACCCGCCTGCTCGAGATCGCCAACAAGTGCCCGGTGCACAAGACGCTGACCGGCAGCATCGAGATCCCGACCGAGCTGGTCTAACTCGGTCTGGCCCGGTCTGGCCCGGTCTGGTCGCGCCGCGGCGCGCCGCGGCTAGCGGAACCAGCTGACGAAGCGCAGCAGGATCAGCAGGCCGGCCAGGCCGACCGAGGCCAGCACCAGCAGGATCCCGAACAGGAGGTTGGCCTGCGACTCCTTGTTCTGGATCCCGATCCAGGCCGCGAAGGCGCCCGGGATGACGCCCAGGACCGCGACCACGGCGCCCGCGATCGAGCCGTGCGTGATGCCCTTGCCCAGCGCCGCGACGATCAGCGCCACCACCAGCAGAATCACCCCCGCCAGCAGCGGAGTTCCCGCGCTGGGCGCCTTCTCGTTCTCGGCCATCGACGCTGTCCCCTTTGTCCGGTGCCCGGAGCCTAGCTGCGACGCGCGCGCCTCTTCCGCACGCGCCACACGAGGATGCCACAGAAGAGCAGGCTCACCAGCGGAATCATTGCGCTGGCGCCCGCGCCAGTGGCGCCGCGGCCACCCGCGCTGCAGCCGCAGCCGGAGTCGGCCGAGCCCCCGGGATCGATCGGATCGACACCGGCCTCGCTGCTGCCGCTCGGGCTCGGGCTGGGGCTGACGCTGCCATCGCGGCTGCCGCCGTCGGGCGTCGGGCCGATCACGCCGCCATCGGGGGTCGGGCCGACCGGGGTGCCGATGCTGAAGGTGTCGATCACGGTGCCGTCGGGCTTCTGCGCGCGCAGCTCCATGAAGTCGCCGTCGACGCGGATGGTCGCGAAGTGGTTCACCATGACGTACTTCTTCGAGTACGGCAGATCGGGCGAGCCCGCGGTCTGCGAGTACAGCGGCGCGCCGGCGCCGCCCAGCGTCACGTAGTGCACGCCGGCCTTCTCGAGGTGCTCGTAGGTGTGATCGTGGCCCTGCAGCACCAGCTCGACGTTGTACTGCTCGAACAGGGGCACCCACAGTGACTGCGCCGAGCCGGTGCCGCCGTGGTTCGAGGTCGAGTAGGTGCCGTGGTGGCCCATCACGACGATGTTCTTCACCGACGTGTTGGCGCGCGCCGCCATCAGCGTGGTGCGCAGCCAGTCGCGCTGCGCGGTGGCCGCCGCGTTGTTGCCATCGACGCCGATGAAGACGGTGTTGCCGTAGGTGAAGCTGTAGTTGCGCTCGGCGTCCTGGCCGTTGCCGGGCAGCGCGAACAGCTTCCTGTAGCGCGCCGGCGGCAGCCCCGCGATGATGCTGTCGAGGCTGGGCAGGAGCTCGTGGTTGCCCAGCGAGGTGAAGATGGGCAGCGACAGCAGCAGCGGCCCTTCGATGTCGAAGAACTTCTGCCACTCGGTCGCGCTGTCCGAGGCCACGGCGTCGCCGGTCAGCACGCCGAAGTCGGCGCCCACGGTGCGCATGGCGTTGACCACCGCCATGTGCTCGGCGTCGCCGTCACGGTTGTCGCCGTAGGCCACGAACATGAAGGGCGCACTGGCCTCGGGCGCGGTGACGAAGTTGCCGGTGGGCGCGGTGGCGCCGCCCGAGATCACGGTGTACGTGTACGCGGTGTCCGCGCTCAGGCCGTCGACCAGGACCTCGTGCGCGGTGCCCATGGCGGCGGTGATGGTGCGCTGCCCGGCTGGCGTGGTCAGGCGGACCTCGCCGGCGGCGGCGGAGTCGGTCTCCCACATCACCACGATCGACGTCTTGGTGACCTGCTGGAGATACGGCCCCTTGGTGATCGCGGCCTGGGCCACGCTCGCGGTGATGATGAGGAGCGCGAGGGCGCTGGCGAGAGACTTCCGCATGGACAACTCCTGCCGCGGAGAGTGACACGGGCCGCGCGTCGGCTACAAGCCTGCCGCGCGTCGTTTCCGCAAACGGAGCAGGATCGTCACTGCGATAGCAATCATCGTCATCGAGCCCACAAAACCGGGGGTTCTGGACCCGGTCGCGACGTCACAGGCGCCCCCGCCGTGGGAGGTCTTGGCCGCAGGAGCCACTGCCGCCGGGGTCACCTTGGGGGCTGCGGCCGCGACGACCGCGGGCGCCGGAGCCACCAGGGCCGCGCCAGGCGCCGCCGCGACCACCGGGCGCGCCCGCGCCGCGCCGTCGCCGCCCACGCGCAGGGTCTCGATCAGCGAGCCGTCATCGCGGATGGCCGACAGCTCGACGGCGTCACCGCGCACCTGCACGCGCACATAGTGGTGCACGCGCTCGAACAGGACCGAGGCGTTCTTGTCGGGCTTCTTGGCCGCGCCGCGGGTGTACAGCGAGGCGCCGCCGCCGCCGCTGACGACGTACAGCACGCCGTCGTGGACCAGGCGCTGGTAGACGTGATCGTGGCCGGAGAATACGGCGTCGACGCGGTACTTCGTGAACAGCGGCGCCCAGGCGCGCTGCAGCCGCTCGTCGCCGCCGTGCACCGAGATCGAGAATGGCGGGTGGTGCATCGACACGAAGACGTGGCGCACCTTGGCGTCGGCGCGGGCGGCTTGCAGCTCGCGCTCCAGCCAGTCGCGCTGCACGTCGCGCGCCTTGTTCTGGCCGTTGGAGTCGAGCACCAGGAAGCGCGACGCGCCCCAGTCGAAGCGGTAGTAGGCCTCGCCGTCGGGGCCTTCGGAGGGCACCGCGAAGATGCGCCGGAACACCGACTTGTCGCCGCCCGCGCCATAGTCGTGGTTGCCCAGCGCGGGGTAGAACGGGGTGCCCGCCAAGAGCGGCGCCTCGACGTCGAAGAAGGTCTGCCACTCGTGCTCGCGGCTGCCCAGGCCGACCAGGTCGCCGGTGTTGAGCGCGAAGTCGGGCGCGTCGCTCAGGATGCGCTCGACCACGGCGCGGTGCGCGGCGTTGTCCTCGCGCGAATCACCGAAGACCACGAAGGTGAAGGGCTCGTCCACGCCGACCGGTGGCGCGGTCACGAACTCGGAGCCGCCCGCCAGCCCCTCGGCCTCGACCCGGTAGGCATAGCGCGTGGACGCCGAGAGGCCCGGGATGACCACCTCGTGCACCGTGGCCGCCGGCGAGCTGACCTTGATGGGCACGCCGGGGCCGATGGCATCCGCCACCGTGACGCTGACCGTGAGCGGCGCCGCTCGTGACAGCTCACCGAGGATGCGCACGCTGCCTGCGCGCACATCCTGCACATACGGCCCCTTGCGAAACTTCAGCGGCGCCGGCTGCGCGGTCGGCGCGGCCAGCGCACCGCCCGTGAAGGCGAGCGCCAGCACCACCGGGGCCCCGAACCAGTAGCCGCGCACAGCCATCCGTTCAACGGTAGCAGCCTGGGCGACACCCGCCAAGTTTCACCGCGGCCTACAGGCAGCTCTTGCCGCGCTGCTGGCGGCGGAAGACCGAGCGCTTGATGGACCAGCCGCGGCCGAAGCGCTCCAGGGTCAGCTCGAGGTCGCCCAGGCTGCTGTAGGTGGTCCCGGGCTTGCTGAGGCAGATGGCCTGGGTGAAGGAGATGGCGGCGCCGTCGTCGGGCAGGCGGCGAAACTGCGGCGCGCGGGCGTCATAGCGAACCTCGTCGTAGGACAGCCGCCGCTTGGTGGCCAGCCAGCCGGCGCGGTCGTCGCTGTCGGTCAGGGTGCCGTGCTCGTCGTAGTTGTCGACCCGGAAGTCTTCGGACAGCAGGGGTTGCAGGTCGGAGAAGTCCCAGCGCTGCCAGGCCGCGACCCAGGTGGAGAGCACGCCCTGGAGAGACTCGAGATCGATGCTGTCGGGCGGCGCGAGCGGGGTGGCCGGCTGGGGCTGGGGCTGCGGCTGGGGCTGGGGCTGCGGCTGCGCGGCGGCGGGATCGGGCGCTGACGTCAGTCGCTTGATGTCAGCCACGCGGGGGCCGACTCCGGTGCCGGGCCTCAGATCCTGGACCGCCGCGCGGCGGGATTCGCGCTTTGGCCGGGCCAGCATGACGATGACCGCCACGACGACCAGCACAGCTGCGCCCCCCGCCAGCGCCAGCACGGGCAGCTTCCGCGGACTCAGGCTCGTGCTCGTGCTCGGACTCGTGCTCGGACTCGTGCTCGTGCTCGTGCTCGTGCTCGGAATCGTGCTCGTGCTCGGACTCGTGCTCGTGCTCGTGCTCGTCTGCCTTGTCAGCAGCGTCACCACCGCCGCCACCCCCGCCACCACCGCCACCACGATCGCGGCGACGCCCAGCGGCTGCAGCGACTGCAGCCGGCGACGCAGCAGCTCGCCCAGCATGCCGCCGACCGGATCGCGACCCCCCCCCGGCGTGGGCTTCAGCAGATCCCGGGTCACGATCGCGAAGCCGGCGTTGAGCAGCGCCAGCAAGAACATCGCCGCCACCCCGCCGCGCGCGGTCCGGTACGACACATACAGGGTGACCAGCGCCACCACGCAGCCGCCCAGCAGGAGCTGGCTGATGCCGCCGCTGACCCCGGCGCCGCCCAGCCGATCCGCGACCCGCTGCACATCCAGCAGGAACGCGCCGCCCACCAGCAGGTAGCCCAGCGCCACCAGCGCCCCGCCGGCCCCCGCGATCACCGCCACCGGATGTGGCTTCGCCCTCGCCTGTTCCACCGCGCCCCCCCGACGACGATGGTACCTTGGAATGCTACTTCACGGTGCTGAACCTGGTTGCTTGGGGCGGGGCTGGGCTCAGCACCAGCGTGGTGCCGACCTCGTGGCCCGCGGACGCACCGGCCCCACGAGCAAGCTGCCCAAGGCCCCCTCGGCGTGGGCGCCGCTCTAGTTGGTCCAGTAGATCACGAAGCAACCGTCGACATAGCCGTTCGTCGGCACCATCGTGACGTTGTATGCGCTCACGGACACCCGTGAGATGTAGCCCGTCCAGTCGTCGACGGTGACTCCCGATTCGGAGTTGAAGTCCCAGGCAGGCTGAAGGCGGTGCGAATAGAGATAGTGCGAGTTACCGACTGAGCAACTGCCAACTGTCGCGTCGCGGACACCAAGCGAGGTCGCCGGAGTGACGCTGCAGGTGGAGCCGATCGAGTGGGCGGCGGTTCGCCACCGGGATAGGGTCACGGTGGCGTCGATGCAGTTTGAGCCGTTCAGGTCGGTGAAGTCGAACTGCACCTGCTCCACTGCGTTCGTTCTGCCACCAATCGTCTGGGTTCCAACCCCCTGCCAGGAGTCATGGTACTCGTTGCTCGTGCCGCCAGTGACATCGCCCCAGAAGTGCTGGATGCCGCCACGGGTGCTCGTGCCGTCAGTGATCAACATGACGTGAGCACTGGTGAACTTGTCGGCCCAGTCAAGATAGGTATTGGCGCTTGTGCTCGCTCCGAGGCCTCCGACCACCGCCAAGGCCAAGAGCGCGAGCAGCGCCCTCGGCGCCGTCTTCACTGGGCCATCTCCGTGATGCGGGATGCGCCAACGAAGTACCCCGTTCGCGTGGAATGCCCGTAGTCGACATTAGCGGGACCGAACCGATCGGTGAGACCGACCCAGTTCACGTCAAAGTTGGCCATAACCCCGGCGGCATCCAGTTGCACGACCACGCTCCCGGTGAATCCCGGATCGCCAGTCGAGTACACCTCCACAAACCTGCAATGGGTCGGTGCAGCGCGGGATGTTGGGTCGCAGACGCCCAGATAGTTCTGGGCAAAGGTCACCGGACGCGAGGCATCAGTCACATCAAACGTGACCGGCGTCGTCAGATCGATGGGGCTCCCGTCGGAGTTGTGCGTGGGAAACTCGACCGAGATCCACCCGAAGTCTGTCTTCTCCCGCGCGAGCACCCTCGTGGCATCTGCCCTTGGGTCGTCGCCGCTCAGTGCAATCGTCATCCGCCCATCCACAGCCGTGGACCGGAGTGCATAGCCGCGCGTCGGGGTATCAGAGGGACCCTGCGACGTCTCCGTGCACCCACCGACTGCCAGGATCACGAGAGCGAAAATGCTGGCGCGCATTCATCACCTCCACTGCCCCACTGGCCTTCATTGGAAGGCCGATACACCCTATGTAGCGGTCGCTCTGGATCCACGCAAGGGCTCAATTGCCAGTCGGCACCGCGGCAAGTTGCCGCAGCGTCCAACCGCCGACACCCGTGCGCGCCGGCTGAGAATGCTTCGCGCCGCTCCTACTTGACGGTGCTGTAGCGGCGCCGCACCAGGTTGCCGATGGCCTCGCGGGCGCAGCGGTCGCAATACCCGAACCGGGTGCGCAGGTTGTTCAGGGTGCTCTCGACCCGCGCGCGTGACTCCTCGTCGATGGCCGTGCGCGGCACCGGCACGCTGGCCGCGCTGCCGTCGCGGTGGTCGGCGCCGGGGCCGTCGGTCAGATAGACCAGCAGGTCCTCGGCGACCTTGCGCAGCACCTTCTTGTTGGCCTCGAAGTAGGCCTCGCGCAGCTGGGTGAACTGCTTGGGGAAGACCTCGGCGTACTGCGGGCGCTGGTTGGGGTGATCGATCGACCAGGCGCCGATGCGCGTGATGAGGTCGTGGCGGAACTCGGTCTTGCGACCCGACACGCCGAGGTTGCGCTCGATCTCGGCCATCAGCTCCTCGTCGGGATCCTCGAGGCGGCCGGTCATCGGGTTGCGCACCTTCTCCTTCTTCATCCAGTACGACACCTGGGTGACGTAGCGGTCGAAGATGCGGACGTGCTCCTTCTCCTCCACCAGGCCGACGGATGACCGCAGATCGTCATCGGTCAGCTCGAGGAACTCCTCGCGCACCAGGTGGATGAACTTCTTGTTCTCGTGGAAGCCGCCGGGTAGCGGCTCCTGCTTGAGGAACTCGTAGACGGTGACGTTCTTGCACAGCTCGTCCATCTCGTCGAACAGCGCCGACGGCGACACGCAGGCGAAGCGCGCGTTGCCGGCGGCGTTCATCAGCAGCGCCTTGATCTCGCGCGGGGACGCTCCGGTGCGGCCCTCGTAGTTGGGGTAGGCGTCCGACTCGGTCCAGACCCGGTCGACGGCGGCGCCGAGGTCCCTGCCCTGCTCCGGCGTCAGCCCGTCGGGCGTGCTGCCGTGCGCGTACAGCTCGGCCTTCTCCAGCGGGCCCAGCTTGGCGACCAGGTCCGACAGCCCCTTGGGGTACTTCTCGGGCAGCGGCTTGCGCATGCGCGTCAGCACCGCCCACAGCGCGGCCAGGTGGGTCAGGTGCGGCGCGACGTGCTTGCCGATGGTCGTCGGGCGCAGCCACTCGTCATAGATCTGGCGCTCGACCGGGTACTCCAGCAGGTACGGCACGCGCACCAGCTCGAGGCGGCCCTTGAAGGACTGGAACTCGGGCACCTCCTTGAAGGCCGACAGGTGCACCTCGTTGGACGACCCGATGAAGATGGTGTCGAGGAACAGGATGGCGTTGTCGACCCCGACCTGGCCGTACTCGACGGTGCCGAGCAGGTACTTGTAGGCCTCCAGAGGGCGCTTGAGCAGATCCGAGTACTCGATCATGCCGCGGTTGCCCGAGACCAGCTCGCCGGCGTACTCGTGCAGGGTCAGGCTCTGCAGCGAGGCCGGCAGCGCGCTCAGCGAGCGATCCATGGTGATCTGGCGCGAGCGCGCGTCGACCGCCAGCTGCGGCTCGACGGTGCAGATGGCCTCGCGGTAGCGCCGCGACAGGTAGACGCGCTCGATCTGCACGTGGCGCATCACGCGCAGGAAGTCGCCGCGGTACGACGCCAGCAGCGCTTCGTAGATCTGCTTGTTGCGCGGGTTGAGCTCGCCGCGCAGCAGGTACTCCGACGGCACGAAGCTGGCCGCGCGCGGGCCGGCCGCGGCCAGCCACTGGGTCAGCAGCTCGCGGCGCCGCTTCGACGGGATGAGCAGCAGCGGGTGATCGCGCAGCTCGTCGACGATCTTGGCGTCGATCTGCTCCTCGTCGAGGTAGGCGTAGCTCTGCCCGGGGGCCGCCGCCGCGCCCTCGCCACCGCCGCCGAACCCGATGCCCGAGCGCGACAGCTTCTGGCTGGGGAAGATCCAGTTCAGGCGATAGACCGCGCCCTCCTCCAGCGTCGAGTAGTGCTCCAGCGCGCGCGCCAGGCAGGCGATCAGCGTCGACTTGGCCGAGCCGTTGGGCCCGTGCAGGAGGATGAGGCGGCTGACCCGGCCGTCGCGCACGAAGCCGGCGATGGCGCGGTAGACCCGGGCCTGGACCTCCTCCTGGCCGATCAGGCGATCCTTGCCGCCGTCCCACGGGGTGTCGAACAGCTTCCAGCGCGCCACCGTGCCGCGCGGGCGCTTGATCTCCTCGGTGCCGTAGTGATCGAGGGCGCCCTTGACGAGCTGCGCGGCGGAGCGGGCCGCGACCTCGGGGGTCTCGCTGGCCAGCTTGAAGTACTCGTCGAACGACATCACGCGGCGCGCGCGTGAGAAGGCGCCCTGGATCTCCGTGCCGAGCTCCTTCAACCCCTGCTCGCCCGACGCCATGAGGTCCTCCCTACTGGGTCACGACGGGGATCGACAGGGTCGCGGTCTTGGGGTCGCAGGAGGCGTCGGTGCACACCGCGAACAGGAAGTTGGCCTCGATGCTGCGCAGCCCCTCGGCCTTCGCCAGCGCGGTGTAGCCGATCTCGAACACGCCGACCTCGTCGTGCCAGACCTTGGCGTCGCGCTTGTCGGGGTTGTTCTCGTAGGTCTCCTTGGACAGCTTGACGCCCTCGGGAGCCTTGAGGGAAAGCTCGGTGGGGTACTCGTGGTTGAGGTGGTAGGGCTTCTTGGGCTTGACCTCGACCAGGGCCATGACCTCGGTGCCGATGGGGGCGTCGGGCGCCGCGAAGGTGATGATGAAGCCGTCGCCGTCGATGCTCTGCTGCGGGGCGTTCTTGGGCCACACCGTGACCGGGGCCGGGCCGCCCTTGGCGCCAATGGCGGGGCCTTCGGGGCCGACCACCGAGCCGGAGCCCGGGCCGCTGGCCTTGGAGCTCTTGGAGCAGGCGCCACAGGCGGCGCACAGGAAAGCGAGCGAGAGAAGCCAGCAGAGGCGCATGAAAAAAAACTTAGCATGCTATGCTGCCCGTGGCGTGCAAAGAGCGCAACAGCTCGGGCGCTACCACTTGCTCGACCGGATCGCATTCGGCGGGATGGCGGAGATCTATCGCGCCAAGACCTTCGATTCGGACGGTCGCATGGTGCTGGTCGCCGTCAAGCGGGTGCTCGCGCACCTGGCCGAGGACGAGGACTTCCTCAAGATGCTGGTCGACGAGGCCAAGATCGTCTCGCTGATCCAGCACCCGGGGATCGCGCGGGTGTACGAGTTCTCGCGCGCGTCGAACGAGTACTTCATGGCCATGGAGTTCGTCGATGGCAAGGACGTGCGCGCCATCCTCGAGCGCTGTCGCAACCTGGGCAAGGCCATGCCGCCGCAGCACGCAGCCTACATCGTGGCCGAGATCGGGGCCGCGCTGCACGCGGCGCACGCGGCGCGCGACATGTCGGGGCGCGCGCTGCGCCTGGTGCACCGCGACATCTCGCCGGCCAACATGATCTGCTCGTACGCCGGCGAGGTGAAGCTGTGCGACTTCGGCATCGCCAAGGCGACGCTGTCGCGGGTCAAGACCAAGACCGGCATCATCAAGGGCAAGATCAAGTACATGAGCCCCGAGCAGGCCATGGGGCGCAAGCTCGACCACAGGAGCGACATCTTCAGCCTGGGCAGCGTGCTGTACGAGATGGTGACCAAGACGCCGCCGTTCCTGGCCAACAACGAGATGGAGCTGCTCATCAAGGTGCGCGACGCGCGCTACAGGGCGCCCGACGAGCTGGAGCCGCAGCTGCCCTTCGAATTGATCGGCATCATCAACAAGGCGCTGACCCGGAACCGCGGCGAGAGGTACCAGAGCGCGGCCGAGTTCGCGCACGCGCTGCGCGAGTACCTGGCCTATCAACACCCGGGCTACGGGCGCAGCCACCTGGCGACCTACATGCGACGGCTGTTCGAGGCGGAGATCGAGAAGGAGCTCCGCCTGATGGAGAGCTATGTCATCGATCAGGTCGAGGTCGCGCCCGCCAAGATGGGTGAGAACCTGATCGCGGACGCCCTGGGGCCGGACGCGCAGTACTCGAAGTTCACGCCGATTGCGCGGGGTGGGACGGGGGTCGGGTCGCAGCCGCATGAGCGGGGGACGGGGACCGGGGTCGGGAGTGAGACCGGGACTGGGACCGGGACGGATCCGAGTGCGGAGGGGGGGACGGGGACGGGGACGGGGACGGGGACCGGAACGGGCACGGGCACGGGCACGGGCACGGATCGGAGGGGGACGAGCGACTGGGATCAGGAGTCGCAGGTGGGGACGATGACGCGGCTGCCGCCGACGGATCCGCGGCGGAAGTATGGCGCGTGGCTGCATGATCTGCAGACGGTGATTTTGGATAGGAACCGGCAGCCGGATGGCAGGCCGGTGCCGACGGTGCATGACGAGCAGACGCGGATCCTGGATCCGGGGCGGCCGCCGATGCCGCCGGCGGGGGCGTCGACGCGAAGGCAGGCGAGTGTCGCGCCGCGGGCGCCGACGGGGCCGGGCGGGCCGGCGCCGTCGATTCATGATGAGCAGACCATGATCCTGGATGTGTCGCAGCCGAAGAAGAAGTAGGCGAAGAACAGGCGACAGGCGACAGGCAACAGGCAACAGGGAACAGGGAATGGACGGAGACGAAGGGGGCTGGCCGCGGCCCGGACGAGACTTCGAGCTTTACTTGAAGTTCAGTGGATGAAGACGGTGACGTCGGCGGACAGGCCGGCGACCAGGGGGCCCTTGGGGGGCTTGGTCCACGTGATCTTGACCGGGACGCGCTGCACCACCTTGATGAAGTTGCCCGAGGCGTTGTCGGGGGGCATCAGGGAGAAGCGGGCGCCGGTGGCGGCGGCGATGCTGTCGACCTTGCCCTCGTAGGTGCCGCCGAAGGCGTCGAGCTCGATCTCGGCGCGCTGGCCGGGGTGGATGTGCGCGATCTGGGTCTCCTTGAAGTTGGCGATGACGTAGGTGGCGCTGGGCACCAGGTCGACGACCAGCTGGCCGGCCTGCACCAGCTGGCCCTCCTGCACGGCGAGGCGCGAGATCAGGCCGTCCCCGGGGCTGCGCAGGGTGGCGTGGCCGAGGTCGAGGCGGGCGCGCTCGAGGTTGGCCTCGGCGGACTTGACGCGGGCGTGGGCCAGCGCGGCGCTGGCACGGGCCTGCTCGAGCTGGGCGTCGACCGGGGCGCTCTGATCGAGGCGGCCCCTGGCCTCGGCGACACGGCTCTCGGCGACGTGGCGCTGCTCCTGGCTGGCGATGAGCTGCGCGGCGGCCTGGGTGGCGGCGGCCTCGAAGCGCTCCAGGGTGGCCTGGGCGTCGTCGACCTGGCCCTGGGTGGCGGCGCCCGAGGCGGCCAGGCTGCGCATGCGGGCGAGATCGGCGCGCGCCTTGGCGACGTCGGTCTGGGCGCGCTCGACCTGGGCGCGCGCGACGTCGACCTGGGCGCCCGCGCTGCGCACCGAGACCGCGCTGCCCGACAGCTGGGCGCGCGCGGTGCTCAGGCTGCCGTGCGAGGTGGCGTCGACGATGCGGACCTGGGCGTCGGCGGCGGCGGCCTGCGCGACCGCGGCCTCGAGGTCGGCCTCGGCGGCCTTGACGCGCACCGCGAAGTCGGCCGGATCCAGCTCGAGGATGATGTCGTCCTTGTGCACCTGCTGGTTGTCGTGCACCGCGATGTGCAGCACGGTGCCGGCGGCGCGGGCGGCGACCGGGACCACGTCGGCCTCGACGGCGGCGTTGTCGGTGCTCTCCTTGCCGGCGGTCAGCCAGCGGTAGGTGCCATAGCCGGCGGCGGCCAGGGTCGCGACCACGCCGAGGATGATGAAGGGGCGCTTGCCGCGGCCGGGCTTGCCGGGGCCGCTGGCGCTGACGGCTGGCGCGGGGCTGCCGTTGCTGCTGGGCCCGGGTGACGGGGACGGCTGGGGGCTGACGGGTTCGCTGGCCATGATCACTCCAGGTGCACGGCGACCTTGGTCGCGGCGGCCTTCTTGCGGTCGAGCTTGAGGAAGAACAGCAGCGGCAACACCGCCAGGAAGGCGACGCCCTGGACCAGGAACGCCTTCTCGAAGCTGATCACGCCGGCCTGGCGCGCGACCCGGCCGGCCAGCACGCGCAGGGCCTGGCGCTCGGCGGTGAAGCCGTCGAGGCCGCGCGCCATCAGCGCCCGCTTCATGGCCGCGACCTGGGTCATGACCTCGGGGCGCAGCGCCGTGATGTGCGCCCCGATCGACGCCCGCGCCTCGGCGGCGTAGCGCGTCAGCAGGACCGCGAAGATGGCGATGCCGATGGAGCCCCCGGTCTGGCGCACCAGCGAGTTGAGGCCGGTGGCGTCCGACATGCTGTGGCGCGGGATGTGGGTCAGCGCCGCGGTGGTCAGCGGCACGAACAGGCAGGCGAAGCCGACCCCGGTGACCAGCATGGGGATGAGGATGTCGTGCGACGACGCCGCCAGCGTGAGGTGGCTGAGCAGGTAGGCGCCGATGGCGAAGCAGATGACGCCGAAGCTGATGAACCAGGCCGGGTGGACCCGGTTGTACAGGCGCCCCACGATGGGCACCGTCAGCATCATGACCAGCGTGCGCGGCATCAGCATCAGGCCCGACTGCGTCGCGGTGTAGCCCATCAGCTCCTGCATGAAGAGCGGCAGCAGGAACATGCTGCCGATCAGCATGGCGAACATGACGGCGCCGATCAGGGTGCCCGACAGGAAGGTGCGGTCGCGGAACAGCGCCAGGTTGACCACCGGCACCGGCGCGGTCAGCTCGCGGATGACGAAGGCGATCAGCGCCACCGCGGCCACGAAGGCGCAGCCGATCATGAGGTCGGAGTCGAACCAGTCGTGGCGGCCGCCCTCCTCGAGGAAGTACTGCATCGCGGCCAGGCCGATGCAGAGCAGGACGATGCCGGCCCAGTCCATGTGCTTGCGCTGCTCGGCGGCGCGCTTCTTGTTCTCCTCGCGGATGTCGTCGGGCTCGTGCACGAAGCGGAAGACCATGAACAGGCCGACGATGCCGATGGGCAGGTTGATGTAGAAGATCCAGGGCCAGCTGTAGTTGTCGGTGATCCAGCCGCCCAGCGACGGGCCCACCGCGGGGCCGACCATGACCGCCATGGCGAACAGCGCCATCGCCATGCCCTGCTCCTGGGGCGGGAAGGTCTGGCGCAGGATGGCCTGCTCGGTGGGCTGCAGCGCGCCGGCGCCGAGCCCCTGGATGACGCGGAAGACCACCAGCGCGGGCAGCGTGCGCGCGGTGCCGCACAGCGCCGAGCCGACCAGGAAGATGACCAGGCAGGCCATGTACATGCGCTTCTGCCCGAATTGCCGGCCCAGGAAGCCGGTCAGCGGCATGACCAGGACGTTGGCGATGATGTACGCGGTCGACACCCAGGTGATCTGCTCGATCGAGGCGCCCACCGAGCCGCGCATGTGCGGCAGCGCGACGTTGACGATGGACGAGTCGATGGCGCCCATCAGGGTGCCGAAGGTGATCGACAGCCCTATTGAAAACAGGTACAGGATCGCTCCGATGGTCAGGCCGTAAAGAATCGTGTCGAACATTGGGATCTCCGTTCGCGCGCCGATGCGCTCGAGGTCGGCCAGCTTGGTGACGTAGTTGTCGGTCTGCTCGCGGCGCGCGCCGGGGCGACCGCCC
>JBGASF010000077.1:0-36573 GCA_044229835.1 Polyangia bacterium | reverse complement strand
CTATGCCGAGGCGCGCACCCGCCTGGAGGCCGCGCTGGCCGCGGCCGCCGCCCAGCACGACGAGGATCTCGGAGGGCGGATCTCGAGCTCGCTCGGGATCGTGGCCCACCTGGAGGGGCGCCTCCCCGACGCCGAGCGCTGCTACGAGCGCGCGGTCTCGGCCTGTCACGCCGCCGGCAACCTGCGCACCGAGGGCTTCGCGCTGGCCAACCTGGCCAACCTGCACGGCGAGCTCGGCCACCCGGGCGCCGACGCCGAGCACGCACGCGCCCACGCCCTGGCGCGCGCCATCGGCAGCCGCCCGCTCGAGCTGCAGGTCGCCGGCAGTCGCGCCCACCATCTTCACCTCGGCGGTGAGCTCGGCGCCGCGCGCAGCGCCTACCGCGCCGGCCTGACCCTGGCGCGCGAGCTCGGCGACCGCCGCTTCGAGGGCCTGCTGGCCGGCAACCTGGCCACGCTGTGCCTGGAGCTGGGCGCGCTCGACGAGGCCGAGGCGCTGTACGACGAGACCCTGGCCATCTTCACCGGCGCCGCCGACCGTCGCCGCGAGGTCGTCACGCTGGCGCTGCTGGCCGGGGTGCACGCCGCCGCCGGCCACCTCGAGCGTGCGCGCGACGCCCTGGCCCGCGCCGGCGCTCGCCTGGGTGACGCCGATGACGCCATCGCCCGCGACATGCTGGCGCTGTCACGGGCCCATCTCGAGCTGGGTGCCGCCCGCCGCGCCGAGGCCACCGGCGACCTCGGCCCCGCGCTGGCGCTGCGTGAAGCCGCGCTGGCGCGCCTGATCGCCGCCGAGACCGGCGCCGCGACCGCGCCCCCTCTGGTCGAGCGCTGGGACGACGCCCGGCTGGTGGTGCGCCTGCTGCGCGCCCGGCTGGGCCCGCGCCCCGCCGGCTCGGTGGTGCTCGACGCCCGCGTGCACCGCCTCGAGCACGACGGCGCCGTCATCGCGCTGGCGCGCCGCCCGGTGCTGCGCGGCCTGCTCTACCGCCTCGCCGCCGCCGGCGAGCGCGGCCTCGACAAGGCCAGCCTGGCGCGCGATCTGTTCGGTCCCGGCTTCGACGTCGCGCGCCACGACGACCCCTTCCGGGTCTCGCTGCGCCGCCTGCGCGCGCTGCTCGCCCCCGCCCGCCTCGAGGTCGAGCTGACCGAGCACGGCTACCGGCTGCGCACCCCGCCTGGCTTCATCTTCGTCTCCGGCGACGCCCCGCGCGCCTGATCGCGCAGCCTTTGCGCGGCGCACGCCCTCGCGCGGCACTATCCTGACCACAGCGGAGGTGCGCCATGTCGGCTCTGTCTCGTCACCCTGGTCACGCCCCGCGCGGCCTGCGCGCGCTCACCCTGGCCCTCGCCGCCGCGACTCTCCTCGGCTGCGGCGACGACACCAGCCGCGCCCCGCCCGGCCAGTTCGTGCGCTCCGAGCACCAGCGCCTGGCCCCCGCGACCGATCTCGGCGACGCCCGCACCCTGGCCGCCAACAACGCCGACTTCGCCCTCGCGCTGCTGCACGCCGCCGCCCCCACCGGCAACTTCTTCTTCTCGCCGCACTCGATCTCGCTGGCGCTGGCCATGACCTACGCCGGCGCCGCCGGCGACACCGCCGCCGACATGCGCAGCGCGCTGCGCTTCCGCCAGGACCCCGCGGTCCTGCACCCCGCCTTCAACACCCTGGATCAGACCCTGTCCGCGCGCGGCGCGAGTGACGCTCAGGGCCTCGATGGCACCCCGTTCCGCCTGCGCATCACCAACGCCTTGTTCGCCCAGCAGGGCTTCCCCATCCTGCCCAGCTACCTCGACCTCGTCGCCGAGCACTACGGCGCCGGCGTCTCGCTGCTCGACTTCGTGACCGCGCCCGAGCCGGCGCGCCAGGCCATCAACGCCTGGGTCGCCGCGGTCACCGAGGGCCGCATCCCCGAGCTGCTGCCCCAGGGCTCGATCGATCCCTCCACCGTCCTCGTCCTCACCAACGCGGTCTACTTCAACGCCGCCTGGGACGACGCCTTCCCCGAGGCCTCGACCGCGCCCGGCGCCTTCATGCTGCCCGATGGCTCGAGCGTCAGCGTGGCGCTGATGCACGGCCGCGTCGGCACCACGCTGGCCGTCGGCACCGGCTGGCGCGCCGCCGAGATCCCCTACGAAGGGGCCGACATCAGCTTCCTCCTCGTGGTCCCCGACGACCTCGCCGCCTTCGAGGCCACGCTCGACGGCGCGCGCTACCAGGCCATCGTGGCCGCGCTGCAGCCCGGCGACGTCGCCATCACGCTGCCCCGCTTCGCGACCCGGTCGCAGCTCAGCCTGCGCCCCGCGCTGTCCGCCCTCGGCATGGCGCGCGCCTTCGAGGCCGCCGATCTGTCCGCCCTCAGCCCCACTGACGGCCTCTTCATCAGTGACGTCATCCACCAGGCCTGGGTGCGCGTGAACGAGAAGGGCACCGAGGCCGCCGCCGCCACCGCGGTCATCGTGGGTCGCGTCAGCCTGCCCGAGGAGGTGGTGGCCAACCGCCCGTTCCTGTTCTTCGTCCGCGATCGCCCCACCGGCGCCATCCTGTTCGCCGGCCGCGTCACCGATCCACGCTGATGGCTCGCCTGCCCGTGCGGCGCTACTTGCGGTTGGCCGCCGAGGTCCCGCCCATGTCGAAGTGCCACTGGCCGTCCTCGCGCACCAGGGCCAGCTTGCTGCTCGGTCCAGCCAGCTCCAGCACCGCCTCGTCGCCGGCGGCACTCAGCTCGACCTTGGCGATGGTCTGCTCGGTGATCAGGATGGCGCCGCGCCCGACCACCATCCAGATGAAGTGCTTGTCGAAGTCGAGCTTGGACATGGCGCGGATCTCGGCGGCGCTCTTGCCGAAGCCCTGCTCGAACTCGGCCATGCGCGCCGCCGGCACGTTGCCGCCGTTCATCGGCGCCAGGCGCTGGCCCACGGTGCCGGCCTTGTCACGCGCGCTGACGAACGACCACAGGAAGTCGAGGTCGCGCGCCTTCAGTGCCCGCTGGTAGCCGGCGAAGGCCTGCTCCGGCGTGGCCCCGGTGGGCACCGGCACGAAGGTGGCAGTCGCCGGCGTGGGCCCGGGAGCACTCCCCGGGCCGGCCGACGTGCGTGACTTCTTCTTGCAGCTGGTGGTGTGGACGGACAGCAGGGCCGAGACCAGGGCGAGGATCACGGCAGCGGGGCGCGTCATGCGCCCATGCTACCGCGGGATGGACGCGGCTAGCTCTGCGCCGCCTTGAGCTTCTTCACTTCCTCGATGAGCGTCGGGATGGTGGCCTCCCAGGTCCCGACCAGGCCGTAGTCGGCGACCTGGAAGATGGGCGCCTCGCCGTCCTTGTTGATGGCGACGATGGTCTTCGAGCCCTTCATGCCAGCCAGGTGCTGGATGGCGCCGGAGATGGCGACCGCGATGTACAGCTCGGGCGCGACCACCTTGCCGGTCTGGCCGACCTGCAGGTCGCTGGGCACCATGCCGGCGTCGGTCGCCGCGCGGCTGGCGCCCATGGCGCCGCCGAGCAGGTCGGTCAGGGTCTCGAGGATGGCGAAGTTCTTGCCCTCCTTCATGCCGCGACCGCCCGACACCACCACGCGGGCCTCGGCCAGATCCGGCCGCGCCGACTTGGTGGTCTCGGCGCGCACGAAGCGCGCGCCCTTGCCGTCTCCAGCGCTCGCGCCGGCGTCGCCCTTGACCAGCTCACCCGGGGCGCCGGCCTCGGCGGCCGGGAACTCGGTCTGGCGCACCGAGGCGACCACCACCGGGGTCAGCCCCTCGACCACGCACAGCGCGTTGCCCGCCAGCATGGGGCGGCGGAACGTCTTGGGCCCGACCACCCCGATGACGTCCGACACCATGCCGGCCTCGAGCAGCGCGGCGGCGCGCGGCAGGATGTCCTTGCCGAACGCGGTCGCGGTGGCGCCGATGACGCTGACGTCATTGTCCTTGGCCACGCGCACGATGATGGGCGCGTAGGTCTCGGCGATGGGGTTCTTGAGGCCGTCGTGCTCGATGACGATGGTCTTGGGCGCCAGCTTCTGCGCCTCCGCGGCCGCGGCCCCGACGCCGCTGCCGAGGACCAGCAGGATCAGCTTGCCGCCCGCCTTCTCCGCGGTCTGCTTGCCGAACGTCACCGCCGGCAGCGAGGCCTTGCGCAGCGCGCCCTCGGGAGTCGTCTCACAAACAATCAGCACATTGGACATGTTCGGCGTCTCCTTACAGGACCTTGGCTTCGTTCTTCAGCTTGCTGACCAGCTCGGCGACATCCTTGACCTTGACGCCGGCCTTGCGACCCGCGGGCGGCTCGGCCGACACCAGCTTGGTCACCGGAGCGGCCTTGACGCCCAGATCGGCGACCGAGATCTCTTTGATCTCCTTCTTCTTGGCCGCCATGATGCCCTTGAGCGAGGCGTAGCGCGGGCCCTCCTGGTAGGCGTGCGTCGCCGGCGTCTTGCCGTTGATGACCGCGGTCGGCGAGATGATGCGCAGGTCGACCGAGACCACGGCGGGCAGCTTGACCTGCTTGACCTCGACGCCGGTGTCGACCTCGCGCCGGACCTCGAGCCCCTCGGCGTTGGCGGTGATCTGCGCCGCGAAGGTCGCCTGCGGCCAGTCCAGCAGCGCGGCCACCAGCTGCGGCACCTGGCTGGCCTCACCGTCGGTGGCCAGCTTGCCCATCAGCAGGAGGTCGGGCTTCTCGCGCTCGACCACCGCCTTGACGATGCGGGCGACCGCGAACGAGTCGAGCTCCTCGTCGGCGCCGCCGACCAGGATGGCGCGATCGGCGCCCATCGCCAGCGCCGAGCGCAGCTGCTGGCTGACGTCCTTGGGGCCGATCGACAGCGCGATGGTCTCGCCCAGCTTCTCGCCGGTGGCGGCGTTCTCGTTCAGCCTGAGGGCCGCCTCGATGGCGTATTCGTCGAAGGCATTGATGACCCAGTTGGCGGCGGAGACATCGACGGAGGTCCCCTTGAACTTCACCTTCTGCTCCGGATCGGGCACACGCTTGACAGTGACGAGGATCTTCACGGGACTCTCCTTTTCACGTTCGCCTGCAGTTCAGTGACCTGACTCGCGCCGGCCGATGCCGCCGGCGCCAGGCCACCCAGGAACATCTCGCACAGCTCTCCCGCCGCACGCTCGAGGTTCTCGCGCGGATCACCGCGCAGGACCCACCACAGCGCCAGCTCGTCGACCGCGCCGAACAGCGCACGCGCTGCCAGCACCGGCCTGACCCGCGTCGACAGCTCACCCTTGGCCTGGCCCTCCTCGATCACGGTGGCCAGCAGCTTGAGGAACTCGGCGAAGCGCGGGTTCGCATACTCCTTGATGAACTTCGACGACTGGCGCAGCTCGACGGTGAGCACCTCGGCCTGGTCGCGGTTGGCGGCGACCAGCTGCAGGTGCGTCTGCACGAAGCGGCGCAGCTTGTCGGCGGCGTTGTCCGACGACGCCATCGCGGCGGCCAGGGTGGCGTTGACGCGCTCCATGCGATCCTCGAACAGCGAGATCAGGAGGTCGTCCTTGCTCTTGAAGTAGAGGTAGATCGTCCCGTCGGCGACCCCGGCCTCGCGCGCGATCTCGGAGATCTTCGACGACCAGAAGCCCTTGTGGGCGAAGACGTGGACCGCGGCGTCGAGGATGCGCTCGCGCTTGTCGCCGCCGCGCTTGGGAAGGCCGTTTTCAGCCGGGGCAGGGGCCTGATCGCGCTCCTTCAGGGGCTTGCCACGACGCCGGGGCTCCGCTGAATGGCGATTCATTCACCGATGAGGTACCACGCCCGACGCGAAGCGTCAACGGTGCATCCGCATGGCCCCATCTTGACGGGGGGCCTCGGACCGAATACACCCAATCGCAATGCGAAATTCGCTAGGGATCGCCGCGACCTCCTTGATGCTGGTGGCGGCCACGCTGGGGGCTTCCTGTCAGAAGAAGAAGCGGACGGACGGCCCCACGGCCAGTCCGACCGCGAGCCCCACCACGACACCCATCGCCAGCCCCTCGACCTCCCCGGTCGCCGGCGGGGGGGACGCCGGCTCGGCCCAGGTGGTCGAGTTCGTGCCCGGGGTCGACATCGGGGCGCTGTCGGAGGCCCAGCGCACGCTGTTCACCAAGCTGGCCGGCTCGCTGCCGAGCCCCTGCGGCAAGGCGCACAGCCTGGAGACCAGCGCCAAGACCGACCCCGCGTGCAAGCGCGCGCCGTACGCGCTGCGCTACCTGCGCCGCCTGATGCAGGCCGACATGACCGACGAGGAGGCCAAGGCGATCTACGACCTGCGCTACAACGCCAAGGCCAAGGCCATCGACGTGGCCTCGACCCCGGTGGTCGGCAACGCCACCGCGCCGGTGGTGCTGGTCGAGTTCTTCGACTACCAGTGCCCGCACTGCAAGCACTTCGCGCCCACCCTGCACGCGCTGGAGGACAAGTACGGCTCCAAGATCGCCGTGTTCTACAAGAACTTCCCGCTGGAGCACTTCGGCGAGAAGTCGGTGCGCGCGGCGCAGGCGGCGCGCGCGGCCTTCAACCAGGGCAAGTTCCGCGACATGCACCAGCAGCTGTTCGAGCACAACGACAAGCTGACCGACGCCGATCTGATCGGGTACGCCAAGGGGCTCGGCCTCGACGTGCAGAAGTTCAAGGACGACCTCGACCAGCCGTCGACCAAGGCGCGCATCGAGGCCGACAAGAAGCTGGGTGAGACCCTGGGCGTCGAGGCCACGCCGACCCTGTACTTCAACGGTCACGAGTACACCGACCCCAAGGAGGTCGCGGACATCGCCGACTGGATCGACGAGGAGCTGGCCCAGCGGGGTCAGTAGGAGGCCATGAAGACCGCCATGACCAGCATGAATGTCGCCCCCCGTCCCCGCGTCCGTCCCGGCATGTCACGCCTGCTCGGTGCCGCCGCCTTCGCCCTCGCCATCAGCCTGGCGGCCGCCCCGGTGGCCCACGCGCTGGAGGTCGGCGAGCGCGCCGTCGAGTTCACCCTGACCGATCTCAACGGCAAGGCGGTCAAGCTGTCGAGCCTGCGCGGCAAGGTCGTGCTGATCGACTTCTGGGCCACCTGGTGCAAGCCCTGCAAGGAAGAGCTGCCGCTGCTCGAGAAGCTGCACCAGAAGCTCAAGGGCAAGGGCCTGGTCATCCTGGCCATCAACATCAACAAGAAGAAGGAAGACGCCACCCGCTTCGCGTCGGCCAACAAGCTGACCATGACGGTGCCCTTCGACGGCTCGAGCGACATCGTCTCGAAGTACAAGCCGCCCAAGATGCCGTCGAGCTACCTGGTCGACAAGAAGGGGATCGTGCGCAAGCTCAACGCCGGCTTCTACGGCAAGAGCGACCTCGACAAGCTCGAGAAGATCATCCTCGACCTGCTCGCCAAGCCGTAGCCAGCTGAGCCAGCTAACCGGCCTGCCTGGCGGGCGGGTTGACCACGACCACCGGCACCTGGGCCTTGCGCACCACCTCGGCGGCGACCGAGCCCAGCACCTGGGGCGAGTTGCCGGCACCGTGGCTGCCCAGCACGAAGGCGTCGCAGCGGTGCTGGGCCGCGTAGTGCACGATGGCGTCCAGGGTGTGCGGCGAGACGATGACCTCGCTGGCCACGTGGTCGGCGCCGGCCTCGAGCGCGGCCTGTTGCCAGCGCGCCAGCTCGTCGGTGAGGTCCTGCTCGAGCTGCGACAGCACGCCCGGCGTCCAGCTGCCCGACGGCGTCACCAGGGTGTCGGCCGGGGGCTCCATCGCGTGCAGCAGGAAGATCTCCGCGCCGGTGTGGAAGGCCAGTGACACCGCCTGATCGAGGGCGGCCCGCGAGCAGGCCGAGAAGTCGACCGGGCAGCAGATCCGTTGCCAGTTGTGGGGCATCGCGGCACCTCCCGGCGGTTGCGCCCAGCTTATCAGCCCGGGCTGTCGACCGCGGGCGGCATCGCTTCCAGGCCGGCGGGTGCGCGGGCCGAGCTCAACGCGTGAGCGGGGTCTCGTTCCAGAGCTCCGACTCTTCGACCTTGCAGTGCTCCCAGTCCATCTTGCCGTTGATCTTCGAGGCCAGCACCAGCTGACGGCCCAGGCAGCCGGTGATGCGGGCGCCGAGTTCGATCTCACACGACTTGCTGACGCCCGCCGCGGCCGGGGCCTCGGCGTGGAAGCGCAGCTTGCCGGTGGGCCAGCGCGGCTTGCTGGTGTCGGCGAACGGGTAGCGCTCGATCTCGTAGATGTAGTTGTCGGACGGGTGGCCGCCGTCGGGCACCTCGGCCAGCAGCGCGAACACCTTGATGACGTGGCCGTGGTCCTCGAAGCGGTAGCGGTAGCGCGGGTCGGCCTTGGCGTGCCACTCGCCGGTCAGGCTGTCCTTGCAGCCCTTGATGTCACCGAGCTTCTCGGGGCGCAGCTTGCTGGTGCTGGCGACCTCGGCGTCGGGGCCACCGCCGCCGCCGGCCTTCTTGCCGCAAGCTCCGGTGGAGGCGAGACAGAGACTGCCGAGCGCGAGGAGGGAGACCGAGCGGAGCAGGTGAGGCAGGCGCACTGCTGATGAACTACGGGTTGCCCGGTCGCGGCTGGGCCGCACCCGGCGGCCGGGGCCGCGGGGCAGGGCCGGGCGTGCCCGGCTGCGCCGGCGTCGGCGGCTTGACCACCGCGGGCGCCGGGCCGGTCTCGACCGAGGCCTTGAAGCCCGGCTTGGAGTAGTTGAACAGGTAGTCACGCAGCACGCCCAGCTGGGCGTCGGGATCGCCGACCAGCGCCTCGCTCCAGCGCGACTTCTGCACCGCGCCCTTGTCGAGCACGGTGCCGAGGATGTTCGAGGTCGCCCAGATCGGCGGCATCGGGCTCTCGGGGTCGAACGCCTGCGGGCGCGTGATCCACTGCTGCACCCAGGCCGGACGCAGGCGCACGCGCGCCATGGTCAGGTCGGGCGCCACGGCGCCCTCGGGCGCGGTCTCGGCGGCGCCCTGGACGTGGCACTTCTGGCACTCGGCGGCCACGAACATCGCCGCACCCATCGCGGTGTGCGCGTTGCCGGCCTCGGGGCCCTTGTCGTGCGCCATGGTGACCGCCGACAGATCCTGGAACGGGTAGGGCGCGCCGTCGATGGCCGAGAAGTAGGCCACGATGGACTGCGCCTCGTCGTCGGTGAAGCCGAAGGTGGGCATGCGAACCTTGGGCTTGGGGCGCAGCTTGAACGGCGCCTTGAGGAAGTCGAACAGCCAGTTGGGCTGGGTGCGGAAGCCCTGGTAGCTGAGCGTCGGCGGGCCGTAGATCTTGGCCGGGCCGGCGAACTGCGAGCGCAGATCGCCACGCTTGCCATCCATGTCATGGCAGCCATAGCAGTTGTAGACCCGGACCAGCTCGCGACCGCGGTTGATCTGGCGCACCCGGTCGGTCTGCGCCTTGCCCAGCACCTGATCGGGCTTCTCGCCGCCGCGCATGCCCTTCAAGACGACCATGATGGCCTTGATCTCGTCGTCCTTGAGCTCGAACTGCGGCATGCGGTTGAAGACGGCCTTCTCGGGGTTGGCCTGCTCGTAGGCGTAGACGCGCGGGTGGCGCAGCTTGTGGTAGGTCCAGGCGTCCCAGGTCTGCTTGGAGTGGTCGGTGTTGTAGTCGCCGAAGTCCAGGCGGTCCGAGGTCTTGATGCCGAACTCGGTCAGCTCGACGCCGATGCCGGCCTCGGTGAGGAACTTCTCGGTCGAGTGGCAGCCGTAGCAGCCCCAGTACTTGAGGCGCGCCTCGCCATGCTTGATGAGGTCGGCGTCGTCGAGGTTGTAGGGCCGCCCGGTCTTGGGATCGGTCGGCATCGGGTACGACGCGCCCGGGGTCTTCTGGCCGATGAGGAACTTGGCGATGTCCGCCGCCTCGGCCTTGGACAGGCGCAGCGACGGCATGCGCGTCTCGGGCGCGTAGCGGCGCGGATCGAGCAGCCAGTTGTACAGCCAGACCTCGGTGGTCTTGTCGCCCACGTTGGCCAGGTCGGGGCCGTTGTCATAGTGGCTGCCGCGGTTGCGCGCCGGCGGCTGCTTGCCCTGGTAGGTGTGGCAGGCCATGCAGCCGAGGCCCTTCATGCCGCCGGGGCCCTTGCTGTCCTTGTCGCTGTCGTCGCCCATCACCAGCAGCTTGCCGCGCTCGGCGTCGCCACCCTCGGGCAGCGGCTCCAGCTTGTACTTCTTGAACTCGTCGCGCGCGGCCTCTTCGGACTGCGACGCGCTCAGGATGTACGCGGCCATGGCGGCGGCGTCGTGCTCCATCTCGTTCTTGTAGGCGACCCAGTCCAGCGTCTTCTCGTACGGGTACTCCTTGGGGTTCAAGATCTCCGGGAAGAAGCGCGGCATCCGCGTGTTGGGGCGGAACGCCTTGGGGTCCATGATCCAGTTGACCATCCAGCCGCGCAGGCGCTCGGTGGCCAGGGCGTCGCTGGTGTCGGTGAACTTGTAGTAGGCGCGGCGGAAGTCGGGGCCCGGCTTGGGGCGGTTCTCGTAGCCCTCGATGGGGTGACAGCCGAAGCAGCCGGCCTCCTCGATGGTCTTGAGGCCCTTGGACAGGGTGGGCGCCAGGTCGACCAGCTCGGCGTCGCCGCTGGGGGCGACGCACATCTTGACGATCTCGGGCTTCTTGGCGTCGGGGTTCGCCGGCGGCTTGGCCGGGTAGGTGGTGCCGAAGGCATTGGCCGGGATGGTGGCGCCCAGGGGGCCGTAGGTCTTGGCCTCCTTGCAGGTCAGCTTCTTGCCCGAGCGCGCGGCGGCGTCGGTGCACTCGGCGTCGCTCTCGCACAGGATCTCGGAGCGCAGGTCCCACTCGTTCTTGTGGCACGAGCGGCACTTGGCCTCGGTGTAGATCAGACCTTCGTCCTTGCCTTCACCCGGCGTCACGCCGACGCCGCCCAGGGTCGGCACCACCGGGGCCTTGAGCAGCGGGCTCTCCCAGTAGTGCGTGTGGTAGGCGTGCGGATCCTCCTCGGGCGAGGGCGCGTGGGCGTAGAACTTGGTGGTCGCGCGACCCTGGCCGTCGTGACAGGCGGTGCAGCCGAAGTCCTCGACCGGGTGCTGGCGCATGATGGTGCGGCGGAAGGGGTGCGACTTGAACATGGCGTACTCGGGCGCCAGCTGCTCGAAGCCGCCGCGGCTGGCCCCCATGTGGCAGCTCTCGCAGCGATCGACGCGGTCGATCGGCTTCAGATCGACCTGCACGATCTCGGTGGCCGACCCGAACAGGCCGCCCAGCTTGCCCTTGGACTTGGCGTAGGCGCGCTCGGCCTCCTGCAGCGCGGCCTCCTTGACCTCGATGGCGGCCTTGAGCTCGTCGATGCGCGCGGTGAAGGCCTTGACCGCGCCCTCCTTCTCCTTCAGCTCGGCCTGCTTGGCGACCATCTTCTTGCGGTCGACCTCGAGCTGCTCGAGCAGGTGGTTGTACTCCTTCTCGCGCGTGGTGAACTCGGAGCTGGGCTGGTCGGGGTTCTTGAGGTGAGCGTGCTTGGCGAGTGTGTAGTAGTAGTAGGCCTCGTCGAGCTTGCTCTTGGTGAACATGAACTGCTGACGCACATCGAACTCGTCGAAGCGCATCTTCTGGGCCTCGGCCTTGGCGGCCTCGAAGGCGCCGCGCTTGCCGCCGCGCAGCTCGCCCTGCAGCTGGGCCAGCTCCTTCTTGGCGGCCTGGTACTCGGGATCATCCTTGAGCGCCTTCTGCGCGTTGGTCAGCCGATCGTGCGTCAGCTGACGCTCGATCTTGAAGAAGGTCTCCTGGTAGCCCTTGTACTCGCGGCGGGTGATGACCTCGTCATAGATGGCCCACACCGTGACCGCGCTGAACGCGCCGGCCAGCAGGAAGAACATCCAGTTGTAAGAGATCTGCTCGTCGATCTTGGGCGGCTTCTCGGGCTTTCCGTCGGTGGCCAAGAGTGACTCTCCAGAAGAAGGCGGTGCCCGTGGGGTGAGGCTGCGGGCGGGGCGCTTTGGGGCTTGTCATTATCAGAGGTTGAACCTCACGGTCAACGCCTGATTGGTGCGCGGATTGTGGCGGAATCCCAGCGGGTACGACGGCAGTGTGATGCTTCAGATGGGCAACCCGTCGGGTTGCCCATCTGTCCGGCTCCGATCACTCGTCCGCGTCGTCGTCGTCGTCGTCGTCGCTGTCGCTGTCGGTCGTCTTGCCGTGCAGCGCCTCGGCCTGGGCGGCCATGCGCAGCGCGTCGATGACCTCCTCCAGATCGCCGTCGAGGATGGCGTCGAGGTTGTGCTTGGTCAGCTTGATGCGGTGGTCGGTCAGCCGATCCTGCGGAAAATTGTAGGTCCGGATCTTCTCCGAGCGGTCGCCGGAGCCGATCTGGCCGCGGCGGGCGTCGGCCTCGGCCTTGTGCTGCTTGGCGGTCTCGATCTCGAGCAGGCGCGACTTCAGGACCTTCATCGCCTTGGCCTTGTTCTTGATCTGCGACTTCTCGTCCTGGCACAGCACGACCAGGCCGGACGGGATGTGCGTCAGGCGCACCGCGCTGTCGGTGGTGTTGACCGACTGGCCGCCGGGACCACCCGAGCGCATGACGTCCACGCGCAGGTCCTTGTCCTCGATCTTGACCTCGACGTCCTCGGCCTCGGGCAGCACCGCGACGGTGGCGGCCGAGGTGTGGATCCGCCCCTGGGTCTCGGTCGCCGGCACGCGCTGCACGCGGTGCACGCCCGACTCCCACTTGAGGTTGGCGAAGACGTCCTTGCCCTCGATCAGCGCGATGACCTCCTTGAAGCCACCGGTGGAGGACTGCGACGACGACAGGATGTCGACCTTCCAGCGCTTGCGCTCGGCGTAGCGGGTGTACATGCGGAACAGGTCGGCCGCGAACAGCGCGGCCTCCTCGCCGCCGGTGCCGCCGCGGATCTCGATGATGGTGTTCTTGGCGTCGTTGGGATCCTTCGGCAGCAGCAGGATCTTGATGCGGTCCTCGAGGCTGCGCAGCGCGGCCTCCAGGCGCGGCTGCTCCTCGGCGGCCATGGCGCGCAGCTCGGGATCGGGCTCCCTGGCCATGGCGATGACGCCGCGCAGCTCCTCGTGCAGCTTGCGGCCTTCGCCGATGCGCTCGGTCAGCTCGCCGATGGCGGCCTGCTCGCGCGACAGCTTGGTGAACTCGCCGCGGTTGCCGATGATGGCGGGATCACCGAGCAGCCCGAGCAGCTCCTCGTGGCGGCGTTCGATGGCCTCGAGCTTGGCGAGGAACTTCGGATCGTCGAACATGGACGGGGCCGCCCTTAAGCGAGGGGGAGGTCGACTTCGGCGATGCCGCGGTAGACCTGGACGAGCTGCGGCGGGGCGGCGCTGCGCGCGGCGGCGGCAGCCGGGGCGGCGGCCGGGGTCGCGACCACCGCGCCGCTGGCCTTGGCCGCGGCGGCCTCGGCGGCCAGCAGGCGCTCGCGCCACAGCGTCTTGCGGATCGACACCAGCGCGATCTCGAGCTGGTCGTCGGTCGGCTCACGCGTGGTCAGGTTCTGCAGCAGCAGGCCCGGCGCGGTCAGCATGCGTACGAACAGGTTCTTCTGCGCGAAGCGGCCCGACAGCTTGATGGCCTCGTAGGCGATCCCCGCGACCGGGAACATCAGCGGGATCTTGATCGCGATCTTGGCCAGGTTGTCGACCACCTTGTTGCCCGAGATGGGGAAGCGCAGCACCAGCGCGAACAGGATGATCGACGTCGTGATCACGATGAGCAGGAACGAGGTGCCGCAGCGCGGATGGAAGCGCGTCTGCGCGCGCGCGTTGTCCACCGTCAGCGGCAGGCCCTGCTCGTAGGTGTAGATCGCCTTGTGCTCGGCGCCGTGATACTGGAACACGCGGCGCACGTCGGGCATCAGCCCGATGAGGCCGAGGTAGCCGAGCAGGATGACCATCTTGATGGCGCCGTCCACGGCGTGGAACGCCACCGAGCTGGAGTCGAAGCCGAGCAGCCAGGTGATGAGGTGCGGCGCACCGACGAACAGCGCCATGCCCATCGCGATGGAGGTGATGACCATCAGGACCACGGCGGCCTTGGACAGCTCGGCCGGCGCGGCGGCGGGCTTGCCGGTGGCCGCCGCGGGGGCGGTTCCAGCGCTGCCGTCCTTGGCCTGGGCCTCGGCCTTGGCGGCCGCAGCCTCGGCCTCGGCCTCGCCCAGCACCTGCTGGTTGGCCGAGAAGCTGAGCGCCGCGATGCCGTTGACCATGGCCTCGAGCAGCGCGACCCCGCCACGCAGGAAGGGCCACTTGAGGAAGCGCAGGCGGCTCCACACTGGCTGCCAGGCGTCTTCCTTGACGACGATCTCGCCGTTGGGGCGCCGGCACACGACCGCGAACGAGCGGGCCGAGCGCATCATGACGCCTTCGATCACGGCCTGCCCGCCCACGTCCAGCTTGGGGCAGGCAGGCATCAGGTCCAGCGGTTGCTCAGTTCGAGGCATCGCCCTCGGGCTTGGCCGCCGGAGCCGCAGTCGCCTCGGCCTTCTTCTTGACCGGCGCGGTGCCGGGCTTGGGCGACTTCTTGTACTTGGTCTCGAAGCGCTCGATGCGACCCGCGGTGTCCACCAGCTTGTGCTTGCCGGTGTAGAACGGGTGGCAGTTCGAGCAGATTTCCGTCGCGAAATCGCCGCGCGTCGAGAACGTGTCGACCACGCTGCCGCAGGCGCAGGAGATCTTGGCGGGCTTGTAGTCGGGGTGCAGATCGGCCTTCATCGCAGAACCTCAGGTGAATGTACGGGAGGAGGGAGGGATAGTCGAGGCGACCTCGAAAGTCAATCCCCGGGGTTGGGCCCCGGGGATTGTCCGCTCCGTGGGGCAGGGTAGATGCAGCTCAGCCGATCTGGATGCAGTCCGAGACCTCGAGGATCAGGTACTCGAGGATGCGCTCCTGGGCGCTGAGCGGCATCGACGAGCAGTAGTTCGGCCACTCGCGCCAGGTCAGCGGGGTGAACAGGCCGTCGCCGTCGGGGTCGGGCCGGCCCAGCGTGTGGTACGACGTGTACAGCACGCGGCCGCACATGTTGTAGTCGAAGCTGACCGTCAGCGGGCGGCTCTGCATGCCCGACTTGGCGGCGGCGTCCTCGACCCACAGCTTGGTGCCGACGCCGTTGGCCAGGGGCAGGATGCCGATCATGGGCACCCACTGCACCAGCCAGTGCGTGATGTTGACCTGGTCCGGCTTGGGGTTGACCACCGAGTTGGCGCCCAGCTGGGTCTCGATGGCGACCAGCCAGTCGAGCAGCTTGGGCTGCATGACCTTGCCATTGACCGAGTCGCCGGTGGGCACGACGCCGACCTTGGCGGCGCTGTTGACCTCCGGGGTGTCGGACTGGGCGCCGCCCTGGAAGGTGATGTACTTGGCGAACTGCGGCACCTGCTCGACCCAGTCGTACGACCAGTCGGTGACGTAGAGGCGGCCGCCCGAGCGCACGTACTCTTCCATGTTGGACTTCAGGCTGGCGTCGGTGGCGTACATCTTCTCGAGCTCGTCGCCCGAGCAGTTGATGAACAGGATGTTGTAGGTGAGCAGCTTGGCCTTGTCCTGGATCAGCGCCTTGATGTTGCCCAGCGTGCCGGTGGTGCCGCCCATGATGGTCTCGGTGCCGCCGGCGCCGTCGTCGAAGGTGTGGGTCAGGTTGTCGTAGCGATCGAACGAGGTCGCGTCGAGCCCGAAGCCGTTGGGGCCCATGACGCACTCCATGGCGTCATAGTCGCCGGTCGCGATCGCGATCTTGGGCAGGTTGCCCTCGCTGCGGTTCTTGGGCAGCGTCAGCTTGGCCAGGCCGGTCTGCGTGGTCAGATCGTTGGCCTCGCAGTCGTTGATGTTGATGGTGAAGTAGCGCCGGAAGCGCCCCTTCTGGATGGCCAGCTCGACCGGGCCGCCGCCGGTGGGGACGGGGACGTTGTCGAGCGTGAAGCGGCCGTTGACGTCGGTCAGCACGCTGACCCAGGCCGGATCGGCCGGGCTGGAGCAGACCTCGCACGCCACGTTCATGGGGAACTCGTTCTTGCTCTTGGCGACGTAGACGCGCGCGACCGGGACCGGGACGTCACCCTTGGGGGTGAAGACCTGGCCGATGATCTGCGTGGTCTTGCCGGCGGGGCAGTTCTGCGCGCAGCCGGCGCCCGTGCAGTTGGGGTTGGAGCCGTCGATCTTGGTGGTGCCACCATCGGTCGGCATGGTGTCGTCATCGTCGCCGCCCGCGGAGCCGGGGCCGCAGCCAGCCAGCGCGATCGACAGGATCAGCGCGAATCCAAGCGAGAAAGGCTTCACCAGCTTCATGGAAATCCCACCTTGTCCCGCGGGCTTTTTTGTTGAGGGCAAAATCGCGGGCCCGGGAGTCATAGCGCTGGCCACGCGCAGTTGTCAATCCGCCAATGGTTTGGAAATGCTGATGAATTCTAGAGAATCAGTTTCAGTATCCGAGGCCACCGAAAACACCACGGGCCCACCAGCTGGCGGGCCCGCGGGGGACTCAGGTGTCTTCAGGCGTCCTGGGCCGGGCTACTGGACGACGCAGCGGCCGGCCTGGCAGACCGCCGTCTTGCCCTGGCAGGGCTGACGGAAGCACTGCACCATGGTGCTGGCCGAGCAGGTCGCGGGGCGCTGGTTGTGGCCGAGGACCTCGCACGCGCAGGGGTTCGAGGGGCAGTACTGGTCGTACAGGGTGCAGTCGGCGTTGCTGGCGCAGCCGCCCGGGATGGGGTCGCAGCTCGGGGTGCCGTCGTCGTCATTGCAGGTGGTGCCCGGGGCGCACAGCACGGTGGCGCAGGTCAGCTGCGGCACGCAGCGCGGGGTGGCGCCTTCCTGCACGCAGGTGGTGCCGGCGGCGCAGCGCACGTTGGCGCAGGTCACGTTGGGCACGCACTCGGCGATCGGGTTGCACGGGGTGGTGATGCACTGGATCTGGACCTCTTCACAGTGGAAGCCCGAGGCGCAGCGCACCGTGGCGCAGGCCGAGACCGGCACACAGCTCGGCGCGCGCACGTCGTCGCGGTAGTACTGCACCCAGTTGATGCGCGGCACGGTCGGGGCGCGGAAGCGGGCCAGCACGTAGGGGCGGGTCAGCGCCAGGGTGACCGGGCAGCCCTCGCCGGGCGAGCTCAGGCGGGTGGTGACCTTGATGGTCAGGCCGCTGTCCGAGCGGCGGATGTTCTGGATCGTGGCGGCGTAGCCACCGCTGTTCTTGCGCCCGGCGTCGTACAGCATGACCCAGTCACCGGCGGCGAAGTTCACGCTGGCGGGGGCCGAGTGGCCGAAGTAGCTGCGGTACGAGGCCGCGGTGGTGAACAGCTTGCGGACCTCGCCGATGCCGTTGCCCGGCAGGGTGTCATTGAAGGTGGTGAACGAGATCGACGGGCGGTCGGCCTTGGCCTCGGGGTCGGCGGACAGCTCGGCGGTGGCGCTCTCCTCGGGCAGGATGCCCTCCTCGTCCTCGGTGGCACAGCCGGAGGAGGCGAACGAGGCAGCGGCGAGGACGATGGCAGAGGCGAACAGCAGCGCGGTCGTGAAGTGACGAGTGGTCTTCATGGGCCCGCGCACGAGCAAGGTGTGTGCCGAGGTGGGCTGAACCCAAGTTCATGGAATCACGAAGCGGATCGTGTGACTGATCTGGCAGCTCGCCGGCTGAAGAAGTGGCCGGTGCGCCAGGCTGTCACGGCCGGAGTCCTAGAGAGCCGATCCGCTAACTGGACCGAGCAGGGCGCGGGAGCCTGAGGCGAGGTTCGGCGCACGTAGCGCGAGCAGCGCAGGCGGGCTGGTTGCCCGCTGAGCAGCGCAGCGCGAGTACGTCGAAGATCGCCCGGGATCTCGCGATCGTGCGACGGGAGGTTAGCGGTTCGGCTCTCTAGTCCAGGACCAGGTGCAGCGCGCGCAGGATGGCCCAGGGCCGGGGCGGGCAGCCGCTGACATAGGCGTCGACCGGGACCACGCGATCGGCGCCGCCGCGCGAGGCCTCCGAGGTGCCGAAGATCCCGCCCGAGATCGCGCACGCGCCCATGGCGACGACCAGGCGGGGCAGCGGCATGGCGTCGAGGGTGCGCACCAGGGCCAGCTCGAGGTTGGCGGTGACCACGCCGCTCACCAGCAGGAGGTCGGCGTGGCGCGGGCTGGCCACGAAGTCGAAGCCGAAGCGCTGCAGATCGTAGATCGGCGCCTGCAGCTGGTTGAGCTCCCAGTCGCAGCCGTTGCAGCCGCCGGCGTCGAGGTGGCGGATGTGCAGCGAGCGGCCCAGGCGGCGGCGGATGGCCTCGCTGAGGCGGCTGCCCTCCTGCTGCATGCGGATGCCGTCGTCGAGCGCCGGGCTGGTGAAGGCGCTGGCGGGCTCGCTGATGGTGAAGCGGCGCACCAGGTCGGCGCGGCTGCGCGCCACGGCGGGCTCGATGGCGACCGGGCGGAAGGCGGCGTCAGGGCCGTCGGCGCACAGACCGCAGAAGACGCAGCGGCCGTCGTCGAGCGCGGCGCTGGCGCCGTCGGCTGCGGCGGCGCCGGGGACGATGCTGATGGCGCGGGTCGGGCACAGGTCGAGCGCGGCCTGCAGCGCGGCCGCGCTGGGCGCCGGGCTGGCCAGGTCGAAGCGACCGATGGCGGCGCCGGCGAAGCCGCCCTCGGGGCCGGGCGGCGCCTCGGTGGCGCGGCCGGCGCGCAGGGCGTCGGTGATGAGCTTCAGCATGGTGGCACCGGCACGGGCGTCGGAGTCATAGATCGCAGCCTGCGTAGGACAGGTTGAAGCTCTTGTTGATGAGTGGGAAGTCCGGGACGATGTTGCCCGGCATGGCGTGCTCGATGGCGGGCCAGTTCATGCGCGAGGGCGAGCGCACGCGCAGCCCGCCGAGGCGGCCGGCCTCGAGGCGCACCCAGGTCACGAGCTCGCCGCGGGCGCCCTCGCTCCAGCCCAGCCCCTCGCCGCTGTCGCGGGTGGCGGCGCCGGGGCCGGCCGCGGACGCCGAGGCCGCGGCGCCGGTCAGCAGGGCGTCGATGTGCCGGCACAGGCGCAGCGACTCGCGCGCCTCGCCCACGCGCACGCGGGCGCGCGCCGCGACGTCGCCCGCGCTGTCGGTGACCACCACCAGGTCGCGGTAGGCCTCGGCGTCGGCGGGTGACGGAAAGTCGAGGTCGGCGCGGCTGTCGAGGCCAAGGCCGCTCGCGCGCGCGACCACGCCGACGGTGGCCAGGTTGCGCGCGTGCTCGGGCGACAGGATGCCGGTGCCGGTCAGGCGCTCCAGGTTGGACGCGGTGCCGAACAGCTTGTCGGCCACGCGCTCGAGGGCGACGGCCTGCTCGCCGAGCACCGCCAGCGCGGCGGCGCGCTCGGCCGGGCCGGGCAGCCGGCGCACGCCGCCGAGGCAGATGAGGTTGCGCAGCCAGCGGCTGCCGGTCAGCTGCTGGCTGGCCGCGAGCAGGCGCTCCTTGATGATGAGGCCCTCGGCCAGCAGGCTGGCCAGCGCGGTGCCGGCGCAAAGGTTGCCGAGATCGCCGGCGTGGTTCGTGAAACGCTCCAGCTCGAGCAGCAGCGAGCGCATCAGGGCGTGCGCGGGCGGCACCGTGCAGCCCAGCGCGCTCTCCATCGCACGCGCCAGCGCCAGCGCGTGCGCCACGCTGCCGGAGCCGCTGATGCGCTCGGCCAGCACCAGCGCGGCGGCCGGGGTCAGGCCGCGCGCCAGCCGCTCGACGCCGCGGTGCACGTAGAACAGGCGGATCTCGAGGCCGAGCACGGTCTCGCCCACGGCGCTGAAGCGGAAGTGGCCGGGCTCGATGATGCCGGCGTGGATGGGGCCGACCCGGATCTCCATCACACCGTCGCCCTCGATGTGGCGGAAGGCGTAGTCGTCAGGGTGGTCGAGCAGCGGGCGATCATCGGGCGAGTCGGTGAAGCGCACGCCGTGGAGATCGTGCACCTCGCGCTCGGCCCACGACGCGCCCGGGCAGGCCAGCGCGATCGAGGGCGCCTCGCGCAGCGCGGGCAGGCCGAGCAGCAGCGGCTGGCGCTGGCCCGGCACCATGAAGACGTGATCGAGGCGCACGCCGTCCCCCTCGGGGTGCGCCAGCAGCGCGGCGAAGCGCCAGCCGTCGGCCACGCCATGGTCGACGATGGCGCGCAGCCGCTCGGGGGCGACGTGGTGACCCTGGGCGGGCCCCAGGCGGTGCAGCGCGGGCAGCCCGCGCACCAGGTCGAGCGCGCTGGTCAGCGTCATGGTGCCAGCCCCCGGGCCACGTCACCGAGCTGGCTCCACAGCTCACCGGGCAGGCCGACGCCGACCCAGACCATGGCCAGCAGCACCGGCACGCCGATGGCCAGCGGCGCGGTGCGGTGGGCCGCCGGGCCGGGCAGCGGCTGGTCGGCGCGCGCGAAGACCACGCGCAGGGTGGCCGCGATGACGACGCCGAAGATGACCGCCAGCACCAGGGTGACGAGCAGGCCGACGACCACGTGATCGGCGGCGAACAGCGCGCGCAGCACGGTCAGCTCGCTGGCGAACATGCCGAAGGGCGGGAAGCCCAGCGCGGCCGCCATGGTGACCAGGAAGACGGCGGCCAGCGCGGGCGAGCCGGCGTACAGGCCTGGGCCGCTGCGGCTGTCGGCGCTGCCGCGCGCGCTGACCACGAAGCCGAGCAGGCCGAAGGCCAGCGCCTTGAGGGTGCCGTTGGTGAGCAGGTGCAAGAGGCCCCCGCGCACGGCGTCGGGCTCGAGGCCGCAGGCGAGCAGGATGAGCCCCATGTGCTCGACGCTGGTGAAGGCCAGGATGCGGCGGAAGTCGCGCTCGCGCGCCGCCAGCAGGGTGGCCGCCAGCAGCGAGCCCAGGCCGAGGGTGACGAAGACGTGCGACACCAGCGCGCCCTCGCCGGCGGCCGAGGCCAGCGCGCCGAAGCGCAGGATGGCGCCCAGCGGCACCGCGACGGCGGCGCCGGCGAGCAGCGCGGTCACCGGGGCGGGCGCCGCGGCGTAGGCGTCGGGCTTCCACACGTGCAGCGGGAACAGGCCGACCTTGAGGCCATAGCCGGCGACCGCCAGCGCGAAGGCGATGCGCAGCGGGCCCGGGGTCAGGGCGTGGCCGGCCGCGCGCAGGCGCAGGAACGACAGCGCGCCGTCGCCGGCGCCGAGGCCCGCGCCGCCGCCCACGCGGTGCACCAGCGCGGTGGCCAGCAGGCCGATGACCAGGCCGACCGAGCCCAGGATCATGTACTTGAAGGCGGCCTCCAGCGCCGGCTTGTCGCCGCGCGAGCCGACCAGGAAGGCGCCGAACACTGCCGACAGCTCCATCGTGATCCACATGACGCCGAGGTGATCGGCCAGCGTGGTGCTGAGCAGCGCCCACAGCAGGGCCGCGGCCAGCACGGTGTAGCGGCGGGCGTCGCGCGCGGCGCCGAAGCTGGCCACGCCGATGCAAGCCGCGACCGAGGCGGCGGCGCTGACCACGACCGCCAGCGTGAGGCCGAGATCGTCCCCGCGCAGATAGCCGCGCAGCGTGGTCGGGGGGGCGTCGCCGGCCAGCACCCCGGCGGCGAGGACGCCGGCCAGCGCGAGCGTGGTCAGCGCGCCCAGCGCATTCAGGATCAGCGCGAGCCGCCAGGGCAGCACCAGGCTGAGCAGCGCCACCGCCAGCGGCACCAGGATGAGGGCCAGCATCATGGCGGGGCCTCGTGCTCGCCAGTGCCGTCGCCGTTGCCAGTGCCGTTGCCGTCGTCGCCGGCGCCGAGGTCGCTGGAGATGCGGTAGGCGAACAGGGCCAGGATCTGCACCGCGACCAGGACGTCGAGCGCGACGCCGATCTCGACGATGAGCGGCATGCCCATGGTCAGCCCCAGCGCGGCCAGGATGACGCCGTTCTCCATGATGAGCAGGCCGACGATCTGGGTGATGACCTTCTTGCGCCCCAGCATGACCACCAGGCCGAGCAGGATGGTCGCCATGCCGGCGCCCAGCGCGCCGCGCAGGGTGGCGACCTCCTGGCCGAAGATGCGCTGCGCGACCTGGAAGGCGCCCAGCGTGGCCACCGCGGCCATCAGGAGCGACGACGGGATGTTGAGGATGAACTCGATCTCGTGGCGGATCTTGAGGCGCGACACCGCGCGCAGCAGCGCCAGCGGGACCACGATCCCCTTGATGACGATGGTCAGGCCGGCCAGGATCCACAGCTCGTAGGGGTGCTCGCTGCGGGTGGCGGCGACCAGGGCCACGAAGGCCAGCACGAACGACTGCACCGCGAAGGCGAGGATGGCGCGCACCAGCTGGCGCGACGACAGCACGTACAGGCAGATGGCCACCAGCAGCATCAGGGCGTGGGGCAGCGCGCGCTCCATCACAGCGCCTCGCGCGCGATGTAGGCCAGCAGGGCGATGCCGAAGGCGCCGCCCAGGAAGTCGGGCACCCGGAACAGGCGCAGCTTGGCGACCACGCTCTCGACCACGCCGATGAGGATGGCCAGGATGGCCAGCTTGCCGAGCAGCGCCAGCAGCGCGAGGCCGACGCCGGCCGCCGTGGGGGCGGCGGCGCCGCCGAGGCCGATGGGGAAGAAGATGGTGGCCAGCATGGCCAGCAGCACGGTCTGCTTGATGCGCGCGGCCAGGGTGGCGCAGGCCAGCTCGCGGCCGCTGTACTCGAGCAGCATGGCCTCGTGGATCATGGTCAGCTCGAGGTGCGTGGCCGGGTTGTCGATGGGCACCCGGGCGCACTCGGCCAGGATGACCATGAAGAAGGCGATGGCCGCGAGCAGGCGCCAGGGCGCCAGCAGGTCGGCGCCGGCGCCGGCCAGCGCGGCGCCATCGCTGGGTGTGACCATGCCGGCGGCCAGCACCAGGATGGCGACCACGGCGACCGGCTCGACCAGCGCGGCCAGCGAGACGTCGCGCGACGAGCCCAGGCCGCCGAACGCGCTGGCGGCGTCGAGGCCGGCCAGCGCGGTGAAGAAGCGGCCCAGGGCCAGCACATAGAGCGCGGTCAGCACGTCGCCGGGCGCCGCCAGCGCGGCGCTGGCCAGCACCGGGAAGGTCGCCGCCGCGGCCAGCGAGGTGGTCAGGCTGACCGCGGGCGCCAGGCGGAAGATCGCCGAGGTCGGGCGGGCGTGGATCGACTCCTTGATGAGCAGCTTGCGGAGATCGCGATAGCCCTGCAGCAGGGGCGGGCCGCTGCGGCGCTGCAGGCGCGCCTTGACCGTCTTGATGAGGTTGTCGAGCAGCGGGGCCAGGCCGGCGAGCAGGACGACCTGGGCCAGCGTCAGCGCGATGCGCCAGGGCAGCATCATGACGAGGCCCACCACAGCAGCAGCGCCAGCGTGGCCGCGAACAGCGCCAGGCCGCGGTTGACGGTGGGCGACACCCAGGGCTCCAGCTTGGCGGCGCACCAGTGCAGGAAGCGCAGCGAGGGCTCGTAGAGGTAGCGCTCGAACAGCGGGGCCAGCGCGCCGCGGGTGCGCGAGCGCTTGACGAAGTAGGGCGGCACGCCCTCGACCGGCTCGGTGGCGCGCTCGAAGCGGTACAGGTTGGAGAAGATGCGCCGGATCGGGTTGGCGAAGGCGCTGGCGCTGTAGGCGGCGCGGCCCTCGACGCTGCCCTGGCCGCAGGCCCAGGTCATCTGGCTGCGCGCGTGCGAGCGGCGCAGGTAGAGGTACAGGCCGCCGCCGACCACCAGGCCGCCGGCGGCCAGCGCCAGCGGCGACACCGAGGCCACGCCGAGGCCGCCCAGCACCCAGCTCGGCTCGATGACCGGGAAGCCGAGGCCCAGCGCGGCCGGCACGTGCGACAGCGCGGCCACCGCCCACGGCGCACCCAGGCCGAGGACGACGCAGGTCAGCGCGAGCAGGTTCTGCGCCACGCGCAGGCTGCGCGGCGCCTCGGTGGCGGCCTCGGCGGCGCGCGAGCGCGGCAGCGCCAGGAAGCCGACCGCGAAGGCCTTGACGAAGCAGGCCGCGGCCAGCGCGCCGGCCAGCGCCAGCCCGGCGGCCAGCAGCGGGGCGGCGGCGCGCAGCAGGCCGCCGTGGGCGTGGGCGGCGCCGACGCAGCCTTGCAGGATCAGCCACTCGCTGGCGAAGCCGTTGAGCGGCGGCAGCGCGCTGATGGCCAGGGCGCCGATCAGGAAGGCGCGCCCGGTCGACGGCATCGGGCGCATCAGGCCGCCGAGCTGCTCGAGGTCGCGGCTGTGGGTGGCCAGGTGCACGCTGCCGGCGCACAGGAAGAGGAGGCCCTTGAAGACGGCGTGGTTGATGACGTGCAACAGGGCGCCGGCCATGGCCAGCGAGCCGATGGTGGGCAGGCCGCTGTTCTTCGCGCAGATGGCGACGCCGACCCCGAGCAGGATGATGCCGACGTTCTCGACCGAGCAGAACGCCAGCAGGCGCTTGAGATCGTGCTGCACCAGCGCGTAGAGGACGCCGACCAGCGCGCTGATCATGCCGACGACGATCAGCGTGTAGCCGATCAGCATGTCGGGCGGCCCCGCCAGATCCAGGCAGGTGCGCAGCATGGCGTAGATCCCGATCTTGAGGATGACGCCCGACAGCAGGGCGGACACGTGCGAGGGCGCCACCGGGTGCGCCTCGGGCAGCCAGACGTGGACCGGGACCACGCCGGCCTTGGTGCCGAAGCCGAGCAGCGCCAGGGCCAGGCCGGCGCTGCGGGTGGCCGGGCTGGCGTGGGCGATGGCGGCGCGCAGGGCGTCGAACGAGAGCTCGCGGGCGCCGCTTCCGAGGATGAGCAGGCCGGCCAGCGCGGCCAGGGTGCCGATGTGGGTGATGGCGACGTACAGGATGGCGGCGCGCTTGACCTCCGGGTCGTGGCCGTCGGCCAGAACCAGCGCGGTGGCCAGGGCGGTCATGACCTCCCAGCAGATGAAGAAGCCGATGAGGTCGCTGGCGACGAGGACGCCGATGATGGCGGTCTCCAGCACCAGCAGCAGCGCCTGCTGGGTCGAGGCCGACATGCGGTGGTGCGCGCGCGCCAGGTAGCCGGGGGCGTACAGCGCGACCGCGCAGCCGACCAGGGCGAGGGCGATCACGAAGACCGCGGCCAGCGGGTCGAGCACCAGCGGACCGGGGGCCAGCGGGCCGGAGAAGGGCAGGACGGCCGTCAGGCGCTCGCCGGTGGCGAGCACACGGACGGCGTCGGCGCCGGCCACGCCGAGCCCGAGCAGCTGGCCGAGGGCGGCCAGGCGCACGGAGATCCGGGGAGCGCGTCGGGTTGCCAGCGCGATGAGCGCGCAACCGACCATGAACACAAGTGCCCAGGGTGTGAGCGTGGCTCGGGTCCCTCCGCGGGCGCACTCTATCGCAGCCAGGAAAATCGTGGGGGATGGAGTGGTGCTAAGGTGCCAAGGCCATGTCCCTGCCCCGGCCACCCAGGCCTCCTGCTCACCCAGCGCCCGCGCCCGTCGCCGCCCCGGCTGCGGCGGGGGCGCGGAGCGCGAGTGGCCCGACGGCGCGCCGTCCGAGCCCGATCTCGCAGCTGTCGCGCCTGCTGGCCAGCGATCCGTTCTCGACCCTGCGCAGCGACGACGATCTGGGCAACCTCGTGCGCGGGGTCGGCACCCGGACCCGGACCCCCTACCTGGTCCTGGTCCAGCGTCTGGTCGGCGCCGGTCAGGACTGGAGCGAGGACGAGGCGCGGCACTTCTGGCTGGGCGCGGTGGATCACCGGCGCCGCCTGGCGGCGCTGCTGGGTCGGCCGGTGCACCTGCGCATCGCGGGGCTGGATCTGCTGCTGTGGGATCAGACGCCGAAGCGCGCGCGCAAGCCGGTGCTGGTCTCGCCGGCGGTGCTGCATGACGTCGCGACCGCGCTGCAGACCGATGCGCTGACCGGCCTGGGCAACCGCCAGCACTTCGCCGCGCTGTTGGCCCACGAGCTCGGGCAGCGCTACCGCCGGGCGCCGGTGGTGGCGTACCTCGACCTGGATGGCTTCAAGAGCATCAACGACGAGGTCGGTCACGCCGCGGGGGATCAGTGGCTGCGCAGCCTGGCCGCGGCGTGGCGGAAGGTCGCCCGTCGCGGAGACGTGCTGGCCCGGCTGGGCGGCGACGAGTTCGCCGCGCTGTTCAGCGAGTCGGGGCTGCCGGCGGCGCGGCGGGTGATGAAGCGCCTGGGTGAGGCGCTGGCCCAGCTGCCGGTGCCTCCCGGCGACCGCACGCCGACGTTCACCGTGGGCTATGCCAGCGCGCGCGCGGACGACACCGTCGACACCGTGATCAGCCGCGCCGACCAGGCCATGCTGGGGGCACGTCGCAGCGCGCGCACGGCGCGGCCCCGCGCGCGGCCGGCGCCCCCGGGCGGACGCCCGGTCGCCGTCTTCGCCAGCACCGCGGGGCAGCGCCTGCTGCTGGTGCACCGCGCCGCGTCGGAGCTGGGCTGGCTGCTGCTGCCCGCGCTCGACACCGCCACCGCGGCGGCCCTGTGGCGGCTGACCGGGGCGCCGCTGGTGCTGGCCGACCTGTTGTTCCCCCCGCGCGGCGGCCCGGCGCTGCTGCGCCAGGCCGATGAGGGGCCCGGCCCGCGCCGTCGCGTGCTGGTGGTGGATCAGGCGCTCGCGGTGCGCAGCGGTCTGGCGTCGGGCGCCGAGGTGCTGGTGTGGCCCCCGAGCAACGCGCAGCTCGGCACCCTGTTCGCCGCGGCGGCGTCGCCGCGCTGGGCGGTGCCAGGGTTGCCCTCGGCGGAGGCGGCCCGGGCGCTGGCCAGCGGCATCGGCGCGCTGCTCGCAGGTCGACCGAACCGCATGTCGGCCGCGCTGCAGGACCGGCCCGAGATCGACCGCGTCGTGCGGCTGCTGGGGCGCTGATGACGAACCGGGTCTGCCAGCGCGGGGGGCGACGCTAGCGATGTCGTTCGATCACCCGCCCCTGACCATCGCGCTGGCGATGCTGATCGGCGTGCTCGCCCAGGGCGTCGCGCGCCACGCCCGCATCCCCGGCATCGTGATCCTGCTGCTGCTCGGGGTCGCGCTGGGGCCCGACGGCGCCAACTATGTGCGCCCCCAGATCCTCGGCAAGGGGCTGCCGGCCTTCGTCGGCTTCGCGGTCGCCATCATCCTGTTCGAGGGCGCGCTCAACATCCGGCTCGACAAGCTGCGCAAGCAGGCGGTGTCGATCCGCCGCCTGGTGACGCGCGGGGCCTTCGTCACCGGCGTGCTGGCCACCACCATCTCGTGGCTGCTCATGGGGTGGGAGTGGCGCCTGGCCCTGCTGTTCGGCACCCTGGTGATGGTCACCGGGCCGACCGTGGTCAATCCGCTGGTGCGCCGGCTGCGCCTGAAGCCTCACCTGGGCGAGATCCTGATCGCCGAGGGGATCTTCGTCGACGCCGTGGGGGCGACCATCGCGGTGGCCACGCTCGAGATCGTGCTGGCCGAGACCAAGCGGGCCGCCGCCGGCGAGATGCTCAGCATCTTCCTGCGCTTCGGCGCCGGCGCGCTGATCGGGCTCGGCGCCGGGCTGCTGCTGGCCGGCCTGCTCAAGGTCCGGCGCCTGGTGCCGTCGGGGCTGGAGAACGTGCTGGCGCTGGCCTTCGCGGTGGCCTCGTTCCAGGTCGGCGACGCCCTGGTCCCCGAGAGCGGCCTGACCGCGGCGATCGTGGCGGGCCTGGTGGTCGGCAACCTGCCCCTGCCGCGGCTGAACCAGATCGCCGAGTTCGAGGAGCAGCTCACCGACCTCCTGATCGCGACGCTGTTCGTCCTGCTGGCCGCCGACGTGCGCATGGCGGACGTCACCGCCCTGGGCTGGCACGGCGTCGCGGTGGTGGCGCTGCTCATGCTGGTGGTGCGGCCTGCCAGCGTCTTCGTCAGCACCTACAAGAGCGAGCTGAGCAACCCCGACAAGCTGTGTCTGTCGTGGATCGCGCCGCGGGGCATCGTCGCCGCGGCGGTGGCGTCGCTGTTCGCGCGCGAGGTCACCGAGGCGGGCCTGCCGGGCGGCTCCGAGCTGCGCGCGCTGGTCTTCGTGGTCATCGCGGCCACCGTCACCATCCAGGGGCTGACCGCCGGGCTGGTGGCGCGCGCCCTCGGGGTCCGGCTGCCGGCGCGCAAGGGCACCTTGATCCTCGGCGCCAACCCGCTGGCGTGCCTGCTCGCGCACACGCTGATCGCGTCGGGGCGGCGGGTGCACATGATCGAGGCCCGTGAGGATGTGTGCGAGGCGGCCCGCGCCCAGGGGCTGGAGGTCGTGCAAGGGGACGGCCTGTCGCACGAGACCCTGCGCGAGGCACGGATCGACGAGGTCGAGTCGTGCATCGGCATGACGCCCAACGAGCACGTGAACTTCCTGTTCGCGCGCCTGGTGGCGACCGAGTTCCGGGGCCCCGCCCTGTTCATCATGCTGGAGCGGCACGATCGCGGCGTCACCGTGGCGATGGCCGACGAGCACGACATCTCGGCGCTGTTCACCGGGGAGAGCACCGTGCGGGCGTGGCTCGAGCGCGCGGGTGCGGGCACCGTCACGCTCCAGCGCTGGCGCTACCAGGGCAGCCAGCGCGGCAAGGCGCTGGAGGGGCTGCCGCTCGACGAGGTCCTGCCGGTGGCGGTGGTGCGCGGTGGCGAGGTGCAGCTGGTGCACCAGCGCACCACGTCGCGCGTGGGGGACGAGCTGATCCTGGCGGTGGGGCCGGCGGGGTGCGGGCGGGCTGCGGCGCTGCTGGCGGTGCGCAAGTGGCACCGGCTAGGGGACGCGGCGCTGCCGGGGCGGCTGCCGACGGCGCCCCCGGAGCCGGACAGTTCACTGTCGGGCTAGCCCGACACGGAGAACGGAGACGGACAATTCGATGTCGGGCTAGCCCGACACGGAGAACGGAGACGGACAATTCGATGTCGGGCTAGCCCGACACGGAGACGGAACCGGACAATTCAATGTCGGGCTTTCAGCCCGACATTGAATTGATGAACTCCTGGTTGGTGTCGGTCTTGGCGATCTTGTCGCGCAGGAACTCCATGGCGTCGATGACGTTGAGCGGGTGCAGCAGCTGGCGCAGGATCCAGACCCGGTTCAGCGTGGTGTCGGGCAGCAGCATCTCTTCCTTGCGGGTGCCCGACTTGTTGATGTCGAGGCAGGGGAAGATGCGCTTCTCCATCAGCTTGCGGTCGAGGTGGATCTCGGAGTTACCGGTGCCCTTGAACTCCTCGAAGATGACCTCGTCCATGCGCGAGCCGGTGTCGACCAGCGCGGTGGCGATGATGGTCAGCGAGCCGCCCTCCTCGATGTTGCGGGCGGCGCCGAAGAAGCGCTTGGGCTTGTGCAGGGCGTTGGAGTCGACGCCGCCGGACAGGATCTTGCCCGAGGGCGGGACGACCGTGTTGTAGGCGCGCGCCAGACGGGTGATCGAGTCGAGCAGGATGACGACGTCCTTGCCGTGCTCGCACAGCCGCTTGGCCTTCTCGATCACCATCTCGGCGACCTGGACGTGGCGGGCGGCGGGCTCGTCGAAGGTGGAGGACACGACCTCGCCCTTGACCGAGCGCGCCATGTCGGTGACCTCCTCGGGCCGCTCGTCGATGAGCAGCACGATGAGGACGACGTCGGGGTGGTTGGCGGTGACCGCGTGCGCGATGTTCTGCAGCAGCACGGTCTTGCCGGCGCGCGGCGGCGAGACGATCAGGCAGCGCTGGCCTTTGCCGATGGGGCACAGCAGATCGATGATGCGGGTCGAGTGATCCTTGGGCGAGAACTCGAGGTTGAGCTTCTTGTTGGGGTACAGCGGGGTCAGGTTGTCGAACATCACCTTTTCGCGCTGGGCGTCGGGCGGTTCGAGGTTGATCTGGTCGACCTTGAGCAGCGCGAAGTAGCGCTCGGAGTCGCGCGGGGGGCGGATCTGGCCGGTCACGGTGTCGCCGGTGTGCAGGCCGAAGCGGCGGATCTGCGAGGGCGAGACATAGATGTCGTCGGGGCCCGGCAGGTAGTTGTAGTCCGGGGCGCGCAGGAAGCCGAAGCCGTCAGGCAGGGTCTCGAGCACACCCTCGGCGAAGATCTCGCCCTTCTTGTCGGCCTGCGCGTTGAGGATCGCGAAGATCAGATCCTGCTTGCGCATGGTGTTGGCGCCCTCGATGCCGTACTGCACGGCCAGGTGGGCGAGCTCCTTGACTTGCTTGCGCTTGATCTCGAGCAGATTCATGGGTCCTCGGACGTGGGGGGCGGAGGCCGCGATGCGGCGGTCAGGGTCGGATGCGGTCGGGGCGGATGATTGGACGAGCCAAGAAGGAAGCGACAGGGGTGCCTGGCGCCAGAAACAGTCGTGCTGCCAGTCAAGCGCGCCAGGTTTGTTGTGTCAAGGGACTTTGGGCGCCAAGATCGCGGTCGTGACCGGGATCGCGATGAAGCGGGTCGAGCTGGTGGTGGAGGGCCGCGTCCAGGGGGTGTACTACCGCGGCAGCACCGAGGAGGTGGCGCGGCGACTCGGCGTGCGCGGCTGGGTGCGCAACCGCGACGACGGCGCCGTCGAGCTGGTGGCCGAGGGCGAGGCGGTGGCGGTCGAGGCGCTGGTGGAGTGGTGCCGGCGCGGGCCGGCGGGGGCGCGGGTGGAGCGGGTGACCGAGAAGTGGACCGAGGTTCAAGGGGTGGGGACCGAGAGCGGGTTTCGGGTGCGGCGATGAGCGAGCACGAGCACGAGCATGAGCACGAGCACGAGCACGAGCACGAGCACGAGCACGAGCACGAGCACGAGCACGAGTCATGACCCGGCGAGCGGCAGGATGGTTGCTGGCTGGATGTGTGCTGGTCGGGTGCGGCAAGTCCAATCCGCGGCGGACCACGGCGCGCGCCGAGCTGTCGCGCTGTCTGGCCAAGCTGGCGCCCGAGGGCGCCGAGGAGGGCCGTGCGCTGGTGCTCGACGTGGCCACGCTGGCGGCGGCATGTCCGCCCGCGGGCGCCGACGCGGCCGCGCTGGCCAAGGCGATCACGCCGGGGATCGCGGCGGCGGATCGCATGGCGGCGCTGGTGGGCACCTCGTTTCGCTGTGTCGACGCCGAGGCGGCGCTGGCCCGCGAGGCGCCCGGGCCCGAGCTGCGCGGGCGCCGGCTGCGCGCCTATGCCGAGCGCTGCGGCGCCAGGCGCTACGGCCTGGCCACCGTGGCCGCGGGCCCCTATGTCAGCGAGGAGGTCTATGTCGCCGGTCGCCTGGCCGAGGAGCTGGCGCGCCTGGTCGACGTGGCCCGTGATCGGCGCCTGAGTGACGACGTGGCGGCGCTGCGCGCGCGGCTCCGGCTGCTCTTGCCGCTGCCTGCGGTCGGGGTCTTCGAGGCGCTGCCACCGTCACCCGAGACCAGCACCGAGGTGGTGCGCCTGCCGCCGCGTGATCGAGGTGGCATCATCCTGGCGGTGGCGCCGGCGGCGGTGGCGGTGGCGGCCTGGCCGCTGCTCGAGCTGCAGGCCAGCGGGCGCTGGGCCACCGCGCGCGCGCTGGACGCCTGGCCGCTGCCGGGCAAGGGGATCGAGGGCGGCGCCGGCGACCCCGCGGAGTGGCAGGCGGCGCTGGCGGTCGACATCGCCAAGGCGCGCGAGGACGTCATGGGTGACGACCCGCGCTTTCGCGTGGTGCCGGCGCCGCTGGTGGTGATCGCGAGCGGCGACGTCAGCATGCTGCGGGTGGCGGCGGCCATCGCGGCCGGCGAGCCACCGCGCGGCTCGAGCCTGGTGCTGACGCTGGCCAAGGACGGTGAGCGGGTCGAGATCCCGGTGCGCGCCACGCTGCAACCGGACGATCAGCGCAGCGGGCCGACGCTGGTCATCGGCGCCGCCGCGGTCGAGCTGCTCGAGGAGCGCAGCCGGGTCACCCTGCGGCGGGTCGCGGTGACCGAGGGGCCGGTGTTCGTGCGCGAGCTGGGCGACGAGCTCGGGGTCTGGCGCAAGGTGCAGGAGACCCGGCTGCGCGTGAAGGTGCGGCCGGAGACGCCGTACCGGGTCTTCGCGACCGTGATGGCGGTGGCGCGCCGGGTCTGGGGCGACGAGGTGTTCTATGGCGGGCTGGCGCCGGGGGCGGGGCCGGCGCTGGCGCGCGCCGCGGTGGTGGTCGCGCTGGAGGGCGCGCCGGCGAAGGCGACGCGGCTGGAGGTGTCGGAGCTGCGCCGCGCGGTGCCCGCGCTGTCAGCCTGCCTGCAGGGGCCGGGGCACTGGCAGCTCAGGCTGGTGGCGGAGCCGGATGGCACGGTGAGCACCGGGGGGCTGATGGGCAGCGGCGACAACGACGAGATCGAGGGCTGTGTGACCAGCGCGCTGAAGAGCTGGCGGCTGCCGGCGGCGGCGGGGCGGCGCACGTTGCATTTCGGGGTGGTGGCGACGGCGCTGGGGGCGGGCGGCAAGTAGCGACGTACGAGCACGAGCACGAGCACGGGCACGAGCACGAGCACGAGCACGAGCACGAGCACGAGCACGAGCACGAGATCGAGATCGAGATCGAGATCGAGCACGAGATCGAGATCGAGATCGAGTCAGCGTGGGACGCGGGAGAAGCAGTCGTAGTAGGCGCAGCCGGCGATGATGCCGGCGCTGGCGACGAAGAGCAGGAAGCTGCGCGCGCCGTCGAGCCGGCGCACGTCGATGCGCTCGACGGCGTGCCAGGGGATGCTGGCTGCGGGGGCGGGCGGGCTGAGGCCGCTGGCCGAGATGTGCAGCGCGCCGGCGCGCACGCGCGTGGTCTGCCCGGCGTCGTGGTGCAGGATCAGCGTGGTGTCGGGGCCGATCCGCACGCCGTCGATGGTGAAGGCGTCGTCGTGGGGAGTCGAGAAGGTCGCGCGCGCGGCGGCCGGGCTGATGGGGGTCAGGGTGTGGACGCGGTAGCAGCCGGTGACGGCCATGGTGAGGGCGAGGCTGAGCAGCAGCGCGGTGGCCCGGCGCGCGGCGCGGCGGCGGGTCATGGTGTGCCCCAGCTGAGGGTGACCGCGGCGACCGGGACGGGGTCGTCGATGACGTGCAGCGAGGTGCGCAGCAGGCCCACGCTGACGGCGAGGGCGAGGCGACCGGCGTGGATGGCCAGGCCGGCGTCGGCGCCGAGGTAGGAGGCCTGGTCGGGGCCGGCGCCGAGCTGGGCGTACACCGGGAGGCTGAGGGCGTGCGCGGGATCCAGCGGCCAGTCGAGGCCGGCGCGCAAGGTGACGACCTGGGCCGACTCGGAGGCGTCGGGACCGGGGCGGCGGCTGCGCAGGTCGTGGACGGCGAGGCCGACCTCGACGAGGCCGTCGGCGAGCAGCACACCGGCGGCCAGCGAGGTCAGGGTGACGTCGGCGTCGAGCGTGCTGGCGAGCGAGACCGCGGCGGTGGGCCGCACAGTGGCGCGGCGGGCGGCGCGCGCGGTGAACAGCGGGTGCGCGGCGGCGCCGGGCGCGGCGGCGGGGGCGGGCACAGGATCGGCGCCGGCGACCGAGCCCAGCAGGGCGAGCAAGACGACGCTGCGGGTCACGCCTGCTCCAGGTCGCTGCCCTCGAACTGGATGAGGATGTCGCGCAGGTGCTGCGGCAGCGGGGTGGGGCGGTCGCCGTCGAGCAGCACCTGCACGGTGTGGCCGGTGGCCAGCAGGCGATCGGACACCGCCTCGCGCAGCTCGTAGCCCAGGCGCATGCTGGTCCGGCCCAGGCGCATCACCCGACAGGCGACATCGATCTGGTCGTCCCAGTGCGCCGGCGAGCGGTACTGGATGGCGGCCTCGGCCACGGTCTGGTTGGCGCGCCCGAGCAGCTCGAGCGCGCGCCAGTACTCCAGCCGCGCGACCTCGAGATAGACCAGGTAGGCGGCGTTGTTGACCACGCCCTGGGCGTCGGTCTCGGCGAAGCGCACCCGGACCCGGAAGGCGAACTTGAAGGGCGCGTGCAGGCGCTGCGGCGGGCTTTGGGCCACGTGGCCATCATGGTATGAATCGAACCCCAGAGGAAGCCGCCCAATGGATCTGGCTCGCAGGCTGTCGAAGTACCTGTATGTCGCCGAGCTGATCCCGCGCCGTCGGGTGCTCGAGATCGGGTGCGGCGACGGCGCGTCGGCCAGCTTCCTGATGGAGCACGGCGCGCGCGAGGTCATCGGCATCGATCGCAGCGAGGCCGCGGTGCGCGCCGGCGAGGAGCGCGGGCTGCCCCCCGGGGTGCGCCTGAGCGTGGCCGGCTACCGCTCGCTGGCGCTGCCCGACGGCGGCGTCGACCTGGTGCTGGTGCCGGATGGCGCCGAGGTCCTGCGCGGCAGCGGCTACCTCGACGAGATCCGCCGCGTGCTGTCGCCCGAGGGTGTGCTGCTGTTCTCGGTGCCCTCGGCGGATCGGCCGGGGGCGCGCGGCGGCGTGCACTATCACGAGCTGTGTCAGCGCCTGGAGCCGCTGTTCGGGCCGCTGCGCATGGCGGCGCAGGCGCCGTTCGGGGGCTGGTCGCTGGTCGAGTACGCCGACGATGGCGGCCGGCTGCTGGAGATCGCGTTCGACGCCACCCTGGTCGATCGGGGCAACGCCGAGCCCGAGGTCGAGGAGTACCTGGCGCTGGCCGGGGATCACGGCCAGACCCGGCCCTTCACCGTGGTGCAGGTGCCGGCGGCGCGGCCCGCGGCCGACGACGCGCCCGACGACGCCGCGACGCTGATGGTGCTGACCGAGGCGCGCTCGGCGCGGGCGGAGGTCGAGCGCCAGCTGCACGAGGTTGGCGCCGAGCTGGCCGCGGCGCGCGCCGAGCTGGCCGAGGGCGAGCGGCGTTCGCAGGATCTGGCGCAGGCGCTGGACGCGGCCAGCGCGCAGGCCATGGAGGCGCGCGCGCACTGGCGCAGCGCCGAGACCGCCCGGGTGCGCGCCGAGGAGGCCGCGCGGGTCGCGGTCGACGCCGGCGAGCTGGGTCGACTGCGCGAGCAGCTGGCGCGCGAGCAGCGCGCGCGCACCGCGCTGGAGGAGGGCGCGGTCGAGCACGCCCACATCGGCGCCGAGCTGGCGCGCGAGCTCGACGAGGCGGTGCGCTACGCCGAGGAGGTCGAGCGCGAGCTGCGCAGCGGCAGCGAGCGGACCCGGGCGCTGGAGGAGGCGCGCGCCAAGCTGGTGCTCGAGCTCGAGGGCGCGCTGGCGGAGACGCACCGGCTGCGCGCGCGGGTGGCCACGCTGGAGGGCGAGGCGCTGGCGCGCAAGCTGGCGCCCGGCGGCGGCGCCGACCGCGCCGAGCTCGCGGTCAGGGTGGTGGAGCTGGAGGCGGCGCTGGCCAAGGCCAACGCGCGCTGGAAGGTGGCCGAGGACAAGAGCGACGAGATGTGGCGCAAGGTCGGCAAGGCCGAGGCCGACGCCGTCGAGACGCGCGAGAACGCGGCCAAGCGCGCCCTGGAGCAGAAGGCCATCCACGCCCAGGCGCTGACGCGCGCGATGGACGAGGCCGGGCGCAAGCTGGCCTCGGCGCAGGACGAGACCCTGCGCGAGCGGCGCGACACCGCGGCGGCGCGCGAGCGGCTGGCGGCGGTCGAGGCCGAGCTGGCGGCGGCGCGCGAGCGGCTGGCCGCGGTCGAGGCCGAGCTGGCGGCGGCGCGGGCGGCGCAGGCCGGGCACGCGGCGGTCGAGGCCGAGCTGGCGGCGGCGCGCGCGGCGCAGGCGGCGGTCGAGGCCGAGCTGACCGCGGCGCGCAGCGCGCTGGCGGCGGTCGAGAGCGAGCTGGGCACGCGCGAGGACGAGCTGACCGAGGCGCGCCAGGCCGCCGAGCTGGCGCGGGTCGAGACCGCGCGGGTGGTCGCGGCGGCGGCGGACCAGGTGGCGGCGGCGCAGGCCGAGCTGTCGCGGGTGCAGCTGGAGGTGCGACCCGCGCCGGAGGCGGCGGCCGCGCAGGCGCCGGTGGCCAGCGACGGCGCAGCTGCCGGGGCCGACCCGGGGGCGGCAGCGGCTGCGGAGGCGACCGCGGAGCTGGCCCGCGAGGTGGCGCGCCTGCGCGGCGAGCTGGCCAGCGCGCGCGGCGAGCTGGCCGGCTTGTCGGTCGAGCTGGCGGCCGCGCGCGAGAGCGAAGGCGAGGGCGAGTCGCTGCGCGCGGCGCTGCTGTCGGCGCGCGATGCCATGGTGACCGCCGAGGCCAGCGAGGCCGCGGCGCGCGAGGTGCTGGCGGCGGTGCGCATGGAGCTCGAGGCGGCACGCACCGGCGTGGCGCCGCTGCGCGAGGCCCTGGCGGCGACACGCGGCGAGGCGGCGGCCGCACGTGACGAGGCCGCGCGCGAGCGCCGCGAGGCGACCGCGCTGCGCGCCGAGCTGGACACCGCGCGCCAGGCGGTGGCCGAGGAGCGCGAGGCGACGCTGCGCCGCGAGCGCCAGCTGGTCGAGGACAGCGTGCGCCTGATCGCGGAGGCCGAGGAGCGCGCGCTGGCCGCCGAGGAGTGGGCGCAGGAGCAGACCGTGTCGTCGTCGGCGCCGGTAGGGCTCGCGGAGGCGGGAGCGGGGGCCGGGGCAGGGGCGGGCGCGGTGGCGGTGCCGGGGGTGATGCCGGTGAGTGATACGGCGCCGAATGAGGGTGGGACGGGGGAGTCGGCGTAGAGGACGAGGTGAGACCTGTGGGCGAGGCCGGCTGACCCGGCCTCGCCCGAGGTCCGTCAGTGCGTCATGCGCCAGAGCATCGCGCCGACCCGGCGACCGAAGTCGAGTGAGGGCTTGACCTCGGCCGCCTCGAGGTCACCCCAGGCGACTGCGACCCGCAGCCCGGCGGCGACCGCGAGGTTGCTGCCCGCGGCGACGCGGTAGTGAT
>JBGASF010000076.1:36221-37681 GCA_044229835.1 Polyangia bacterium | reverse complement strand
CACAGCAGCCCCCGCCGTGGTCGATGACACAGTCGTCGTCGCTGGCACACTCGGTCGCCAGCGGTGCGCCGCTGGGCAACCAGATGCCGCCGTCGCCGCAGAAGCCGCAGACCCAGCAGGGGCCGGCGGCGCGCGGCAACGTGGTGGCGCGTCCGCCCGTGATGATCGCGGGGCAGAGCAGCGGGGCGGTGCGCCGTCCCACCGGCACCACGGGGGCTGCGCCAGCGCCGGCGCGCGAGACCAAGCCGGGCGGTGATCCGCCGGGGATCTTCGGGCAGGGGCTGATCTCGGAGCGCAGCCTCGACGAGGTCATCCTGGCCTATCTGTCGGAGGACACGCCCGAGGAGTAGGCGGGCGTGACCACGATGGCTGCAGCGCTGCGCATCTACACCACCGACTACTGCGGCTACTGTCGCCGCGCGGTGGCGCTGCTCAGGCGGCGCGGCATCGAGTTCGAGGAGATCGACGTCTCGGACGATCCGGCCACGCGCAAGTGGCTGCGCGAGCGCACCGGCGAGCGCACCGTGCCGCAGGTCTTCATTCACGATGGCTCGGTGGGCGGCTGCGACGAGCTGGTCGAGCTCGACGAAAGCGGGGAGCTCGACCAGCTGCTGGCCGTCAAGGCCAGCGGCTGATGCGGCCGAAGCGCGTGAGGCTGACGGCGCTGGCGACCGTGCTGGCGGCGCTGGCGCTGGTGCTGGCCGGCGGCCGCGCGGGCGGCCATACCCCGACGGCGCGGCGCACCCTCGAGGTGGTGGTGCGCCCGGGTGGCGTCGAGGTCATGCTGCTGGCCATCGAGGAGGGCGAGCAGGCGCGCGCCCTGCGCGAGCGCGCCGACACCGATCTGGACGGCCGCCTGAGCCGCCGCGAGCGGCGCCGCCTGTGCGAGCTGGCGGTCATCCTGGCCTATGCGCAGCTGAGCGTGATCTCGGCGGGCGAGTCGGTGACCCTGGGTGCGCCGCGCATGGAGCCCGCGCCGGGGGCGGAGCTGGGCACCGTCACGGTGGTCGGGCGCGCACGCTGGAAGCGCAAGCTGGACCTGCGCGGGCGCGCGCTGGTGGTGCGCAGCGAAGGTGCGGTGGCGACCGCGGTGGTGGTGCGCGACGCCGCGGGCAAGATCATCGGCGAGGGCGTGGCCACGCGGGGGGCGCCGCTGGTGCTGGGGATTCCGCGCTGAGCACTGTCAGGGTCGCGTGGTATGGCCCACCCACCCACGACGCGCCGGGGGGACCATGGCGCGGACGTTTGACGGACCGCCGCGGGTGAGCTAGATCCGCCGGATGCGGTGGGGCTGTGTGCTGGCGCTGGTGAGCCTGGGCCTGGCAGCCTGTTCGGGCCGGCGGCGGAAGGTGTCGGGCAAGACCTGGCAGCGTTGCCGAATGCCATCGCGCAACCGCTGTTTTTCGGTGGCTGGTTGTTGACGCTGGCGGTTGGTGCGCTGTTCATCGCGCGCGGTCGCT
>JBGASF010000076.1:0-36211 GCA_044229835.1 Polyangia bacterium | reverse complement strand
GGCTGCGTGTTGGGGCGGGGGCGCGCGCCTGGGGCGGGCGCCCGTGGGGGGGGGGGGCCCGGCCGTGGCCAGCGCCGGCGACGGCGGCACCCGCGGCGTCAGCGACGCCGACAAGGCCGAGGCGCGTGCGGCGAACCTGCGCGGCGACCGCCTGGCCGCCGAGGAGCGCTGGCCCGAGGCGGTGGTGGCCTATGACGAGGCCATCGCGCGCGACCCCGGCCACCTCGTCGCGCGCATCAACCTGGGCTTCGCGCTGATGTTCGCCGAGGATCTGCCGCGGGCGCGCGTCGAGACCGTGCGCGCGCGCGAGGCCGCCGCGGGGCAGCCGCGCTGGGAGGGCTCGGCGATCTACAACCTGGGCCGCATCTCGGAGCTGGAGGGCAAGCTCGAGGAGGCCAAGCGCCACTATCGGGAGTCGCTGGCGATGCGCCCGCACCGCGTGGTCGCCGAGCGTCTGGCCAACCTCGACAGCCCGACCGAGCGCGCCGCCGACGCCGCGCTGCTGGCCATCCTGGACGATCCGGCGCCCGACGTGCTGGGCGAGCGCTCGGGGATCGTGCCGGTCAAGACGCTGCCGCTGGCCATCAAGCGCCTGGGCCTGGGAGACGCCACCATCATCTCGCGGCTGCCGCCCGACGGCACCGGCGCGGCCGCGCTGCTCGAGGTCGCGGGCAAGGCCGGCGCCGGTGCCGGCGCGCCTGACGGCGGCGTGCCGACCACGCGCGTGCTGCTGGTCGAGCTCGGCGCCGTGGTCGCGCGCCTCAACCTGACCAGCGCCGCGGCCGCCACGCTGGAGCGCCGCGACTTCACCGGCGACGGCCAGGTCGAGCTCATCATCCGGGGCAAGAACGAGCTGCGCCTGTACAGCATCGCCGCGCGCACGCTGACCGAGATCCTGGCCCTGCCCGAGGACGGCGACGGCGCCGCCTACGAGCTGCGCGAGGTCCCCTTCGGCCAGGCCACCGACGTGGTCGCCATCCCCTTCGAGGACGCCGGCCCCAGCACCGGCCGCTGGCGCTACCTCAACGACCGCTACCGCAAGCTCGAGCTGTAGCCCGCGCGGAGCGCCCGCGCGCGTCAGTCGGCGGCGCGCCAGGCTTCCAGGAAGACGTCGAGCTGGCCGGCCATGACGTCCTTGTAGCGCGGGGCCACGGCGCCGGTGCGCGGGTCGCGGGCGCCGCTGCCGCCTTGCGCATAGGTGCGCGCCAGCGCGAGCGACGGTTCGCCGGGCGGGGTGTGCTCGAGGTCGGCGGCCAGCCAGGCCAGGGTGGCGCGGCTCTGGCCCTGCAGCGTGTAGGACGTCAGGCGATCGCCGCGATCGATGCGCGCGGCGCAGGTGATCTCGAGGCCGGCCAGCCCGGTCCGGCGTGGCAGCGCGGTCAGGCGCACCTCGTCACCCTTGTTGTCACCCTTGGGGATGACCTGGACGCCGACGCGCAGATCGGGGCGGCCCTTGCGGGTCAGCCGGTGCGTGCCCTCTTCCATCGACAGGTAGGCGAAGGCGCCCGGCCCCTCGACGTCGAGGATGATGCGGCCCAGGGTCTCCTCGGCCAGGCCATAGGCCACGATCTCGGCGGCCAGGCCCAGGCGGCGACACCAGCGCAGCTCGGCGTCGGCCAGCTCGCCCAGCCAGTCGGCGGCGGGCGCGAGCGGATCCAGGTTGCGCAGCACCAGCCAGACCGCGCCGGGGCCCTCCTCGGCGTCGCGCTCGCGCCACTGCTTGAGCGCCTGCGCCGCGGCCTCCAGCACGCGCGCCATCGACTGCGCCGAGACCTTGCCGGCGCCGCGCTCGAGCAGCTCGGCCAGCGCGGCCACCGGCGCGGCCAGGCGGCGCTCGACCTGGATGGCGACGTCGAGGGCGCGATACTGATCGTGCACCTTGCCGGCCCCGGCGGCGTCGCGCCAGAAGCCGTCGGCGTTCATGACCTCGAGCAGCTTGCTGGCCTCGGCGGCGCGCGCCTCCAGCTTGTCCTGGAACGGGCGCGCCTGCGCCACCAGCCGCGCCGCTTCGGTGAGCAGCTTCTTCTTGTCGAGCGCCTGCACCTTCTCGGAGGTCTTGCCCTGCGGCAGCCGGACCTCCTGCACCTCGTCCTCGGCGGCCGCGGCGGCGTCCAGCGTGACCAGGCGCGCGGCGATGCCCCCGCTGCGCACGGTCAGCTCCAGGCGCGCACCCGGCGGCGGGGCGTCGCGCACGATGACCTCGGCCAGCGCCTTGGTGACGTTGCGCTCGATGATGCGGCGCAGGAAGCGGGCGCCGAAGTTGGGGTCGTAGCCGTGCGCGGTCAGCCAGTCGAGCACGGCGTCGTCCACCTCGAGCTGCAGGCCGCGGCGCTTGATGCCGGCGCGGTCGCGCAGCTGCTCGACCTCGCGCAGCGCGATGGTGCGGATGTCGTCGCGCGACAGCGGGTGGAAGTGCACCACCTGGTCGAAGCGGTTCAAAAACTCGACGCGAAAGTGCTTCAAAAGCAGCCGATCCAGCTCGCGATCGAGGGTGGCCACGTCGCGCGGGCCGCCGAAGCCGATGGACTGGCCACGGTAGACCTCCGACCCGGCGTTGGAGGTCGCGATGATGATCATCGAGCGGCACGACACCGACTCGTTGGCGCCATTGATGAAGGCGCCCTCATCGATGAGCTGCAGCAGCCGGTCGATCACGGCCGGGTGCGCCTTCTCCAGCTCGTCGAGCAGCAGCACCGCGAAGGGGTGACCCATCAGGCGCGTCGCCAGCAGGCCCCGGCGCGCACGGGCGTTGTAGCCGTCGGGGTTGCCGAACAGCAGCGGGGCGTCGTTGGCGGCCTGGTGGTCGGCCATGTTGAGGCGCACCATGCGCTCGCGGCTGCCGAACAGGAACTCGGCCAGGAGCTGCGCGATGTGCGTCTTGCCGACGCCGGTCGGGCCGACGAACAGGAAGGCGCCGAACGGCCGCCGGGTGTCCGACAGGCCGGCCTTGATCTGGCTGATCATGCGCACCGTCGCGCGCACCGCCTCGTGCTGGCCCAGCACGCGCGAGCGGAACATGCGCTCGGTGGCGTCGGAGTCGAAGCGCACCGAGGGATCGATGAGGAAGCGCGGCACCCGGTAGCTGTGGAAGAAGCGCTCGATGACGGCGTCCTCGCCGATGTCGCCCTTGCCGCCGCCCAGGGTGCCGACCTGGCCCAGCAGCTCGACGGTGCGCCGCGGGTGCTGGGTGCGCGACAGGAAGCGGTGCGCCAGCTCCAGCGCCGACGACAGCGCGTCGGGCGAGAAGTCGAGGCCGCGCGCGCGCTGCTCGTCGGCCCAGCGCGCCAGCAGCCGCTCCATGTGCGGCAGGCTGGGCTCCTCGACGGTGATCGAGACGAAGTGCTGCTCGAGATCAGGCGTGTGCTCCAGCATGGAGTCGATGGTCGAGCCCAGCCCCTCGCCGAGGATGGCGACGCCGTTGCGGCGCAGCGCCAGCGTCTGCAGCTGCGGCTCCAGATCGTGGTCGTAGGCCACGTGCAGATCGCGGAAGAACGGCACGATGTCGGGCGACACGATCAGCGCGTCGACCAGCTTCTGCATCTCGGGCCGCACCTGCTCGGCCTTGGCCAGCGCGCTGAGCCGGTTGCGCAGCGAGATCTGCACGATGCGCTTGCCATGCAGCTGCGGCGGCCCCTGCCCCGCCGCCGCGCGCCGCGCCAGCTCCTGGATGATGGAGCTCTTGCCGACACCGGGCAGCCCGCCCAGGATCGGGTTCTTGCCGCCCAGCAGCACGTCGCCCGCGCGACGCACCAGCTCGTCGACCTCGAACGCCGGCGGCAGCTTGCCGGCGCGCGCCAGCTCGGTCAGATCGCGCTCGATCCACTCACCGAGCACACGCTCGGGGTTCGGGGGCGACTTGGCCATGGCTCAGACGGCCATCAGTCGACGACGCGCCAGGTGGCGCCGGTCGGGCTGTCCATGACCTCGACGCCGAGCGCCTTGAGCTCGGCGCGGATCTCGTCGGACAGCTTGAAGTCCTTGTTCTTGCGCGCGGCGTCGCGGTCGGCGAGGCGGCGCTCGATGGCGGCGGCATCCAGCCCGCGGCGCGCCACCAGGCGGGTGCGCCGGGCGTCGAGGAAGTCGCGCGGCGGGCGGGTCAGAAGGCCCAGGATGACGGGCACGCCGCGCAGATCCTTGCGCAGGCGGGCCAGGGTGCGGGCGCGCACGTCCTTGGGCACGCCCTTGCCGCTGTCGAGCAGCCGGTTGGCCAGCTTCATGCCCTCGCCGGCGTCGGCCAGCGCCTGGGCGGTGTTGAGATCGTCGTCCATCGCGGCGCGCATGCGGGCGTCGAGATCGGCGGCCTCGGGCAGCACCTCGCCGGCGGCGACGTCGTCACCGGCGCCCGCGCTGGCGGCCCACTGATCCAGCCGCTCCAGCGTGGTGTAGAAGTAGTCCAGGCGCTTCTCGGCCTCGTCCAGGCTGGTGAAGCCGACCACGCTCTTGCCGTCGTCGCCCAGCGCGAGCTCGAAGTTGATGTGGCTGCGGTAGTGCGTGAGCAGCATGAACAGGCGGAAGGTCTCGCGGTCGAAGCGCTTCACCAGCTCGCCGAGCAGGAAGAAGTTGCCCAGCGACTTGGCCATCTTCTCGCCGTTGACCTTGATGAGGCCGTTGTGCGTCCACAGCTGCGCGAACGTGCCCGCCCCGGTCAGCGCCTGCGATTGCGCGATCTCGTTCTCGTGGTGCGGGAACACCAGGTCGAGGCCGCCGCCGTGGATGTCGAAGCTGGGCCCGAGGTGCTGCGACGCCATCGCCGAGCACTCGATGTGCCAGCCCGGTCGGCCCGGCCCCCACGGGCTGGGCCACGACGGCTCGCCCGGCTTGGCGCCCTTCCACAGCGCGAAGTCCGCCGGTGAGCGCTTGTCCTCGTTGGCGTCGACGCGCGCGCCGGCGATCAGATCGGCCACGTTCTGGCCCGACAGCTGGCCGTAGGGCGGGAAGCTGTCGACCGCGAAGTAGACGTCGCCGCCCGAGGCGTAGGCCTTGCCGGCGGCGATCAGGCGCTCGATGTAGTCGATGATGCCGGGGATGGTCTCGCTGACGCGCGGCTCGATGCTGGGCCGCTTGATGTCGAGGCTGTCCATGTCGGCGACGTACTCGACCGCGTAGCGCGCGGCCAGGGCGGCGGGGTCCTCGCCCAGCTCGGCGGCGCGCTTGATGATCTTGTCCTCGACGTCGGTGAAGTTGCGCACCACCGTCGGCTTCAGCCCGGAGGCCTCCAGCCAGCGCCGCAGCACGTCGATGGTCATCTCGGGGCGCGCGTGGCCGACGTGCGCGCTGTTGTAGACCGTGGGGCCGCACAGGTAGATCCCGACTTGACCGGGGACCAGGGGACGCAGCGGGGTCTTGCGCTTCGTGAGGGTGTCGTAGAGGGCGATCATCTCGAGGGCTCGGCGGCGGGGGTGGCCACCGCGCGGGCGCGCTGGCGCTCGCGCAGCAGGCGGTACAGCCCCCAGGCGTTGAAGAGGAAGAACAGGAACAGGACCCCGAAGATCACGGGGTAATACCAGTATTCTGCCGGGTGCTCGCCGGCCTGCAGCACCAGCGGGTCGGTGCCCGCGGGGATGAGCGGCGCATAGATCAGCGCGCGCTTCAGCGACGCCAGCGGCGCCTTGCCGTCGCCCAGCGTGACCTCGCTGCCGGTCACCTTCAGGGTCGACAGCGCGCCGCGGTGCTCGCGCACCTCGGTGCTGACGCTGGCCGAGGCCGACTTCGCGCGCAGCGCGGCGCGCAGCCCGTCGATCCCGCTCGGGCCGGTGGGCACGCGGTAGCGATAGACGGTCTCGCCCTCCTCCAGCAGCGTGGGCGTGCCGGCGTCGCCGACCCCGGTGACCAGGGCGTCGGCGGCGGCGCGGTCGGGGAAGATCACGCGTGGCACGTCGACCAGGGCGTGATCGGCGACCTCCTCGGTGAGCACCACCTGGGCCTCGGGCTCGACGGTGAAGCTCTCGCCGATGACGTCGCTGGCCTGGCGCTGGCTGGACAGCTCGGCGAGCTGCGCCGGGGTCACGCGGCGCGGGGCGCGCGCCTTGCGCAGGTAGGTCGCGGCGTCACGGCCGTAGGGCAGCCTGGACAGCAGGCGCAGGCGGCCGGTGTAGTGATCGGTGCCGCGGGCATCCGCGCCCGGGTCGTCGCCGCGCAGCTGCAGTAGGAGGCGGCCGCCGGTGCCCAGCACGCGGGCCACGCGCCAGCCCATGTCCTTGCCGCCGCCGACGCGCATGGGAAAGCCGCGGTCGGGTACGCCCTGCAGGGTCACGAAGCTGTTGTCGCCGGGCAGCGCGGGCGGCGCGCCACCCAGCCGCGTGACCATGCCGAGGTCCTTCGGCGTGCGCGAGCGCAGCGCGTACAGGAAGTCGTCACGCAGCCGAAACCCCATGATGTACACGACGATGACCAGCACGGCGCCCGAGATGACCGGGCTGACCAGGCGCGCGCGGGGCAGCCGCAGTCGAAGCAGCTCCGGATCGAGCTCCTCCGGTGGGCTGGGAGAGCCCGCGGATGGGGGCGCGCGGCGCATATGGGCGGAAATTAGCACATGGGTTTGGTAGAGTCCCGGCCGTGAAGAAGATCGCGGTCGTCCCAGGCGATGGCATCGGCATCGAGGTCACGCGTGAGGCGGTGGCGGTGCTGGAGACGTTGCGCAAGCGACGCCAGCTCTTGATCGACCTGGTGCCCTTCGACTGGGGCGCCGAGCGCTGGCTGCGCGAGAAGGTCGGCCTGCCGCCGGGGGCGCTGGACGAGCTGCGCCGCGACTTCGCGGCGGTGCTGTTCGGCGCCGTGGGCGACCCCCGGGTGCCCGACATGGCGCATGGCCGCGAGATCCTGCTCGGGATGCGCTTCCAGCTGGATCTGTTCGTGAATCTGCGCCCGGTGCGGCTGCTCAACGACCGCCTGTGTCCGCTCAAGGGGCGCACCGGGTCGGACGTCGACATGGTCATCCTGCGCGAGAACACCGAGGGCGTGTACGCCGACGTCGGCGGCATCTTCAAGAAGGGCACGCCCGACGAGATCGCCATCAACGAGGACATCAACACCCGCAAGGGGGTCGAGCGCATCATCCGCGCCGCCTTCGAGCTGGCGCGACGGCGCGACGGCAAGAAGCGCGTGTGCATGAGCGACAAGGCCAACGCCATGCGCTTCGCCCACGATCTCTGGCAGCGCACCTTCCGCGAGGTCGCGCGCGAGTACGCCGACATCGAGGCCAGCCATCTCTATGTTGACGTGATGGCAATGGAAATGGTCCGAAATCCGGGGCGTTTCGACGTCATCGTGACCAACAACCTGTTCGGCGACATCCTCAGCGACCTGGGCGCGGGGCTGGCCGGCGGGCTGGGCGTGGCGGCCTCGGGCAACATCAACCCGGGGCAATGCTCACTGTTCGAGCCGGTGCATGGCTCGGCGCCCGACATCGCGGGCAAGGGGGTCGCCAACCCGATGGGGTCGATCCTGTCGGCGGCGCTGCTGCTGGACCACATCGGCTTCCACGCCGAGGCGCAGCTGATCGAGAAGGCGGTCGAGCAGGCGGTCGCGGAGCACATGACCACGCGCGACCTCGGTGGCACGCACAGCACCGAGGAGGTCGGCAAGTTCATCCGCGGGCTGGTCGATGAAGCCGCGCGGGGGTGACGAGGGGACGCAGGGCGATCTGTTCTCGCGGCCGCGCGAGCGCGAACTGACGTACACGCGGGATGAGGAGAATGAGCCGCCGCCGCTGGGTGAGCGGGTCGGAGAGAGGCCCGGATCGGGCGCGGGCACGGGCACGGGCAGGGGCAGGGGCACGGGGGTGGGCGTGGGGGTGGGCGTGGGGGCGGGGAAGGCGAAGCCGAAGGTCATTTCGGTGGGGGAGCTGGTGCGGGTGGCGGCGAGGGCGGTCGAGGCGGGGGTTGGAGGGGTGTGGGTCGAGGGCGAGATCTCGAACTACAAGCGCCACTCCTCGGGCCACCTGTACTTCGTGCTCAAGGACGACGAGGCCCAGCTGCCGGTGGTGATGTGGCGCTCCGATGCGCAGCGGGTGCGCTTCGCCATCGAGGATGGCATGCACGTGCGCCTGCGCGGGCGCGCCACCATCTACGAGCAGCAGGGCAAGTTCCAGATGTACGCCAGCGTGATCGAGGCGGTCGGCGCCGGCGAGGCCGCGCTGGCCTTCGAGCAGCTGAAGAAGAAGCTGGAGGCCGAGGGGCTGTTCGAGCGCGGGCGCAAGCGGCCGCTGCCGTGGTGGCCGCGCCGGGTCGGCGTGGTGACCTCGGCCACCGGGGCCGCGGTGCGCGACATCATCCGCGTGCTGCACCGGCGCGCCGGGGTGCCCATCCTGATCGCGCCCGCCGCGGTGCAGGGCGAGGGCGCCGCGCAGGAGCTGGTGGCCGCGCTGGTCGCCATCGCGCGGGTACCCGACGTCGACGTCATCATCATCGGGCGCGGCGGCGGCTCGGCCGAGGATCTGGCCGCCTTCAACGACGAGCGGCTGGCGCGCGCCATCGCGGCCTGCCCGCGGCCGGTCATCTCCGCGGTCGGCCACGAGGTCGACTTCACCATCGCCGACTTCGTCGCCGACGAGCGCGCGCCCACGCCGTCGGCGGCCGCCGAGCGCGCCGTCCCGGTCGCCGCCGAGATCGCGGCCGAGGTCGCCGACCTCGGCGGCCGCCTGGTGCGCGCCATCCGCCGCCGCCGCAGCGACGGCCTCAACGCGCTGGAGCGACTGGTCGCGCGCCTGGGGGACCCGCGCCGCCTGGTCGAGCGCCAGCGTCACGAGGTCGACGCCCTGCTGGAGCGCGCCGGGCGCGCGGCCGCCAGCGCCGCGCACGGTCGCCGCGCCGGCCTGGTCGCGCTGGAGCGCCGCCTGCAAGCGCTGCATCCGCGCGCCCGGCTGACCGCGGATCGGGCCGCGCTGGCCGCGCTGGCCGCGCGCATGCCGGCGCTGGCCGCGCGCGCGGTCGCGGCGCGACGCAGCGCCATCGCCGGGCTGCCGGCGCGCCTGGGTGCCGCCAGCGCCCGCGCCCTGGCGGCCCATCGCGCCGGCCTGGCCGAGCTGGCGGGCCGCCTGCAGGCGCTGTCACCGCTGGCCGTCCTGCAGCGTGGCTATGGCCTGGTCCGGACCGGTGACGGCCGCGTGCTGACCGACGCCGCCACGGTGGCGCCGGGCGATCGCCTGCACATCGAGCTCAGGCGCGGGAAGCTGCGCGCCGACGTGATCGACATCGACGTCGGCATCGACGTCGACCTCAGCACGAAGAAGGAGAACGCGGATGAGTAGGCCTCGCGGCGCGTCGGACCCCGGCATCCCTGTCGGGCCGGGTGCGGGCGGCGGCGGGGCGGGCAAGCGGCCCGCGCGGGTCCTGGTGGTCGAGTCGTCACGCAGCGTGCTCAAGCGAGCGCACGAGCTGTTCGAGAGCCTCGGCCTCGCGGTGTCCAGCGCCGACGACGCCGGCGCCGGCAGCCGCGCCGTCGCCGGGGGCGGCTATGACCTGGTCATGGCCGGCCTGCCCGGCCACGAGGAGGTGGTGCGCGCCGCGCTGGCGCAGGGCGAGTCGCGGCCCTCGGTCATCGTCACCGTGGCGCCCAACGAGCGCCGGCCCGCCGAGGTCGCCGCCGCGTGTGGCGCCGACAGCGCGGTGCACCGGCCGCTCAAGCGTGACGCCCTCGGGCTGGCGGTGCGCGCCGGCCTGCTGCTGCGCGTGGCGCGCCGTCGCATCACCGAGCTGGAGCGCCGCGCCGACGAGCGCGGGCGCGTGGTGGGCGGCGCCGATCCCAGCACCGGCTTCTACCCCTTCGAGCTGTTCAAGCGCCTGCTCATGATGGAGCTCAAGCGCGCCAAGCGCTACGAGTACTCGCTGGCGGTCGCGCTGGTCGGCCTCGACCGGGTCGGCGCGGACATCAGCCCCGAGGTGCGCGGCGCGCTGCTGCCCGCGCTGGCCAGCGTGGTCGGCGAGTGCATCCGCGACATCGACATCCCGGTCGACTACGCCGACGGCCGTTTTCTCGTGTTTCTGCCCTACACCGACCTGGCCGGCGCCGAGCGCGTCGGCCAGCGCATCGTGGGCAAGCTGCGCCGCGGCGCCTTCCGCGACGGCGAGCGCACCCTGACGGTGACCGCCTCGGTCGGCGTGGCCGCGCAGCGCCCCGGCGGCGCGGTCAGCTTCGCCAACCTGATGCGCGACGCCCTGGTGGCGCTCAAGGCGGCGCAGCTCAAGGGCGGCGATCGCGTGGTGGTGCGTGCCGCGCGCGGGCCCATGGTAGAGGTCGAGTCATGACGCGATCCCGGGAGAGACCCGCCCCAGGCGCCGGCACCCGCTTCCTCGGCGTGCTGGGCAGCCCGGTGCGCCACAGCTGGTCGCCCGCGATGATGAACGCCGCCTTCGAGCACCTGGGGCTGGACTGGCGCTATGGCGCCTTCGAGGTGCCGCCGACGCGCTTCGCGGCCGCGCTGGAGGGGCTGCGCGCGCTGGGCTTCGTGGGCGCCAACATCACGGTGCCGCACAAGGAGGCCGCCGCGCTGGCCTGTGACGAGCTGGGTCGCGAGGCCGAGCTGGCCGGCGCGGTCAACACCGTGGTCATGCAGGCCGGCACCATCATCGGCCACAACACCGACGCCGCCGGCTTCGTGGCCGCCGCGCGCGAGGCGCTGTCGTTCGATCCCGCCGGCGCCGACGTGGTCATCCTCGGCGCCGGGGGCTCGGCGCGCGCGGTCGTGGTCGGGCTGGCGCTGGCGGGCGCGGCGTCGCTGACCGTCATCAACCGCACCGCCGCGCGGGCCGAGGCCATGTGTCACGCCCTGGGCGAGGCCTTTCCCGCCGCCAAGCTGCAGGCCGCCGCCTGGGAGCCGGCGCCGCTCGAGGCCGCCGTGGCGCGCGCCAGCCTGCTGGTCGACTGCACCGTGGTCGGCCTGGAGCCCGAGACCGCCCCGCCCTGCGCCATCCCGGTCGACACCCTGCAAGCCAGCGCCGCGGTCGCCACCCTGGTCTACCACCGCGAGCCCGAGCTGCTGGCCCGCGCCCGCGCCCGCGGGCTGCGCACCATGGACGGCCACCTCATGCTGCTGCACCAGGCCGCCGCCGCGCTGCCGCTGTGGACCAACACCGAGGCCCCGCTCGAGGTCATGCGCGCCGCGCTGGATCGCGTGCGCTGAAGCGCGGCTTCGAGCATCCTATCCCGCAACATGGAACCCCTCACCCTGGACCGGACCAAGGTCGCCCCCGCCGTACGCGAAAAAGTGGCGGCATTTCACCGCGATGTGGTCGAAGAGGTCATCGCCGCCGTGGCCAAGGACCACATCGTGGTGGTCGGCATGGCGCAGAACCCGCACGTCAAGAAGGCGCGCAAGCGCCTGGCCGCGGCCAAGCTGCCCTTCACCTACCTGGAGTACGGCAGCTACTTGTCGCAGTGGAAGCGCCGCCTGGCCATCAAGCTGTGGGCCGGCTTCCCCACCTTCCCCATGGTCTTCATCGACGGCCAGCTGATCGGCGGCGCCAGCGATCTGGCCAAGCTGGAGGCCGACGGCCAGCTGCGCTGACCCCCCCGCGACCCACTGCTTGAGCATTTCTCGGCGGTCCGGCAAAATGGCCCGGGACCTTCGAGGAGACGAGCATCGTGAAGAGCGCGCAGCGGTGGGTGCAGGCAGGGATGGCGGCGGGCGTTTTCCTCGCGGTGGGAGCCGGCTGCATCCCCAAGGCGCCCGGCCCCATCAAGGGCATCGTCACCAAGGTGGAGCGCACCACGGTCACGGTGCGTGATCCCGAGGGCAAGGTCATCCGCATCGAGGAGAAGGAGACCATCCTCCAGGACTACCTGGCCTCCGAGCCGGTGCGCATGAAGACGGTCGGCGCGCCGCCGCCGAAACCGGGTGAATGATGCGTCGTGGCGCGCTGCTCTGGCTGATCGCCAGCATGCTGGCCCCCGTGGTGGCTCGGGCGCAGACGCCCCGGGCGCCGCGCGCGGGTGCCGCTGCGCCTGCGCCCGCGACCCCGGTGGCCGTCCCGACACCTGATCCCGACGTCGAGGACCCGATCTGCTACGGGACCTGGACCAAGCTGCCCGGCAGCGACGAGACGCGCTGCTGCTACATGTGCTTCGCGGGTGACGACATCCCCATCGACGACGAGATCGCCCCCGCGCCGGAGCGCTATCTGCGCCTCGACCTCGAGGGGGTGCGCGCGCGCTTCAAGTGGGACAGCACGCCGGCGACCGACGTCGCGACCCCCGGGGCGCCGGGCACGGGCGGTCCCGCCGGCGGTGGCGGCGAGGCCAAGCCGGCCGAAAAGCCCGAGGAGCCGCAGCCCGATCAGGATCCCGAGGCCATCGCCCGCAAGGCCAACGTCTCGGTCGAGAACGTGAAGACCATCCTCAAGATCATCCAGCCGCCCGGCGAGAAGAAGGCGGACAAGAAGAAGAAGAAGCGCTTCGCCCTGAAGTCGCTGCCTGGCCTCGACAGTCCTCAGCTCACAGGATTCGGCAGCTGACGGGCCGTGATCGGCGAATCTCTCGGTAGCTACCGGGTCACCAAGCAGCTCGGTCAGGGCGGTATGGGTGTGGTCTACCTTGCCGAGCACCCGCTGCTCGGCAAGCAGGCCGCGGTCAAGCTGCTGCTGCCCGAGTTCTCCAAGAACACCGAGATCGTCCGCCGCTTCTTCAACGAGGCGCGCGCCACCACGCTGATCCGCCACTCCGGCATCGTCGAGGTCTTCGACTTCGGCTACCACGCCAGCGGCTGCGCCTTCATCGTGATGGAGTTCCTCGAGGGCGAGAGCCTGGCCAAGCGCCTGGAGCGCGAGCGCGTGCTGCCGCCCGACGCGGTCGCCATCCTGGGCCGGCAGATGGCCAGCGCGGTCGGCGCCGCCCACGAGAAGGGCATCGTTCACCGCGATCTCAAGCCCGACAACATCTACCTCACGCCGCAGCGCGACTTCCCGATGGGGATCCGCGTCAAGGTGCTCGATTTCGGCATCGCCAAGCTGGCCGGCGACGCCGCGCCGACGGGGTCGCTGAAGACGCGCACCGGCAGCGTGATGGGCACCCCGATGTACATGTCGCCCGAGCAGTGCCGCGGCGCCTCGCAGCTCGACCAGCGCGCCGACATCTACTCGCTGGGCTGCATCCTGTTCGAGATGGCGTGCGGGCGCACCCCGTTCACCGGCGAGGCGCTGGGGGCCATCATGGGGGCCCACCTGCACGTCGAGCCGCCCGCGCCCTCGGCCCTGAACGGTGCGGTGCCGCCGGGCCTGAACGCGCTGATCTTGCGCATGCTGGCCAAGCAGCCCGAGCAGCGCCCGCAGACCATGGACGAGGTCATGGCCACGCTGGAGGCGCCCGACAGCCAGCGCTCGCTGGAGGTGCCGCCGCCGCTGAGCGGGTCGATGCCGATGACCATGCACATGACCGACACCATGGCCGCGCGGCTGACCCCCATCGGCAGCGCGACGACGCTGTCGAGCGGCGTCGGCGAGGCGCGCTCGATCGCGGGCGGCAGAGGCGGACGCAAGGTCTGGCCGCTGCTGGCCGGCGGCGGCGCGCTGCTGGCCGCCGGGGTGGTCGCGCTGGTGCTGATGCGCGGCAGCGGTAGCAAGAAGGCTGCGCTGGACCCCGACAGCGCGTGCGCGGGCAAGGACTTCGTGGCCTGTCTGGCCCACGCCGACGCCCTGGTCAGCGGCGCCGGCGGCGTGGCCAGGAACGAGGCCCGCGCCCACGTGCTGGTGGCCAAGGCGTGCGAGGCCGGCAGCGCCGAGGCCTGCGCGCGGGCGGGCGCCAACCTGCTGGCCGCGCAGGGCAGCGCACAGGACCTGACCCGCGCCGCGGGCAACCTCAAGGTCGGCTGCGAGGGCGGCATCGGGACCGCGTGTGCGCTGCTGGCACGCATGAACCTGGACGCCAACGGGGTGGCCTGGGACCGCGGCCGCGCGCTGTCGCTGGCGACCAAGGCCTGTGACGGCGGCGTGCCGTCGGCGTGTGCCATCGTGGCCGAGCTGCATCGTTTCGGGCGCGGCGTCGGCCAGGACCTGAAGCGCGCCAGCCAGCTGGCCGATCGCGGCTGCGAGGGCGGGGATGGCGCCAGCTGCCTGATGCTGTCGGAGATGCTGGAGGCCGGCCTGGGCCTGCCCGCGGATCCGGCCAAGGCGCGCAGCAGCGCCGAGAAGGCGGCCAAGCTGCTGGACGTCGCGTGCAAGGCCGGCGACGCGCGGCAGTGTCTCGACCTGGCGCTGGTGCAGACCTCGTTCGTCTCCGGCGCGGCCGACGCCGTCAGCGCGGCCAAGGCGGCGCAGCAGGGCTGTGACCGCGGCCTGGCGACCGCGTGCCTGCTGTCGGCGCGGCTGCTGCAGACCGGCATCGGCGTGGCGCCCGACGAGGTGCGCGCCAACGATCTGCGGCGCAGCGCGGCCAGCCTGCTGGAGGCGTCGTGCCAGCTGGGCGCGGCGCCGGCGTGCACCGCGCTCGGCCGGCTGCAGCTCGACGGCCAGGGTTTGACGCGTGATCAGGCCAAGGCGGCCCTGACGCTGGAGCGCGCCTGCGCGGCCGAGGACGGCTTCGGCTGCCAGCTGCTGGCCCGGCTGCACAGCGAGCAGGGCGCCAAGGCCGACGACGAGTACCGGCGCACCGCGACCCTGCTGGAGCCCGAGTGTCGCGGCGGCAACGGCGACGCCTGCTTCGCGACCGCCCAGATCTTCGCCGACGGACTCGGCTTCACCCGGAACGCCGTGCGCGCGCTGGCGCTGTACGGCCAGGGCTGCGAGTTCGGCCATGTCGAGTCGTGCCTGGGCCAGGCCGCGGCGCTGGTCGGCGGCAAGGGCGTCGACAAGGATCTGGTCGCGGCCAAGCGCGCGCTCGACCGCACCGCCGAGCTGATGAGCGCCGCGTGCACCTCCAAGGATCTGTCGTCCTGCGACCACGCCGGCAAGCTGTTCTCGGTCGGCCCCGCCCTGGTGCGCGACTTCGACCGCGCGGCCACCTTCTACCGCACCGCCTGTGACGGCGGCTTCGCGGCCGGCTGCTTCGACCTGGCCTGGGCCACCGCCAACGGCTTCGGCGTGGCCAAGGACAGCAAGGCCTCGCTGGCGCTGTACGAGCGCGCCTGCCAGATGGGCAGCGCCGCGGCCTGCAACAACCTGGGCTGGAACTACCAGCACGGCGAGACTGTCGGCAAGGACACCGCCCGCGCCGCCAACCTGTACGAGCAGGGCTGCGACCGCCGCCACGGCCAGAGCTGCCAGAACCTCGGCCAGATGCTCGAGGAGGGCGACGGTGTCGACAAGGACCACGCGCGCGCCATCGAGCTCTTCAAGAAGGCGTGCGAGCTGGGCGCCAAGGACGCGTGTGCACTGCTGAAGTGAGGGTGCTGTCATCTCCGGGGGGAGAGAGGTCGTGCGGGTGTGATGGAGAGAAGCCTTGCTGTGGCCGGTCTGATCCTGGTGCTGGTGACGACGGTGGCCCGCGCCGAGGCGCCGGGCGGCGACCACGTGCGCACCGCGCGTGAGCTCATCGGGCAGCAGAGGTTCCCCGAGGCCGCCGCCGAGTTCGAGCTGGCCTACCAGCAGAGCAAGGACCCGGCGCTGCTGTACGAGATGGCGACCGCGCATCGCCTGGGCAGCAACAAGGCCAAGGCGCTGGAGCTGTACCAGCGCTACCTGGCCATCGCGCCCGATGGCGCCAAGAGCAAGCTCGCCTATGACTGGATCGAGGCGCTGACCACCGGCGCTCCGACCGTGCGACGCGCCCCCGAGGTGCGCAAGCCCGAGCCGCGCGCCCCGGAGCCGCAACCGCCTGAAGTTTCGGCCGAGGACGCCGAGCGCCTGCGCCAGGAGGCCGCGCTGCGCCAGCAGGAGGCGGCGCTGCGCCAGCAGCAGGCCGAGGCCCAGCGCCAGGCCGACGCCGACCGCCGCCAGGCCGACGCCAACCAGCGCCAGGCCGACGCCGAGCAGCGCGAGGCCGCGCGCGCGGCCTGGGAGGCGGCCCATCCGGACCAGGTGCAGCGCTTTCACGCCCGTCGCAAGCGGCTGCGCACCACTGGCCTCATCATCGGCGGCATCGGCCTGGCGGCGCTGGGCACCGGCATCGTGTTCGGCGTCATCGCCAGCGGGCAGGAGGACGAGGTGTCCTCCGCGACGCGCTGGTCGGCCGACCTGCAGGACACCGACGAGGCCGGCCAGACCAACGGCACCATCAGCGTGATCGGCATCAGCGTGGGCGCCGCCGCGGTCGTGACCGGCGGCATCCTCTACCTCCTCGGGGCGCGTGGCGGCCGGGTGCCCATGGAGGGCAGCGCCCGGCTGGTGCCCGCGGTGACGCAGCACGCCGGTGGGCTGACGCTGTGGGGGCAGTTTTGAGCGCCCGCAGTGTGGTCGGCCTCGCCCTGGTGCTGGCAGCGGCGGGCTGCTACTCGGCGACCTACCAGGACCCGCTGGAGTGCAGCGCGGAGGGGCTGTGCCCGTCGTCGCTGGAGTGCGTGGCCGGGTTCTGCGTCAAGCCGGGGACGGCGCCGCCGGTGGATGCCAGCGTGTTCCGGGATGCCCGGGTGCCCGACGCGCGGGTGCCCGACGCGGCGGTGCGGGTGTGCGGCTGCAACGCCGTCACCGGTGCGGGCTGCGGTGCGGGGCAGAAGTGTGCCGCGGTCAACAAGCTGAGCGGCCCCGGGGCCGAGCTGTGCTGCACCCCCAACGGCACCGTGACGACGCAGGGTTCGCCTTGCATCGAGGACGTGAACGGTGACAACTGCGTCGCCGGCTTCGTGTGCATCGGCGCCAAGTGCCTGCGCTTCTGCGACCCGGCGGCCAGCAGCAACATGTGCCCGCTGGAGCTCGGCAAGGCCATCACCAAGTGCGTGCTGCCGGTGACGCTCGACGGCGAGCCGCCGATCGCGACCGCGTGCATCACGCTGTGCAATCCCATCAGCCAGGCTGGCTGCACCGGGAACCAGAGCTGCTACCTGACCAACATCGGCCCGCGCTGCTTCAGCACCGGCACCCGCCTGCCCGGCGCGGTGTGCACGGGGAGCACCGCCAACAGCTGCATCCAGGGCTCGACCTGTGTCCTCGATCAGGGCTCGACGACCACCGCGCATTGCAAGCAGCACTGCACCACCGGAACCGCGACCTGCCCCAGCCCGACCACCTGCGTGGACAAGAACTTCCCCGAGACCGCGGCCAACTTCGGCCTGTGTGAGTAGGCCGAAAAGAATCGCGCCGCTGCGGTCCCCCCCGGGCGCAGCGGCGCATGACCTGCTCTAGGCGAGTCTACTGGTGAATGGAGGAGGGCCGGCGCAGGAAGGCCGGGATGTCCATCTCGTCCTCGGGATCCTCGAGGCCCAGGGCGGCCTGCAGCGCGCTGCGGTTGACGGCGGGCGGAGGCGGGCTGGAGCGCTCGGTGTCGCTGCGGCGGCCACCACCCTCGAGCGGCTGGGCCACGCGCGACTCCATGCTCGGCATGCGCGTGGTCGGGTCGCGGTCGGTCGGCGGCACGGTGTTGCCACGGCCACGCAGCAGCGGCTCGCGGGTGGACTGCTGCGCCGCGGCGGCCTCGAGCGCATACGGCGAGCTCGGGGTGTCGATGACCACGTCCCACTCGGGGTCGTCCATCACGTTGGGGCCCGAGCCGGCGGCGGCCTCGCGCATCGGCAGCGGATCCGGGGCGCCGCCCGGCGGGGCGACCGCGATGACCGGCTCCGGCGCGGGCGCGGGCTCCGGCGCGCGCGCGGGCTCCGGCGCGCGGGTGTTGATCGAGATCGGCGCCGGCATGCTGTGCGCGGCCGCCATCTTCACGCTGTGCGCGATCTGACCGATGGTCGGGGCGCTCTTCGAGTACAGCTGGCCGCCCGCCTTGCGGCTGAGCACCATGGGCTCCTCGCGCTCGGTCATCTGGGCGGCGCGGTCGAAGCCGGTCGCGATGACGGTGATGCGCAGCTCGTCCACGATGTTGGCGTCGATCACCGAGCCGAAGATGATGTTGGCATCCTCGTGCGCGGCCTCCTGGATCAGCATGGCCGCCTCGTTGACCTCGAGCAGGGTCATGTCGGGGCCGCCGGTGATGTTGATGAGGATGCCGGTGGCGCCCTCGACCGAGACGTCCTCGAGCAGCGGGCTGGAGATGGCCTGCTGCGCCGCCTCGACCGCGCGATTCTCGCCGCGGGCACGGCCCGAGCCCATCAGGGCGCGGCCCATGTTCGACATGATGGTCTTCACGTCGGCGAAATCGACGTTGATGAGGCCGGGCACCGTGATGAGGTCCGAGATGCCCTGCACCGCGTTGAGCAGCACCTCGTCGGCGCGGCGGAAGGCGTCCAGCATGGTGGTGCCGTTGCCCGCGATCGACAGCAGGCGCTGGTTGGGGATGGTGATCAGGGTGTCGACCGCCTCCTGCAGCGCGGCGATGCCCTCCTCGGCCTGCTTGCGGCGGCGCTTGCCCTCGAACGCGAACGGCTTGGTGACCACGCCGACGGTCAGGGCGCCGCACTCGCGCGCGACCTGCGCGATGATGGGGGCCGCGCCGGTGCCGGTGCCGCCGCCCATACCCGCGGTGACGAAGACCATGTCCGCCCCGGCCAGGACCTCGGCCAGGCGAGCGATGTCCTCCAGCGCGGCGTTGCGCCCGATCATCGGGTTGGCGCCCGCGCCCAGCCCCTTGGTGAGAGAGCCGCCCAGCGTCACCTTGCTCGACGCCAGGTTCGCCTCGAGCGCCTGGCAGTCGGTGTTGGCCGCCATGAAGTCCACGCCCTCGAGCCGGCTCGCGATCATGGTGTTGATGGCGTTGCCGCCACCGCCGCCCACACCGATGACCTTGATCTTGGCGCGGTTGACCGAGTCGTCGAATTCCAGCAGTGCCATTTGGCTTCTCCCTCCGCGGTTTTCGCGGGAAGACCGGGAGCACGTCCCGATCATCAAGTAAGCCCGTTATCTCATGCGTGATCACGAGGGCAAGTTTTCGACGCATTTTTTCGTGCGAGAATTGCGGCCGTGAACGGGCCCGCACCGAAACCCACCCGCGGCCGCGTCGTCGTCCTGGTCTTCGTGGGCGCCGTGCTGCTGCTGATCGGGGGCGCGGTCTGGCTGGCGGCCACCCAGCTCAGCCCGCGCGACCAGGAGACGCCACGGCCCAGGCCCGAGGCGCCGCGGGGCTCGCCGCGATGACCTGGAAGAACCTGCAGTGCCCCGACTGCGGCAGCCCGATGCCGGCCTGGAAGCTGGGCATGCGCGCGCAGAGCTGCCCGCTGTGCGGGCGCGAGGTGCTGGCCGAGCGCAGCGCGGCGGCGGAGGTCGCGCGCCTGGGGCCGCGGCTGCCGCGGCTGCGCCCCGAGCGCGCACCCGGGGCGCTGCATCCCGGTGTCGTCGTCGCCACCATCGCGCTGGCGGTGGTCTGCGGGGCCGCGCTGACGACCTACCTGGTGCGGCGCAGCGCCCGCGAGCCGGCGCCGCGCAAGCCGGACATCAACCGCATCGTGAACGGCAGCACCGACGCGCGCGGGCCGCAAGTGCTGGCGGGGCTGGGCGGTTCGAAGGCCCTCGACCTCGACAAGCTGGTCGCGCACGCCACCCGGATCGGGCGCCGTGTCTTCCCCGACGCCGAGCTGTATCGCATCTACAGCGAGGGCGTGCGCGCCGACGGCACCGTCCGCTTGCGCTCCAGCCGCAACACCATGGTGCAGCTGCGCTCGCCCGCGCGCTCGCGCGCCACCGGCGACAGCAGGCTGGAGTGCTGGTACACGCTGGAGGCGCAGGTTGACAGGGTGTCATCATATCCAGTCCGTGTTGGACCCGGTTCTTGCAGATCTCCGGTCGTCCTGCCGCCGTCGTGTACGGCCCGCGAGATCTGGCGACGCGCCAGCGCGGACGGCCTTCCCGCCGACACCCTGGCCAGCCTCGACTACACCTCGAAGCACGCCGTGGCCTTCGCGCGCGGCACCATGCCCGCGGGCGTCGACCCCGACCAGCCCAGCGAGGGCCTCTGGCGTGTCAGCGCCGACCAGCCACGCTTCGTGCGCAGCTACCCCGACGACTGCCCGCGCCCGCCGCCGACCGGGCTCGGCCAGCCCGAGGAGGCGCGGCGGTGACCACGCACAACATCCAGTGCCCCAACTGCGGCAGCCTGCTGCACGCGTGGCAGCGCGGCGAGCGCTCGCAGAAGTGCCAGTTCTGCGGCCTCGATGTGCTGATCGCGCGCACCACCGAGCTGCCGGTGCCGGTCACCACGCCACGCGATGCCGCCCCGTACACCGCGCCGCGCAGCGCCGGCAAGGCCGGCACCATCATCGCCACCGTGGTCGCCACCGTGGTCATCGGCGCGGGCCTGCTGGCCTACCTGGTGCTGCGCAACGTCAAGCAGTCGCACGTCGCCGGCGGTGGTCCCGAGGGCAGCCTCGACAAGGTCGGGACCGACGGGCGCAGCTACGCCAAGGGGCCCGGCGTGCTGGGCCGCTTCGGCGGCCCTGCGGCGCTCGACATCGGGGAGCTGGCGCGCCACGCCCTGGCCACCGCGCGCAAGGTCTACCCCGACGCCCAGCTGTACCGCATCAGCGCCCAGATGGTGCGCCCCAGCGGCCTGGTCGATCTGACCCTGGAGGATCGCGGCCCCTGGTTCGATCTGCGCTCGCCGGCGCAGTCGCATCCGGCGGCGCCCGAGGTGCTCGGTCACGAGGACGTCGTCAAGTGCTGGTACCAGCTGACCGCGACTATTGACAGCGTGTCATCATGGCCGCGCGATTCCAACCGACATGATTGCACGGTCCCGGTCGTGGCTCCGCCGACCTGCACGCTGGCCGAGATCTGGCAGCGCGCGCTGAGGGACGGCGCCCCCGCAAACGCGGTGGCCTCGCTGTACTACAGCTCGATCCACCACCAGGCCTACTTCTTCCGCGAGCCGATGCCGGGCGTCGATCCCGACCAGCCCAGCCCCGGCGTGTGGGAGTTCTCGATCGACGCCGAGCCGCGCTTCAGCAAGAGCTACCGCGACGACTGCGCCGTGCGGTAGGCGCCTCAGAAGATCTCGCCGAACCAGCTCTTCATGCGCTGGCCAGCGCGGCGGAAGGCGCCCTTCTCCTTCACGCGGAACTGGCTGAGGTCCATGTTCTTGGCGCCGTACAGCACCAGGCCGACGCCGGTGGCGTACATCGGCGAGCGCACCACGTCGACCAGCCCGCCCACGCCGCGCGCCGCGCCGCGCCGCACCGGCAGCCCCAGCACCTGCTCGGCCAGCTCGGTCATGCCCTCGACCAGCGTCGAGCCGCCCGTGATGACCACGCCCGAGGCCAGCAGATCCTCGTAGCCGGTGCGCTCGATCTCGCGGCGCACCAGGGTGAACATCTCCTCGACCCGCGCCTCCAGGATCTCGGCCAGCACCTTGCGCGGCAGCACGCGCGGCGGACGGCCGCCGACCGACGGCACCTCGATGGTCTCGTCGTCGCTGACCAGCTGGGTCATGCAGCAGCCGTGCTTCTGCTTGATGCGGTTGGCCTCGTCGACCGGCGTGCGCAGCCCGGCCGCGATGTCGTTGGTCAGGTGCGTGCCGCCCACCGGCAGCACGCTGGAGTGCACGATCGACCCCTCGGAGAACAGCGCCACGTCGGTGGTGCCGCCGCCGATGTCGACCAGCGCGACGCCGAGCTCCTTCTCGTCCTCGTGCAGCACCGCCAGCGCGGACGCCAGCGGCTCCAGCACGATGTCCGCCACGTTCAGGTTGCAGCGGTTGCAGCACTTGACGATGTTCTGCGCCGAGGTCACCGCCGCGGTCACGATGTGCACCTTGGCCTCCAGGCGCACGCCGGCCATGCCCAGCGGCTCCTTGATGCCGTCCTGCTCGTCGACGATGTAGTCCTGCGGCAGCACGTGGATGATCTCGCGGTCGAGCGGCACCGCGACCGCCTTGGCGGCCTCGATGACGCGCGCGATGTCGGCGGCCGAGACCTCCTTGTCCTTGACCGGCACCATGCCGCGCGAGTTCTGGCCCTTGATGTGGCCGCCCGCGATACCCGCATAGACGCTGGTGATCTCGCAGCCGGCCATGTGCTCGGCCTCCTCGATGGCGCGGCGGATCGACTCCACGGTGGCGTCGATGTTGACGACCACACCCTTGCGCAGCCCGCGCGACGGGTGCGAGCCGACACCGATGATGTCGATGCCATTCGGCCCGACCTCGCCCACGACAGCGGCGATCTTGGTGGTCCCGATGTCGAGACCCACGATCAGCTCTTCACGCTTGGCCATGCTGCCTCCGGATCATTGCAGTACCGCGCTGGACGCTGCTGCGCCTGCTGCAGGTACTGGTGCAAGGGGTTCGAGCCTGACGATGACGCGGTCGGGGCTCTGGTCGCCGAGGTAGATGGCCCGGGCGCGGCCCTGATCGGCGCCCAGCGCGCGCCACACCACGCCGAAGCGGGCCAGCTTGTCGGCCAGGGCGCCGCGACCGAGACGGATCTCGGTGCCGCCGCGCAGGGTGAACAGCGTCAGCCCGCCATCGTCCTCGAGGTGCAGCTCGGAGAAGGCCACGTGCTGGCCGATCGAGCTGCGCCGGATCTCGCGGTCGGCGTCCAGCGCGCCGCGCACGCGGGCCGCGGCGGCCTCGGGATTGCCGGCGTAGGTGTCGCGGGCCAGGCCCGTGATCAGCGGCAGCCCCTCACCGTCACCGGGTTGCGCGCGCTTGAAGATGCGGCCCTGGGCGTCGGCCAGGTACAGGCCGCCCAGCACGACCAGCGCCGCCGGCTCGCGCTCGGTCACGCTGACGATGATCTCGCCGGGCAGCTCGCGGCGCACGCGCGCCCGCGCGATCCACGGGTCTTCCTCCAGGCGCGCGGCCAGCTCGTCGAGATCGGCTCGAAAGATGTTGGTGCCGGGCGCGATGGCCAGGCGCGCCAGCAGCGTCTGCACGCGCGCGTGCCTGAGCCTGGGCAGCGTGATGACCTTGATGGCGAAGCGCGGCGAGGTGGTCGCGAAGCGGTACACGCGCACCGCGCCGACGACCAGGCCGGCGGCCAGCGCCAGCGCCAGGAAGGCCGGGAACGAGCGCCGCAGCGCGCGCCCGGTCGCCGCGCGCGCGCGGGCCAGCCGCTCGCGCAGGGTCGGGCGACCCACCGCGGGCGTCATCCGGCGATTGCCAGCGCGCCGCCCCCACTTGCCGAAGAACCTCACGAGCCCACCCTGGACCAGCCCGCGTCAGGTGGCAAAAAATTGATGCAGAACCTACATCTACGACGCGAATTCAGCCGCCGTCAGCCGTCGTCAGCCGCCGTCAGGCCTCGCCGACGACCTTCACTTCCAGCTGCAGGTCGACGCCGAACTTTGCCAGCACCTCGTCATGCACGCGCGCGATCAGCTCCAGGAGCTCGTCGGCGCGGCCGTTCCCGGTGTTGACCAGCCAGTTGGCGTGCGCCGGCGAGACCTGGCAGCCGCCGATGGTCAGCCCCTTGAGGCCGGCGGCCTCGATCAGCCGACCCGCGAAATCTCCCGGGGGATTCTTGAAGATCGAGCCCGCGTTGGCGACCCCGTGCGGCTCGCGCGCACGGCGTCGGTCGCGCAGTGAACGCACCTCGGCGTCGATGTCCGCCCGCGGCCGGGGGCGCAGGCGCAGGGTGCCCTCCACGATCAGCTCGTCGGGCGGCAGCTCGCTGTGGCGATAGGCGAAGCCGCACTCGGCGTGCGCGCGCCGGCGCAGCTCGCCGGCCGGCGTCACCGAGGCCACCTCGGTCAGCACGTCCTTGAACTCGCCCAGGTAGGTGCCCGCGTTCATCCAGATCCCGCCGCCCACCGACCCCGGCACGCCGCCCAGGAACTCGACCCCGCCCAGCTCCCAGGCGGTCGCCATCGCCAGCAGCTTGCCGGTCGCGACGCCGGCCTCGACCACGACGACCGCGGAGTCGCCGTCGCCCTCGCGCCGCAGCCCGCGCAGCGCCCGCGTCGACACCCCGACCCCGCGCAGCCCGCCGTCGCGCACCAGCAGGTTCGACCCCGCGCCCAGCGGTCGCCACGCCAGCCCGCGCGCGCTGCACAGCCGCGCCAGCGCCTGCGCGTCCGCGATGTCGGCCGGCTCGACATAGGCGTCGACCGGCCCGCCCAGGCGCAGCGTGGTGTGGCGCGCCATCGGCTCGTCGAAGCGGATCTCGCCGCGGATCGCGGCGGTCAGCGCGGCCCGGTCGTCCTCTGTCAGCCGCGCCGCCACCGCCAGCCAGCTAGGCGCGCAGCGCCGCGAGCAGCTCGTCGCCGGTGCGGGTGATGTCGCCCGCGCCCAGCGTCAGCACCAGATCGCCCGCGCGCACCGTCTTCATCAGGGCCGGCACCAGCTCGCTGCGCGGGCCGACATGATCGACGTGCTTGTGGCCGTGCTGCGCGATCTCGCTGGCCAGCCGCTCGCCGGTGATGCCCGCGATGGGGTCCTCGCCGGCGGCATAGATCGCGGTCAGCAGCACCACGTCGGCCTGGTAGAACGCGGTCGCGAAGTCCTCCAGCAGATCGCGGGTGCGGGTGTAGCGATGCGGCTGGAAGGCGACCACCACGCGCCGTCCCATCGCCCGCGCCGCCGCCAGGGTGGCGCGCACCTCGGCCGGATGATGGCCATAGTCGTCGACCACCATCACGCCACGGGCCTCGCCGCGCACGGTGAAGCGCCGCTGCACGCCGGCGAACGACGCCAGCGCCGCGCGCGTGGTCTCGAACGGCACGTCGAGGTAGTCGGCCACCGCCAGCACGGCCAGGCTGTTGAGCGCGTTGTGCAGGCCGGGCATCGCGACCGTGACCTCGCCCAGCTCCTCCTCGCGCCGGTACGCCCGGAACGTCGTGGTCAGGCCGCTGGACCGCACGTTCTCGGCGCGATAGTCGGCCTGCGTGGTCAGCCCGTAGGTGACGTGGCGCTTCTCCACCATGGGCAGGATGGCCTGCACGTTGGGGTGGTCCAGGCACAGCACCGCGGTGCCATAGAAGGGCACCCGGTTGACGAAGTCGATGAAGGCGCGCTTGAGGTGATCGAGATCGCCGTAGTGATCGAGGTGCTCGGGATCGATGTTGGTGACCACCGCGACCGTGGGCGACAGCTTGAGGAACGAGCCGTCGCTCTCGTCGGCCTCGGCGACCAGGTACTCGCCCTGGCCCAGGCGCGCGTTCGAGCCCAGCGCGTTGACCTTGCCGCCGATGACCACGGTGGGATCCAGCCCGGCGGCGCCCATCACGGCCGACACCAGCGACGTCGTCGTGGTCTTGCCGTGCGAGCCGGCCACCGCGACGCCGACCTTCATGCGCATCAGCTCGGCCAGCATCTCGGCGCGCGGGATGACCGGCACTCCGCGCCCCCGTGCCTCGACCACCTCGGGGTTCGACGGCCGCACCGCCGACGAGATGACCACGACGTCACAGTCGCCGACGTTGTCACGCTGGTGGCCGTAGGCGACCTTGCAGCCGAGCTGCACCAGGCGGCGGGTGGTCTCGCCCTCCTTGAGGTCCGACCCCGACACCGTGTAGCCCAGGTTGAGCAGCACCTCGGCGATGCCGCTCATGCCGATGCCGCCGATGCCGACGAAGTGGATCCAGGTGTCCTTCTTACGAAACACGGCTGGCGAGCTCCTCCAGCGCGTCCACGATGGCGCGCGCGGCGAAGGGCTTACCACGCGCGCGCATGGCGTCGGCCATCTTTTCGCGCCCGGCCGGATCCGCAAAAAGTGCCGTGATTTCGGCTGCCAGACCCTCGGGGGTCAGGGCCGATTGCGGGATGGCGCGAGCCGCGCCGGCCTCGACCAGGGCGCGCGCGTTGACGGTCTGGTGATCGTCGGCGGCGAACGGGAACGGCACGAACACGGTGGCCCGCCCCAGCGCCGTCAGCTCGGCGATGGTGGTGGCGCCGGCGCGCGCGATGACCAGGTCGGCGTCGCGGTAGGCGCTGGCCATGTCGTCGAGGAAGGCGCGCACGTCGACCCGGCCGTCCAGCCCGGCGGCGGCATAGCGCGCCTTGGTGGCCTCGAGATCGCCCGGGCCGGTCTGGTGCAGCACCTCGGGCAGCGCGCCGCGCGCGGCCAGCAACGCCAGCGCGTCCACCACGGCGGCGTTGACCGCCTGCGCCCCCAGCGAGCCGCCACACACGAACAGCCGCGGCGGCCCCGGGCACCGCTCGCCGGCGGTCAGGGCGTCCACCACCTGGCGCCGGATCGGGTTACCGGCCAGCACGAACTTCCGGGCCGGGAAGAAGCCGCGCGACTCCTCGAAGGCGCCGAACACACGCCGCACCACGCGGCCGAGGATGCGGTTGGTGACGCCCGGGATCGAGTTCTGCTCGAGGATGGCGGTGGGCCTGCGCGCCAGCGCGGCCGCCATCACCAGCGGGCCCGAGGCATAGCCCCCGACGCCGACCACGACCGCTGGCTCCGTGCGCTGCAAGATCGCCCTCGCTTGCAAGAACGCGCGCGGCAGGCGCCCCAGTCCACGCAGCGTGCCCATGAGGCCCATGCGCTTGAGGCCGCTGACATCGATCAACTCCAGGGCATATCCGGCCCTGGGCACCACGCGCGCCTCCAGGCCGCGCTCGGTGCCGACGAAGGTGACCTCATGGCCCCGCGCGGTCAGCTCCTCGGCCAGCGCGATGCCCGGGAACAGGTGGCCCCCGGTGCCGCCGCCCGCGATGACCACGTGCACGCTGGCCCCCTAGCCCTCGGTGGAGAAGGTCGCCGGACCCATGGCGCGCCGCCGCCGCCGCGCCATGCCCTCGCGCGACGGCCCCCACAGGCGCAGCCCGCGCAGCGCCGCCGGCGCCGGCTCGGTGCGGGTGCCCACATTGAGCAGCACGCCGAGGCCGAACATGTAGAAGATCAGCGAGGTGCCGCCATAGCTGACCAGCGGCAGCGGCAGCCCCTTGGCGGGCAGCAGGCCCATCACCACGCCGAGGTTGACCAGCGCCTGCATGCCGAACAGCGCGGTGATGCCGAAGGCCAGGTACATGCCGAAAGCGTCGCGCGCCCCGACGGCCGCGCGCACGCCGCGCACCACCACCGCGATGCACAGGAGCAGCAGCGCGATCAGCCCGATGAGGCCCAGCTCCTCGCCCAGGCTGGCGGCGATGAAGTCGTTGTGCGCCTCGGGCAGGAAGAACAGCTTCTGCTTGCCCTCGCCGAGGCCGAGACCCCACATGCCCCCGGAGCCGATCGAGATCAGCGACTCCGTGATCTGGTAGCCCGCGCCGCTGCGCCGGTGCTGCCAGGGATCGAAGTAGGCCAGCATGCGCTGCATGCGCCACGCGGTGCCCACGATGGCGTAGTAGATCACCGGCGCCGCCGCCATCAGCGCCAGCAGCATGTAGCTGATCTTCGCGCCGGCCACGAACAAGAGCACCATCACGGTGGCGCCGATGATGACGGCGTTGCCGAGATCGGGCTGCATCAGGAGGAGCCCCATCATGATGCCCGCGATCATCAGGTGGGGCAGGAAGCCGACCGTGAACGACTTCACCTTTTCGGCCTTTTTCCCGAGCGAATAGGCCAGGTACACCACCAGCGCGAGCTTGGCCAGCTCGGCGGGCTGGAACGACGCCGGCCCCAGGCGGAACCAGCGCGTGGCGCCGTTGATCTTCGAGCCCAGCACCAGCACGCCAGCCAGCGCCGCCAGCGACGCGAACAGCCCGAGGTGCGCGAAGCGCTTCCAGCTCTGGTAGTGCACCTTGGCGCCCAGCCACATGGCCACGCCGCCCATGCACAGGTACATGAGGTGGCGCTTGAGGAAGTACAGGTCGTCCCCGTTGTGCTGGGTGGCGAACACCGCGCTCGAGCTGTAGACGATGACGGTGCCGCCGCCGAGCAGGCACAGCGCGGCGCCCAGCAGCCACAGATCCAGCGGGCGCGGCGCGCGCGGCGTGGCGGCCTGGGTCACCACCGAGGCGGGCGTGTCCTGCGCGGTTGCGAGCGGGCGATCCGAACGGGTGGGGCGCGTCGTCATGCCGGTGATTTCGACTCTGGCAGAGAACGCACCGCGAGGCGAAAAACCTGACCACGATGTTCGAAGTTCTTGAACATGTCGAAGCTGGAGCAGGCCGGCGACAGCACCACGGCGTCGCCCGGGCGGGCCAGCCGCTGCGCGGCGCGCACGGCGTCCTCCATCGAGGCCGCGCGCTCGATCGGATAGGCCGCACCGGCCAGGCTGGCGGCGATCTTGTCGGTGGCCTCGCCGATGAGGACCGCGGCGCGCGCGATGGGCGCCAGGGCGTCGCGCATGGGGCCATAGTCGCCGCCCTTGTCACGGCCGCCCGCGATGAGCACCACCGGGCGCGGGAAGCCGTCCAGCGCCTTGACCACGGCGCCCACGTTGGTGCCCTTGGAGTCGTCGTAGTAGCGCACGTCGCCGACCTCGCCGACCAGCTCCATGCGGTGCGGCAGCGGGCGGAACGCGGCGGTGCCGGCGTCGATGTGCGCCGGGGTCGCGCCCACGGCCAGCACGCACAGCGCGGCGGCCATGATGTTCTCGAGGTTGTGGGTGCCGACCAGGGGCAGGTCGTGCTCGGCCATGACGTGCTCGTGGCTGGCGCCGGCGCCGTCGGTCCAGCGCAGCACCAGGTCGCGCCCACGTGCGCCGGGCACCAGGAAGGCGCCGCGCGGCAGCTCGCGCCCGGGTGCCGACGAGAACGGATAGGGGATGCCGCCGCCGCGCCGCGCCTCGGGCTCGCAGGCCGGGTCGTCGGCGTTGTAGATGGCCCAATCCAGCGCGTTTTGCCGCAGAAATACCCGCCCCTTGGCGGCGGCGTAGGCGGCCATGTCGACATAGCGGTCGAGGTGATCGGGCGTCACGTTGAGCAGCGCCGCGGCGCGCGGGTGCAGCTCGTCGGCGGTCTCCAGCTGGTAGCTCGACAGCTCGCACACCACGATCCCCCCGCGTGCCGCCGCCGGCGTGCCCAGGCAGGTGGTCAGCGGCTCGCCCAGGTTGCCGCCGGTGAAGGTCGGGCGCCCGGTCAGCGCCGCGATGGCGCCGGCCAGCGCGGTGGTGGTGCTCTTGCCGTTGGTGCCGGTGATGCCGATGAAGGCGGCCGCTGGGTCGATGAAGCGCGCCGCCAGCTCGATCTCGCCGGTGACCCAGGCCCCGCGCGCGGCCGCGGCCTGCGCCTCGGGCAGCGTGCGCGGCGGCACGCCGGGCGACAGCACGATGATCTCGGCGGCCGCGAAGCTGGCCGCGACGTGGCCGCCGGCCTCCAGTCGGACCCCCGCGGGCAGCGTGACACCGAGGGCGTCGGCCGGCTTCTTGTCGGTCAGCGTGACCTCGGCGCCCTGCGCGGCGCAGAAGCCCGCGATGGCCAGGCCGGAGCGCGCCGCACCGACCACCAGCACCCGCTTGCCCTGGAGTTCGGGCCTGGTCCGCTTCGTCGTCGTCATCGTCATCGCAGCTTCAGCGTCCCCAGCGCGACCAGCGCCAGCAAGATCGACACGATCCAGAAGCGCACGATGACCTTGGACTCGTGCCAGCCCTTGAGCTCGAAGTGGTGGTGCAGCGGCGCCATCTTGAAGACGCGCTTGCCGGTCAGCTTGAACGACGCCACCTGGATGACCACCGACAGGATCTCGACCACGAAGACCCCGCCCAGGATGACCATGGTGATCTCGTTCTTGGTCAGCACCGCCAGCATGCCCAGGCCGCCGCCCAGCGCCAGCGCGCCGACGTCACCCATGAAGACCGACGCCGGGTAGGCGTTGTACCAGAGGAAGCCGACGCCGGCCCCGATCATGGCGCCGCAGTAGATGGCCAGCTCGGCCGCGGCCGGCACGTGCGGCACCTTGAGGTACTGCGCCAGCACCACGCCCTCGGGGTGGCCGCGCGTGATGATGGTGGTCTCGACGCCGGCGATGTAGGCCAGGATCAGGAAGGCCGCCGCGGCCACGATGACCGGGCCGATGGCGAGGCCATCGAGGCCGTCGGTGATGTTGACGGCGTTCGAGGTCCCGACCACGACGAACAGCGCGAAGCCGATGTACACCGCCAGCGGCAGCGTGATGTGGAAGATCTCGTAGTCGGTGAAGGGCAGCGCCAGGTTCAGGGCCTCGCCGCGCGGGAACAGCCCCTGCGTGTACAGGTACACCATGGCGACGCCGCCGATGGTGATCTGCCCCAGCATCTTGAAGCGTCCCGGCAGCCCCTTCTTGTTCTTGCGCGAGATCTTGAGGTAGTCGTCGAGGAAGCCGATGACGCCGTAGCCGACGGTCACCATCAGGATCAGCCACACGAAGCCGCTCTTGAGGTCGCACCACAAGAGGCACGGCACCACCAGGCACAGGATGATCAGGCTGCCGCCCATGGTCGGCGTGCCGGCCTTCTTCTTGTGCGTCTCGGGGCCGTCGGTGCGGATCTGCTCGCCGATCTGGCGCGAGCGCAGCCGGTTGATGAACCAGGGCCCGATGGTGAACGACATCAGGAGCGCGGTCAGCGTGGCCAGGATGATGCGCGTCGAGGTGAAGCGCACGACGTACAGCCAGCGCAGCCCCTCGGTGCGGTGCAGGCGGAAGAGGGCCTCGAACAGCATTACAGCTCCCCTCGCGCGGCGCGTTCACGCAGCGCCTCGAGCACGCCCTCGAGGCGCATGCCGCGCGACGCCTTGATGAGCAGCCAGCCCCCTGGGGTCGCCGCGGCAGCAGCAGCCGCGGCCGCCGCGGCCGTGCCGTCGGCCTCGTGCACGCGCGCCGCCGGCAGCCCGGCCTCGCGCGCGCCGCGGGCGATCTCGCGCGCCTCGGCGCCGACACAGACCAGCGCGGCCAGATCCAGCGCGCCCGCGCGACGCCCCAGCGCGTGGTGCAGCTCGCCTGACTGCGGGCCGAGCTCCAGCATGTCGCCCAGCACCGCGACCGCGCCGTGCGGCGCCAGCGCCGCCAGCGCGTCCAGCGCCGCGGCCGACGACGCCGGGTTGGCGTTGTAGAAGTCCGCGATCACGTGCAGGCGCCCGACCTCGACCTGCTGCGACCGGTTGGCCGCCGGCCGCGCCGCCGCCAGGCCGCGCGCGATGACCTCGGGCGCCACCCCCAGCACGGTCGCCGCCGCCGCGGCCGCCGCCGCGTTGTCGGCGTTGTGCGCCCCCACCAGCGCAAGCCGCACCCGCACCGCGCCGGCCGGCAGCGCCAGCTCGACGTCGGTGCCCTCGGCGCCGGCGCGCGCGCTGACCACCGCGACATGGCGCGGCCCCGGCGCACCAGCACCGAAGGTCCAGGTCCGCTCCGCGCCCACCCCCGCCGCCGTCGCCTCACGCTCCAGGCGCACATCCCCGGCTGGCCGCACCGCGACGCCGCTCGCGCCCAGGTGGCGCCAGATCTCGCCCTTGGCCTGCGCGATGGTGTCCAGTGACCCCATCTGCAGCAGGTGGGCCGGGGCGACTTTTGTCACCACCGCGACCTCGGGCCGCGCCAGCCGCGCCAAGAGGTCGATCTCGCCGAGGCCGCTCATGCCCATCTCGATGACCGCGAAGCGATGGCCCGGCGCCAGCCTGAGCAGCGTCAGCGGCACCCCGAGATCGTTGTTCAGGTTGCCCACCGTGGCGAGCACTCCATCCGCGCCGCCCGCGGCCTCGGCCAGCACCGCCGCCAGCAGCTCCTTGGTCGTGGTCTTGCCGACCGACCCCGTCACCCCGACCACGCGCAGCCCGGTCGCCGCCGCGCGTCGCGCTGCGGCCAGCGCCTGCAGCGCCAGCCGCACATCCGCGACCTCGATGACACACGCGCCGCCGCCATCCACCACACGCCCCGCCTGCACCACCACACCCGCCGCGCCCCGCCCCACCGCCGCAGCCACGAACTCGTGCCCGTCGAACCTCTCGCCCTTCACACAGAAGAACAGCTCGCCCTGCCCCACCGTGCGGCTGTCGATCGATACACCCCCGAACCCCGCGCCCGCCGCCCCCGCCACACGCTTCCCACCCGTCGCGCGCACCACCTCCTCCACCGAAATCGGCACAATCTCCAACCCTCTCACACGCTCTCCGCTCATCCGCCCGTGCCCGTGCCCGTGCCCGCGCCCGTGCCCGTTCCGGGTCCTCCTCCGCCTCCGGCCCCCGCCTTCCTGGGCCTCCCATGCCCCGCCCCCCGCGCCGCGATGGCCGCCCGCGCCTCCTCCTTGTCGTCGAAGTGGATCTTCGTGGTGCCCAGGATCTGGTAGTCCTCGTGCCCCTTGCCCGCGATCAGCACGATGTCGCCCGCGCGCGCCGCGCCGATGGCCGCGACGATGGCCTCGCGCCGATCGGGAACCACCGCATAGGCGCCCTTCCACTCCGCGCCCAGCGCGCCCGGCTCGACCTGCTTGACCGGCGCCTCGCGCACGCCCACGCAGATCATCTCGATGATCGACGCCGGATCCTCGGTGCGCGGGTTGTCACTCGTCACCACGCCGAGGTCCGACTCGCGCGCCACCGCGCGCCCCATGATGGGCCGCTTGGTGCGATCGCGATCGCCGCCACACCCGAACACCGTGATCAGCCGCCCGCGCTTGAGCGGCTTGAGCGCATCCATGGCGCGCTCCAGCGCGTCAGGCGTGTGCGCATAGTCGACCACCACGGCATAGCCCTCGGCCTCGGCCTCCTCGACCCGATCGAGCCGCCCGTGCACCCCGCGCACCGCCTCCAGGCCACGCTTGATGGCCTCGTGCGACAGCCCGAGCGCCTCGCCGATGCCCACCGCCAGGGTCAGGTTGGACAGGTTGAACTCGCCCAGCAGCCGCGAGCGCAGCTCCAGCGGCCCACGGGGCGTCTTCCACACCGCCTGGATGCCGTCGATCGAGTAGCCGACCCGGGTCACCCCGACGTCGACATCCTCACGCTTGATCGAACACCTGAGCAGCCGCCGCCCCGCGCCGCCGGCCCCCGCCGCGGCCGCCGCCAGCATGGCCTCGCCGGCGCCGCCGCCATCGACCATGGCCACCGCGACGCCATCGGGCGCCAGCCGCTCGGCGAACAGGCGCGCCTTGGCGGCCTGGTACTCCGCCATCGTCCCGTGCAGATCCAGGTGGTCCTGGGTCAGGTTGGTGAACGCCGCCACCGCATAGCGCACGCCGACCAGGCGCTCCAGCGCCAGCGCGTGCGACGACACCTCCATCACCACGTGGCTGGTGCCCGCCGCGCGCATGGCGCCGAACACGCCGTGCAGCAGCACCGGCGCCGGCGTCGTGAACGGCGAGGGCTGCACCACCCCGGCATAGCGATAGTTGACCGTGCCGATGACCCCGGGCGCGTGCCCGGCCGCGGCCAGCATGGCCTCGACCAGGAAGGTGCTGGTGGTCTTGCCATTGGTGCCGGTGATGCCGACCAGGGTCATGGCATCCGCGGGCCGCCCCGCCACCAGCGCCGCCGCCTCGGCCAGCGCCGCCGCGCCACGCCCCTCGGGCACCACCAGCGCCGGCCCGCCGTCGTCGACCGCGCGCTCCGCCAGCACCGCCACCGCGCCGCGCGCGCGCGCCGCCGCGATGAAGCCGTGGCCGTCCACGGTGCGCCCGCGCAGGGCCACGAACAGGTCACCCGGCTCGACCGCGCGCGAGTCGTCCTGGACCCGGCGCACGCGCACGCCGCCGTCGCCCGACAGCTCGGCACCCAGCGCCGCCGCCAGGGCATCCAGCCGCACTTCTGGCACGTTTTCAGGCTCGTTCACGCGCGCAACGTGCTCCAGGCACGGCCTCCATGCAAGTCTCTTTGCAAGTCCGGTTGGCCATCTCAGCCGCCCTCGGCCGGCGGCCTGAACGCGATGCGGCAGCGCGCCCCGCGCGCCACCCGCCCGGGCCCCGGGCTCTGCCCGATGGCGACGCCGTGCCCGGTGATCTCGAGCCGCAGCCCGGCACGCCGCGCAGCGGTGACCGCCTGGCCAAGAGACATCCCGGTGAAGTCCGGCACCAGCGTCGCCGCCCGGGCCTCGCTGACCGCGCCCAGCTCGCCGAGGCCCAGCTCGGCATCGCTGTCGGCCCCGGCCAGCGCCGCGCCGGCGCCCGCCAGCGGGTCCGTCGCCGAGGCCACCTCGGCCTGCTCGCGCATGATCTCTGCCACCGGCTGCTCCTGTCCGATCAACGCCGGACCCTCGCTCGCCGTTCCACCGCTGGCCGGCAGCGCCGCGACCTTGCGCTCCTGATGAGTCACGCCGAGATAGCGCAGCGACTCCTCGGCGATCTGCTTGAACACCGGCGCCGCCACCTCGCCGCCATAGTGCTTCTCGGGGTCGGGCTCGTCGATGACGACCAGGATGGCCAGCCGGGGCGCGCCCGCGGGCACGAAGCCGCCGAACGAGGCCACGAACAGCGACTTGGCATAGCGCCCGGTGCGCGGATCGACCTTCTGCGCGGTGCCGGTCTTGCCGGCCACCGTGAAGCCCTCCATGGCGGCCTGCTCGGCGGTGCCGCCGGTGTCGGTGACGCTGACCATCATGGCGGTCAGCTCGCGCACCGCGCGCTCGCCCATGACCCGGCGCCCCTCGGCGATGGGGCGCTCCTCCAGCACCTCGCCACGCGGCCCGCGCACGCGCTGCACGATGCGCGGGGGCAGGTACAGCCCACCGTTGGCCACCGCGCTGATCCCGGTCAGGACCTGCAGCGGGCTGGCCGTCATGCCCTGCCCGAACGACAGCGTGGCCAGGCCGATCTCACCCCAGCGCGCGCTCGGCCGGAGGATGCCGGCGCGCTCGCCGGGCAGCTCGATGCCGGTGCGCTGCCCGAAGCCGAAGCGGTGCAGGTAGTCCTCCAGCCGCTCGCGCCCCAGGCGGCGCGCGATCTTGGCGGCGCAGATGTTGGACGACACCTTGAGGCACTCGCTGGCGGTCAGCTGCTCGTGGTCGTGCGAGTCGTGGATGGTGTACTTGCCGATCTTGAGCTCGCCCTTCTCGCCGTCGAACAGGTCGTCGGGGCGCACCGAGCGGGTGTCCAGCGCGGCGGCCAGGGTGAACACCTTCATGGTCGAGCCCGGCTCGAAGGGGTCGGTCACGGCGCGGTTGCGCGCGCCCAGCTTGACGTGATCCTTGGGCCGGTTGGGGTCGAAGCTGGGCACGTTGGCGATGGCCAGCACCTCGCCGGTGCGCGGATCCATCACGATGGCGCTGCCGGCCTTGGCGCGCGCAGCCTTGACCCCCGCGGCCAGGGCGCGCTCGGCCGAGAACTGGATGAAGCGGTCGACGGTCAGCTCGACGGTGGCGCCCGAGGTCGGATCGTCCTCCGGCATGCCCATGGTGTAGACCACGCGCCCGAGGGCGTCCTTGAGGCCGGGGACGCTGGCCTTGGCGCCGCGCAGCACGCTGTCCATGGCCAGCTCGACGCCCTCGAGGCCGGCCGAGTCGATGCCCGCGAAGCCGATCAGCGGCCCCGCCAGCGCGCCGTTGGGGTAGTAGCGCCGCGGCTCGGTGGTCAGGGTGACGCCCCGGATGGCCAGCTTGCGCACCGCGCGCGCCTCGTCGGGCGGCACCCGGCGCTTGAGCCACACGAAGTAGCGCCGCGACAGCAGCTTGGCGCGCACCGCGGCCGGGTCGAGGTCGAGCGCCTCGGCCAGCGCCGCCGCGGTCGCCGCGTCGTCGGGAGCCGCGCGCGCGTTGACCCACACCGAGTCGACCTCCAGCGAGGTCGCCAGCTGGGTGCCATCGCGGAACAGCACCGGCCCGCGCCGTGGCGGCAGCTCGACCGTCTTCAGGTACTGCTCCTCGGCCAGCGCGCGCAGCTTGGGCGACTCGCGCACCTGCAGCTGGGTGGCACGCCAGGCCACCGCGCCGAAGCCGACCATCAGCACCAGCGCGACGACGATCATGCGGACGCGGATCCAGCGCGTCGCGCGCGGCGTCAGCGGTCCAGTGGGCAGCGCCTTCATGGAGCCTCGCGATCGGGTGGGGACGCCTGTGCAGGCGCGATGCGGATGACGTGGATGCGCTCGGGATCGGGCCGCGCCATGCCCAGCCGCTCGCGCGCGATCTGCTCGATGCGCCCCGGCTGCCGCAGCACCGCGGCCTCGAGCTCGAGGCGCTTGTGCTGCTCGAGCAGGCGCTGCTCCTCCATGCTGCCGCGCGAGATCTGATAGCCGAGATGGATCACGCGCAGGCGCACCCACACATGCGCCACCGCCGCCGCCGTCAGCGCAAACGCGATCGCGATCAAGAACACCACCCAGCCGCGCCGCGACTGCGACGCCCGCGGCCTGAGCGTGCGCTCCGGCTGCTGCTCGCGCTCCTCGCTCTCGAGCGCCCCGATCAGCTCATCGGCCAGCACCAGGCCATCGGCCTCGTCCTGATCCCGCACCACCGGCATCTCGAGCGTCGCACCATCCTCATCCCCCTCCCTCCCGTGCCCGTGCCCGTGCCCGTGCC
>JBGASF010000075.1:0-38750 GCA_044229835.1 Polyangia bacterium | reverse complement strand
GCGGTCATCGGTGGCGCCAAGGACAAGGCCGACGGTGAAGACAAGGTCAACCTCAAGGATCTCGAGGTCGACGGTGACGGACCCGGGGGCGGCAAGAAGGGCGGCAAGGGCGGCCGCAAGCGTCGCAACACGCTGATCGGGCGGTGACCGACGCCAGCCCGGTCGTGCTGAGCAGCGCCAGCGCGCCGCCGCGGCTGCGCCCAGGGGATCGGGTCGCCGTCATCGCGCCGTCGGGGCCGGTGTCGCCCGACGCCGTGGCCGCCGGGCTGGCCCTGCTGCAGGCGCGCTACCGCGTGGTGGTCGACACCTCGGCGGAGACCGGGATCTTCGCGCGTGCCGGGCTGTTCGCCGGCGACGACGATCGCCGCGCCGAGGAGCTGCACCGCCACCTCGGCGACCCCGACGTGCGCGCGGTGTTCTGCGCCCGTGGCGGCTATGGCGCCTCGCGCCTCTTGCCCTGGCTCGATCCCGCGCCGCTGCGCGCCGACCCCAAGCTGCTGGTCGGCTTCTCCGACATCACGTTCCTGCTGGCGTGGGCGCTGACCGCCGGCGTGCGCGGCGTGCACGGGCCGGTGGTGACCCAGCTCGGCCGGCTGCCGGGGCCTGACCAGCGCGCGCTGTTCGACCTGCTGGAGCGGCCGACGCCGCCACCGCCGCTGGCCGGCGAGAGCTGGCTGCCGGGCGCCGCCGCCGGGCCGCTGCTGGGGGGCAACCTCGAGCTGGTCAGCCGGCTGCTCGGGACGCCGTGGGCGCTGCCGCTGCACGGGGCGCTGCTGTTCGCCGAGGACGTCGAGGAGCGGCCCTACCGGATCGACCGCATGTTGACCCACCTCGAGCAGGCGGGTGGCCTCGGCCAGGTCGCCGGGCTGGCGCTGGGGGACTTCCTGCGCTGCGACCCCGCCGCCGGGGCGCCGCCGGTGACCACCCGCGAGGTCCTGCTGGAGCGTGCGCGCGAGCTGCACCTGCCGCTGCTGGGCGGGCTGCCCGTCGGCCATGGCGAGCGCAACGTCGCGCTGCCCTTCGGTGGGCGCGCACACCTGGAGGCGGGCGCGCTGGTGTTCGACGAGGCCGCGGTCGCTTGAGGCAGGGCGCCGCGGGCGCTCTCAATGAAACGAGGGAGTTGGCTCGGTGCCGGGGTCGATGGGGCCGAAGCGCTCCTCGTAGCGGGCCACGTTGTTGGCCAGGGCCTCGAGCAGCCGCTTGGTGTGGCGCGGCGACGAGATCAGCCGCGCGCGCACCTTGGCGACCGGGTTCTGCGGCTGCAGGAACGCGAAGTCGAGCACGAACTCGTTCTCGGCGTGGTTGATCAGGACCAGGTTGGTGTACATGCCCTGCGCGATGGCTTCGTCGATCTGCAGCTGGATCTGCGGACCTGCGGGGGGCGTCGAGGCGGGCGGCGTGCCGGCGGGGTCGCTCATGGCGGCATCTTCGGGAGCCGCACCCCGAAATGCAAGCGGGGCGGCGGTCGTCATCGAAGACGGCCGCCGCCCCGCTCGGTGTTGATGGACCTCAGTCGCGGGCGCGGGCGTCCACGGTCACCGACGAATCGGGGGTCGTGACGCTACCGTCCGGGGTCACGCCGTCGTCGTCGTCGCCGCAACCGGCAAACGCCGAAGCACCGACCACCAGCGCGCACAGCAGAACAACTCGCTTAATCCAACTACGCATCTCGTTCTCCTCCTTGTCCGTCGTTAAATGACGGAATACCGCCCCAATGTTTCAACAAGGTGACGCCCCGCGCAAGAGGCATCCGGGCCCGCATCGCCAACCAATGACAACCAAAGGCGAAAGTGTGGCATCCTCGACCCCATGGCGCGCATGCTGGGCCTCGATGTCGGCTCCAAGACCATCGGTCTGGCCATCTCCGACGAGCTTGGGCTGGCGGCCCACCCGCTGGAGAAATTGATGCGGCGCGGCACGCAGGCCGACGTGGAGGCCATCATGGCCCGCGCGCGCGATGCCGGGGTCACCACGATCGTGGTCGGTTTGCCGCTGTCGCTCGAGGGCGAGATCGGCCCGCGCGCGCGCCGCGTGATGGTCCTGGTCGACGCCCTCAAGGCGGCCTACGGTCCCGACCCCTCGGTGGTGACCATGACCTGGGACGAACGCTTCTCGACCATCGCGGTCGAGAGGATCCTCATCGACGCCGATCTGTCGCGCGCGCGCCGCAAGGAGGTCGTCGACAAGCAGGCCGCCGCCTATATCCTGCAGGGTTATCTGGACAGCCTGCGCAGCCGGAGTGACGCCACCGGCGACGAGGACTGACGCGGATCAGGCCTGGGGATCGCGGCCGAGCTTGATGCGGGCGAGGGTGACGCGGGGCATGCCCGGGACGGTCTTGCGCTGCGAGGCGGCGCCCATGCCGGCCTGGTTGGCGGGCTCGGACTGGACGTCGACGTCGTTGCCCTCGCCCTCGGGTTCGGGCTCGCCGGCGACCATCTCGACGACCTGATCGGTCTCCAGCTTGGCGCGCAGGTGCTTGAGCAGGATGGCGCCGACGGCGCCGCTCATCGGGCTCTGCCCGGCGATGACCTCCTGCAGCGCCGGCCCCAGCTTGTCGCCGAGCTCGGTCTTGAGCACATAGCCATCGGCGCCGGCCTGCAGCGCGCTGAGCACGTTGCGACGGTCGTCGAACGAGCTGACCACCAGCACGCGCAGCTCGGGGTCGGCCTGCCTGAGCAGCGGGATGAGCTCCTGCCCCGTCATCCCCGGCATGCCCAGGTCGACCAGCGCGACGTCGAAGCGCTCGGCATAGAGCGCCTCCACGGCCTTCATGCCGCTCGAGACACAGGTGGCGCGATAGCCCTTCCGCTTCAGCACACGCTCGACCAGGGAGCGATCCTCGTAGCTGTCGTCTACAACCAGAAAACGCATGACATCTGTGTGTTGCAACTGCCGCGCCGGGGGCTGGCTCACAAAGTTTTCATCAGTTGCGTGGGCTCATCCCTGCCGCTGCGCGGTAACATTGCCGCGCTGGCAGCGGCAACGTTACCCCGGTCGTGGTGCCGCCACGAAATGGAAGTTGGATCCGGCTCGTTCCTGGGCTAAACGGGGAGGCGCGTGAGTCGACGTTCGTTCAGGATCGCGCTGTCGATCGTCGTGGGGACCGTGGCGCTCGCGGTCATCATCGGCGGCTACTACGGCTATCGCTTCTATACGTACCCCAACAAGGCCCACGCGGGCTCGGGTGAGAAGCAGAAGATCGTCATCCCCAAGGGTGCCAAGGTGCGCGACGCGGCGCGCCTGCTGGCCGAGGCCGGGGTCATCACGCGGCCGCGCTGGTTCTCCTTCTACGCCAGCCGCTATGGGCTGCGCATCCAGCCCGGGACCTATCTGGTCGCCAATGACCTGACGCCGGAGGAGGTCATCCAGACGCTGTCGTTCCCGCCCGCGGTGCCGCTGGTCGAGGTCAAGGACGTGCAGTTCATCCTGCGCGAGGGCAAGGGGCTGCTCGAGCTGGCCGCCGAGCTGACGCGGGTCAAGCTGGCCAAGTCGCCGGCGGAGGTGCTGGCGGCGGCGCGCGATCCCGAGGTCATCAAGCAGCTCGGGCTGCCGCCGATGCCCTCGCTGGAGGGCTACCTGTTCCCCGACACCTACCGGGTGCGTCCCGGCACGCCGCTGGCGCAGGTCTTCGCCAAGATGATCGATCGCCACCACGCGGTGTACGAGGAGGAGGCCGCCAAGCACGCCGCCTCGCTGGCCAAGGTCAAGAACGAGTTCTCCTGGGACACCCACCAGATCGTCATCATGGCGTCGCTGGTCGAGAAGGAGACCGCGGCGCCCGACGAGCGCCCGCGCATCGCGGCGGTGTTCATGAACCGCCTGCGCAACCCCGACTTCCAGCCCAAGCTGCTGCAGACCGATCCGACCATCGTGTACGGCTGCACCGCGCTGATCACGAAGTCGAAGGCGTGCGAGAAGTTCGAGGGGCGCATCCGGCGCGCGCAGCTCGACGATCCCGAGAACCCGTACAACACGTACACCCATACCGGCCTGCCGCCCGGCCCCATCGCGAACCCCGGGCGCCTGGCGCTGGCCGCCGTGATGGAGCCCGAGGGCTCGGGCTTCCTGTACTTCGTGTCGAAGAACGACGGCACCCACGTGTTCTCCAAGACGCGCGCGGAGCACGAGGCCGCGGTCGACAAGTATCAGCGCAACCCAAAACCTCAGTAGACCACCCATCCCGACCCCAACTGACCGGGTAGCCGCAGCGATCAGCGCATGTTACGGTAAGCCGAGCTACGCCCTTCAAAGGAGCGTCGATGGCCTACAGGACCCCGGCTGACGAGGGTACGGCACTGCCCGAAGGTGGCGCGATCGCGAAGGTCGCCGCGCTGCAGAACATCCGCGAGTACCGCGAGCTGCACTGGGAGGGCTCGTTCGAGGACTACCTCGGGATCGTGCGCAAGAATCCCAAGGTCGCGCGCACCGCGTTCCAGCGCGTCTACGACATGGTGCTGTCGTACGGGCAGGACGAGTACATCGACAACAAGAAGAAGCTGGTGCGCTACAACTTCTTCAAGGACGAGCAGCACGGCGGCAAGGACGCGGTGTACGGCCTCGACGTCGCGCTGATGAAGCTGGTCAGCGTGCTCAAGTCGGCCGCGCAGCGCTACGGCACCGAGAAGCGCGTCATCCTGCTGCACGGGCCGGTGGGGTCGTCCAAGTCGACCATCGCGCGCCTGCTCAAGAAGGGGCTGGAGGAGTACTCGCGCACCGCCGAGGGCGCGCTGTACACCTACTACTGGCACCTGCCCGGCGAGCTGGCGACGCTGGCGGGCGGGCAGGAGACCTTCCCGTGCCCGATGCACGAGGAGCCGCTCAAGCTGATCCCGCGCGACTGGCGCGAGAAGGCCTTCAAGGAGCTCGGGCTGGCGGCCGAGATCTACGTCGAGGGCGATCTCAACCCGGCGTGCCGGCTGATCTTCGCCGAGCTGATGACCAAGTACTCGGGCGACTGGGCCAAGGTCATGCAGCACGTCAAGGTGAGGCGCCTCATCCTGTCGGAGCAGGATCGGCGCGGCATCGGCACGTTCCAGCCCAAGGACGAGAAGAACCAGGACTCGACCGAGCTGACCGGCGACATCAACTACCGCAAGATCGCCGAGTTCGGGTCGGACTCGGATCCGCGCGCGTTCAACTTCGACGGCGAGTTCAACATCGCCAACCGCGGCATCATCGAGTTCGTCGAAATCCTGAAGCTCGACGTCGCCTTCCTCTACGACCTCTTGGGCGCCACGCAGGAGCACCGCATCAAGCCCAAGAAGTTCGCGCAGACCGACATCGACGAGGTCATCCTCGGCCACACCAACGAGGCCGAGTACAAGAAGCTGCTCTCGAACGAGTTCATGGAGGCGCTCCGGGATCGTACCGTCAAGATCGACGTCCCGTACATCACGCGCGTCGCCGAGGAAGTGAAGATCTACAAGAAGGACTACAACCCGCTGCGCATCCGCGGCAAGCACATCGCGCCGCACACGCTGGAGATGGCCGCGCTGTGGGGCGTCTTGACGCGTCTCGAGGATCCCAAGAAGCACAACCTGACGCTGCTGCAGAAGGCCAAGCTGTACGACGGCAAGACGCTGCCCGGCTTCACGCAGGACAACATCAAGGAGCTGCGCAAGGAGACCGCGCGCGAGGGCCTCGACGGCATCAGCCCGCGCTACATCCAGGACAAGGTGTCGAACGCCCTGGTCAGCGACAAGGGCGAGGGCTGCGTCAACCCGTTCATGGTCATGAACGAGCTGGAGAGCGGCCTGCGCCACCACTCGCTGCTGACCAACGAGGACCACAAGAAGCGCTTCCAGGAGCTGCTCACGGTGGTCAAGCAGGAGTACGAGGACATCGTCAAGAACGAGGTCCAGCGCGCCATCAGCGCCGACGAAGACGCCATCGCCAAGCTGTGCGCGAACTACATCGACAACATCAAGGCCTTCACCCAGCGCGAGAAGGTCAAGAACCGCTACACCGGCCAGGACGAGGAGCCGGATGAGCGCCTGATGCGGTCGATCGAGGACAAGATCGACATCCCGGAGTCGCGCAAGGAGGACTTCCGGCGCGAGATCATGAACTACATCGGCGCGCTGGCCATCGAGGGGCGGCAGTTCGACTACCGCACCAACGAGCGGCTGCACAAGGCGCTGGAGCTGAAGCTGTTCGAGGACCAGAAGGACTCGATCAAGCTGACCACGCTGGTGTCGGCGGTCGTCGATCGTGACACCCAGGAGAAGATCGACGTGGTCAAGAACCGGATGATCCGGAACTACGGCTACTGCGAGGTGTGCTCGACCGACGTGCTGAACTTCGTGGCGTCGATCTTCGCGCGCGGAGACGCCAAGCAGTGAGCGACGCGGAGGGCCAGCCGCGCCGGCCTGGGGTCGACGTGCGCCTGAACGCCACGCTGGCCGAGCTTTTGGCGCGCATGTGTGTCGACCTCGGGACCGACGACGTCAACGGCGTGGTCGCGCGGGCGCTGGGCCTGATGGACCTGGCCATGCGCTGCAAGCAGAAGGGGCAGCGCGTGTGCGTGGTCGATGGTGACGGCAACGCCACGGCGGTGACGTTCTAGATGTCGCAGAAGATCGACCAGGATCACCGGCGCTTCCGCGACATCGTGCGCGGCAAGATCAAGCAGAACCTGAAGAAGTACATCACGCAGGGCGAGATGGTCGGCAAGAAGGGCAAGGACCTGGTGTCCATCCCGCTGCCGCAGATCGACATCCCGCACTTCAGGTATGGCCAGAAGCAGCAGGGCGGCGTGGCGCAGGGTGACGGCAACCCGGGCGACGCCATGGGGCAGGGCGAGCCGCAGCCGGGCGAGGGCAAGGCCGGCGATCGCCCCGGCGACCACCTGCTCGAGGTCGAGCTGTCGATGGAGGAGCTGGCGGCGATCCTCGGCGAGGAGCTGCGCCTGCCGCGCATCGAGCCCAAGGGGCGCGAGAAGATCGTCGCCAAGAAGGACCGCTACACCGGGATCCGGCCCACCGGGCCCGAGGCGCTGCGCCACTTCAGGCGCACCTACAAGCAGGCGCTGCGCCGGCAGATCGCGATGGGGACGTACAACCCCAAGGCGCCCAAGGTGGTGCCGGTGCGCGAGGACCGGCGCTATCGCAGCTGGCGCACCGATCCGCTGCCGCAGTCGAACGCCGTCATCATCTACATGATGGACGTGTCGGGCTCGATGGGAGACGAGCAGAAGGAGATCGTCCGCATCGAGAGCTTCTGGATCGACACCTGGCTGCGCTCGCAGTACCAGGGCATCGACAGCCGCTACATCATCCATGACGCCATGGCCAAGGAGGTCGATCGCGACACCTTCTTCCGGACGCGCGAGAGCGGCGGCACCATGATCTCCAGCGCGTACAAGCTGTGCGCCGCGATGATCGACGCCGAGTACCCGCCCAGCGAGTGGAACATCTACCCGTTCCACTTCTCCGACGGCGACAACTGGAGCGTCGACGACACCGTCACCTGTGTCGACCTGCTGAGGAAGCAGATCCTGCCGCGCGTGAACCAGTTCGCCTACGGCCAGGTCGAGAGCCCCTACGGCTCGGGGCAGTTCATCAAGGATCTGGATGAGCACTTCGATGACGACGACAACCTGGTGACCAGCGAGATCAAGGGCAAGGACGCCATCATCGACTCGATCCGGGACTTCCTCGGCAAGGGCAAGTAGGGGCGACCCATGAGCGTGCGCGAGCCACTGCCGCACTACCTGGCCGAATGGCAGCAGAAGATCGAGGAGGTCGCGCGTCGCTATGGCCTCGACTTCTTCCCCATCAACTACGAGGTGCTCGACTACAAGACCATGAACGAGGTCGCCGCGTACGGCGGCTTCCCGACGCGCTATCCGCACTGGCGCTTCGGCATGGACTACGAGGGGCTGTCGAAGGGCTACGAGTACGGGCTGCAGAAGATCTACGAGATGGTCATCAACACCGACCCGGCCTACGCGTACCTGCTCGAGGGCAACTCGATGGTCGACCAGAAGACGGTGATGGCGCACGTGTGCGGCCACGTCGACTTCTTCAAGAACAACTACTTCTTCTCCAAGACCAACCGCCGGATGATCGACGGCATGGCGAACCACGCGACCCGCGTGCGCCGCCACATCGAGCGCCAGGGCATCGAGAAGGTCGAGACCTTCATCGACACCTGCCTGTCGCTCGACAACCTGATCGATCCGATGAGCCAGTACATCGTGCGCCGCGCGCCGCCGCCGCGCGAGGGGGACGAGCCGCCCGAGGAGGCCGAGGTCCCCAAGCTGCGCTCCAAGCAGTACATGGACAAGTACATCAACCCGCCCGAGTTCCTCGACAAGCAGCGCGAGAAGCTGAAGGCCGAGAAGGAGCGCGCCAAGAAGTTCCCCGAGCAGGCCGAGCGCGACGTCCTGCTGTTCCTCATCGAGCACGCCCCGCTGGAGCGCTGGGAGCGCGACATCCTCGAGATCATCAGGGACGAGGCCTACTACTTCGCCCCGCAAGCCGCGACCAAGATCATGAACGAGGGCTGGGCCTGTCTGGCCGCGGAGTCGCGCGTGTACACCGAGGCGGGCCTCATCACGATGCGCGAGCTGGTCGAGGGCGGCGCGGGGGTCGTCCACGACGGCGAGCAGGCGCAGCGGGTCTACGACCGCAACGTCATCCGCGATCACGAGACGGTGCGGGTGCGCACGCGGCGCGGCATCGAGGTGTGCGGCTCGAACAACCACCGCGTCATGCTGCCCGACGGCAGCTGGCGGCGCCTCGACGCGCTGGCGGTGGGTGATTGCATCCGCATTGCCGGCGGTGGCGACCTGTGGCCTCAGCATGAGGTCGAGCTCGACTGGATGCCGCCGACGCGGGTGGGCCTGGCCGACGTGGCCGAGCGCGCCGGCGTCTCGCTCTGGACGGTGCTGCGGCACCGGGCGGGCCGCCCCGTGCGCGCGGCGGCGGCGGTGGCCGAGGCACTGCAGGCATACGAGGCGCCAGCCAACGAGGTCCTGCCGCAGGCACTGGGCAACCGTGCGCCGGTGCACCTGCCGGTGCGTGTCGATGCGCGACTGGGCGCGCTGCTCGGGTACCTGGTGGGCGATGGCCACATCAGCCGGGTCAAGCGCCACTTCGGCCTGACCACGGGTGACGAGCCCCAGGCGGCCAGATTCCATGCGCTCGCGGGCGAGCTGTTCGGACTCAGCGCGACCCTGCGCAAGGACGGCGGCCGCTGGCGCGTGCTGGTGCACTCGGAGACGGCGTCGGACTTCCTGCAGCAGGCGCTGGGTCTCACATCGGGGCCGAGTGCGCGCGAGAAGCGGGTGCCCGAGGCGGTGTTGCGGTCGCCCGAGCCAGTGGTGCGGGAGTTCTTGCGGGCGTACTTCGACTGTGACGGTCACGCCGGCAAGCAGGGCGTGATCTTGTCGACGACCAGCGACGCGCTGGCCGCGGACGTGCAGCTGCTGCTGATGAACTACGGCATCCTGAGCCGGCGGCGCAAGCTGGCGGGGTGCTGGCACGTGCATGTCGCGGGGGCGTCGGCGGCGCGGTTTGCCGAACGTGTCGGCTTCGGCCTCGCGCGCAAGCAGGCCGCGCTCGAGACCTATGTGCGCGAGCGGCGCTGGTTCAAGGCCGAGACGTGGGACGACGAGGTCGTCAGCCTGGAGCGCGGGCGCGCCGACGTCTACGACATCTCGGTCACCGAGACGCATCGCTATGCGGCGGCAGGCGTCATCAACCACAACTCGTACTGGCATTCGAAGTTGCTGACGATGCACGTGCTGGATGCGTCGGAGATCATCGACTATGCGGACCATGCGTCGGGGATCCTGGCCACGTCAGAGGGGCAGCTGAACCCGTACAAGCTGGGCATCGAGCTGTTCCGTGACATCGAGGAGCGCTGGGATCGGGGCGCGTTCGGCAAGGAGTGGGAGGAGTGCGACGACCTGGCGGCGCGCAAGAACTGGGATCGGCGCCTCGGCCTCGGGCGCAAGAAGATCTTCGAGGTGCGCAAGCTGTACAGCGACGTCACCTTCATCGACGAGTTCTTCACCGAGGACTTCTGCCGCCAGCACAAGTTCTTCTCGTTCGGCTTCAATGATCGGTCGGGCAACTGGGAGATCGAGAGCCGCGAGTTCAAGAAGGTGAAGAACAAGCTCTTGTTCCAGCTGACCAACCGCGGGCAGCCCTTCATCTTCGTCGAGGATGGCAACTTCGAAAATCGAAGCGAGCTGCTCATCAAGCACAAGCACGAGGGCATCGACCTCAAGCTCGACTATGCGCGCGACACGCTGGGCAACCTGGCGCGGGTGTGGAAGCGGCCGGTGAACCTGCTGACGCGCATGGACGGCAAGGGCAAGGTGCTGCGCTTCGACGGCAAGGATCACTCGGAACGCGCGGCCGATTACAAATGAGCGCGGGGTCGGGTACCATCGGGTCGGCATGAAAGTCCTCTCGTGGGCGCGCACCGATGTCGGCCGCAAGCGTGACCACAACGAGGACAGCCACCTCGTGCGGCCGGAGATCGGGCTGTTCGCGGTGGCCGACGGCATGGGCGGCCACGTCGGCGGCGAGCAGGCCTCGCGGCTGGCGGTGCAGGTGCTGGCCGACGCCGTCGGCAAGGCCGACCTGGCCGGGCTGGCGCCGGGGCCGATCCACCCGCGCCCGGCCGCGGGGCTGCGCGACACCATGCGCTTCGACGCCGCCGACAGCGCGCTCGACAAGACCGACCCCGGCATCCCGCGCGACGTGCCGGACATGCTGGAGCAGGCGGCGCGCCGCGCCGGGGCGTCGATCTTCGACCGCGCCCAGCGCGAGCCCGAGCTGGCCGGCATGGGGACGACGCTGACCGCGATGATGGTGCACGGCGACCGGGTGCACTTCGCGCACGTCGGCGACTCGCGCGCCTACCTGTACCGCAACGGGCGCATCGAGCAGGTCACCGAGGACCACTCGTGGATCGCCGAGCAGGTGCGCGCGGGGCTGCTCAGCGAGAGCGAGGCCTCGGAGTCACGCTTCAAGCACATCATCACGCGCTCGGTCGGCTTCGAGCGCGAGGTCGCGGTCGACCTCCTGGGGCGCACCGCGCTGCCGGGCGACTGCTACGTGCTGTGCTCGGACGGCATGTCGAACTACATCGACGGCGCCGAGCTGGGCGGCATCCTGAGCACGACCTACTACTGCAAGGTGCCCGAGCTCCTGTGCGAGCTGGCCAACCAGCGCGGCGGCGACGACAACATCACGGTGGTCGTCATCTACCTGGCCAACCACGTCTGACGGCAGGCGCCTGGCACGGGCGCTGGCGCGGGGCGCTCGGTCAGGGCTGGTATTCGTCGGCGCCCACGTCGGGCGGGTTGCCAACACCGTGCAGCTGGTAGTCGAGGTCGAAGCCGAGGTCGCCGGGGGCGCCCTGATCGATGGCGCCGGTCGCTGCCGGGGTCAGGTGGAAGTCGCCGGTGGACGGCGACACCAGCCAGCCCAGTGGGGCGTTGCTGACGTTCGCGGTCTGGGTCGGCGTGGCGCCATCGCGCACCCGGATCGAACGCACCAGGTTGTTGCGGACGTCGGCGTTGGTGGCGGCGAAGCGCAGGTCGATGGAGGCGAAGAAGCTGGCCAGGCCGTCGGCGGACACCACGGTGTTGTTGTTGACCCTGGTGTCGACCGCGTCCTCGACGCCGATGCCGGTGTCGAAGTAGGGCACGTCGGCCCAGATGCCGTTGTTGCGGACGATGGTGCGCTGCAGCTGGCCGGTGCCCTCGCCCAGGCCGACCCCGATGCCGCGCGCGCAGTTGATGATGATGTTCTGCTCGATGATGTTGTCGGCGCCGCCGACCCAGAAGTGTATGGCGTGCTCGGCCAGCCCTTCACCGGCGCAGTAGATCCCTTCGAACCGGTTCCGGGTCACAGTCCAGTTGCGGACACCGTGGGCGTCGATGCCGCCGGTGTAGCAGCCGCCCGGGGTGCGCTCGACGTGGCTGCGGCCAGCGTTGCTCATGGTGAAGCGCGAGCACTCGACGCGGCCGATGGTTGAGGTCGCGCTGCGGGCGGCGTTGGGGTTGACCTTGAGGAACTGCTCGCCAGCGTCCTCGAAGTTGACGCCATACAGGAACAGACGTTCGACATCGGCGCCGCCGTCGAGGGGAACCACATGGATCAGGTGATCGACCGCATGCCGGAGCGTGATGTGGGCGATGGTGACGTTGGAGAACGAGACACTGATGAGCTCGGGTGTGGTGTAGGTGCCGTCGAGGATCACGCTGGCGGCGTCGTTGTTGGCTGACCGCAGCGTCACGCTGTTGCTCCCGAATCGGATCGGGCCGACCGGGTAGGTGCCCGGCATCAGGACGATGGTGCTGTCTGCGGCGGCGCGCGCGATGATCGACGGCAGCATGGCGGCCTGCGAGGGCTGTACCGTGACGACCGTGCCGGATGGCGCTGGCAACGGGACGCAGGTCGAGCCGTCACCCGTGAACGGGGCGCCGTCGATGGCGGTGCCGCCATCGAGGTTCGCGGCGGCGTCGGGGTCGCCGGTCTCGCCGCCGCCACCGCCACAACCCACGCCCACCAGCGCCAGCACGACGAGCCACCGCATGGCCCCACAGTGCCCTCTCAAGGCGTCAATTGCATGTAGCGCGCATCACTGGACGCGGATGCTGCCGGAGACCCAGGACACGCCGCCGCGGTCGTCGTGGACGACGGCGATCAGCTTGACCGGGCCCTGGCCGCCGGGGGCCTGGTACTTGGTCTCGGTCTTGGGCGGCTCCGTGCGCGCGACCGCGATGTCACCGGCGGGGCTGGTGTACCAGGCCACGAACAGCGACTCGGTGGTGGCGCCGTTCTTGGGCACCGGCAGCGTCTCGGTCGAGCTGGGATCGACCACCGCGGTCAGCATGTGGTCCTTCGACTCGGGCGCCACCGTGACGGTGTCGAGGGCCTGGCCGTCGAAGCGCAGGTCGCTGATGATGGGGTTCTGGTTGGGCGTGCTCGAGCGCGACACCGTGAGGCGCTTGATGGTGATCTGGCACTCGCCGCTGGCCTTGCCCTCGCTGGAGAAGCTCTCGGCGCAGGCCATCAGGGTGTCCTTGGGGCCGACGATGTGGGTCACGATGACCTGGCCGGCGTCGCCGGCGGGGCGGCCGGTCAGCGCGCGCTCGGGCAGCACGTAGTCGGCGCTGGCGTCGACGCTGGCCAGGCAGATCTTGGCCTCGGGCTGCACCGCGCACAGCACCGGCACGGCGGTCAGGTTGGCGCTGGCGCAGGTCTGCGCGGTCTCGCCGGGGTCGGTCACGCAGATGAACCAGGCGTTGTCGAGGTCGCGGGTGCCGGCGCGCGGGTCGATGACCAGCGCCTCCAGGTGCACGCTGGTGCCCGGCGCGGCCTCGGGCTTGTCGGCGCGGATGGCGATGGTGCGCAGGCGATCGACGACCGAGGTGGAGCCGAGGTCCTCGCCGCAGCCGGCGGTGGAGAGGGCGGGGGCGAGCAGCGCGAGGCAGCCGAGCGAGACGACGAGGCGGCGGGAGAGGATCATGTGGAGGCTCTGATGAAAGGGGTATCCGAAAAGACGCGCCGCAGCCAGTGATCGTTGCCGCTACGGGGCGAAGCTGCCGACCGCCAGGGCAGCGACCTGAACCGGCAGTGGTTTCGGCGTGTTACCCGAGGTGCGGCGGAGCTCGTCGAGGGCCTCCAGGTTGGCCCGCGCGGCCCTGTGCTGGGGATCGATGGCGAGCGCCTTGGCGAAGGCGTCGCGCGCGTGATCGAGGTCGCCCTTCTGGTACAGCGCCAGGCCCAGGTTGAACGGGTAGGCGGCCTGGGTCGGGGCCAGCGTGGCGGCCTCGTCGAAGGCCAGCGCGGCGCCGTCGAGATCCCTGGCGCGCATGCGCAGGACGCCGAGGTTGGAGTGCGCGGGTGCGAAGCGCGGGTGCTCGCTGAGCGCGGCGTCGAGCGCGCGCTCGGCGTCGTCGTCGCGGCCGAGCTGCACCAGCGCGGCGGCCAGGTTGTTGGCCGCGGGCGGGAACCAGGGGTCGGCCGCCACCGCGCGCTCGCCAAAGGCGGCCGCGCGGGCATAGTCGCCGCGCACGTAGTGCACCAGCGACAGGTCGTACAGGGCGACCGCGTTCTTCGGATCCAGCCCCAGCGCGCGCTCGAGGTGGACCAGCGCGCCCTCGAGGTCACCAGCCACGGCGCTGACCACGCCCATGCCGAGGTGGCCGGCGGGATCGTCGGCGTCGCGCCGCAGCAGCTGATCGAACGACTCCGCGGCCTGGGTCAGCCGCCCCGCCTTGACGTGCAGCGCGCCGAGCAGCTGGTGCTCGATGCGCCCGAGGCCACGCTGGGTCAGCAGGCGCAGCTGGTCGCGCGCCAGGTCGAGCTGCCCGGTGCGCACCAGCACCCCAGCGTAGAGCTGGCGGGTGCGCCGATCCTCGGGCGAGCGCGCCAGCACCTGCTCGAGCTCGGCCTGCGCCGTCGCCTCGTCGTGGCGGCGCAGCGCCACCGCGGCCAGCCCCATGTGGGGCGCGCTGGCCTTGGGGTCGACCTTGGCCAGGGTCTCGAAGCCGGCCTGTGCCTCGGCCAGGTCGCCGGCGGCATAGGCGTCGGCGGCGGCGCGCTGGCGCATCATCAGCTCGGGGTCGTCACCGGCGCCCATGGTGGCGGCCGGCCCGGTACGGCCGGCGCAGCCAGTCAGCAGCAAGCTCGCGAGCAAGGCAGCGTGGCGCTGGCGCATGGGGACCTCCGGGGAAGCAGGACAGCGGGCCGAACAGAGACAGGATGGCGCACGGGGGCTCCGTGCGCCAGCAGGTGACTACGGCGTGGGCGCGGGCGCCGGCGGCTCGACGGCGATGTCGGGCTGCGTCAGCTTGAACTCGGTGCGACGGTTCTTCTTGCGACCACCGGCCGACTTGTTGTTGGCGATGGGCTTGTCTGGCCCGAAGCCGACCGCGCTGAGGCGACCCTCGGCGATGCCCTTGCCCATCATGTAGTCCTTGACCGCCTGGGCGCGCTGCAGCGACAGCGTGATGTTGTAGTCACGCTCGCCCTGGTTGTCGGTGTGGCCGCCGATCTCGATGTTGATGTCCTGGAACTCGGCAAACACCTTCGAGGCCTGGTCGAGCAGCTTGAACGACTTCTTGTCGATCTCGGCCGAGCCGGTCTTGAAGTTGACGCCCTTCACGATGCCGGAGAACTTCTTCAGCTTGGCCGGGACCTTGTCCTTGCAGCCGTCCTGGTCCATGTAGCCGTTCAGGGTCTCCTTCTCGGTCGGGCACTTGTCGTCGGCGTCAGGCACGCCGTCGCCGTCGCCATCGACGATCATCTCGGGCTCCGGCTCGGGCTCGGTCGCGGTCGGGACCACCAGCGCGGGCGTGGCGGCCACCGGGGCCGCGGTGCACATGGTCTCGGGCTCCTTGTCCTCGGACGGCGGCTGCTTCTTGGCCGCGATCATGATGATGGTCTGCGCCCCCGAGGCGAAGGCGCCCTTGGCCTCGAGGCTGCCGGCCGCGATGCCGCGCGCGGTCAGCGCCGCCACGATGGCCTCGGCGCGCTGCTGCCCGATGGCGCGCATCTCGTCCTCCGACTTCCCCTTGATGGGCTCGGGCGCGATGATGACGCGCCAGGTGGCGACGTCCTGCTGCTTGCGCATGGTCAGCGCGATCTGGTCGAGCATGGCGTTCGACTTGCGGTTCAGCGTGGTGACCTTGTCCCACTGGAACGGCTGCATGATGCCGAGCTGGCCGTCCTCGCCGAGCTCGGTCAGCACCTTGCCGCCGGTGTCCTCGCAGCCGTCGTCGTCCTTGACGCCGTTGATGGTCTCCTGCTGGTCGGCGCACTTGTCCTGCGCGTCGGGCACGCCGTCCTTGTCATTGTCGACCTCGGCGCAGCCGTCCTCGTCCTCGAAGCCGTCCATGTCCTCGGCCCCGATGCGGCAGGCGTCGAGCTCGTCGGGCACGCCGTCGTTGTCGTCGTCGGCGTCGATGCAGCCGTCGTCGTCCATGTTGCAGTCCTTGTCCTCGGCCTCGAGCGGACACTTGTCGGTGGCGTCCACGATCTCGTCGCCGTCGGCGTCGGACTCGGTGTTGGGGCAGCCGTCGTTCTTGGTCGGGGCCAGGCCGTCTTCCTTGGCCTTGGGGCAGGCGTCCTTGATGTCGGCGATGCCGTCGCCGTCATCGTCGGGATCGACGCAGCCGTCCTCGTCCTGGTTGCCGTCCTTGTCCTCGCGCTGGTCGGGGCACTTGTCGATGGCGTCGGCGATGCCGTCGTTGTCATTGTCGAGGTCGGGACAGCCGTCGGAGTCCTCGAAGCCGTCCTTGTCCTCGGGCATGTCGATGCACGAGCGATCCAGGTAGTCCTTGCCCTCGTCGGCGTCGTACACGCCGTCCTTGTCGCTGTCCTTGCGATCGGGCGCCCAGGTCAGGCCGCCGAAGGCGCGCCACTCGGGGGTGCCGACGCCGCGGATGAGGCCGGTGCCGCCGCCCGCGAGCAGCTGCACCGAGTTGCCGATGCGCAGCTTGAGGCCGGCGTCGATCTCCATCGGGCTGGAGTCGAGGTCGGCCGAGAAGCCGTTGCGCCCGAAGACCTCGGCGAACACGCTGACCGGCCTGGCGACCTTGTAGCCGACGCCGGCGCCGTAGGTCAGCTCTTGCGAGATGTCGGTCGAGAACAGCGTGCGCGGGGCGCGGAAGATGGCGCCGAGGTTCGCGGCCAGCTGCAGCTTGCCCATCTTGTTCTCGATCAGTACGCGGGGGCGGAAGGTGGGCAGGTCCTCGCCGACGAAGTCCTTGCCGCCGCTGGTCGGCACCGTGACCACGGGGGCGGCGGCGACCGCGAGGCCGCCCTCGCCGGTGCCGTAGGCCATCCACTTGAAGGCCAGGCGCAGGTCGCCGACCCCGGTGGTCTCGACGCCGCTGCCGGGCGCGCCGACCTCGTTGACGCCGTCACCCGAGAGGGCCAGCACGACGGGCAGCGCGAGGCCGAACTGGAACTTCTGCTTGAAGCCCAGCGAGGCCACGATGTCGGTCACCATCGAGCTGTCGATGACCTGCGAGCGCGTGCTCTCGAAGTTGTTGTTCTCGTCGACCTTGAGCACCGAGAAGCCGCCGCGCGAGGTCTGGAAGTAGGCCCCCACGGAGAACGCCATGTGCGACTGCACGCCGGCGCCCTCGACCGTGATGTAGCCCTGCGGACCGGCGGCAGGCTGGAAGTTCTCGACCGAGATGGCCTTGTCGAGTGACGGCGTCGACTGCGCGAGAGCAGTGCTGGCGCCGAGCGCGAGGACAGAGACCACGAGCCACGGTTTACGCATGCAGGATATCCCCCGAGAGTGCGGCGCGAAGAGTGGCCAAGTGCGCCGCAGGCAACATTGAACCACACCGCGAGGCCTGCCCGCAATTGCCGGACTTGCGCCAGGGCTGCCGGGTGGGTAACATAACGCAGTGCGGCATGAGTCCACCTCAGTGGACGGGCCGTGCGACCACCATCTCTGCTGTCACCACTTCTTCCCAGGGAGCCGTCCGATGAACGCAGCGCACACCTCCGAAGTCCTCCGCAACGGCCTCGCCCGGGTGCTCGATGTCTGGCGCGATCGCTTCGGGGGCGCCGAGGATCCGCTGTTCTGGGCGCTCAAGCTCAAGCTGGCCGACGTCGATCTGACCGTCGATCCCCATGACGTCGCCAAGCAGGTGCCCGCGGGGCTGTCGGCCGAGGTCATGAAGTCGCACCGCGCGGTCAACGCCTACTTCGACAACGTGCGCTACGCGCTGCTGGATCCGCTGACCAAGGTGTGGGGCACGCTGGCCAACGCGCTGCGGGTCGCCGCCAACATCGACAGCGTGACCGAGCGCCAGCGCCAGACCTTCGTGTTCCCGGCCGAGTCGCTGGCGACCTTCTTCCGCGCCGCGCACCACGACATCAAGGTGGCGGACGCGCTGTGGCACACGTTCAAGCCGATGCCGTCAGCCGACTGCCAGATGCTGGCGGCGCTGTTCAACGTGCACATCGATGTACGGCTCGACGGTCAGACGGTGGTCAACATCGTGCGCGTGCTCGGCAACGAGGGTCCGCTGACCGGCGAGGAGTCGGAGGCCTTCGCGACGCTGAAGAACACTGGCCTGGTGAACGCGGCGTTCCGCGGCCTGCGCGGGCAAGGCTGAGAAGGCGGAGACGGAGACGGACGGCCTTTGAGGCTTTTTCGGCCCCGCTGCGCTAGTTAATAACTCGCATGTGAGGCCGAGCGACGGGATGATTGGCAGGCCGCTGACCTGGCTGCGCTTGGAGTAGTCGTAGTTGTAGAAGTAGCCCTCGGGGTTCAGGCGCGAGTAGGCGTTCTGCACGTCGAGGTACAGCGACAGCGCCCAGGTGCGGAACTTGAACTCCTTGTCGAGGCGGACGTCGAGCTGGTGGAACGCACCGGCGCGCTCGCTGTTGGAGCGGCCCGGGATGGGGATGTAGACGTCGCCGTCGGCGTCGTAGATGGCACCGATGGCGGGCGTCTGCGGGTTGCCGCTGACGTAGCGCCAGCGCGCGCCCAGCTGCCAGCCCTTGCCCCACTTGCGGCTGGCGACCAGCGTGACGATGTGGGTCTGGTCGAAGTCGAACAGGCGGTAGTCCTCGCCGGGGCGGTCCTTGCGCTCGCTGCGTGACAGCGTGTACGAGATCCAGGCGAAGAAGTTCTTGGTCAGCTCGCGCCGGATCAGCAGCTCGCCGCCATAGATCCGGCCGACGCCCTCGTTGTTGTAGCCCTCCTGCGTCAGCTTGCCATCGCGCAGGGTCAGCACGTTGGAGCGCACCAGGGTGTCCCACAGGTACTTGTAGAAGAAGCTGGTGTCGACGCTCCAGTGCGCGGGCAGCTTCTGCTCCAGGCCGACCGTCACGTGCAGGGCCTGCTCGCCACGCACCAGCGGGTTGCCGAAGTTGACGTCGTTCTCCCAGGGCTGGGTCGGCTGCGTGAACAGGCCGACGCCGCCCTTGATCAGGCTCTGCTTCGAGGCCTCCCAGCGACCATTGACGCGTGGGCTCATGGTGACCTGGTCGCCGAACCGCATGTACTCGAGGCGCGACGACGGGAACAGCGTCAGCGTCTTGCCGACCTTCAGCTCGAGCTCGCCGTAGATGGCGGGGGTGAAGTCGTAGGTGTCCTGCTCGGTGACCAGGATGTCCTGGCCGGTCAGCGGCTGGGCCGGGAACTCGCCCTCCTGCGGTGGGCGCGGCGCCTTGACGAAGATGTTGTAGGGCACGAACTGGTGCTCGTAGCCGAAGGTGCCCTTGGCGATGGGATCGAAGCGGTGCGTGACCTCGGCGCGCAGGCCGGTGAAGACGGCGTCGAGGTTGAAGTCGAACGCGCCGCCGAGCGAGAAGTCGAACTGCGCGATGCCGAGGCCGGCGGCGAGCGACAGATCGGTGCGCTTCGAAAGCTTGCGATTCCAGATCGCGTGGGTGCGGATGAAGCCGATGTGGTTCGAGATGGCGCCCTTGACCGCGGGGTCGACCTCGGCGGGATCGTCGAACAGCAGGCGCAGGCGGTCATCGCTGCCGAAGAACAGCACGGTCAGATCGCCGCCGGCGACCTTGGGGTGGTTGTACAGCGCCTGGTAGTCGTAATAGACCGGCGCGCTGGTGAAGTCGAAGCCGGCGTCCTCGGGCAGGATGAGGCCGAGGTAGGCGTCGACATAGCTGCGCCGCGCCGCCAGCGCGAGCGACCCCTTGCCGACCGGCCCCTCGACCAGGAAGTTGGCGTCGATGAAGTCGGCCTCGACGTAGCCGGTCCACTTGCGCTTGGGCGCGCGGGTCGCGATGTCGATGATGCCGCCGGTGGCGCGGCCATAGCGGCCCGAGTAGTTGCCGGCCAGGAAGTCGACCTTGCTGAGGATGTCGCTGTTGATGATCGAGGTCAGGCCGCCGAAGTGATAGACCAGCGGGACCCAGAAGCCGTGCAGGTACACCGCGGAGTCCTCGGGCGCCGAGCCACGGATGATGATCTGGCCGTTGTTGAACGGCGGCCGCGCCACGCCAGGGAAGTTCTCGACCGCGCGCACGGCGTCGCCCTGCACGCCAGGGATGCGCACGATCTCCTGCAGCGTGATGGTCTTGCGCGCGACCTCCTCGCGACGCGGGCGGGTGCGCACCGTGGTGGTGTAGTCGTCGTCCTCGGTGGCGCCTATCGAGGTCTGCCTGGCCAGGCGGTACTCGACGGTGATCTCCTCACCCTCGGTGATCTTCTCGTCGATCTGGCTGGCCACGAAGCCCTCGGGCGGGGTCAGCTCGACGGTGACCACGCCGGGCGGCAAGTCGGGCACCTCGAAGCCGCCGTCGTCGCCGGTGACCGCGGCGCCGATGGGCGTGCCCTCGGGGCTGACGACGTCGATGGTGACGCCGGAGACCGGGGCGCCGGCCTCGTCGAGGATGCGACCCTTGAGGGCGCCGCGGGTCGACTTCACCTCGACGACCTTCTGCTCCAGCTTGAACGAGTACTCGTAGACGATGCGGATGGCGATGGGCTTGCCGGCCTTGGTCGCGGGCGCGAACTTGAACTGGCGCACGGCGGCGACCGCGGCCTCGTCGAAGCCGTTGCCGACCGGGGTCTGCACCTTGACGTCGGTGATCTCGCCGGTGGCCGACAGCGTCAGCTCCAGGCGCACCGTGGCCTCGAGGCCCTGCGCGGCGGCCTCGGACGGGTACACCGCCTCGACCTGCTCCAGCAGCTGCGGCGGCACGATGGCGTTGGGGTCGGGCGGCGGTGCCGGCACCGGCCCGGGTGTGGGGCCGGGTGCAGGCGTCGGGGCGGGAGCCTGCGCGCGGCTGACCCGGGGCAGGAGGACCAGGGCGGCGAGCCCTGCGAGGACGATGCGGCGCATGCGTGAGGGGATGTAATCCAGACCGAGGTGGCGTGTCACTCGTCGATTTCGAACACGTACGAGTACACGATGGTGTGCTTCATGGGCTTGTCGTCGGAGCCCATCGCGGGCTTGAACTTGAACTTCTTGAGGGCCTCGACCGCGGCCTGATCCAGCCCGTAGCCCAGCCCCTTGAGCACCTTGACCGAGCTCACCTTGCCATCGACCTCGATGACCACGCTGAGCTTGACCACGCCTTCGATGCCCTGGGCCTGGGCTTCGTCGGGATAACGTGCGCGCACCTCGGTGATGACCTCGGGCTTGGACTTGAGGGTCAGCGGCGCGGTGCCGGTGCCGCCCTTGACGCCGCCGGGGACGCCGCGGGGGTCGCCGTCGGGATCGCCCTCGGGCTTCACGGTCGGCTTGCCCTTGCCACCCTTGACGCCGTCGGGGCTGCCCTTGAGGTTGCCCTCGCCGGTGGTGGCGTTGACGGTGACGCTGCTGGGGCCGGTGGTGGTCGAGGCCATGTTGACCTCGAGCAGCGGCGGCGGCTCGTCGGGCGGCGGCGGCGGCGAGGCCTCGGGCTGCTTGGGCGGCGGCGCGGTCTGCTTGGGCGGCGCGGCCGGCGGCTCCTTCTGCAGCTTGGGCAGCGGCTTGACCGGCGTGGGCGTCGGCTCGGGGGCCTTGGACGGCTCGGGCTCCGGCTCCGGCGGAGGAGGTGGCTTGACCTCCTTGGGCGCCGGCATGATCTCGACCACGATGCTGGGCTTCTTCTCTTTCTCCTTGGCCCAGCGGTCAGCCGCTTCCAGGCCGCCGCCCAGCGCCGCGTGGATCGCGATGGCGGCGATGATGGCGATGTAGAAGGGCTGGTTTCCGTTCATCGTGACTACTTTCCGCCTGCTGGGAGAGGGTCGTACGCGAGGGCAAACTTCAAGACGCCGTTGGTCTTCACCAGATCTATCAGTCTGACCACGTAATCGTAGCGTACTGCGCGGTCTGCCGAGATGACAGCCTGCACGTCGGGCACGCTCGACATCGCCTTGACGTCCTGCCCGGCCTTGGCCCAGTCGGTCTCGACGCCGTTCAGGAACAGCACCGGCTCGGCGGTCGGCTTGTCCTTGGGGATGCCCAGGGTGAAGCTGAGCGTCTTCTGCACCACCTGGTTGCCGCTGGCGGCCTTGGGCAGCTCGACCTCGATGGCCGGGTTCACGATGTACTTGGCCGTGACCATGAAGATGATGAGGAGCACCAGCGTGATGTCGACCAGGGGCGTCACGTTGATCTCGGTGATGGCGCCGCCGCCACCATCCTCGTCCGAGTAGTCTTCCTGGCTGCCGGTGCCCGCCATCAGCCCTTGGCTCCCTTGTCTTCCGCCTTGAGCTCACCAAGGATGGTGTGGGCGATGCTGTCGGCCCCGGCGGCGTTGGCGCGCACACGCCGCTGGAAGTAGTTGTAGGCGGCGACGGCGGGCAGCGCCACCAGGAGGCCGATCGCGGTGGCCACCAGGGCCTCCGAGATCAGCGACATGATCTTGCCGGTGTTCTCCTTGCCGGCGCCGGTCTTGTCCGACAGCGAGTCGAACGCGCCGACGATGCCGATGACGGTGCCGAACAGGCCGACGAACGGGGCGTTGTTGCCGATGGTGCCCAGGAAGGCCAGGTTCTTCTCGTGCTTGAGGCGCTCGCGGCCGCGCGCGCCCTGCATGGCCTCGCCGGCGGCGCCGGGGCCGCGCTCGGACTCGCGCAGCCCCTCGCGCGCCACGATGGCCTCCATCGACTGGGCGTCGGCCAGCTGCTTGATGACGGCCTCGCGCTCGCCGCCGCTGAGGGCGCGCTTGACCAGGGCGGCCAGCTTGTCCATGTCGACGCGGCGCGCGTTGTAGTAGATCACGCGCTCGACCATCACGGCGACCGACAGCACCGACAGCGCGATCAGGAGCCACATCACCCACTCGGCGCCCAGCAGCGCGAACGAGAGGAACTTTTCGGTCAAATTCATGGGGCGTCTACCTCTTCGGGGTCGGAGTCGGAGTCAGGGGACTGAGCGGGGGAGCCGGCCTCGCCGCGCGCGGGGGCGCGCACCGGGGCCTGAGACTTGGTCAGTTCACCAAGGACGATGGTTGCATAGGCACCGCGGGGCAGGCTGAACCCCAGGTGCAATCGTCCGGCGCTGTGGCTGGCGGTGGGGGTGGTCACGGTGAAGGCGAGGTCGCGGCGGGTGCCCTCGGCCAGGCGGCCCGCGCGCGCAAAGTCCTGCAGCGTGAGATGCGCGTCGGCGAGGATCGACTCTTCGAGGAGCGCAGCGGGCGAACCTGGCGTGGGGACTGACATCTTGGGGCCGAACATGGGGCCGGTGGGGACGATCTCGCCGGCGTCGGCGCGGGGCTGCTCGCGGGCCACGTCCTCGACCCTGAACTGGCGGTGGCCGCCGGGGCGGCCGGCCAGGTCACCCAGCAGCAGGCGGCGCGGCGGGCCGTCGGCCAGGCGGAGCTCGAGCACCTGGTTGAACAGGGTCGACTGCAGCGCCGAGATGACGAGACGGCGCTCGCGCGGGTCGCGCGGGCCACGGCCGGCCAGGGCCTCGCGCCCCTTGGCGGCATTGTCCCCGGCGGCGCCGAAGCGCTGCTCGCCGTAGTAGTTGGGCACCCCGGTGATGGTCAGGCGGTCGAGGGTGGCCTGGGCGCGGGCGGCGGCGTCGGCGGGGTCGGTGCCGGCGGGCAGGTCGAGCGTCAGCGCGAAGCGGTTGCCGGTCAGGTGGCCGGTCTTGAGCTTGTTGCCGTGGCGGCGCGCGGCCAGCACGCGCAGGCTGCCGCCGGCGGCCTCCAGGGTCAGCCCCTCGGCGCGCGCGGGGTCGAGGTTGGGGATGGAGATGTGCTGCCGGGTGACGGCGCGGCGGTCCTTCATGCCGGCGGTGCCGAGAGCGGGCGTCGACCTGGAAGTGGCGCGCCAGGGTGCGCACGGCGTCCAGGGTCGACAGGTTGCGCTTCTCGACCGTGAGGTAGGTGTGCGGGCCGTCGCCGGACGGCTCGTACAGGGGCAGCTCGTCGACCACGAAGTCTTCGGGCGCGGTGCCCAGGGTCGCGGCGAGGCCGGGCAGCTCGGCGGTCGCGAACCTCACTGCTGCACCGTTGGTTCGTGGCTCATGCGAGCGCGCAGGATACAATGAGGTGGTGTTTGCGGTCAGTGGAAGAGCGCAGCGAGCAGCGGTCGCGCTGGCGCTGACGCTGCTGGTGAGCGCCGCCGGGCCCGGGTGTGGCGCGGGCACACGGGCGGGGGCGGGAGCGGCGCGGCCTGGGCCGGTGGCTGCGGCGCCGCTGCCGCTGCTGGTGTTCGACGGCGGCGGCCACAGCTCGATGGGGCGGCTCGCGGTGGCGGCGGCGGCGGCGCGCGCGGTGTACGTCGGCGAGGAGCACTCCAACCCGCACCACCACGCCATCCAGCTGCGCGTGCTGGAGGAGGTGTATGGCCGTGACCATTCGCTCGCCATAGGGCTCGAGATGGTGCAACGGCCGTTCCAGCCCGCGCTGGACCGCTGGGGGCGTGGCGAGCTGAGCGAGGCCGCGCTGCAGGAGGCCCTGGAGTGGGAGACCCGCTGGGGCTTCGACTGGTCGCTCTATGCGCCCATCTTCAGGTTCGCGCAGGCGCACAGGATTCCGCTGGTGGCGTTGAACGCGCGTCGCGAGCTGACCAAGCGCATCGCCAAGGTTGGCGTGGACGCGCTGAACCCGGCCGAGAAGGCCGAGATGCCCGAGCTGGTGCTCGACGACGCCGACCATCGCGCCATGGTCGTGGAGATGATGGGCGGACATCATGGCACCAGCGATCCCGCGTCGTTCGACAAGCTGTACGCGGCGCAGGTCACCTGGGACGAGACCATGGCGGACAGCGTGGCGCGCTGGCTGGCGCGCGCGGACGCTCCGCACAGGATCGTGGTGCTGGCGGGCGAGGGCCACGTGCAGCATGGCCTCGGCATCCCCAAGCGCGCGGCGCGCCGTGGAATCGCGCCCTTCGTGACGGTGCTGCCGGCGGCGCGCGAGGAGGTCACCGACCTGGTGCAGGCCGGCGCGGCCGACTATGTGGTGAGCTGGTAGCGGACAGCTGTCCGGGCGGGAGGCCGGACGCGGACAGCTGTCCGGTGCGGTCAAGGGTCGTTACAGCGTCACGGAAAGTGACCCGTGGTGTGAACATGCGGCACGTGAACGGAGGGGCTCAGGAAGAAGCGGAGCCGAACGGCTGAAGCTCGCTGCGCGAGGCTCAGCCGATCCCGACGCGCTTGGAGATGATCTCTTTCATGATCTCGCTGGTGCCGCCGCCGATGGTGATGAGGCGGCTGTCGCGCCAGACGCGGGAGATGATGAACTCGTCGGTGTAGCCGTAGCCGCCGTGGAACTGCAGGCAGCGGTCGGCGATCTTGTTGACCAGCTCGCCCATGTAGAGCTTGGCCATCGAGATCTCCTTGACGGCGTCCTGCTTGCGATTGAAAAGGTCGCAGGCGCGGTAGGTCAGCCAGCGACCGGCCTCCAGCTCGGTGAGCAGGTCGACGAAGGTGTGGCGCCAGACCTGGAACTTGATGATGGGGCGACCGAAGGCGGCGCGATCGCGGCCGTACTGCAGGGCGTCGTCGATGCAGTGCTGCGAGCCGGCCACCGCGGCGACCGCGGCGATCAGGCGCTCGCCCTGGAAGTTCATCATGATGTAGTAGAAGCCCATGTTCTCTTCGCCGAGCAGGTAGCGCGCGGGCACGCGGCAGTCCTCGAACGAGAGCTCGGCGGTGTCGGAGGCGTGGTTGCCGATCTTCTTGATCTTGCGGTTGACCTTGAAGCCGGGCGTGTTGGTCGGGAACAGGATCAGCGACACACCGCCATAGCCGGCGCCGCCGGTGCGCACCGCCAGGGTGATGAAGTCGGCGCGGGTGCCGTTGGTGATCCAGGTCTTGGCGCCATTGATGATGTAGTCGCCGCCGTCCTTGCGCGCGGTGGTGATGATGCTGGCGACGTCGGAGCCGGCGTTGGGCTCGCTGATGCCGAGCGCGGCGATCTTCTCGCCACGGATGGCGGGGGCCAGGAACTCGTCCTTCTGCTCGCGGGTGCCCAGCGCGGCGATGACCGGCGTCGCCATGTCGGTCTGCACCATCAGCGACATGTTGAGGCCGGCCGAGCGCGAGCGGCGCAGCTCCTCGCCGTAGACGACGTTGTACCAGTAGTCGCCGCCGCCGCCGCCGACGTCCTCGGGGAAGCCGACGCCGAGGAAGCCGAGCTTGCCCATGCGCTGGAAGACCTCGCGCGGGAACTCTTCCTTGCGCTCCCACTCGTCGGTGTGCGGGGCCAGCTCCTTCTCGACGAAATCACGGAACGACTTGCGGAAGATGTCGTGCTCCTCGCGGAAGAACGTCTGCAGCATCGGATCGCCTCCTGTGGGGCCGCCTTGGGGACTCGGGAAGCCCGCATGAAAGCAGGTGAATGACGATTCAGTCAAGCTTGGTCGCATGACCGAAAGCCAGCACAGGCAGCCGGAACCGGCACGGAGCGGAACAGGACTCCTCGCACCTTCGGTTCGAGGGGCCTGGAGGTTTGGTTGACCCGTCAGACAACCGCCGCTACGGTGAAAGGAATGGATGCTCCCGCCGCGCCGCCTGCACGCATCCTCGTCATCGACGACGACGCGTGGATCCTGCGCATGGTGACCGCGGTGCTGGAGAAGCGGGGCTACAAGGTGGAGACCGCGGCCGACGGCGAGGCGGGCCTCGAGAAGGCCTTCGCCATGCTGCCCGATCTGGTCATCTGCGACGTGATGATGCCGCGCAAGGATGGCTGGACCGTGGTCAAGGCGCTGCGCGCGCAGCCCGAGTTCGCCTTCGTGCCGGTGATCTTCCTGTCGGCGCTGGGCTCGGACGAGGATCGCATCCGCGGCTTCAAGCTGGGCGCCGACGACTATCTGCCCAAGCCGTTCCGCTTCGAGGAGCTCGACCTGCGGGTGGCCAACGCCATCCGGCGCCGCCAGCGCATGGAGGCCGACACCCGCAGCTCGCTGCGCGCGCCGGCGGCGGAGCCCGAGAAGCCGGCCGAGTCGGGCGTGCGCGGCACCCTGGATCAGATCGGCCTGGCGTCGCTGCTCACCGTGCTCGAGATGGAGCGCAAGAGCGGCACCCTGACGCTGACGCGCGAGCACGAGGGCAAGCCGGTGAACGGCAAGATCTGGCTGTGTCGCGGGCGCGTGGTCAAGGCCAGCGCCGAGATCCCGAACGGCCTCGACGACGCCGTCAACGCCCAGGCGGTGTATGCGCTGCTGGGCTGGGGCGCCGGCAAGTTCGTGTTCGCGTCGACCGAGGTCGACGTGGCCGACGAGGTGCGCGCGTCGACGACGCACCTGCTGATGGAAGGCGCGCGCTACCTCGACGAAGCCCGCCGCGTCTGAGCCCGCGCCGGGGCTACTTCTTCGACGCCTCTTCGGAGGCCTCGTTGATGAAGGCCGCGTTGGCCATCTGGCAGTGCTCCGCCTTGGAGATCTCCTCCGGCTTGGCGTCGTCCCCGATCGCGGCGGTGTAGCACTCGATCATGCCGGGCGGCCACTGCTTGGCCTCGCACTTGGCGGCGAGCACGTCGATCACCTTCTTGATCATGGGGTCGAGGTCGCCGGTCCCCATGCGGGTGAAGCCCTCGGTCATGCCCTTGATGGCATTCTTGCAGTTGGGCTCCGGGGGCTTGGACGACTTCTTGCCACAGGCGGAGAACGCGAGCGTCGCGACCAGCAGCAGCTTGATCTTCACGGGGGACCTCACTCGTCGTCGTCAGGGGCGGCGTCGTGGCCGCCGTCGATGGCGTACTTCTTCATCAGCTTGCGGAAGTACTTGCGGTCGATGTCGGCCTCGCGCGCGGCGTGCGAGATGTTGCCGTTGCTCTTCTTGAGCAGCTGCACCAGGTAGTCGCGCTCGAAGGAGGACACCCAGCGCTCCTTGGCCTCCTTGAAGGTGCTGTCGGCGCCGACGTCGCCGCCGTGGCCGTGGGCGCCCTGGCCGCTGCGGGCGGCGGGGCTCTGGGCGCCGCTGCCGGTCAGGCGCACGGTCTCGGGCAGGTCGGCGACCTGGATGGTGTCGCCCTCGACGAAGGAGCAGGCGCGCTCGATCGAGTTGACCAGCTCGCGCACGTTGCCGGGCCACTTGTAGGCGCACAGCAGATCCATGGCGTCGCGCGAGACCTGGCGCACGCGCAGGGTGCCGTCGGGCTCGCGGTTGCCGGCCTGCGACTTGAGGAAGTGCTTCACCAGCAGCGGGATGTCCTCGACGCGCTCGCGCAGCGGGGCCAGGAACAGGCGCACCACGCTGAGGCGGTAGAACAGGTCCTGGCGGAAGCGGCCGGCGGCGACCTCGGCCTCGAGGTTGCGGTTGGTGGCCGCGATGACGCGCACGTCGACCTTGATCGACTTCTGGCCGCCGACCCGGCGCACCTCGCGCTGCTCGAGCGCACGCAGGAGTTTTGGCTGCAGATCGATTGACAGCTCGCCAAGCTCGTCGAGGAACAGGGTGCCGCCGTGGGCCATCTCGAAGAGGCCCTGGCGGGTCATCACGGCGCCGGTGAACGAGCCCTTCTCGTGGCCGAACAGCTCCGACTCGATGAGGTTCTCGGGCACCGCGCCGCAGTCGAACACCATCATGGGGCCGCCGGCGCGGGTCGACAGCTTGTGGATGGTGGAGGCGATGACCTCCTTGCCGGTGCCGGTCTCGCCCTCGATGACCACCGTGGTGCCGGTGGGCGCGATCTTCTCGATGATGGCGTACAGCTCGCGCATGCGCGGGTGCTTGCCCACGATGTCGCCGCAGTGGTCCTTCTTGGACGGGACGATCTCGACGCGCTCCTCGGCCGAGTAGAACTTGAGCTCGGCGGTGCCCAGGCTGACCGTGCAGCCGGGCTTGAGGTAGGCCTCGCGGATGCGCACGCGGTTGATGAAGGTGCCGTTGGTCGAGCCGAGGTCGCACAGCACCCAGCTCGACTCCTCCTGGACGATCTTGCAGTGGTAGCGCGACACCGTGCTGTCGTTCATCACCACGTCGTTGTCGTCCATCGCGCCGATGGTGATGACGGGCTGGTCGAACGAGTGCTCGTGGCTGCGGTTGCCCTCCTCGACCACCAGGCGGCACTTCTGCAGGTGCAGCGTGGCGGGCCGACCGTCGTCGTAGTGGATCTTGGTCGGCGGGACGAAGTCGGGGAACTTCTTGCGCTCGGGGCCGCCGGGTCCCCCTGGTCCAGGATGGCTGGGTTCGGACTGCGTCGGGGGCGGTGGGGACATTTGTCCCAAGGTGCCGCTGGCGGGGGGCCGCTGTCAAGGCGCTGCTGGGGCCTTGAGTTCCTGCATCTCGGCGGGTTAACATGGATCTGCGTGACTTCCATCAATCCTGGCGAGGATGCCGACGGTCCTCGAGAGGATGGGGCAGGGGGGGAGGTCGGAACCGCTCCTGAGTTGAGTGAAGTTCAGAGGCTGCTCGCCAAGCTGGCGACCGGCCCGACACCTGCTGAGCGCGTCACGCTGGAGCTCCGCCTGGCCGAGCTGCGCTGCCGCGTCGGCGAGTTCGACCAGGCGCTGCTGCACCTCGCGGGTGCGCGCGGCGTGGTGTCCGACCTCAAGGACGCGCGGCGCGCGGCGGAGATCGACGCGCTGGCCGGCATCGCCTGTGTCGGCAAGGGCGAGCTGGAGCGCGCGCGGGCGCACCTCGATCGCGCCATCCGCGCCGGCGAGGCGCAGGGCGAGGCCGACCTCGTCGCGCGCGCCAAGAGCACGCTGGGCGAGGTCGCGCTGGCGTCGGGCCGCTTCGACGAGGCGCGCGGGCGCTTCGAGGCGGCCCGGGTGCACTACGATCGCTTCTGGAACGGCGCCGGCCTGGCGCGCGCGCTGCTCGGGCTGGCGGCGGTGGCGGCCAACAACGAGGATCTGCTCAGCGAGGACGCGCTGACCTCGCGCGCGTTCGACGAGGCCAAGGCGGCCGCGGATCCGCTGATGCTGGGGCGGGCGCTGCTGGCGCGTGCGGCGTTCGACTGGCGCCGGCGCGACGCCCGGCAGGCCAAGCGCGGCTATCGGCGCGCCATCGCGGTGCTGCAGGAGAGCGGCCTCAGGCGCGAGCTGGCCGAGGCCTACTACCGCTATGGCGTGTTCACCGCCGAGGCGGCCACCGAGCTGCCCGACGGCTTCACCGATCCGCCGGCGTACTGGCTGGCCAAGGCGCAGGCGCTGCTGCAGGAGCTCGGCGTGCTGGCCGACCTCGAGCGCGTGCGCGAGGCCTTCCGGCGCCACGGCCGGCGCGCCACCGATCGCGTCAGCGAGGTCGAGGTCCGCAAGCTGATGCAGGTCATGAAGGGCCAGCGCATGGAGCTGGCGCGCGCCATGACCAGCGCGGTCGACGACGCCGGGGCCTGGCTGGGCCAGCGCCGCGGCCTGGCCCAGGGCAACGAGCGCGGCGCGGTCGACGACGCGGTGCAGGCGCTGGGGCGCACCGAGCAGGCCATGTCGCGCCGCCTCAGCGACATGGCGGCGGCCGAGGAGAGCTTCCTGGCCGCGCTGAACACGCTGATCATCGAGCGCGAGAACATCCGCCTGCTGCTCGATCTGACGCGCCAGCTGTCGTCGCTGGCCGACTGGGCCGAGCTGGTCAGCGCCATCGGCAAGATGGCGGCGCAGCTGGTCGGCGCCGATCGCGCGCTGCTGGTGCTGACCGAGGCGGCGGCGCCGGGCGACCACTCCGCCGCGCCGCGCGCCTGCCACGAGCCGGCGGCGCGCGTGCTGGCGTCGGTGCGCTTCGGTGATCTCGAGATGGCCGAGCCCGAGGTCACCGAGCCGTGGCGCAAGGTGGTGCACGAGGTGCTGCGCAAGGGCGCGCCGGTGCTGGCGGCCGGCGAGGGCGCCCGCGAGGCGCGCGAGAAGGCCGGGCTGCAGCTGGGCGTCGCGCTGGGGGCGCCGCTGCGCAAGGGCCACCTCACCTTCGGCTGCCTGTATGTCGACAAGGATCTGTGCGGGGGCGTGTTCACCGAGCGCGACCTCGATCTCCTGACCATCTTCAGCGTGCAGGTCACCACCATCCTCGACAACACCCGCATCGCCGAGGAGCTGCGGCTGGCGGCGCGCACCAAGGCGGCCACGCTGGAGGCCATCCACGACGGTGTGCTGTCGGTCGATGCCCACGAGGTCGTGACCTCGCTGAACCAGGTCGCGGCGCGTGCGCTCGGCGTGCAGGCGACCACGTCGGGGCGGCTCAAGCTGGCGGCGCTGCCCGAGCTCGGCGTGGTGCGCGCGGCGCTGACCAAGGGCGAGGACGTCGACGCGCGGGTGACCAAGCTGGCCAGCGGCGACGTGCTGCTCAACGTGCGCATCGTGCGCGACGACGCCGGCGCGCCGGTGGGCTGCGTGGCCACCTTCACCGAGATGAAGCGGGCGCAGAGCCTGGCCCAGCGCATCGTCGGGTCGGAGGCGCGCTTCTCGCTGGGCGACATCGTGGGGCGCTCGGGCGAGCTGCGCCGGCGGCTGCAGCTGGCCGAGGCGGCGGCGCGCTCCGACTCGTCGGTGCTGATCACGGGCGAGAGCGGCACCGGCAAGGAGCTGTTCGCGCAGGCCATCCACAACGCCGGGCCGCGCGCGGCGGGGCCGTTCGTCGGCATCAACTGCTCGGCCATCCCGCGCGAGCTCCTGGAGAGCGAGCTGTTCGGCTACGAGGCCGGCGCCTTCACCGGGGCCAAGAAGGGAGGGCATCCGGGCAAGTTCGAGCTGGCCGAGGGCGGGACCATCCTGCTCGACGAGATCGGCGACATGCCGCTGGAGATGCAGGTCAAGCTGCTGCGCGTCCTGCAGGAGAAGCGGCTGACCCGCGTCGGCGGCATGCGCGAGGTGCGGCTGGACGCCCGCGTCATCGCGACCACGCACCGCGAGCTGACCTCGGAGGTCGAGCGCGGCAGCTTCCGCCAGGATCTGTTCTATCGCCTCAAGGTCATCGCCATCGAGCTGCCCAGCCTGCGCGAGCGCATCGGCGACATCCCCATGCTGGTCGAGCACTTCCTCGGGCTGTTCGCGGCGCGGCTGGGCAAGCGCGTGCGCGGGGTGACGCCGCAGGTGATGGCGGCGCTGGAGGGCTACGCCTGGCCGGGCAACATCCGCGAGCTCGAGCACGTGCTGGAGAGCGAGATCAACCTGGCCACCGATGACCAGCTGTTGCTCGACGAGATCCCGGATGCCATCCGGCCGCGCGCGCGCAAGGGGCCGATCGGCGCGGTCGGCGCCGGGGGGGCCGACGCGGTGGAGCCCGGGCGCCGGGTGGTCGGCCCCGCCGACGTGGTGTCGTTCGAGGCCGCGGAGCGCGAGCTCCTGCTGGCGGCGCTGACGCAGCACCAGGGCCGGGTGCCCGAGGTGGCGCGCGCGCTGGGGGTCAGCCGCGGCACCGTCTACAACAAGCTTCGCAAGTTCCAGATCGATCCGACAGACTATCGCGGGTCGTGAGCCACCACCGCCCCAGCCCCGAGATCATCGAGATCCAGTTCGTGGTCGAGCCGGAGCTTTCCGGCATGCGGGTCGATCACTTCCTGAAGAAGAAGATCGAGCGGCTGTCGCGCACGCGCATCCAGCGCATCATCGAGACCCAGCTGGAGGGGCCGGGCGGGCGCAAGATGAAGCCGCACTCGCCGGTGGCGGCGGGCGATCGGCTGGTCATCCGGCGCCCGGCGCGGCCCGAGCCGGAGGCGCCGCGCGAGCTGCCGGTGGTGTGGCAGGACGCCAGCCTGCTGGTGCTGGCCAAGCCGGCGCTGCTGGCGATGCACCCCAGCGCCAAGTACCACTTCAACACGCTGACCGCGGTGCTGGGCGAGCTGTGGCCGGGGGAGAAGCTGTACACGACCCATCGCCTTGACAGAGAGACAAGCGGAATCGTCGTGATTGCGCGGTCGCAGGCGGTGGCGGCGCAGATGAAGACGGCGTTCGAGCGGCGCTGGGTCAAGAAGCGCTACCTGGCGCTGACCGTGGGGGCGCCGGCCGAGGACGTCGGGCTCATCGACGAGCCCATCGGGCTGGCGGGCGCGGCGCGCAAGGTGTCGATCAAGATGCTGCCGATGGCGGTCGAGCGTGGCGGGCTGACGGCGGAGACCGGGTGGCGCGTGCTGGGCCGGCGCGGCGGCTATGGCCTGCTGGAGATGTCACCGCTGACCGGGCGGCAGCACCAGATCCGGGCCCACCTGGCGGCGCGCGGCTGGCCCATCGTGGGCGACAAGCTCTACGGCGGCGCCACGCCGGCCGAGGAGGCGGCGCGCGAGGAGGCCTTCATGCAGTTCATGGCCAGCGGCTGGACCGACGAGCTGCGCCAGCTGTGGCTGCTGGAGCGCCACGCGCTGCACGCCTTCGCCATCGAGTTCCCGCATCCGGTGACGGCTGAGCCGCTGCGGCTGGAGACGCCGCTGCCGGCGGATCTGCAGGCGTTCTGGGACGGGCTGCCCCCGCCATGAGGCGGCTGCTCGGGGGCCTCGCGGTGTTGCTGCTGGGCTGTGGGGGGCGCGCACCAGCGCCGAAGGGTGGCGTGGTCGAGCCGGTGCCGGTCGATATGGTGCTGGTGCCGGCGGGGGCGACCACGGACGGCTTCCTGCTGGATCGGCTGGAGGTGACGGTGGCGGCCTACCAGGGCTGCGTCGAGGCCGGGGGCTGCGCGGCGTCGACCAAGGCGTCGTCGAGCTGTGCCTATCTCGACGAGGCCAGCGCGGCGGGGCTGCCGATGAGCTGTCTGGCGGCGGGTCAGCCGGAGCGCTACTGCGCCTGGCGCGGGCGGCGCTTGCCGTCGGGGCGCGAGTGGGTGCGCGCGGCGCGCGGCGAGGCGGGGCGGGCCTGGCCGTGGGGCGACGGCGCGCTGGCGTGTCCGGCCGGGGCTGCGTGTGACGGCGGGCGCACGCCCTGGCGCGGCGGCAGCAGCGGCGATGTCAGCCCCGAGGGTGTGCGTGATCTGGCGGGCAACGTGCGCGAGTGGACCAGCGATGGCTGGCATGGCGACCCGGGCTGGCCGCTGCAGCTGTACACGCCGAGCTGGCCCGATCTGGGCTTCATCATGTATGGCGGCTTCGGCTTTCGCTGCGCGCGGGATGTGGCCACGGCGGCGGCTCCGGCGCGCGGGGAGTCGCCTGCGGTGCACGGCATGCTGATGTTCGGCGAGACGCCGAGCTACCTGTATCACCTGCCCATGTTTCATCGGCCGCACGATCACCAGGTGCTGCTGGTGCTGCGGCCAGGCAGCGCGCTGGCAGAGGCGTATGTCGCCGATCGCGCCGCGGGGGCGGCGCCGCTGTACACCGTGGTACCCGCGGTCGGACTGCTCGCGGACGTGGTGCGGCCGCGTGCGCAGCGGCTGGGGCGGCTGGTGCGCGGCCACTTCGAGCGCGGTGGCACCACGCTGACCAGCGGCGAGCTGGCGGTCAGCCATGTCTTGCAGTACCGACGGCTGGACCCGGAGGCGCGCGAGGCCACGCTGGACTACCTGCTGGTGGGCAACCAGCGCGAGGCCTTCCTGATCCACCTCATCGGCGCGCGGCCGAGCTTCGATCAGGTGCTGCGCGTGGCGGCGCCGGCGGAGGTCGACGAGCTGGTCCTGGCGCGTGGTGTGCGGGTCAGCTTCCCCGGGCGCGCGCCGGGGCAGCCGCTCGAGGCCGGGCGCACCCATGCAGCGCGGCTGGGCCAGCGTGCCCTCGCGCTGGTGGTCGGGGCCGAGGTCTACCGGGAGCTCGGCGAGCTGCGCTGAGGGTCAATCGGTGCGGAAGCGAAGCCGATGCTGACGAGGGCACCGGCGCCGGAGCCGATCGAGGATGGCGTGTTTCAGCGCGCCAGGGTGCGGAGTGAGCCGGCGCCGCGGGTGTGGCGCCAGGTCGTGGCGGCGGCAACGAGGAGGGCGGGGATGGCGGTCGCGGTGCCGGCGGTGAACAGCCAGGCGACCGGGGTCGGGAGCGCGGCGAGTGTGGCCAGCGTGGGGATGAGCAGGACGGCGGCGCAGGCGAGCAGCGCGGCTGACCAGCGTGCGCGCAGGAGGACGCCGGCGGCGCCGAGCGTGTAGGCCGCGAGCGCGACGGTGCCCAGGCTGGCGACGGCGGGGATGGCGAAGACCAGCGAGACCCCGGGAAAGGCGAAGGCGGTCAGCGTGAGGGCCCAGCCCGAGGCAGACAGCTCGGCGCGGCGCCAGGGCGCCAGGAAGGCGACCACGCCGGCGTAGCTGGCGGCGAAGTAGAGCCACCAGCCGGTCGGCCCGGCGACGCTGGCCCACGCGGCGGTCTCGAGCGCGACGTGGGCCGAGAAGCCGAGCAGGATGGCGCGCGCCCAGCTGAGGCGGGCGAGCAGGGCGACCACGAGCAGGCCGCCGAGGCCGACCTCGGCGCGGGCCAGCCAGGTCACGCCGGGGCTGCGGCTGAACCAGGCCGCGATGGCCACGATGGGCAGCAGCAGGGCGGCGGCGCTGAAGGCGCGGGCGCGCGACAGCGCGGCGCCGAAGGCGGGGCGGGCACGGGCGTACTCGGCGGCGAGGGCGCGGGGGTCGCCGAGGCGGGCGACGGCGCGGGCCACCGCGGTGCCGGCGTCGACCTGGGCGTCGGTGGTGGCGCTGGCAGCGCCAGGCGGGGCGGCGTCAGTGGCGGCGTCGGCGCGGGCCTCGGCCACCAGCTCGCGCAGGTGGTCGCACAGCTCGGCGGCGTCGCGGGCGCTCAGCCCCTCGTCGCGGAGCTGGCGGCGGTAGCTGTCGATCGCGCGCTCGCAGTCGTCGTCCATCGTCATGTCGAAGCTCCTGTCTGGTGGCGCAGTCTTGGCGGTGAGCCGGGTCAGGCCTTGCCGGCCCAGGCTCTGGTCAGGGCGGCGTGGACGACGGTCCACTGCTTCTGTTCGGCGGCCAGGGCGCGGCGGCCGTCGGCCAGCAGGCGGTAGTAGCGGCGCTCGCGGCCGGTCTCGGCGCGCTCGCTGTAGGACTCGATGAGGCCCTGGTCCTCGAGGCGGTGCAGCACCGGGTACAGCATGCCCTCGGACCACTCCAGCTCGCCGCCGCTGAGGTCGCGCACCTGGCTGATGATGGCGTAGCCGTAGCTGGGGCCGCGGCGCAGGATGCCCAGCACCAGGGCCGCCGCCGACGCCGCCACCAGCTCCTTGGTGACCTTCATGGGACCATACCTAGCACTGCTAGGTATGGAGCGCAAGTTCTACCTGGCGAACTGGCGCGGCAGGACGGCGCTGAAGCGGCTGCCGACGCCGGGTGTGCTGTGCACCCCGACGCTGCCGCCCTGGGCCTCGACCAGCCGCTTGACCAGCGCGAGGCCGAGGCCGGTGCCGCCGTGCTTGCGCGTGGCGCTGCCGTCGAGCTGCTGGAACTCGACGAACAGGCGCGCCAGATCTTCGGGTGCGATGCCGATGCCGGAGTCCTCGACCTCGAGGCGGAAGCGCGCGTCCTGCTCCGGCTCGGGCAGCGCGCGCAGCTCGACGCGACCGCCCGAGGGGGTGAACTTGAGGGCGTTCGACAGGTAGTTGTACAGGACCTGCTTGAGGCGCACCGAGTCGAGCGTGACCGGGCCCAGCTCGGGCGCCACCTGGGTGGTCACCGTGATCTCCTTCTTGCTGGCGGTGACGCGCAGCGTGTTGCGCACCTCCTCGATGACGTCGCACAGGTTGAGCGTGCTGGGGTGGAACTCCAGCTTGCCCGACTCGACCTTGGCCAGATCGAGGATGTCGTTGATGAGGCCGAGCAGGTGCTTGCCGCTGTCGAGGATGTCGCCGATGAACTCGGTCTGCCGGGCGTCCAGCTTGCCCACGATGCCGTCGTGCAAGAGCTGCGAGAAGCCGATGATGGCGTTGAGCGGCGTGCGCAGCTCGTGCGACATGTTGGCCAGGAACTCGCTCTTGGAGCGGGTGGCCTCGACCACGCGGCGATTCTCGGCTTCGAGCTGGGCGAAGAGGTCGCGGCGCAGCTCGGCGACCTTGCGCTGCTCGGTGATGTCGATCGAGACGCCGAGCAGGTGCGCGGCGGCGCCGGTCTCGTCGAGCAGCGGGATCTTGCGCGTGTGCAGCCAGCGCGTGCCGCGCGGCGTCTCGATGGGCTCCTCGGGGATGTCCTCGACGCCGCGGCGGGCCAGCACGTCGCGATCCTTTGCGGTGAAGAAGTCGGCCTGATCGGCGGGGAAGAAGTCGTGGTCGGACTTGCCGATGAGCTGGTCGCGCGACAGCCCGAGCAGCTCCTCGCCGGCGCGGTTGAAGCGCTCGAAGCGCAGCTCCCTGGCGTCCTTCATGAACACCATGGCGGGGATGTTCTCGATGATGGACTCCAGAAACTCGCGCGTGCGCACCAGCTCGTTCAGGTTCTCGAACAGCACCAGGACGTGATCGTCCAGCACCGGGACGGCGCGCACCGCGAAGGTGACGCGGGCGCCGTCGCGCGGATCGAGGTAGGACATGCTGCCGAAGTCGGTGGCCTGGCGGGTGCGACAGACCTCGGCGTAGACGCGCAGGCGCTCGGGGGCGATGGGGATGAGCTCGAGCACTCGGCGGCCCACGTGGCCGGCCAGGTCGACGCCGGTGAGGCGGTTGCACACCGGATTGGCGTACACCACGGTCATCGATGCGGGATCGTCGGGATCGGCCAGGCGATACACCGCGACGCCGTGCGAGATGTGCTCGACGATCTCCCGGAACAGTCCACCCTCGCCGCCCACGTCGCGAACGGTAGCACGCGAACGTGGCTTGCGCAGCGGCGCAGGCTCGTGGACCCTGGAAGGATGGCGGAGCGCTTCACGCGTCGCGAGGTGATGCAGGCCGGGCTGGCGCTGGGGGCCGCGGCGGCGCTGCCGGGGCTGGGCTGCAGCAGCGAGGGCGGTGACGAGGTGCGCCCGCCGGGGCCGCTCGGGCAGATCGACACCTTCGTCGTCCTGATGATGGAGAACCGGTCGTTCGATCACTATCTGGGCTCGCTGAAGCTGCTCGAGGGGCGCGCGCTCGATGGCCTGGTGGGCGGCGAGTCGAACCTGGCGCCCGACGGCAGCACGGTTGCGAGCTTCAAGCTCGACGACTTCACGGTCGAGGATCCGCCGCACGGCTGGAACGCCAGCCACGCGCAGTGGAACGGCGGCGCCAACGACGGCTTCGTCAAGGCGCACGCGGGCGCGTCCCAGAACGACGTCATGGGCTATCACGTGCGTGCCCAGCTGCCCACGCTGTACCAGCTGGCCGACAGCTACACGGTGTGCGACCGCTGGTTCGCGTCGGTGATGGGGCCGACCTGGCCGAACCGGTTTCACCTGCACGCCGGCACCTCGGAGGGCATGCGGTCGAACAACCCGGTGCTCGGCCTGCGCAGCATCTTCCACCAGCTCGAGGAGGCCGGGATCTCGGCGGCGAACTACTACCACGACATCGCGTTCGCGGCCGGCGGCTACCGCTTCACCAAGGGGCTGCGCAAGATCGAGCAGTTCTTCAGCGACGCCGCGGCGGGCCGGCTGCCGCGCTTCTCGATCATCGATCCAGCGTTTGGCGGCGACGGCGCCAACGACGACCACCCCGACCATGACATCCGCCTGGGCCAGGCGCTGATGGCCAGCATCCACGCGGCGCTGGCGGCGAGTCCGCAGTGGGATCGCATGCTGTTCGTGCTCACCTATGACGAGCACGGCGGCTTCTACGATCACGTGGCGCCGCCGACCATCACGGAGAGCCATCCGGGGTTCGAGCAGCTCGGCTTCCGGGTGCCCACGGTGGTGGCCGGCGGGCGCGTCAAGCGCGGCGCGGTGCTGTCGGCGCAGCTCGAGCACACCTCGGTGCTGGCGACGCTGACGCGGCGCTTCGGCCTCTCGCCGCTGAACGCGCGTGTGGCCGCGGCGACCGACCTCGCCGAGTGCCTGGATCCCGCGCTGGTGATGCCGGGCATGCAGGTGCAGCCGGCCACGGTGATCACGCCGGTCGAGCTGCCGCTGTCAGCCCTGCGCGGGCGCTTTCGC
>JBGASF010000074.1:0-39258 GCA_044229835.1 Polyangia bacterium | reverse complement strand
CCTCCTGGTGCGCACGCCCGCCGGGCTGGCCGCGCTGGCCTATCACCCCGGCGCCCCCGACATGACGGCGCGCCCCCTGATGATCGACGTCGTCATCGAGGCCACCGGCAAAGTCAAGCTGGTCGGCCTGCGCGGCAAGACGACCAGCGTCGCCCTGGCCGACGCCCCCGCCGCGCTGGCCACCGCCCTGGGCGGCCCCGACCTCGGCCCCGGCGCCCTGGTCGCCATCGCCGCGCACGCGAAGACGCCCATCAGCAGCCTGATCCCGCTGCTGGTCGCCGCCCGCGGCCACCCGACCTACGTCAGCCCGTACATCCGCTGACCGACCGCCCGCCTCAGCGGGCGATCACATACATGCGCTTGAGCAGCGCGACCAGCGTGGTGTAGGCCTCGAGGTCGGTGCCCGGGTACTTGTCGACCACCGCCGACACCGCGCCCCAGTCGAGCACCAGCTGGAAGCAGTCCAGCTCCTCGGGAGTCAGGTCGCGCAGGCGCGCCGCCAGCGGCGTCGGCACCGCCAGGCGGGCCGCCCGCGGCGGGATGTCGGCCTCGAAGCGGCGCACCTCGTCGAGCTGGCGCACGCCCTCCATCAGCAGCGCCTCGGTCGACTCCTGCATCTCCTCGAGCACCTGCTTCTCGTCGGGCGGCTCCAGCTCGAAGGTGCCGGTGCCCCAGGTCAGCAGGCGATACACCGCCTTGCGCGGGCTGACGTCGAAGGCGTCGTCGATGCTGGCGAAGTAGATCTGGCCCTTGCGCAGGTAGATCTTGCCGACACCCTCGGTCGAGCGCACCGACAGCACGCCGCTCTTGCGCGACGTGGACAGGAGCTGCAGCAGGTCGGGGAGGGGGATCTCCTCGATCGACCCCGACATCGGCCGCCCCGCGGCCGAGGTGGACGCCTGCCGGCGCTGACCGGTCGACTCCAGGCGCGCCCGCGCCTCCTTCTCGGACAGCTCGCCCTGGTTGGGATCGACCGCGACCAGCTTGATGATGGAGGTCCCGACCAGGATGCGGTCGCCCTCCTTGAGCCGGACCTTCTTGACCTTCTCGCCGTTGACGAAGGTGCCGTTGGTCGAGCCCATGTCCTGGATGGTGATGCCGGTGCCCATGGTCGAGATCATGGCGTGCTTGCGCGACACCATGTCCTCCACCAGGACCATGTCGAGATCACTCGACCGTCCAATGATGATTTCCCGGTCCATACGGAGGGGGAACTCACCCCCCTGGTACTTCCCGGAGATGAAGCGTAGCGCGTAGGTCGGCTGACTCACGGCGATCTCGGCAAGGGTCATCTTAGGGGCCTCGGCCCTCGCCCGTCAAGAAACGGGAGTCGAAATCGACACATACCGAACACACGGAGCGCGGAGCTCGGCTTCACCTGCGCAGCGCCCAGATCAGCTTCTGGTAGACCTCTTCGCTGACCACCAGGCTGGAGTGCCCGAGCGGCACGGTCATGGCGTAAGCCCCGTCGAGCCTTGTGGATTCAGGTGGGCACACCCAGTCGCGCGCGGCTGCCACGGTGTAGTACTCGACGTTGGGCGGCAGCGGCCCCTGCTCGAGCTCGCGCAGGAAGCGCGACCGCGGCAGAAGCTGCCACGACGACGACGACAAGAGGCCCATGGTGACGATGCCGAGCAGGGCGACCCAGGTGCCCTTCATCGGGGTGCCGATCGACACCAGCTTGCGCACCTTCTCGTGGCCGCCGAGCTTCTTGATGTAGTAGAGGCCGATCAGGCCGCCCATCGAGTGGCCGATGATGTCGATCTTCTGCACCGACGTCTGCGACAGGATGGACTCGATCTTGCGGTGGATCAGGAAGGCCGAGGCCCGGATGTCGCGGGTGTTGAAGGTGCCCAGGTTGAACGAGAACACACAGATGCCGTCGTCGAGCAGCCGGCGCTCCAGCACGTACATCGAGCCGCGCGTGCCCAGGAAGCCGTGGATGAGCAGCACCGGCGGGTGCTCCTCGCTGACGTTGTCGAAGAAGGCGCGGCGCTGGATGCGGTTGCCGCGCAGCAGGTGGCGCACATAGGCCAGCGCGTGGCGACCGCCGGTCAGGTCCTGCATCGCCGCGTCGGTGCCGGCCCCGATCATCCTGGGGATGGCGGTCGCGGTGTTGACCAGGGTGGCCCAGCCGGGCGGGCGCGCGCGGGCGACCCGGCGCAGCACCCGCGCCAGGCGCTGGCTCAGGCGCGTCGAGGCCCCAGTGCCGTTGGAACTGCCGCCTGAACTGTCACTGCCATCGCTCCCGGGGGGCACCCCTCGGGAATATCGCGCCCGCGCGGATCCTGCAAGCGTGGCGTGGGGTGGGATAAGCTCGCCGGCATGATGACCACCCTGACTCGAATCGTGGTAACGGCGGCCGTGCTGGCCGCGGCGGCGCCGGCAATGGCGCAGGATGGCGCGACCACTGGCAGTGCCAGCGCATCGGGCAGCGCCAGCGGCGAGTGGAGCGCCAGCTCCAGCAGCGGCGGCGGCGGCGGCCACCTGGGGGTCGGCGCCGAGCAGATGTCGACCGGCGCCAGCGGCGCCAGCGTGGTCTGGGACGCCGGCAAGTGGCGCATCGGTGGCCTGCTGGCGGTCGAGGTCCAGGGCGAGACCAACCTGTTCGCGGGGGCGCGCTTCTTCTATCGCATGCACCAGCAGGGGCCGGCCGACCTGTCGATCGGCGCCGGCGCGGGCGTGTTCCGCAACGGCAACGCCGACGTCACCGACATCCACGTCGAGGGCGCCATCCAGCTGCGCGCCTTCCTGAACCAGGCGGTCGCCATCGGCGCCTCGCTGGGCGCCGGCTTCGTGGCCACCGGGGGCGATGGCACCGACGACTTCTTCGGCCTCGGCGGCCAGCTGCTGGGCGGCGCGGGGATCTGGTACTTTTTCTAGCCGCTACTCCGTGAGCTTCTCGGCCGCCTGCCGCGCCCTGCCTGCCACCAGCCCCTCCAGCAGCTTGCGCACGCGCGGGAACTTCTGCAGCACCGGCTCGATCACGTCATCGTCGTAGCGCACCAGCAGGGCGTCCTCGCTGGCGGTGACGGTCGCGGTGCGCGGCTGGCCCGACAGCAGGGCGACCTCGCCGAAGCAGCCGCCGCGGGTCAGCACCCCCAGGGTGACCTCGCTGCCCGCGCCCGGCTTCTGCGCCGACACGCTGACGGTGCCGCGCATGACCAGGTAGAACGCCGTGCCGGGCTCGCCCTCGAGGACGATGACCTCCTGGGCGTGCCGCTGCTCGACCTTGCCCGCCGCGATCAGGCCATCGCGCGCGGCGTCATCCAGCGACGAAAACAGGCGTAGTTCAGCAAACAATTCCTGCTTCTCGTCGATCCAGGGATCCGCCGCCGCCGGATTCACGGCTAGGCCTCGTCGTCGCCGAGGCCGCCGCCGCCGCGGGCATCGAGGCCGTACTTGCGGATCAGCTCGCGCAGGTGCTTGCGGTCGATCTGGGCCTCGCGCGCGGCCGCCGACAGGTTCATCTTGTGGCGGCGCATCAGGTCGACGATGTACTCGCGCTCGAACAGCTCGACCAGCTGGCCCTTGGCCTCCTTGAAGGGGAGGTCGGTGCGGATGCCCAGCGCGGGCGCGGCGTCGGCGGGCAGGGCGTCGTCGAGGTTCAGGAAGTCGCCCTTCGACAGCACGCAGGCGCGCTCGATGATGTTGCGCAGCTCGCGCACGTTGCCCGGGAACGAGTGGCGCACCAGGCGCTGCATGTCCTCGGGGCTCATCTGCAGGCGCTGCTTGCCGCCCGAGAACAGGCGCATGAAGTGGTCGACCAGGAGCGGGATGTCGCCGCCGCGCTCGCGCAGGGCGGGCAGCGTCACGCGGATGACCGCGAGGCGGTAGTACAGGTCCTCGCGGAACTGCTTCTTCTGGACCTCGCTGCGCAGGTCGCGGTTGGTCGCCGCGACCACGCGGACATCGACCTTGTCGTAGGTGTTCGACCCGACCCGGCGCACCGCGCGCTTGTCGAGCACGCGCAGCAGCGAGGGCTGCAGATCCAGCGCCAGCTCGCCGATCTCGTCGAGGAAGATCGTCCCGCCGTTGGCCTCGGCGAAGGCGCCCTTGCGATCGGTGTGGGCGCCGGTGAACGACCCCTTCATGTGGCCGAACAGCGCGCTCTCGATGAGCTCGCGCGGGACCGCGCCGCAGTCGAAGACCACGAACGGCCCGCCCTTGCGCGGCGAGTGGTTGTGGATCTCCTCGGCGATGAGCTCCTTGCCCGAGCCGGTCTCGCCCTCGATGAGGATGGTCGCGTCAGTGGCCGACACGTCCTCGAGCAGCTTGAACAGCCGGCGCATCTTGATGTCGCGGCCGATCAGGCTGCCGAAGGCCTCGAGCTCCGACTCCTCGGGCTCGACGACCTCCTCGTCGGGCAGGTACTTGACCACGGTGCGGCCGAGCTTGAACTCGCCGCCATAGCCGATGGTCAGCTCCTTGAAGCGTGCGCCCTGCACGAAGGTGCCGTTGGTCGACCCGAGGTCGCGCAGCACCACGGCCTCACCCTCGCGCTTGGCCTCGAGGTGCTGCCGCGACACCGTCTTGTCGGTCAGCACCAGGCTGCACGACGGGCTCGACCCGAAGGTCACCGCCGACTCGCGCAGCGCGATCTGCTCGCCGCGATCGGGGCCCTTGATGACGATGAAGGTGCCGCCGCCACGCTGGCGGGTGAACGCGGGCGCCTCGTCGAGGAGGCTTGTGACGTTGGAGTCTCTGGAGGCCATCGGACGGGGCGCTACGGCCATTCAAGGTACGTTGCTCATGGCCCCGAGGTCAATCGTCACACGCCGGACGCCGGACGCAGGACGCCGGAGGGCGTCAGCGGAAGCGCAGCAGCGGCGTGGTGGTGGTCTTGCCGACCTTGATGATGACCTCGGCGGTCGGCCGCGCGCTGCGTGACGGCGCCACCAGGGTGACCTGGTAGGTCCCTGGCGGCAGGGCGAACGGCGGATCCCCGGTGACCCGACCGGTCTCGCGCCCATCGATGTAGATCTCGGCCGGCAGCAGCGCCTTGACCTCCAGCAGCCCGGTGGCCACGTTCTTGGGCCGCGGCTTGCTCAGCGACGCCAGCACCCGCGCCGCCATCCCGGCCTTGACCTCGACCAGCCCGGCCCAGCCCTGGTAGCCCTTGGCGGTCACCCGCACGGTATGGATGCCGGGCCTGGCCTCGAGCACACAGGGCGTCTTGCAGCCGGCGCTCGCGGGCTGGTCGGCCCCTCCCAGCGTCGCCACCGCCCCGCTCGGCGACGAGTCCACCGCGATCCCTCGCTCCTCTCCGGCTGCCGGCGACGGCGACGGCGACGGCGACGGCGACGACGACGACGCCGACCCGCCCCCTGGCGGATCCTTCGCAAACAGCGCGCTGTAGCCGCCATCCGGCGTCCCCCCCGCGCTCGTGACCACTGGCGTCCGCTCCGTCGCGCTGCCGCTGCCGCTCCTGCTCGCCACCCCGCCAGCGCCGCCGCTCGCCACCCCGCCAGCGCCCCCGCTGCCGCCACCGCCGCCAGCGCCCTCGACCCGCGGCGCCAGGCTCGGCGCCGGCACACTCGGGTGCTTGGCCGGCTCCGGCACCTCGGGCCCGGTCAGCGCGACCACGGTGGCCACGATGGCGCCGATGACGATCGCCGCCAGCGCCACCACCCAGGGGCGCATGCGGCCATCATCATCCTCCTCGAGCGCCTGCACGCTGCCGCTGTCCTCGGCCTCGCTGCCGGGGCGCACCCGCCCCCGCGCTCGCCCCCCGGGCGGGTCCGACGCCACCCGCGCGGTGCGCTCCTTGGCGCTGGCGCGCCCGACCACGCCGGCGTCGCCGTCGCCGCTGCCGCTGCCGCCTGGCGCCGAGGGCGTCGGCGTCGCCGGTGTCAGCCCGGGCAGCATCGCGCGCGCCTCTTCCAGCGGGATGGCCCCGGTGGGCGACCCGCGCGACGCCGCCGCCTTGCCCCGGGTCAGGTCGGGCCCGAACAGCTCGCTGGCCGACAGCCGCTCGACCTGCTCGGTCTCGATCGACGCCTCGGGATCGGGGCCGCGGTCGGCCGCCGCCTTGGTCGCCTTGACCTCGGCCACACCGGCGCGCGCGACCGCGATCTGCTGCGACGCCGGCCGCATCGCCGCCCGCGCGGCGCGCTCCTTGATGGCCTTGCGATCGTCGGCGGGATCGATCATCGAGGTCAGCTCGACGCGCGACAGCCGCGACAGCTGCTCGATGGCGGCCTTCTTGGCGGCCTCGATCTGCGCCGGGTCAACCTCGTCGGCCCAGCCGTCGGCGCCCGACAGCTCGATGTAGTCCTCGCCCTTCTGCTGCGGCTCGATATGCAGGTCGTCGTCACTACCGATGCGCCCACGCCCGCGCGCCGGCGGATCTTCGTGGACCTGGCTGTGGTCGTCCTCTCCCTCGGGGAGAACGGCGGTGGCGCGCCTGAACTGGCCGCTGTCGTGGCTCGAGGACTCCTCGACGTTGAAGCCCTCGGTGCGCTCGCTGCGCATGCGCTCGTCGGCCTTGACCTCGGTCGAGCGCCAGTCCTCGACGTGCTCACCGCAGACCTCGCGCAGGTGCATGGCCAGCTCGGGGCCCGACATCAGGAGCTTGTGCTTGTGCGCCACGCGCAGGATGGCGTCGGCCAGCTCGGCGGCGTTCTGGAAGCGCCCTGCCGGCTTGGCGTCGAGCGCGCGCCACATCAGGGCATCCAGATCCTCGGGCAGCCCGGGCCGCTTCTTGGACACCCGCGGGATGGGCTGGCCATACAGCTCCTCGGGCGTGGTGGTCAGGGTGGCGGCCACGAACAGGCGCTCGCCGGTGACCAGCTCGTACAGGCACACCGCCAGCGAGTACAGATCCGAGCGGTGATCCAGCGGCTCGCCGCGGGCCTGCTCGGGCGACATGTAGCCGACCTTGCCGCGCACCTTGTAGAACACCGAGCGGTGCGTCGACGCCTTGGCGATGCCGAAGTCGGTCAGCTTGACCTCGCCGGCGCCGCTGATGAGGATGTTCGACGGCGACACGTCGCGGTGGATGAGGCCCAGCGACTTGCCGTCCGGCCCCAGCTTGGCGTGCGCGTAGGACAGCGCCGAGCACACCTCGCGGGCGACGTACAGCGCCGCCGCCGCGGCCAGCCAGCGCCGGCGCCGCTTGGCGCGCTTGGCCAGGGTGCGCAGATCGCCGCCGCGGACGTACTCCATGACGATGAAGAAGGCGTCATCGGCGGCGACCAGATCGATGGTGCGCACGATGTTGGCGTGGTCCAGCGTGGCCGACAGCTTGGCCTCGCGCAGGAACAGGTCGATGAACTCGGGCTGCTGGGTGAACTCCGGGAGCAGCTGCTTGAGCACGACCTCCTTCTCGAAGCCGCCCGCGCCCAGCTTCTTGCCGCGGTAGATCGCGCCCATGCCGCCCTCGGCCAGGTACTCGAGGACGACATAGCGATCGTGCGGAGAGCCACCCTGCTGCGGGCCCAGCGGCCCGCCGTGCCCTCGTGCGTCAGGTGCGGCCATCGGCCACGTCAGTGTATCATTGGGAATGGCCGGTCGGGACGGGGGCGAGGCCAGCGCGCTGCAAACGTTGGTGCGCCTGGAGCAGGCCTCGGAGGACCAGGCCGAGCTGGCGCTGGCGCAGGCGGTGACCGCGGCTGCGGCGGCCGAGGCGCGGCAGCTGGGCGCCGCAAGTGCCGAGAAAGATGCCAGGTCGCTCCTCGCGGCCGCTCGCGAAGAGCGGGTTCGCACGGTACCCCGCGCCGCGCGCGAGCTGGTGTCGCTGCGGGCCCGCGAGGAGCGTCTGGCGGAGATCTGGGCCCTGCGCGCCGCCGAGCTGCGTGGCGCCGAGGAGCAAGTGGCGCGCGCCGCCGCCGAGGTTACCGCTGCGCGCGAGGCGCTGGCGGCAGTGTCACGCGAGCGCGAGGCGCATCAGCGTCAGCTCGACCGGCGCGAGGTCGCCGCGGCCCGCCAGCGCGAGCGTCGCGCCGAGGCGGCCAGGGATGACGAGCGACCTCGAGTGGCTGGGAAGGCAGAAGAGGAGGACTGAGGGGACGACTACTCGAAGCGCTCCGTCGACTTCACCAGCTTGTCGTAGAAGGTGGTGCGCACCAGCTTGAAGGCCTCGAACTTCTCGCTGCCAGCCACGGTGCCGATGAGGCCATCGGGGCCGCCGATGGTGCCCTGCATCTCGAGCGGGTCGAAGGTCATGTTCTGCACCTTCGGCTTGGCGGCCTTGGCCGCCTTGCTGGCCGCCTTGGCAGGCGTCGCCTTGGTGCCGCTCGTCTGGGCCATGGCCGGCACGGCGATGGCGGTGGTCAGCGCGAGGGCGATCATGGCGGCGAGCTTCTTCATGTCAGTCGTCTCCTTGGTCCTGCTGGTTGTCGCCGCGTCGTGTTCCGGTTCGTTGCGACGATGGAGAGATATACGCGCCCTGACTCCTTTCGTTCTGTAGGGGAAAAGTGCTACGGTTGCCGCAGCTTGCGGAGGAGTCAGCGATGCGAATGTGGGTCCTTGTCAGCCTGTTTGCCACCGCCGCGCTGACGTCCGGCTGCAAGAAGAAGAGCGAGTGCGTGCGCCGCGTCGAGCGCTATCTGGCCTGTGACGAGGCCAAACCCAACCCCGAGCGCGCCTGCCGCGAGATGCCGCCCGAGGCCAAGAACGAGATGGAGCGCTGCGACGAGATCGCCAAGGGCGACTGCGAGCAGTTCCTCATCTGCACCGGCGTCAAGAGCAAGCCGCACGACGTGGCCGCGCCCGCGCCTGGTAGCGACGGCGGCGCCGAGCCGACCGCGCCGTCGCCCGAGCCGAGCGGCGCGGCGGGGGATGCCGGCGCCGACTAGGAGCCGGACAAACAGGCCACAGGGGACAGGTCACAGGTCACAGGCGACAGGCAACAGGCGGACCGGGGGGGCAGGAGAGAGGCGCGGGGGGTCAGCCGAGGGTGCGGAGGATGGCGCCGGAGGCGTCGCGGATCTCGAAGGGGACGACCTCGAAGGTGAGCTCGGGCAGTGTTGGGAGCTGGTAGCGGCCACGCAGCGGCTTCAGGGTGCTGGAGAGCGCGTCGAGATCGGCGGGTGCGAGGTCGAGCACGACGCCGTCGGGCTCGGGGTGCAGGGCGGTCGTGGGGGCGGGGCGCAGCACGACCAGGGCGCCGCGACCACCGGCGAGCATGACCTGCTGGCCGCGTGGCAGCGCCGCCTGCGCGGTGCGCAGCAGCGCGGGCACCACCTGGGCGCCCAGGCTGATCTCGATGGCGCGCCGGGCCCCGACCCCGGTGCGGCGCAGCACCAGGTGGGGATCGATCAGCGCCCCGACCGGCAGCGCGGTGCCGGTGGCGCGCGCCAGCGCCTCGGCCTGCGCCGGGTCACCTAGCAGCGAGGTGCGGCGCAGATCCGTGATCAGCAGCGGGCTGCGCTCGCGCAGGGCGGCCAGCAGGGGGGCCACCGCGGCCGGGCTGTCGAGCAGCGCGCTCTCGTCGCTGGTGATGCCGACCACCTGCAGCAGCGCGACCTGGCCCTGGCCGAGCGCGGGCAGCTCGGGATCGGGCACCAGCAGGAAGGCCCGGATCTCGGTCGGCTCGGCGCCGGGCAGGTCGCGCCAGCGCGGCGCCAGGTGATCGCCGGCGCGCAGCGCGCGGCCCGACTCGGCGACGTAGCGCGACAGCTCGAGCAGCACCGCGGCGCCCCAGCGTGGCGGCTCGCGCTCGGTGGCGGTGCGCGCCAGGCGCAGGGTCAGCTCGAAGTCACAGCCTGATTCGCTGAGGCCATAGCTGACGTGGTGCCAGTGTGGCGCGCCGTGGCCGCTGGCGTGGACGCGGATGAGATCGATGGGGTAGTCGTGCGTGCCGCTGGGGGCGGCGTCGTGCGGGGCCTGCCCTGGGTACAGCTCGGCCAGGCGGCGCTCGAGCGCCGGCAGCACGGGGGCGCGCGTGGTGCCGCCGTCGCCATCGCCATCGCGGGAGTCGGCCATGTCAGCCCTGTCGCGCCGCCGCGCGGACGGCGTCGAGCACGGCGTCGAGATCGGCGTCCGTGGTCAGTGGGTTGATGATGGTGGTGCGCAGGAACACGCCGGTGGGCAGGCCCGTCTTGACCAGGTAGGCGTGGCCGGCCTGGATGACCCGGTCGCGCACCCGCGCCTGCAAGGCGTCGAGGTCGGCGCCGGTCACCCCGGGCGGGGTGTGGCGGAAGCACACGATGTTCTGCGCCGGTGGCAGCGCGAGCTCGAAGTCGGGCGCCGCGGCGAGGCGGGCGGCGAAGCGCTGCGCCAGCGCGAAGACATGATCGATGTAGTCGCCGAAGAAGGCCTCGCCGTGCACGCGCAGCGCGACATAGACCTTGAGCGCCATCATGAGCTTGGTGCACTCCAGCGTGCGCAGCCCGACGTCCCACCAGGGCGGCTCGTCGGCGCCGCCGCCGGCCTTGAACAGGTAGTCGGCCTGCTGCGCGAAGGCCTGGTGGCCATGGGCGGCGTCGCGGAAGATCACGCCGGTCACCAGCGACGGCACCAGCATCATCTTGTGCGCGTCCCACACCACCGAGTCGGCGCGCTCGATGCCGCGCAGGCGGCCGCGCTGCTGCACCGAGGTCAGCGCGCTGCCGCCGTGGGCGGCGTCGACGTGCAGCCACAGCGCGTGCGCCGCGGCGAAGTCGGCGATCGCGGGCAGCGGATCGATGGCGCCGGTCGCGGTCGACCCCGCGCTGGCGACCACGGCGATGGCGCGTCGTCCCGCGCGCTCGGCCGCGGCCAGCGCCGCCGGCAGCGCGTCGGGGCGTAGCTGGAAGGCCGCGTCGACCGGCACCGGGAAGGCGCCCTCGGCGCCGAGGCCCATGATCTCGGCCGCGCGCGCCACCGAGTAGTGCGTGGTCTCGGCCGCCAGCAGCGCCAGCGGCGGCCCCGCCGTGGTGCCGCGCTGCCAGACGTCGAAGCCGGCCTTGGCCTGGCGCGCCGCCAGCAGCGCGGTCAGGTTGCCCGCCGAGCCGCCCGAGGTCAGCACGCCGCCAGCGCCACCGCCACCAGCGCCACCAGCGCCACCAGCGCCACCAGCGCTGCCCACGTCGCCTGCGCCGCCAGGCCGGACCGCGAAGCCGATGCGCCCGGCCATCCACTCGACCACCGCGCGCTCCATCGCGGTGGCCACCGGGCCCATCTCGTACACCGCCATGCCGTTGTTGAGATAGGCGCTGACCAGATCGCACAGCGCCGCCAGCGGCAGCGGCGCGGTGACCTGGTGGCCGACATAGCGCGGGTGGTGCAGGTGGTGCGACTCGGCGACCACGCGCGCCAGCAGCGCCCGCGCGCCGCCGGCCTCGGGCCGCGCGAAGTCGTGCCCCCACGCCCGCGCCGCCGCCTCGGGCGCCGCCCACGGCAGCACCGCACCCTCGCGCCGCCGCGCGCCGGCCAGCGCGTCCGCGAGCAGCCCGACCACCGCCTCGCCGTCGGCGCGAAAGCGCGCCGGGTCGTACGCCGCGGCCAGCCGCGCCGCGCGGGCGACGTCGTCCGCCGCGGTCTCGCTCAACCAACCTTCCGCGTCTGCGGATCCAGCGCGTCGCGCAGGCCGTCACCCAGGAAGTTCAGCGCCAGAATGGTCATCGCCATCACCAGCCCCGGGAAGATCAGCATCCACGGGTAGACCAGGAGCTGCTTGGAGCCGTCGCTGATCAGCACGCCCCAGCTGGAGCGCGGCGGCTGCACGCCCAGGCCCAGGAACGACAGGAAGGCCTCGGTCAGCATGATGCCGGGGATCGACGCGGTGGCGTACACGATGACCGGGCCCAGGGTGTTGGGCACCAGGTGGCGGAACAGGATGCGCGACCCCGGCGCCCCGACCGCGCGCGCCGCCTCGACGAACTCGCGGTTCTTGAGCGACAAGATCTGGCCGCGCACGATGCGCGCGATGGTCAGCCAGCTCAGGCAGCCGATGAGGATGAACATCAGGACCAGGCGGGCGTCGGGGCTCTTGAACTTGGCCGCCAGCGAGGCCTGGATGGCGATGATGATGACCAGCAGCGGCAGCGCATACAGCACGTCGACCACGCGCATCATCGCGTTGTCGATGTGGCCGCCGACATAGCCGGCCACGCCGCCCCAGATGACGCCGATGACGGTGGTGATCGCGGTGGCGATGATGCCCAGGCCGAGCGCGATCTTGCCGCCGTACATCACGCGCACCATGAGATCGCGCCCCAGCGCATCGGTGCCGAACCAGTGCTTCAGGCTCGGCCCATGCGCGCCATAGGCGACGTTCATGCTGTCGAAGGTGTAGCCCCAGGTCGCCTTCACGATCAGCGGCCCCGCGATCGAGAACAGCACGATCCCGATCAGCATCACGCCACAGGCCACCGCGACGCGGTTGCGGCGCAGGCGCAGCCAGGCCTCGCGCCACGGGCTGCGTGGGGGGGCCGCCGCGGCGACCCCGGTCAGCATCGGCGTCGCGCTCATGAGCGGGCGTCCCTGACGCGCGGGTCGATCCAGCCGTACGCGATGTCGACCAGCAGGTTCATGATCATGAGCAGCGAGGCATAGAACACCATCAGCGCGGTCACCATGGTGGCGTCGGAGTCCTTGGCCGCGGTCACCAGGTAGGTGCCCAGGCCCGGCAGCTGGAAGATGGTCTCGACCACGAAGCCGCCGGTCATGATGCTGGCGGTGGCGGGGCCGAGGTAGGTCACCACCGGCTGCAGGCCGGCGCGCACGGCGTGCTTCCAGATCACCTTGCCCTCCGACAGCCCCTTGGCGCGGGCGGTGCGGATGTAGTCCTGCCGGATGACGTCGAGCACCGACGCGCGTGCCAGGCGCGCGATCGACGCCGCATAGATCAGCCCCAGCGCCAGCGCGGGCAAGATGTAGCTGGCGGCTCCATCCAGGCGCGCCGCCGGCAGCCAGCCCAGCCACATCGAGGCCACCAGCACCAGCAGCGGCCCCAGCACGAACGACGGCGTCGAGATGGCCATGATGGCGATGAACATGGCGCCGTGATCGAACCACGAGTTCTGCCGCGACGCCGCCAGCACGCCCAGCGAGACCCCGACCGCGACCGCGAACAGGAGCGCGATGAGGCCGATGGTCGCCGACACCGGGAAGGCCTTGCGGATGATCTCGTTGATCGACTGCTCGCGCTTGAGCGACTTGCCGAGATCGAAGCGCAGGTAGCCCGACAGCTCGCGCCAGTACTGCTTGGTCCAGTGATCGTCGAGGTGGTAGCGCTTGCGCAGGTTCTTCTCGACCTCGGGCGGCGGGCGCTTCTCGGCGTCGAACGGCCCGCCCGGCGTCTTCTTCATCAAGAGGAAGCCCAGCGAGAACACCACCAGCAGGACCGGGATCGCGAACAGGATGCGCCCGATGATGAGCCGCTTCATGGCGTGACGCTCCCCTGGCCCTCGAGCGTGGGCCGCGGCGCCGCGCCCTCACACTTGTAGGTGAAGTCGATCCACACGTACTTGAGCGCGATCTTGTCGAGGATGTTGTGCGGCGCGTTGCACACGTAGGGCTTCACCAGGTGGTGCTGCACGTAGGTGTAGAGCGGGATGTTGACGCCCTCGTCGAGCACCAGCTTCTCCATCTCGTAGATGTACTGGTTGCGCTTCTGCCGATCGGGCTCGTGCTGCTGCTTCTCCAGCAGCGCCATGTACTCGTCGGAGCTCCAGCCCGGCTGGTTGTTGGGGCTGCCCTTGCGGTAGTTGTCGCCGACGAAGTCCTCGGGCTCCGGCATCGAGGCGATCCCCCCCATGCGCATGATGTCGAAGTCGTGCTGGCGCAGCGCCTTGAGCATCGTCTTCCACTCCTGCGACTCCAGGCCGATGTCGAGGCCGAGGTGCTTCTTCCACTGGCCCTGGACCCACTCGGCGATGATCTGGTGCTGCTCGACGCCAGTGTTGATGCGGATGGTGATGCGCGGGATCTTGCCGCCGAGCTCGCGGCGCGCCTGCTCGAGCTCCTTCCTGGCGGCCACCAGGTCGAAGTCGAGGCCGGGCGGACTCTTGTAGCCGGTGAAGGGCTCCATGCCGAGCGGCACCTTGGCGGTCCACGGCACGATGCCGCTCTTGAGCAGCGCGGGCAGCTCGCGGCGATCCAGCGCCAGGCCGAGGGCGCGGCGCAGGGCGCGGTTCTTCAGCGCGGGCGGGCCGGTCTTCTCGTCGACGTTGACCACGTAGAAGTAGGTCCCCAGGTAGGGCAGGCGGATGTAGTCGGCCTTGGGCTTGCCGTCGATGCTGCCGTTGAGCTTGGGCAGCATCGAGCCCGGGATGCTGTTGGCGGTCAGCATGTCGACGCGGCCGTCGAAGTAGACCGCGGTGGCGGTGGCCTGCTCGTCGATCGACATCACGACGATCTTGTCGAGGCGGGTGCGCGCGGCGTCCCAGTAGTGCGGGTTCTTGAGCAGGGTCAGCGAGTCGCGCAGCTTCCACTCGGTCAGGCAGAAAGCGCCCGAGCACACGAAGTCGCCGGCGTGGCGGTGCCACTCGGCGCCCAGGCGATCCAGGGTGTAGCGGTCGACCACGCGGAAGGTGGTGTCGGCCACCTGCAGCAGCCAGAACAGGGTCGGCTTGGCGAGATCGATCTCCAGCGTGGTGGCGTCCCTGGCGCGCACCGCCAGCAGGCTGGCGCGCACCGCGAGATCCTTGCCGCGCACGAAGTCGCGCACGCCCTTCTGCGCCCCGTCCATGCCCTCGACCACATAGACGATGTCGGCCGAGGGCTGCACCAGCTCGGCGGCGCGCACCCAGCCGCCGGCCAGCGAGACCGACTCCCAGACGTGGACCCAGGTGCCGTCGGCGCTCTCGTCGAACACGATGAGGTCGTCGCTGCGGCCGTAGCGGTGCAGCACCTTGGCGTCGTCGCGCGGGTCGCTGCGCACCTCGATGCGCGCGCGCGGCTTGCGGGTGCCGCTGTCGGTCGGCTCGGCGGCGCGCGGCGAGGCCTGCTCCTTGACGACGACGCGGCCGGGCGCGAGCTTCTTGCTGGCGACGCGCAGGTAGCGCAGCACGCCGCCGTTCCACTCCTCGCCGCCGTCGATCTTGTAGAACTCCTCGGCGTCACGCGCTGCCCAGGCCGGGTGCAGCGCGCGGGCCCAGCTGTAGACCACGTCCTGGGCCTCCAGCGCGCGGCCATCGGAGAACTTCAGCCCCGGGCGCAGGTGGAAGGTGAAGTGCATCCAGTCGGGCGACACCTCCCAGCGCTCGGCCAGCGCGGGGATGGGCAGCGCGGTCTGCGGATCCAGCTCGGTCAGGCCGTCGAAGCACTGGTCGGCGACCTTGCCGTCGTTGACCGCGGTCAGGCGCGCCGGATCCATGAACTCGGGCTCCGCGGAGTTGCCGAAGTACAGCGTGCGCGTGTCGGCGCGCTGCCGGATGCGGCCGAAATACTTGCCCTTGGTGACGTCGCAACCCGCCACCAGCAGCAGGCCGAGCACGACGGGGAGCCCTCGCATGAACGGCGTTATACCCCGAGGTTCGCGGGACATCAGGGTGTTTTGTTGCCCGCCGGCGAGCCTCGCCACAAGGTGGGGGCGTGAGCTCGGCACCCGCCCCCGGCGCCCCGGCGACCCCCGCGGTCCCCAGCGGCGCAACCGTGTCTGGCAGCGATGGCGACGTCCTGGTGGTCGGCCAGGAGACCACCGTGCTGCGCGACCTCTACCACGCCGTGCTGCGCGCGCGCTGGTCGGTGGCGCTGCTCGGGCTGACCGCGGTGTTCCTGGTCCTCAACCTGTTCTTCGCGGTGCTGTACATGGAGCTCGGCGGGATCGCGCACGCGCGCGCGCACTCGCTGGCGGACGCCTTCTTCTTCAGCGTGCAGACCATGGGCACCATCGGCTACGGCGCGATGTACCCCGAGACCGCGGTGGCCAACACCGTGGTGGTGGTCGAGGCGGTGACCTCGCTGGTGGTGACCGCGATGGCGACCGGGCTGGTGTTCGCCAAGTTCTCGCGCTCCAACGCGCGCGTGGCCTTCACCAGCAAGCTGGTCATCAGCCCGATGCACGGCGTGCCCACGCTGTCGTTCCGGGCCGGCAACCGGCGCGGCAACCTGGTGGTCGAGGCCCAGCTGCGCCTGGCCATGGTGCGCACCGAGAAGCTGCCCGAGGGCGGCACCTTCTATCGCATGATCGACCTCGAGCTGACGCGGGATCGCTCGCCGGCGTTCTCGCGCTCGTGGACGGTGATGCACCAGATCAAGCCCGGCAGCCCGCTGTGGGGCATGACGCCCGAGAAGATGAAGGCCGAGGAGGTCGAGATCATGGCCTCGCTGAACGGCCTCGACGAGACCTCGATGCAGGCGCTGCACGCGCGCCATCGCTGGCTGGCCAGCGACGTGGTCTGGGGCGCGCGCCATGTCGACGTGCTGAGCGAGCTGCCCGACGGGCGGCTGCTGCTGGATCTGCGCAAGTTCGACAGCGTCGAGCCGACCCAGGCGACCGAGGCGTTTCCCTATCCCGTGAAGGCCTAGTTCGCGACGGCGCCGGGGCGCACGCGGCCGCCCGGGCCGACGCGGCTCTGCTCGGCGGCGGCCAGCGCGCCCAGGGTGGCGACCGCGGCCTCCAGACGCGGTGACCAGGGGAAGCCGCACGACAGGCGCAGGCAGCTGCCGAAGCGGCCACGCGCCGAGAAGATGGGGCCGGGCGCGACCGCGACGCCGTGCTCCAGCGCGCGGGCCTGGATGGCCAGCGCGTCGCAACCGGCGGGCAGCTCCAGCCACAGCACGAAGCCGCCGGCGGGGGCGCTGACGCGGGTGCCGGGCGGGAAGCTGTGCGCCACCGCCTCGCGCATGCGCGCGACCTGGGCCGCCAGCTGGCGGCGCAGCCGGCGCAGGTGGCGATCGTAGCCGCCCGAGGCCAGGAACTCGGCCACCGCCATCTGCGGCAGCGTCGGGGTCGCCACCGACTGCGAGAACTTGAGGCGCTCGGCGGCGTCCTGGTAGCGCCCGGCGGCCAGCCAGCCGACGCGGTAGCCCGGCGCCAGCGTCTTGGACACCGAGCCGCACAGCAGCACGCGGCCGTCGCGATCGAAGGCCTTGAGCGGGCGCGGCCGGGTGCCGTCGTGCATCAGGTCGCCGTGGATGTCGTCCTCGATGATGGGCACGTCGTGGCGCTGCGCCAGGCGCCACAGGCGCTGCTTGGCGTCGTCGGACATCACGGTGGCCAGCGGGTTGTGCAGGTTGGGCACGCACAGGATGGTGCGCGGGCGCTGCGTGCGCAGCGCCTCGTCGAGGGCGTCGAGGTCGAGGCCGCTCACCGGGTGCACCGGGATCTCGATGGCGCGCAGCCCCATCTCCTCGATGAGCTGCAGCACGCCGAAGTAGGTCGGGCTCTCGACCGCGATGGCGTCGCCGGGGCGCGTGGTGGCGCGCAGCGCGATGTGCAGCGCCTCCATGGCGCCCACCGTGGTGATGAAGTCGGCCTCGCCCAGCTCGGCGCCCCAGGTCACCGCGCGGCGGGCCAGCTGGCGGCGCAGCGTGGGCAGGCCGGGCGGCGCGTCGTAGCTGGCGCCCGCGGTCGACATCTCCTTGCAGATGGCGGCCATCATGCGGTTCAGCGCCGCGATGGGCAAAAGCTCCGGCGACAGCGTGGCGGCGCCCAGCGGCACGATGGCGGGGTCGCGCATGGCGGCCAGCAGCGCGGCCACGCCGGTGCCCACGGTGACGCGCGCGGGGGCGCCCGCCCGTGAGCGCGGCTCGGTGGGGCCGAGCAGCGCGGTGGCGCGGCGCACGCGCACGAAGTGGCCCGACTTGGGGCGGGTCTCGATGAGGCCCTCGTTCTCCAGCGACAGGTAGGCGGTCAGCACGGTGGCGACGCTGACGCCGCGCTGCTCGGACAGGCGGCGCACCGAGGGCAGGCGCTCGCCGGCGCGCAGGGTGCCGCGGGTGATGGCGCCCGCGAGATCGGCGGCCAGCTGTTCATAGAGGTGAGGTGCGTCGGCCATGCAGGCCATTGTACTGGTCGCTATTCCATGGTGACCAGTACAGATTGTGGCCGGTTTTGCTGGCACAGCAGCAGCCTGTGCTGGTCTGTGCTGGTCGAGGTTGCATCTGTGCTGGTGAGGCGGCGCGGCCCACAGTCAGGGCCATGACTCCGTCCTCGTCGGGCTCCCTGCCAGCCACTCCCCTCGCGCTGGTGCCCGCGGCGCTGCCCGTGCTCGACCAGCGCCGCAAGCTCTTGCTGGCGCTGGCCGGCGTGTACCTCATCTGGAGCTCGACCTACCTGGCCATGCGCTATGCGGTGGCCGGGCTGCCGCCGCTCCTGATGGGCGGCGTGCGCTTCATCACGGCGGGCGTCGTGCTGCTGGCCATCCTGCGCGCGCGCGGGCTGCCGCTGCCGCCGCGCCGGGTCTGGCTGTGGTCGCTGCCGGCGGGCGCGCTGCTGTTCCTGGTCGGCAACGGCTTCGTCGCGCTGGCCGAGCGCAAGCTGTCGTCGGGACTGGCCGCGGTGGTGTGCGCGACCATGCCGCTGTGGGCCGCGGCGCTGGGCCTGTTCACCGGTGCGCGCGCCAGCCGGCGCGAACTCGTCGGCATGCTGCTCGGGCTGGGCGGCGTCGCGCTGCTGGGCGGCGGCGATCTCGGCGCCGGCGGCCTGGAGGCGGTGCTGCTGGTGCTGGCGCCGGTGGGCTGGGCGCTGGGCTCGCTGCTGGGGCGCAAGCTGGCCGGCCACGGCATGATGGCGGCGGCCACGCAGATGCTGTGCGGCGGCGTGCTGCTGCTGCTGACCGGCCTCGTCCTGGGTGAGCGCGCGCCGGCGTCACCCTCGGCGGCCGCGCTGGGCGCGCTGGCGTACCTCATCGTGTTCGGCTCGCTGCTGGGCTTTTCGGCCTACACCTACCTGCTGCAGCATGCGCGCCCGGCGCTGGCCATGAGCTACGCCCACGTCAACCCGGCGCTGGCAGTCGTCCTGGGCGCCGCGCTGGGCGAACATGTCGGCCCCGAGGCCATCGCGGCCACCGGCCTCATCGCCGCCGCGGTCGCCGTGATGGTGACGCGGCGCCGGCCCGCGCTGGCGCCGGCTCAGGGCAGCGGCGCGGCCGACAGCACCCACAGGGTCAGCGCGCCCGAGGCCTCGCGCTCGGCCAGGTAGAGCCAGTCGCGGCTGCCGCGCAGCTGGCCGGTCGGCAGCACGAAGTACGCGCCCGTGGGGCTCATCTGCCTGGCGGGCTGCTCGGCCAGCGAGGCCTGCGCAGCGACCAGCCAGGCGGTCACCGCAGGGTCGGGCTCGGCGCCCAGCAGCGCCTCGTTGACCGCGGCGCCCAGGGTGGCGTCCTCGGCGACCACGCTGCGCAGGGTCGGTGGCGGCCCCGGCTGCAGCGACACCAGCACCGGGCGCGCGGCGGCGATGGCCAGCGCCCAGGTGGTGCCTGGGGCGATCACCAGGCGCAGCCCGAGGTGGCGCGCCTCGAGGCCCGCGAGCGTCGGTCGGGTCGCCACCGGCCACTCGTCGGCCAGCGTGCACCACAGGGGCAAATCGGCGCCGGTGCCGCAGGCCGCGGCCACACGCAGCTGCTCGCGCACCTTGGCGGACAGCGGCTCGCGCTGCGGCTGCGGGCGCGCCGGCGTGCTGCTGGAGCGGGACGTGACGCGGGCCAGCAGCGCGTCGTCCCACAGGCCATAGCGCGGGATGCTGGCCAGGTGGCTGCGGCCCAGCTCGGGCAGGCCGCCGGGATAGCGCGCGAACTTGCGGAACTGCCTGCCGGTGTCCCTGGGCCCCATCTCGAGCAGCGCCGCCGAGGACTCCGACGCCGACGCCACGGCGCCCGCGAGGCTCCACATCGGCACCGTCAGCACCAGGAAGCCGCCATGGGTGATGGTGCTCAGGACGCCCATGCCGGCCGCGCCGCCGACCCTGCCGGGCTGGCTCTTCCAGCCATACAGCTTGGCGCTGATCAGTCGATCGATGGGCACCGCGATCAGCGACGGCGCGTCGGTCAGCACCACCAGGCTGCGGTGGTCGACCGCGAGCAGCTCGCCCTCGATGTGGGCGCGCCGCTCGTTGCCGCGATAGTCGAGAGCGATGTAGCCGCCGCGCACCGAGGCCCCGGCGCGATCGACGCTGGGCAGGCTGGCGGGGCCGTCGGCGGTGAAGGTGCAGGCTGCCTGGGTCAGCGTCAGCGTCAGCGTCAGCGTCAGCAGCACCGGCACCAGCACCGCAGCGCCGCCGCCGGCGCACCCGCGTGCGCGCGCGCCGGTCATGGCCGCACCTCCAGCGCGGGCGGCGGGGGTAGCGCCGACGCCGCGGCCGGCACGCCGCTGCCGCTGGGCAGGCGCGCGCTGTCACGGCGCCGGAAGCGGCTGGCCCAGAACAGGCGCTCCATCTCGGGCTCGACGCGCTTGAACGCGGGCGCCAGCTCGCGCAGGGCGCCGGCCGGCGACAGCAGCAACCGGGCCGCCTTCAGCGGAGCCTGCTCGCGCAGCCACTCGTCCCGCATCCACTCCAGATAGTACCCGCGCGTGTCGAGGAACAGCTCGTGGTCGCCGGGGGGCAGCTGGTACTCGAAGCGCACCCGGTCGCCGGGCAGCGTGACCAGCCCGCGGCGCGGGTCCGGGGTCTGGCCGACCACGCGGCTGGGGCGCACGCGCACCGGCGTGACCGCGTCGCCCAGGGTGGCCAGCGCGGCCCAGTCGAGGCGGAAGTGGCCGCGCGCGACGCGCAGGCGCACATGCTGGCCGGCGCCCGCGGGCAGCTCGAGCAGCTTGACGTCGGTGGCCAGCGGGCCGGTCTCGCCGAGCTGGCCGATGGTGCGGAAGCCGCCCGCGCCGTCGGGCACCTGGACCTCGATGAAGCCGAGCAGCGCGTGCACGTCGCTGGCGTCGGGCCCTGGGCCGCGCTTGCTGGCGTCGGGGCCGGCGCCGGCGTCGCTGCGCCGCTCCAGCGCCGCCAGCACGGTGCCGATGTCGCCTCCGACCCAGGCCAGCGCCTGGTACAGCACGTAGGTCGACAGCAGGGTCTGCCGCGACGCCAGCACCAGGCCGCGCGGCGCCAGCTGCCCAGGGGCCGGCGCGGGAAACTCGAGATCGAGGGTCTCGCGGGTGGCCAGGTCGACGCCGTCGGTCTGGCTGACGCGCTCGTCGCCGTCGAGGCCGCGCAGGCGGGCAGCGCAGTCGGCGCCGGCGCTGTCGCGGCACGAGAGCAGCGTCGCCAGCGCGGGGGCGCGGCGCAGCACGCCGGCCGGGGTGGCGAAGACGCGCTCGCCGGGCGCGCGTGCGGCGGCCAGGACGTCGACATGGCGCACCACGTGGGTCTCCAGCGCCTCGTTGGTCATGGTGATGACCAGGCGGCCGCCCTGCGGGCGCGCGGCGGGCAGGGCGTCGAGGTCATCGGCCTCCAGGCTGGGCGCGATGCTGTCGGAGAAGCCCTCGGCCATCAGCACCGGGCGGCGCCCGTCGTCGATGTAGAAGGTCGGACACGAGCCGAAACAGGCCTTGGGATTGGCCAGACAGGCCACGGTGACCGCGGCCGAGATGCCGGTCACGATGGCCATCCCGGCCACGCTGCGCGAGTTGCGCGCCACGTTGGTCTCGAAGATGGCGACGTCGTCGATCCGGATCGTGGTCAGGCGGGCCGCCATCGGCTCGCGATCGACGTCATAGCGCCGCGCCGGGCCGCTGACCTCGCGGCGCAGCTCGTTGACCTGCCAGCGCCCGAACACGATGACGTCGCCGTTCTTCATGTGCGCCTTGAGGAAGCGCGAGTCGCGGTCGAGGTGGGCGGCGTCGCCGGGCGCGACCAGCTGGCGCTCCAGCTTCTTGGCGCAGCCGGTGGGTGCGGCGAGCACAGCGGCGGCGGCGAGCACGGTCGCCAGGCGGGCCAGGGCGGACATGCCTCATGCTACCCGAAGCCTGTCGGCACCGCGTGGCAAGCGCCGGCAGCGCGCCTCGGGTTACCATGCGGCGTGCGCGTCGATCGCAGGACGTTCCTCGGTCTGGGGGGCGGTGCGCTGGCCGCCGTCGCGCTGCGCAGCCTGCCCGGGTGTGGCGACGATCTGCGCCGGCCCTTCGCGGGGCAGGCGCTGGCCGAGGCGGCGCGCTTCCCCGACGGCGTCATCGCGGGCAGCCCGCGGCCACGTGGGATCCACCTGGTGGTGATGGTGACCGAGCTCAGCGGCAGCGCGCGCCTGGGGCTGGAGGTCGCGCGCGACGCCGGCTTCGACGACGTGGTGCTGCGCGGCGTGGTCGACCTGCCGGCGCGGGTGCAGGTGGTGGCCGACGTGCCGCTGCACGTCGCGCTCGAGGACGAGCCCGAGCTGGCCCCGGGGCGGCGCTACTTCTATCGCTGGGTCACCACCACCACGACGTCGCCGGTGGGGCGCTTCACCACGCTGCGCGATGCGGGCGACGAGCGGCCGCTGCGGCTGGGCTTCTTCTCGTGCCAGGGCTGGCAGGCCGGCTACTTCACGGCGCACCACGGGCTGGCCGCCGAGGACGTCGACCTGGTGGTCTCGCTGGGCGACTACATCTATGACCTGACCGACGACACCGGTCCGCCCGAGCGCGTGGACAGCATCGGGCCGGCGCGGCGCGGCTTCGCCGAGACGGTGCAGGAGTACCGCCAGAAGTACCGGCTGTATCGCAGCGACGCCGGCCTCCAGGCCATGCACGCGCGGCACGCCATGCTGGCGGTGTGGGACAACCACGAGCTGGCCGAGGATGGCGGACACCTGGGTGAGCTGACGCCGCGGGTGGCGCTGGCCCAGCGGCTCCAGAACGGGCGCGCGGCGTTCTGGGACGCCATGCCGATGGACGAGGGGCCCACCCAGACGCCGCTGTACCGGCGCCTGCGCATCGGCGCCTTCGCCGAGCTGTTCCTGCTCGATCTGCACTCGTACGCCGGCGACCCCGGCAGCGGCGAGAGCTATCTCGGGCGCGATCAGCGGGACTGGCTCCTTGACGGTCTGTCAACCTCGCAGGCGCGCTGGAAGCTCATCGCGACGTCGACCGTGATGATGGGGCTCGAGCTGTCGGCGGGCAGCCCGGTCAACCTGAACCAGTGGGACGGCTTCCCCGACGAGCGCCGCGCCATCGTCGAGCACGTGCGCGCCGGCGGCATCCAGGGCGTGCTGGCGCTGAGCGGCGACCTGCACACCTTCCTGGCCGCGCCGGTGACCACCACGGGCCGCGCCGACGGCCAGGCCGGGCTGGTCGAGATCTCGGGCGGCGCCATCTCGTCGCAGGGGCTGCTCGATCTGCAGGAGAACCAGGGCGGCGTGGCCACGCTGCTGGAGGACGCCGCGCGCGGCGCCAACCCGCACCTGGCGTACATCAATGCGCTGGCGCGCGGCTATGCGGTGCTGGAGCTGGGGCGGGACGAGGCGCGGGTGACGCTGCGCTCGCCGGCGTCCGTGCTGGTACCGAGGAGCCCGGTGCGCGACCTGGCGCGCCTGCGCATCCCCTATGGCGAGCCGCGCGTCGAGGTGGTGTACGCCGAGACGCGCTGAACCGGACCGAATCGGACCGGACGACTGACTGCCCGAGCTGCGCTCGAGCGGTCAGTCGATGTTGCGCAGGAAGTTCGCGACCTCGGCGAAGCGCGCGTCCAGGTAGCGGCGCACGTCGCCGCTGATGCCGGCGCCGTCCATGGCCAGCGTCATCGCGCGCAGCCAGGCGTCGCGCATGCCGGCGTCGACCGGGACCTCGCGGTGGCGCATGCGCAGGCGCGGCGGGCCGTGCTGCGCGGTGTAGTCCTGCGGTCCGCCCAGCCAGCCGGCCAGGAACAGCGCGAAGCGCTCGCGCGCGGCCCGGCTGACCTTGCCGGGCGCCTCGCACTCGTGCAGCGCGGTCAGCGCCGGCTCGTGCGCCTCCATGGCGTCATAGAAGCGCATCGCCAGGTCGTGCACCACCGCGGCGCCGCCGAGATCCAGGAACGGCGTGCGCTCCGGCCCCAGCGTCAGCACCAGCTCGGCCCAGCGCGCGAAGACGTCACGGCCGACGTGCTCCAGCGTGGCGCAGTGGTCGTTGGCGGCGGCCACGATGGCGGCGCCGTCGAGCTGCTCGGCCGCCAGCTCGTCGGCGAAGACGCGGGTGAAGGTCTGCACTGCCTCGCGCGACACCTCGAGGTGAAACAGGATCCCCCAGGCGCGCCCGTGGCGGAATGCCTGTACCGCGGTGCGCTCCGAGCGCGCCAGCGCCATCGCCCCGGCGGGCAGCTCGAAGACGTCGCCATGCCAGTGAAAACCGACGAACTCCCGCGGCGCCGCGCCGAACAGGGCGTCACCCTGCGCGGCCGGCTCCAGCGTCACCGGGTACCAGCCGATCTCCTTGGCCGGGCCTGGGCTGACGCGCGCGCCCAGCGCCGCGGCCAGCAGCTGGCTGCCCAGACAGACGCCGAGGATCGGCTTGCCCTGGGCCAGGGCGTCACGCAGCAGTGTGATCTCCTGCCCCAGGTGGGGCAGTCGTGCCGTGTCAGCCACGCCCATCGGGCCGCCCATGATGACCAGGCCGTCGGAGGCCAGCGTGGTCGGCACCGGGTCGCCGCGGTCGACACGCATGATGTCGACCGAGATCCCCTTGGCGGCCAGCACGTCGGCGATGGCCAGCGGGGGCTCGTCGGCGACGTGCTGGATGACGAGGACGCGGCGCATTCAGCGGGCGGCCCCCGGCAGCATCAGGTTGGTCTTCTGTGCGGCGAGGAAGCGCTGGTTGACGTCGTTCCAGTCCCACAGGTTCCACACCGCCTTGAAGAACTCGGCCTTGCGGTTCTCGTACTGCAGGTAATAGGCGTGCTCCCACGCGTCGAGCACCAGCAGCGGCACGCCGGCCTGCCCGACGTTGGACTGGTGATCGTAGATCTGGGTGATGAGCAGGCGGCGCGCCACCGGCTCCCACACCAGCGCGGCCCAGCCCGAGCCCATCACGGTCTCGGCGGCTTTGCTGAACTGCTCGCGAAATGGCTCGAAACCGCCGAAATCGCGGGTCACGGCGGTGGCCAGGTCGCCCTGCGGCTCGCCGCCGCCCTTGGGGCTGAGGTTGCGCCAGAACAGCGCGTGCAGCACGTGGCCCGAGAGGTGAAAGGCCAGCGCGCGCTCGAGCGCGGGCAGGCGCGCGAAGTCGCGCTTGCTGCGCGCCTCGTCGAGCAGCGCCAGGGTGTCGTTGGCGCCCTTGACGTAGGCGGCGTGGTGCTTGCCGTGGTGCAGCTCGAGGATCTTGCCGGAGATGTGCGGTTCCAGTGCGCCGTAGTCGTAGCCGAGCTCGGGGAGCGTGTATTCCATGACTGTCTCCTTTGGTAGCGGGTTGGATGCCGGAAGTCCACCGTGTAGGCTCGCGGATGGAATTCGCGCAGGGATTGCGTCGCGAGGTGGCCGCCGTGAACATCCAGATCTTCGGTACCAAGAAGTGTGCCGACACCCGCAAGGCCGAGCGCTGGTTCAAGGAGCGCGGCGTGCGCGTGCAGTCGATCGACCTCGCGCAGAAGGGCATGTCGCCTGGCGAGCTGCGCAGCGTGGCCGCGCGCGTCGGCGGCGTCGAGGCGCTGATCGATCGCGACGGCAAGCGCTACGTCGACAAGGGGCTGAAGTACGCGGCGCCGACCGGGCCGCGCATCGAGCAGGCGCTGCTCGACGATCCGCTGCTCCTGCGCACGCCCATCGTGCGCGACGGCTCGCGCGCGACGCTGGGCTTTCAGCCCGAGGTCTGGGAGGAGTGGCGCAAGGGCTGAGGCACCGAGCCGCGCGAGACGGCCTCAGCGGCGGCGGGTGTGCGGCGCCGGCGGCGACGCCGTCAGCGGATCCTCGGGCCAGGAGTGGCGCGGGTAGCGGCGGCCGAGCTCGCGGCGCAGGGCAGGGTAGTGGCGCTGCCAGAAGCCGGCCAGATCGGTGGTGACCTGCACCGCGCGCTGGTTGGGCGCCAAGAGGTGGATGACCACGGGGGTGCGGCCGCCGCCGATGCGCGGCCCCTCGGCGAGGCCGAAGAAGTCCTGCAGGCGCGACTCGATCCAGGGCGGCTGGCCCTCGGCATAGTTGACGCGCACGCGGCGTCCGCCCGGCAGCTCGAGCGACTCGGGCGCCAGGCGCGCCAGCGCCCGGGTGTCGAGCCCCGCTTGCAGCGCAGCCATCACCGCGCGCGCATCCAGCCCCGCCAGGCTCAGCGTGCCCCCCGCCAGCTCGGCCAGCGCGGTCTCGACCGCGGCGTCATCCACGGCGCCGAGGCCGACCTCCGGCGCCGCCGCACGCGCGAAGTCGACGCGCGCCCGCAGCGCCGCCAGCTGCGCCGGCAGCTCGGCGTCCAGCGCGCCCAGCCCCTTGCTCAGCGCATGGCGCACCAGCAGCCGCGCGCTGTCGACGCTCGCCTCGGCCGGCGTGCGCGACTCCTCCAGCACCAGCGCGTCGTACATGAGGCGCGACACCTTGACCACGCGGCCGCCGTCCAGCTCCAGGCTCTCGCTGGTGGTCATGGCGTCGGGCTGCAGATCGAGCAGCCACTCGGCCTCGATCGCGCTCGCCATCCTGACCAGCACCCCGCGCCCCTGCTGCTCCGCCTCCAGCGCCAGCATCAGCATCGGCTCGCGCACCACGCTGCTCGCCGCCAGCTCCCCGGCGCCGCCCCCCGCCAGCAGCACCGCCGCCTTCTTCTCTGCGCGCCGCCGCGCCACCCGGTCCGGGAACCCCGCCAGCAGGCTCACCATCACGGCCTCGTCCTCCTCCACTCCCCGCATTCCCCGTTCCTGTCCGCCCACTCCCCGCTCCCCTCCGCCCATTCCCCGTTGCCTGTTGCCTGTTGCCTGTCCCCTGTCGCCTGTTCGTCCGCCTTCGCCCCCTACTCGTCCTTCTCCTTCTTCTTCTCCGCCGCCGGCCGCAGCCTGACCAGCCTCACGCGCCTCGGCGAGCTATCCACAATCTCCAGCTCCGTCCCATCCTCCACCCGCAGCTTGGCCCCCACCGGCGGGATCCACCCCGCGTGCACCACGCACATGCCCGCGACCGTCGAGTAGTCGTCGCGCTCGGGCAGACTCAGCCCGAGCACCCGGTTGACCTCGCGCACCGGCGTGGTGCCCACCACCAGCGCGGTGCCACCCGCCTCACGCTGGATGTCCTGGCTGGCCTCCTGCTTCTCGCCGAAGATGTCGCCGACCAGCTCCTCGACCAGGTCCTCCAGCGTCACCAGCCCGGTCACGCTGCCGTGCTCGTTGGCGATGACCGCCATCTGGGTGTGGCGCCGCTGCATCTCCTTCAACACGTCGATGGCGCGCCGCGTCTCCGGCACCACCCACACCGGACGCAGCACGTCCTGCAAGATGATCAGCTCGGGCGCCGCCGACAGCGCGATGACGTCCTTGGCCATGACATAGCCGACCACCGAGTCCAGCGTGCCGTCGTACACCGGATAGCGCGAGTGGCCCTCCTCGCTGACCATGCGCAAGAGCTCCGCCGCGTTCGACTTCACCGACAGCGCCACGATCTGGCTGCGCGGCACCATGACCTCGACCACCTGCAGCCCGCCGAAGTCGATGGCCCGCGACGCGATGTCACCGATGCGCGGATCCAGCGAGCCCTTCTTGGAGGCCTCCTCGACCAGCGCCTGCAGCTCGTCGGGTGACAGCTTGGCCTCGGCGAAGTCGGTGCTGTCACCGAACAGCTTCAGGATCACGTTCGAGCTGCCGGTCAGGAACCAGGTCAGCGGCCGCGTCAGCACCGACAGCCAGCCCACCGGCCGCGCGATGAAGAGGCCATAGCCCTCGGCGTGGCGCAGCGCCAGCGACTTCGGGATCAGCTCGCCCAGCACCAGCGACAGGTACGACACCCCGGCGATGACGATGACGAAGGCCCACGCGTGCGGATTGGGCATGCCCCAGCGGTGCAGATAGGGCGTCAGGTCACGCGCCAGGTCGGCGCCGCCATACGCGGCCGCGGTGGCCCCGATGACGGTGATGCCGATCTGCACCGTGGCCAGGAAGCGCACTGGCTTGTTGCGCAGCGCCTGCGCCGCCTTGGCCGAGCCGCTGCCGGCCTCGACCAGCTCGGCCAGGCGCGTCTTCCGGATCGACAGGATCGAGATCTCTGCCGCCGAAAAGATGCCGTTCGCCACGCTCAGCGCGACGATGACTAGGATCTCGACGAGGATGCGCGCCCCCTCCGGTTAACCACCCGCACCTGCACCTGCACCTGCGCCTCCGTCCACCGTGGCCGCTGGCACCACGATGTTGGCCGGCTGGATGTCAGCCGGGATGAACTCGCGATCGACCAGCTGCGAGATGTCGATCGGCCCCTTCAGGATGCCCGCCTTGATGGCGTACTTCATGATCTGGCCGAGCTCCTCGTCGGTCGGCGTCAGCTGCCGGTAGCTGACCCGATCAGGCGGCTGCGTCAGCACATAGCGCAACAGCTTCTCGTCCTGGCGGTAGTACGGCGCCGCCACCTTGGCGGCCTCCAGCCGGTGCTGCTCGGCCCACTCGCCCGACTCGGCGATGCCGCGCACCAGATCGCGCACCGTCTCCGGCCGCGTCTTGATCAGCTCCTCGGTCACCACCAGCACGCACGAGATGAAGCGCGGCCAGATGTCCTTGGCGTGATACAGCACGCGCCCGGTGCCATCCAGCTCGGCCTTGGCGGCGTGCGGCTCGCCCACGAAGTAGGCGTCGATGGCGCCCGCCGCCAGCGCGGCCGGCATCTCGGGCGGCGGCAGGTCGACGAACTTGATGTCCTCGGGCTGCATGCCCTCGTCTTCCATCAACTTGGTGATGACCAGGTACTGGTTGGAGAAGCGGCTCGGCCGCGCGAAGGTCTTGCCGGCCAGATCCTTGAGCGACTTCGCGGTGCTGTTCTTGGCCACCATCACCGTCGAGCCATCGCGGTGGCCGAGGTACACGATCTTCACCTTGATGCCCTGCTCGCGCAGCACCATGGCCAGCGGCGCCAAGAGGAAGGTGGCCTTCATCTCGCCCGCCTTGAGCGCCTCGACCACGGTGGGGAACTCGGTGAAGCGGCGCGAATCGAAGCGCGTCCCGGTCTTGGTCGTGCGCGTCGCGAAGTCGGTCACCGGGCAGGTCAGGTGGCAGGTCACGGGCAGGAAGCCCACGTCCAGGTGGCCATGCACCGCGCCGCTGGCCTTCTTCTCCTTCCACGGCTTGAAGCGCAGCAGCGCCAGCACGGCGATGGCGCCGACGACGATGATGCCGACCCGCACGGCGGAGGACTTCAGGAGCGACATGGGCCCGATAGTGTCATGTGAGGTCCAGCTCTTCCAGGATCTGCTGTTCAGCCTCGGCCACTCCAGGATCCGCGGGCTTGCGCGGCCGCGGCAGCTGCAAGCGCAGCTCGCGCTTGATGCTGGCAGGCCGTCCCGTGAGCACCACGACGCGGTCGGCCAGCTGCACCGCCTCCTCGATGTCGTGGGTCACGAAGATGACCGTGCGCGGCCGCGCCTGCAGCATGGCCAGCAGCTCGCGCCGCATCTTGGTGCGGGTCTGGTAGTCCAGCGCGCTGAAGGGCTCGTCCATCAGGAGGACGTCGGCCTCCGAGGCCAGCGCGCGCGCCAGCTCGACGCGCTGGCGCATGCCGCCCGAGAGCTGGTGCGGGTAGTGATCCTCGAAGCCGCGCAGCGAGATGAGCTGCACCAGCTCGAAGACCTTGAGCTCGGCGCCCACCGGCATGCGCCCGCCCTGGTCGCGCAGCCCGAGCGCGATGTTCTGGCGCACCGTCAGCCAGGGCAAGAGGCCCCCGTCCTGGTAGATCATGCGGCTCTGCACGGTGCGCTCGAGGCGCCCCTTGCTGGGGCGCAGGTGCCCCGCCAGCACGCTGAGCAGCGTGGTCTTGCCACAGCCCGACGGGCCCACCACCACCAGCAGCTCGCCGCGGCGCACCCCGAGATCGAGCTCGCGCAGCACCTCGGTGGCCCCGTGCGCGTGGCTGACGCCGCGCAGCGCCAGGATGTCGGCGCCGGCGTCGTCGCCCTCGCGGTAGGGCCCCGCGCTCATCGCTCGTAGCCCCAGCGCACGCTCTTCACCTTGGTCAGCTGCACCAGCAGCCGATCCAGCGCGACCCCGATGAGGCCGATCACGATCATCGCGACCACCACCAGGTCCATGCGCAGCCCGCTGCGCGCGTCGGTGACCAGGAAGCCCAGGCCGCTGCGCACCGCGATCATCTCGGCCGCCACGACCACCATCCAGGCCACCCCGGCCGCGACCCGCAGCGCCGTGATCAGCTCGGGCAGCACCGCCGGCAGCGTGACCCACAGCCAGCGCCGCCAGCCGCGGATGCCGTGGTCCTCGGCGACCCGGTAGTACACCCGCGGCACCGCCGCCACCGCGGTCGCCGTGGCCAGCGTGAGCTGGAACGCGGTGGCCATGAAGATGATGAAGATGGCCGGCGGGTCCCCGATGCCGAACCAGATGACCGCGAACGGGAACCACGCGATGGGCGACATCGAGCGCAGGAAGTTCACCGTCGGCATCAAGGCCGCGCGGGCCCAGCGCGAGTGACCCAGCAGCAGGCCCAGCGGCAGCGCCACCAGGATCGCCAGCGAGAAGCCCACCGCGACCCGGAACAGCGAGGCCACCACGTCGTCGATCAAGCGGCCGTTGTCGATCTCCTGCCAGACGCCGCGCCAGACCTGCACCGGCGACGGCACGGTGCCGCGCGGAAACGCCCCCTGCTCGAAGGCGATCCACCACGCCGCCAGCACCAGGCCAGCGACGCCGAGCGGGAGCAGCCACGCCACCCAGCGCGAAAGCGGTATCGGACGCTGGTGCACGCTACGGCGCCGCGGACAGCTCCAGCATGCGCTGGATGGGCTGCAGCGCGCGCAGGCGCAGCGCCTCGTCCAGGGTCAGCTCGGGGGTCAGGTCACGCAGGCACAGGTACAGCTTCTCCAGCGTGTTCTTGCGCATGTGCGGGCAGGTGTTGCAGGCGCAGCTCTCGTCCTGGCCGGGCGCCTGCAGGAGCACCTTGTCCGGCACCTGCTTCTGGATCTGGTGGAACACGCCGGGCTCGGTGGCGATGATCAGCGTGGGCGCCTTGCTCTCGGCCGCGCGTTTGATGATGCCGGTGGTCGAGCCCACGAAGTCGGCCTGCATCAGCACCGCCTCGTCACACTCGGGGTGCGCCAGCACCTCGGCCTCGGGGTGCTGCACCTTGAGCTTGGCCAGCTCCTTGGCGCTGAACAGCTCGTGGACCTGGCAGCTGCCCGGCCACAGCACCATCGGGCGGCCGGTCTGCTCCGAGACCCAGCGGCCCAGGTGGCGATCGGGCGCGAAGATGATGGGCGTGCCCTCGGGGAACGAGGCCACCATCTTCTTGGCGTTGGCCGAGGTGCAGATGAGGTCGCTCATCGCCTTCACCGCGGCCGAGCAGTTGATGTAGCTGATGACCTTGTGGCCGGGGTGCTTGTCGAGGAAGCGCTGGAACAGCTCGGGCGGGCAGCCGTCGGCCAGCGAGCAGCCCGCGGTCAGATCGGGCACCACGACCTTGCGGGTCGGGTTCAGGATCTTGGCGGTCTCGGCCATGAAGTGCACGCCGCAGAACACGATGACGTCCTTGTCGACCTTCTGCGCGGCCTGCGCCAGCTGCAGCGAATCGCCGATGAAGTCCGCCAGATCCTGGATCTCGGAGTCCTGGTAGTAGTGCGCCAGGATGACGGCGTTGCGCTCGCGCTTGAGGTCGGCGATGGCGGCCTCGAGGTCGTCGGGGAGGGCGGCCGGCTTGCCCAGTTGCGTCAGCTCTGCCATGGCGTGATTTGTAGCATACACTTCGGGCCATGCTGCTGATCGCGCTGGGAATCGCCGCGGGCGTGGTGGGTCTCTCGTTCCTGTCAGGGATCCGGATCTTCAAGGAGTACGAGCGCGGAATCCTGTTCCGCCTGGGCAAGGCCCACAAGCTGCCCATCGGGCCCGGGGTGAAGTTCCTGATGCCGTTCGGCATCGACCGGGTGCAGACCGTGGACACCCGCACCAAGGTCATCCAGATCCCGACCCAGGACGTCATCACCCGCGACAACATCTCGATCGGCGTCGACGCCGTGGTCTACGCCGACGTGGCCTCGCCGGCCGACGCCGTGCTGCGCGTCGAGCAGTACCTGCCCGCCACCCTGCAGCTGGCCGCGACCATGCTGCGCTCGGTGGTCGGGCGCATGGACCTCGACGACATCCTGGCCAAGCGCACCGAGATCAACGACGAGATCCGGCTGGCCCTCGACGCCCGCACCGAGCAGTGGGGCGTCGAGATCACCGCGGTCGAGATCAAGGACATCTCGCTGCCCCAGGAGATGAAGCGCGCCATGGCCCGCCAGGCCGAGGCCGAGCGCGAGCGCCGCGCCAAGATCATCATCGCCGAGGGCGAGCTGCAGGCCTCCGAGAAGCTGACCCAGGCCGCCGCGATGATCTCCAGCCAGCCCGCGGCGCTGCAGCTGCGCACCTTGCAGACCCTGGTCGAGGTCTCGGCGGAGCGCAACAACACCATCGTGTTCCCCATCCCCATCGAGCTCATCCCGCGCGGCGGCGAGAGCCCCGGCCTGCTCGGGCAGGCCATGGCGCCGCTGGCGAGCGCGCTGGCGCAGAAGGCCGCCGCCAAGGGCCCCGACGCCTTGCCGCCGCCCGACGACCGCGCCCTGCCGCCGCCGCCCCCCGCCGGCGTCGACCAGGGGCTGTGGAACCTCAAGTCGCAGCTCGACGCGCTGATCCAGAAGAAGTAGCCGTGCGCGCCGTCGTGCAGCGCTGCACGCGGGCCGAGGTCCGCTCCGAGGGCGAGGTGGTGGGGCGGATCGAGCGCGGCCTGTGCGTGCTGCTGGGCGCCGGGCAGGGCGACGGCGACGCCGACGTCGACCTGCTGGTCGACAAGATCGTCAACCTGCGCATCTTCGACGACGCCGACGGCAAGATGAACCTGGCCCTCGGCGACATCGGCGGCGCGCTGCTGGTGGTGTCGCAGTTCACCCTGTACGGCGACGCCCGCAAGGGGCGCCGGCCGTCCTTCATCGACGCCCTCGGCCCCGACGAGGCGCGCCTCCTGTGCGAGCGCTTCGTGACCCGCGCCCGCGCCCTCGGGGTCAGCGTCGAGACCGGCCGCTTCCGCACCGCCATGCAGGTCGAGCTCGTCAACGACGGCCCGGTCACCCTGTTGCTCGACTCGCGCAAGCAGTTCTAGCCCGGCCGCGCGCCGCAGCCGCTACGGCGGATCGGGCTCGTCGCTGCGCGCGAAGCCGAAGCGCTGCCGCGCCGGCCACAGCTTCATCGCCGCCGTCAGCAGGCCCACGCCCAGCACCGACATCAGCAGGATCACGCGCAGGAAGAACGGGAACGGGATCGGCGGCACCAGGATGAGGATCCAGCGCGCCCACACCACCACCGCCGCGCCCAGCACCATGGCGATCCCCACCGCCACCCAGCGCAGCCGTGCCTCGTGCACGTCGCGGCGCCGGTCATCCATGTCGGTCAGGAGCTCGCACACGCCGCGCTGCGCGAGGTCGAGCACACAGTCGTCGGCCCCGCACTGCGCACACGCCCCCGCCGCGTCCTGCCGGCGCGCACAGCGGGTACACACGAACCCGGTCAACTTCACGGCGCCTGCCGGCTGGGGCACATGTGGGGAGACTACCCCGCTGGCGCGCACTTCTTCCGCCCCGCCGCACGGCTGTGCTTTACGCCTGAACCGGGTTCGGGTACACATGGCCGGGTGCGTCGCTCGCTAGCAGGCCTCTCGATCCTGCTCCTTTCCGCCTCCGCCCTCGCCGTGGCTCCCGCCACCGCCGACGCATCGGCGCTCGACCTGTTCGGCTATGGCGGGCGCTCGCCCGCGCTGGCCGGCACCGGGATCTCGTTCACCGACTCGTTCGACGCCCTGTACACCAACCCGGCCGGCCTCAGCGAGGCGCGCCAGAAGCGCATGTCGGTCGGCTTCATGGCCAGCAACTTCGACCTGCACTATGCGCTGAAGGATCGCGACGTCGATCCGGTCATGGGTGTCATCGTCGGCGGCGACGTACCCATCCCGTTCGGCGGCGCCCTCAAGGATCGCATCACCATCGGCATCGGCCTGCACGTGCCGCCGCTCTTGCTGTCACGCGCGGTCGCGCCGCTGCCCGGCGAGCCCTTCCTGGCCCTGCTCGAGCACCGCGGCCAGGTGGTCGCCTTCATGGTCGGCGCCGGCGCGCGCATCACGCGCCACATCTCGGTGGGGATCGCGTCGCTGTCGCTGGCCGCGCTGGGCGGCTTCATCGACGTCTCGGCCGACCCCACCAAGCGCTTCACCTCGACCGCCGAGCAGCAGCTGCTGGTCGACTACGCGCCCATCGCCGGCGTGCGCTGGCGGCCGAGCAAGAAGCTGTCGGCCGGCATCGTCTACCGCGGCCAGTCCGCCGCCAAGTTCGACATCCTGGTCACCAACATGATCGGCGACGCCCTGCCGGTCACGCTGCCCGCCATCCGCGTGCGCGGCTACTCGCAGTATGACCCGCGCATGGTCGAGGCCGAGGCCAGCTACCAGGTGCTGCCGCGCCTCTCGGTCACCGGCGCGCTGGCCTGGAAGCAGTGGTCGTCGTTCCCGCCGCCCACCGAGGACCCGGTCATCGACGCCCCGCCGCGGGTGCGCCCCGGCTTCTCCGACACCTTCGTGCCCAAGCTGGCGGCCCGCTTCACCCTGAACCCCAAGGTCGAGCTGCGCGGCGGCTACCGCCTCGAGCTGACCCCGGCGCCGGAGCAGACCGGGCGCGAGAACCTGCTCGACAACACGCGCCACATCATCACCGCGGGCGCCGGCTTCAAGTTCGCCCCCAACGGCGTGCCCATCCGCATCGACGCCTATGTGCAGGCGCACTTCCTGGCCCCGCGCACCTCGACCAAGGACCAGACCCTGGCCCCCGAGGACCGCGACCCGACCTACCTCTCGGTGTCGTCCAGCGGCAAGATCCTGGTCGGCGGCCTGACCTTCGGGGTCGACCTGTGAGGCTGACCCTCGCCAAGTCGCTGGCGTTGACGTTGACGCTGGCCGCGCTGGCCGCCGGCGCGCACGCCAACCCGATCGACCAGTACGGTTTCGGCTCGCGCTCCGCCGCCATGGCCGGCGCCGCCGCCGCCGACGGCCACAACGGCGTGGCCGCGAACTACTACAACCCGGGCGCGCTGGTCGCCAGCGGGCGCATGTCGCTCGACGTCGGCTACATGTACAACCACCACTCCCTGGCCATCAACGGCCTCGACCAGCACGTCTCGGACTCGCGCGGCTTCGTCGCCGGCATGGTGGTGCCGGGCCAGATCGGCAGCCTCAAGCTGGCGGTCGGGGCCTCCCTGCACCTGCCCGACGAGCGCGCCACCCGCTCGCGCCAGATCCTGTTCTCCAAGCCGCGCTGGGCGCTGTTCGACAATCGCCCGCAGCGCTTCATGCTGTCCACCAACATCGCGGCGCAGATCAAGCCCGGCCTCAGCATCGGCGGCGGCGTCTCGTACCTGTCGCGCACCGAGGGCGTGATCAAGCTGCGCGGCCTGGTCGGCTTCCCGCTGCCGCAGGACTCCGACCTCGAGCTGTCGACCGACGTCGACCTGGTCGCGGTGCGCTATCCGCAGGCCGGGATCTACTGGGAGCCGACCCGCGACCTGTCCCTCGGCCTGACCTATCGCCACACCTTTCTGCTGCAGGTGCACCAGGGTTTCCGCGTCGAGGGTGACGTCGGCACCCCGGGCACCGCGCCCATCATCCGGGACGGCTTCTTCCAGCTGATCTCCGACTCGCGCGACCTGTTCCAGCCCACCCAGGTGGCGCTGGGCGCCGAGTACCACCCCATCAAGAAGCTGCGCGTGAACCTCGACGCCACCTACCAGCGCTGGTCGACCTTCCGCGACCCCGCCGCCGACATCCGCATCGACCTCGATCTCAAGGATCTGCAGAGCCTGGTCAAGCTGCCGCCGCCGCGGGTGTTCGGCCCGGCCGGCTTCCACGACACCCTGGTCGTCCGCACCGGCGTCGAGCTCGGCGTCATGCAGCGCCGGCGCATGAGCATGGTGGTCCGTGGCGGCTACGCCTTCGAGCCGACCCCGGTGCCCGAACAGTCCGGCGAGACCAACTTCGTCGACTGCGACAAGCACACCATCGCGGCCGGCGCCGGCCTGCGCCTGTGGGGCCTGACCGCGGTGCTGCCGCGCCCGTTCGACATCGACCTGCACCTGGCCGCGACGATCTTGCCCGAGCGCCTGACCCGCAAGTGGAGCCCGGTCGACACCACCGGCGACTATCGCGCCGGCGGCGTCCTGTGGCAGGCCGGCCTGATGACCCGGCTGGAGTTTTGATGCGCCGCCCAGCGACTGCAGTGACGCTCAGCATCGCCGCGGGACTGGCGGGCCTCACCGGCCTCGGGCTGACGCTGGCCAGCTGTGGTCGCGGCGGCGAGACCGGCGGCGGCGACTCCAACCTGCCCACCCAGGCCATCGGCCCCTACAAGGAGCTGGAGACCAACTTCGAGACGCCGCTCAACGAGCCCTTCGTGCTCGAGGACATCGCCGCCGACCTGGTCGAGCCGGCCATCCTCGACGGCGATCAGGTCCAGGGCCGCGGTGACCGCCTCATCGTCTATGTCGAGCGCATCGCCACCGCCGGCGGTCGCGGCACCATCGTGCGCGCCGACATCGATCCCAACCTGGAGGCCTCGACCGAGCCCCCCGAGGAGATCCTGGCCCCGACCGAGCCCTGGGAGGGCAACCGCGTCGGCGCCCCCGCGGTGCTGCGCCGCGGCGACAAGGTCATCCTGTTCTTCGAGGGTGGCGACGGCGCCCAGGGTGGCATCGGCCGCGCGGTCTCGATGGACGGCGGGCGCACCTTCACGCGGCTGCAGAAGAACCCGGTGCTGACCGCGCCCGGCGCGCGCCAGCCCACCGTGATCGCCTCGCCCGCCGACCCCGCGCGCCAGCTCAGCATGTACTTCGTGGGCGACTCGGTGCGCGGCCCGGCCATCTTCCTGACCCAGTCCACCGACGACGGCCAGAGCTGGGGCGCCGCCCGCCTGGTCCTGGGCGCCGACAGCCCGGCGACCAGCGACGCCGGCGGGGTCCAGATCGACCTCGGGGGCACCGAGGGCCCGTGCGCGTTCGGCCCCACCTCGGGGGCCGGGCTGCCCTATGTCGGCCTGTTCTATGTCGGGGTCTCGGCGACCCGGACCCGCTCCATCGGCTATGCCGGCTCGTTCGACGGCGAGCACTTCGAGCGCTTCCCCGGCAACCCCGTGGTCGGTGCCGGCGGCGCCGACGAGACCGGCCCGGCGGTGCGCCGCGAGGGCGACCGCGGGATCCTGCTGTATGCCGTCAGCGCCGGCGGCCGGCGCTCGATCGCCGCCGCGCGCCACCTGGTCCGCACCCCAACGGGCTCGAACTAGCCAATTGTTTTGCCAGGGTTCGACATTTCCCCCCCTGGATGATACCGTCTTGCCAATGGGTGGCCCTGGTCGACCCACGCTGACTGCCAGAAGGGCCTGCCGCCGATGATCGTCCGCTTCTGGGGGGTTCGCGGATCGATCCCGGTGCCAGGACCAACGACCAACCGCTACGGCGGGAACACGTCGTGCGTGTCGGTCCAGCCCGAAGGCGGCCCGCTCATCATCATCGATGCCGGCACCGGGATCCGGCGCCTGGGCAAGGAGATGATGAAGGGCGAGTTCGGCCACGGCCGGGGCACCGCCCACCTGCTCATCTCGCACACGCACTGGGACCACATCCAGGGCCTGCCCTTCTTCGCGCCCTTCTATGTGGCCGGAAACAGCTTCTTCATCTATGCCCGGCAGCGCGACGACACCCACCTGCGCGCGGTCTTCAACTCGCAGACCATGGATCCGTACTTCCCGGTCACCTTCGACGCGCTCAAGGCCGACATCGCCTTCCGCGAGCTGGTCGAGGGCACCCGGTTCGAGATCGACGGCGTCAAGATCGGCTGCACCCGGCTGAACCACCCGTGGATCGCGATGGCCTACCGCCTCGACTGCGACGGCGGCTCGGTGGTCTACGTGACCGACACCGCGCCGTTCACCGACATCCTGCTCGAGCACGAGTTCATCAAGGTCGCGCCCAAGCCCGGCGACCCGCTGTCGGCCGAGGACCGCGACAAGCTCAGCGCCATGTATGACGGCGTGGTCGACCTGTGCAAGGACGCCGACGTCGTCATCTATGACACCCAGTTCACCCAGGACGAGTACAAGCAGCGTCCGCACTGGGGCCACTCGACGCCCGACAACGCCCTCGAGGTCGCGCGCGCGGCCAACGTCAAGAAGCTGGTCTTGTTCCACCACGACCCGGCCCGGACCGACGACGCCCAGGACGCCATCACCCGTGAGTACCAGGGCCGGGCCAAGGAGCTCGGCATGTCGACCGAGGTGCTGTCGGCCTACGAGCAGATGACCATCCAGATCGGGGCCGGCGGAGCGGCGCTCTGATGAAGGTCTCGTTCTGGGGCGTGCGCGGCTCGATCCCCGCACCCGGGCCGGAGACCAACCGCTACGGCGGCAACACCTCGTGCGTCACCGTGCGCACCGCGGCCGACGACCTCATCATCATCGACATGGGCACCGGGATGCGCGCGCTGGGCGGCGCCCTGATGCCGACGCCGTTCGGCAAGGGCGCCGGGTCGGCGGCCATCCTGCTGTCGCACGCGCACTGGGATCACATCCAGGGCTTCCCGTTCTTCCCGCCCATCTTCATCCCCGGCAACAAGTTCACGCTGCACGGCCCTGGCCACTCGAACGAGATGCTGGAGGGCATCCTCGAGGGGCAGATGAACCCGCACTTCTCGCCCATGCACACCATCAAGAACCTGGGCGCGCAGATCACGCTGATGCCGGTGCCGCACGGCCACGAGTTCGAGGTCTTCGGGGTGCGCGTGCGCGGGCTGTCGAACCCGCACGGCTCGACCGAGTCGCTGGCCTTCCGCCTGGAGGAGAAGGGGCGCTCGTTCGTGTACGCCAGTGACGTCGGCTATCCGGCCAGCGGCCCCAGCGCCGAGATCCTGGCGCACTACGCCGGCGCCGACATGCTGCTGCACGACTGCACCTACTCGCCCGAGGATCGCGCCGCGCGCATCGAGCGTGGCTTCTCGTCGTGGCACGACGCCGCCGAGGCGGCGGTGCGCGCCAAGGTCAAGCACCTGGTCATGTTCCACTATGACCAGGACTACACCGACGAGATCGTGGACGCGATGAAGGACCGCTGTCGGGCGGCGCTGGACGAGCTGGGGGGCAAGGGGATCGCGCTGACGCCGGCGGCCGAGGGGCTGACCCTGGAAGTCTGAGCGGGTGATGTCCTCGAGGACCTCGATGGTGCGAGCGCTGGCGGCGACGCTGGTGATCACGAGCGCCGGCTGTGGGCCCCGGAGCACGAGCACGAGCACGAGCACGAGCACGAGCACGAGCACGAGCACGAGCACGAGCACG
>JBGASF010000073.1:0-39309 GCA_044229835.1 Polyangia bacterium | reverse complement strand
GGCGATGTTCGGGACGGGCTCCAACGTCACGTCGCCCAACGCGCAGGGCACCGCCATCAAGCGCTGGGTCAAGCACCCTCAGTACGACGCCCAGAACGTGGCCAACGACGTCGCGCTGGCCGAGCTCGTGGCGCCCTACGGCGGGAACGCGGTGCCGATCGTGCCGCGCAGCGCGGCCACGATCGCGTTCGCGATCTCGTCCTGGATGGCGAAGATGTCGGTGAGCTGACGGTCGTACGTCTCCGCCCAGAGATGCCGGTCGGTCTCGGCGTCGATCAGCTGGGCCACGATCCGCACCCGGTCGCCCACGCGGCGGACGCTGCCCTCGAGCAGGGTCGCGGCCGAGAGGAGGGCGCCGATTTCCCGGAGGCTCTGGTCCCGCCTCTTGAACATCATCACGGAAGTGCGCGAGATCACCTTGAGGGAGCGGATCTTGGAGAGCTGGGCGATGACGTCCTCGGTGATGCCGTCGGCGAAGTACTCGTTCTCCGGGTCCCCGCTGAGGCTCAGGAACGGCAGGACGGCGACGGAACGCGCCGGTGCCCGGAAGGCCTCCGGGCTGGCCAGTGCGGTCGCGAACTCGGCGACGGAGGCGTACCGATCGGCCGGCACCCGGGCCAGCGCGGTGCGGATGGCCTGCGGCCCCAGGTTGGCGCCGCGCAGGAAGCCGGCGCCGACATCCGACGGAATGCCCATGATGATGGCGCGCGCGTGGCTGATGCGTCCCAGCGCCTCGCGCCAGCGCGCATCGACCTCGGCCGCGCTGGCCGCGCCGTAGAGCTGCTGCTGCAGGGCCTGCTGCTCGGCCAGGCCGGTCGACACCAGGTACAGGCCGCCCGCCGCGGGGCGCAAAAGCCGGCCGAGCTCTTCCAGCGCTTCCACGGCGCAGAGGGTATCATCGTCGCCATGCGCTGGCGGCTCGCGATCATCTGCACCATGGTGGCAGCCGGCTGCGGCGGCAACGGCGGGGCCGGCGATGACGACGACGCCCCCGACGCCGCGACCGCGCGCGACGCCGGCGGCGCCAGCGACGGCAGCCCGGGCGCCGACGGCAGCCCGGGTGGCGACGGCGCCACCTCCAGCGCGCGCGGCTTCCCGGCCGGGTCGCCCTGGGTGTCGTTCTACGGCACCGCACAGCAGATGGGCGATCTGGCCCGCGTGGCGTCGACCTTCCGCGTCATCAACATCGACGCCGACCCTGGCGCCGGCAACTTCACCCCGGCGCAGATCACCCAGCTGCGCGCCGGCGGCACGAATCGCGTCATCAGCTACTTCAACCTGGGCAGCTGCGAGAACTTCCGCAGCTACTGGAGCAGTGCCCCCGCCGGCCTGCGCTCGTGCAGCGCCAACACCGCGGCGCAGCGTGGCGCCTACGACGGCTACCCCGACGAGGTGTGGATGAACGTCGGCGACGCCGACTACCAGCGCCTGCTGCTCGACCACGTCGCGCCGCGCCTGGTCGCCCAGGGCATCGACGGCTTCTTCTTCGACAACCTCGAGATCGTCGAGCACGGCACCTCGACCACGAATGGCCCCTGCGACGCCGCCTGCGCACAGGGCGGCCTCGACCTCATCCGCAAGCTGCGCGAGAAGTACCCCGACCTCCTGTTCGTGATGCAGAACGCCACCGGCAGCGTCACGCGGCAGGGCCGCACCGGCGGCGTGGCCTATCCCTCCCTGCTCGATGGCATCTCGCACGAGGAGGTCTACGCGCCCAGCCCCGACACCAGCGCCGAGGCCGAGCTCGTCGCCTGGGGCGCCCTCGGTCTGCGCCCGGGCGGTCGCGGCTTCTGGATCGCGACCGAGGACTATGTCGGCAGCTGCAGCGCCACCACCGCGGCCCGCGCGGTCTATGACAAGAGCCGCGCCCGCGGCTTCCATCCCTACGCGACCGACGCCAGCGGCGGCCAGCTCGGCGTGTGCTACTGGCCGTTCTGATGCGCCGCCTCGCCACCGTCCTCATCACGCTCGCCGTCGCGCTGGCACCGTCAGGCTGCCGCCGCGGCCACAAGCGCACCCAGGTCACGCCGCCGGCAGGGCAGGGCGACGTCACCGCCGCGCTGGCCACGCTCGACCAGGCGCTGACCAGCGCCCTGGCCGCGCGCCGCACCCAGCGCTGCCCGCGCGCCGCCGCGCCCGCGCCCACGCCCGGGCCAGCGTCATCGTCAGCGCCATCGCCCACGGCTGCGGCCGCCCCGTCGCGTGCAGCGGTCGCGCCGCCCACCGATCCCAGCCTCTTCACCCGCGCCATCACCGCGCTGACCCAGCCCAGCGGCGCGCTGGCCGAGTGCAGCGCCGCCGTCGAGTCCAGCAAGGACACCCTCAAGGCCGCGCTGTCCGACTGCCCGCCGGGCGGCGCCGGCCCGTGCCCCGCGCGCGCGCTCGACGACCCCGCCTCGCTCAGCGCCAGCGTCGCCACCATCGAGCTCGCCTGCGGCGACCTGCGCGGCCAGCTCGCCGCCGCCGCGCACCCTGCCGGCGAGGTCTGCTCGCCCTTCTTGCCCGGCCTCGCGCGCGCCCCCGATCCCACCGCCTTCCTCTATCTGTCGCGCGCCGCGACCGTGCTGGCCCGGGCCGACGCCCGCAACGGCCAGCCCGCCCGCGGGCTCGACCTGCTGCTCGACACGCTCGCCGCCGGGCAAGAGCTCGGCCGCGGCGGCGTCGGCCTGTCACTGGCCCTGGCCGGCACCGGCGCCGCCGGCTTCGTGGCCCCGACCGCCGAGCTCCTGCTCTCGAGCGCCCCGCCGGCCCCCGCCGCCCTGGCCGCGCTCGCCGCGCGCCTCGACGCCCTCATCGCCGCCGAGCCGCCGCTGGCCGAACACCTCGCCGCCGACGCGCTGGAGACCCAGGCCATGTTCACCACCGACGCCACCACGCCGCCCTCACGCGAGGACGCCCTCGCGCGCCTGGCCGCCGACGCCCAGTCGCGCACCGCCGTCGAGCGCTGCCCCGCCGCCGCGCCGCTGTCGACCTGCATCCGCGGCCTCGGCGACCCCGCGCTGTCCACCGTGACCCTGGCCGCCTATCCCGCCGCGTTGCGCGCCGACCTCGAGGCCGCCCTGGCCAGCGAGCTCGCGCCGCCTGCCGCCGGCTACGCGCGTCGCTACGGCCTGCGCCTGGCGCTGCTCAGCGGCCTGCGCGTCCACGTCGAGCTGCTGCGCCTGGCCCCACGCGGCTGCCCTGCGCTCGACGTCTTCTCCACCGCGCCGCTGTCCACGCTGCTCGCCCCCGCCGCCCTCGGCGACCGCCTCACCGTCAAGGAGGCCTCTGCCGGCGTGTTCGAGCTCTATGCGCCCGCCTTTCTGTCCGACGACGGCGTACCGCGCCAGGTCGGCCTCATCGACGCGGGCTGCGACCGACCAGGCTGAGGCCCGGACACACAGGTCACAGGCCACAGGTCACAGGTCACAGGCAACGAGCAATGCCGGAACCGTCGATCTTCCCGGTCTGTACCCCCACCGATCTGCCCGGTCTGTACCCGCCGCGGCCTCGTCTGCGCCTCCGTCATTGCCTGTTGCTCATGACCTGTAACCTGTGCCCTGTAGCCTGTTTGTCCGGATTCCGTCTTTCTAGCTCTCCCACTCCGTATGAAAAGTGCCTTCCTTGTCGATGCGCTGGTAGGTGTGCGCCCCGAAGAAGTCGCGCTGGGCCTGCAGCAGGTTGGCCGGCAGCCGCTCGCGCCGGTAGCCGTCGAAGTACGAGATCGACGCCGTCATGGTCGGCAGCGGGATGCCCGCCTGCACCGCCGCCGAGACCACGCGGCGCCAGCCCGGCTGCCGCTCGCCCAGCTCGCGCGCGAAGTCGGCGTCGATCAGCAGGTTGGCCAGGCCCGCATCACGCTGAAACGCCGCCGTGATGCGACTCAGGAACTGTGCCCGGATGATGCAGCCGCCCTTCCAGATGCGCGCGATGCGCCCGAGCTCGAGCCCCCACTTGTACGCGTTCGACGCCGCGCGCAGGAGGTTCATGCCCTGGGCATAGCTGCACACCTTCGAGGCATACAGCGCGTGGCGCACATCCTCGATGAGGCGCGCCTTGTCGACCGCGGGCGCCATCGTGACCCCGGGCAGCAGCTTCGACGCCGCCACGCGCTCGGCCTTCTGCGCCGACAGCATGCGCGCCTCGACCGAGCTGGCGATGGTCGGGATGGGCGCCCCGAGCTCGCTGGCCTGCTGCACCGTCCACTTGCCGGTGCCCTTCATCCCGGTGGCATCCAGGATGACGTCGACCAGCTCCTTGCCGGTGTCGGGATCCTTCTTGGTGAAGATCTTGGCCGTGATCTCGATCAGGAACGACTGCAGCTCGCCTTCATTCCACTTCGCGAACGTCGCGGCCAGCTCGGCGTTGCTGAGGCCGCCCAGCGTCTTCAGCACGTCGTAGGCCTCGGCGATGAGCTGCATGTCGCCATACTCGATGCCGTTGTGCACCATCTTGACGTAGTGCCCGGCGCCGCCCGGCCCCATGTAGTCGACACACGGGCCGTCATCGACCTGCGCCGCGATCCGCGTCAGCACCGGGGCCAGGTCGTCATACGCGCTGCGCTGTCCGCCCGGCATCATCGACGGCCCCTTGCGCGCGCCCTCCTCACCACCGCTGACGCCCATGCCGACGAAGCGCAGCCCGGCCGCCTCCAGCTCCTTGCCGCGCCGCTCGGTGTTGGTGAAAAACTCGTTGCCGCCGTCGACCAGCAGATCGCCAGCCTCGAGGTGCGGCCGCAGCGCTGCGATGGTGTCATCGACGGGCTGCCCGGCCTTGACCATCATGATGATGCGTCGCGGCTTCTCCAGCGCGGCGCACAGCTCGGCCGGGCTGTGCGCGCCCACGATCTGCTTGCCCGGATTGGCCGCGACGAACTTGTCGACCTTGTCGGGGGTGCGGTTCCACACCGCGATGGGGAAGCCCTTCTCCTCGATGTTGAGCGCCAGGTTCTCACCCATCACCGCCAGCCCGACCAGCCCGATCTTCTGCTTGGACATCGCTGTTCTCCCTCTCTATGCCATCCGGCCCGCGGCGACGCTGGCGCCGAGCAGCCCTGACTCCGTGTTGGTCACCACCCACACCGGCACCCCCGCGAGCAGCTCGCGATGGCGCCCCTTGGCGAGGAACCCGCGCGAGAACGCCCCCGCGCGCAGCGTGCCGAGGATGCGCGGCGCGATCCCCCCGCACAGATACACGCCGCCCAGCGCCAGCACCGCCAGCGCCAGGTTGCTGGCCTCCTGCCCGTAGATCTCGCAGAACAGATCGAGCGCCTCGGCGCACAGCGGATCCTCCGCCAGCGACCTGGTCACCACCGCCGCCGGGTCGTCCACCTTCATGCGCTCGCGCGTCGTCGCAAGCTCGCGCCCCGGCTCCCGGCTGACCAGGAACTGGTAGCAGCTGGCGATGCCCGCGCCCGACAGCACGCGCTCGTACGAGACGTGGCCGAACCTGCCCGCCAGCCAGCGCCACAGCTCGACCTGGCGCTCGGTCGTCGGCGCGAAGTCGGTGTGGCCGCCCTCGGACGGCACCACCTCGTAGCGCCCCTGCGCGCTGACCAGGAAGGCCTGGCCGAGGCCGGTCCCGGCGCCCAGGATGGCCTTGGCCGCGCCCGGCGTCGGGCTGCCCTCGCGCAGCGACGCCAGCGAGCTCTCGGGCAGCTCCAGCACCGCCAGCGCCTGGGCGTGAAAGTCGTTGATGAGGACCACGCGCTCGAAGCCGAAGCCGCGCGCCAGCTCGTCGGCCTCGATGGCCCAGGGCAGGTTGGTCACCCGGGCCCGCTTGCCATCGGGCGACACCGCGCCGGCGACCGCGAAGCAGGCCGCGCGCGGCCGCGGCTGCGTCTCGCCCAGATACTCGTGCAGCACCGAGTCGAACGTCGCGTGCGCGCCGCTGGGCAGGCGGGTGCTCGCGCCCAGCTTGCCCGCGCCGTCGCGCTGCGCCAGCAGGCACTTGGTGCCGCCGATGTCACCGACCAGGATCATCGCGCCGCCTCCGTGGTGGCCGCCGCGGCCACGTCCATGAACAGTCGCGCCGTCGCGCCGCGCGCCGCCAGCGCCCCCGGCAGCTGCGACGCAGGGTCCTCCAGCGCCCGCGCCGCCGCCGCCTTGTCGGCGCCCGCCAGCACGAACCAGACCTCGCGCGCCGCCAGCAGCGCCGGCAGCGTCAGCGTCAGCCGCCGCGGCGGTGGCTTGGGCGAGTCGGTCACCACCGCGACCCGCCGCACCTGCTCGCCGAGCAGCGCGTGGCCAGGAAACAGCGAGCACACATGACAGTCCGGCCCCACCCCCAGCAGCACCACGTCGAGCGCCGGCAGCTCGGCCTCATAGGCGCGCGCCGCCGCCTCCAGATCATCGGCCTCGCCGCGCATGCGCCGCACCCGCGCCTCGGGCACCCGCGCCGGCTCGAGCAGCGTCTCGCGCGCCAGCCGGTAGTTGGAGTCGGCATGCTCGGGCGGCACCGCGCGCTCGTCGCCGAACACCAGCGTGACCCGGCCCCAGTCCAGCCCGGCGCGCACCAGCCCGGGGTGCACCAGCCTGGCCGCCGAGCCCCCGGTCAGCGCCCACACCTGGGGCCCGGCCTGCGCCGCCGCGGCCAGCCGCGCCGCCACCACGTCGCCGACCTCCGCCGGCGTCGCCGCCACCACGCGCTCGATGATCACGCCTCCAGCTCCGCGGCGCGCGCCATCGCCTGCACATACAGCGGATCCAGCCCGCGCGCCCCCAGCGCCGCCACCAGCAGCTCGGCATCCGGCCGGGGTTCGCACATCACCACCCGCGTCGGCAGCCCATCCATCTCGATGCGCACCGTGCCCGCCGCCTCCCCCTCCACATCGACCACGCGGCAGGTCGGCCCCTCCTCACACTCGATCACGATCTCCCAGATGCCGTCCCGCCCCGCCGCGACGTCGCGCACCTCCAGCCCCAGCTCGACCTGCCCCGCGACCCGCGCCGCCCGCCACTCCCGCCTGCCGCCACCCGCGCCCGCGCCCGCACCCGCGCCGCCACCCGCCACCACCTCGTCCTGTCCCGCCCGCCGCGCCTCACCCCACCCGAGCCGCGTCGCCAGCCAGCCCAGCAGCAGCTCCCCGGTCGCCACCCCGCGCGGCGACACCACCACCGCCGCGCGCTTGACCCGCAGCAGGCCGTCGGCCCCCACCGGTGGATCGAAGCAGCTCGCCAGCAGCACCCGAAACGCCGACAGCCGCAGCCACCCGAGATCGGTCACCTGCACCAGCCCCGCCGCCCCCAGCAGCGTGCGCCAGCTGCCCGCGCGCCAGCCCACCGGCCGCCCGCCCGGCGGCGCCGCCGCATCATCACTGTCGATGACCAGCCGCTGCGCCACCTCGGTCAGCGCCGCCAGCGCGCGCGCATCATCGACGCCCGGCGCCGGCCCCAGCCACAGCGCCGCCGTCGGCACGTCGGGCACCAGCAGCGCGCGCACCAGGGCCGGCACCCGCGCGCGCGCCGCCGCCCGCGCCGCGATGGTGATCTCCTCCGAGCACAGGAGCTTGCCGCCGCCGGGCGCGACCTGGCAGTTGGCCGAGATCCACGCCTCCAGGTCGCGCTCGCCGGCCGCCGCCTCGGCGCGCATGTCGAGCACCAGCGAGCGCGCCGGGCAGGCCGCCGCGATGGCATCGACCAGCCCCTTGCCGACCACCAGCTCGGCCTCGCCGCGCGCGTGCAGCACCAGGTTCCACAGGCAGGCCCGGGTCACCCCGTGCTCGCCGCTGGCCGACTCGCGCCACAGCGCCGCCAGATCACGCTCGATGGCCGCGACGTCGACGCCGATGGCCTCACCGTGCGTGAAGTGCTCGACCTCGGACACGCTCACGGCCGTCTCCAGCTGCGCCCGTCACGCATGAGCAGCGCCTCGGCCTCCGCGGGCCCCCAGGTGCCGGCCTCGTAGCGCGCCACGTCGGTCCCGGCCGCCTTCCAGCGCTGGTGGATCTTCGAGATCCAGGTCCACGACGCCTCGACCTCGTCACCACGCGTGAACAGCGAGGCGTCACCCAGCATGCAGTCGAGCAGCAGCCGCTCGTAGGCCTCCGGCGGCTCGGTCCCGAACGAGGTGCCGTACCTGAACTCCATGTTGACCGGGTGGATCGCCGTGGTCGGCCCCGGCAGCTTCGACCCGAAGTTCAGGCTGATGCCTTCATCGGGCTGGATGCGGATGGCCAGCACGTTGGCGCGGCTGCCCACGGCCGCCGCCGCGGCGCCGAACAGCCGGAGCGGCGCCTCCTTGAACACCAGCGCGACCTCGGTGACCTTCTTGGGCATCGCCTTGGCCGAGCGCAGGTAGAACGGCACCCCGGCCCAGCGCCAGCTGTCGATCCAGAACTTCAGCGCGACATAGGTCTCGGTCTTCGAGTCCGGCGCCACCTTGGGCTCGTCGCGGTAGCCGCCCAGCGCCTTGCCGCCCACCGAGCCCGCGGTGTACTGCCCGCGCACCACGTCGCGCTCCAGCGCGGCGTCGTCCATCACGCGCAGCGCCTTGACCACCTTGACCTTCTCGTCGCGCAGATCGTTGGCGCCCATGGTCACCGGCGTCTCCATCGCGGTCAGCGACACGATCTGCATCAGGTGGTTCTGCACCATGTCGCGCAGGATCCCGGCTGACTCGAAGTAGTCGCCGCGGCCCTCGATGCCGATGGCCTCGGCGCCCGTGATCTGCACGTGGTCGACGAAGCGGTTGTTCCACAGCGGCTCGAAGATGGCGTTGGCGAAGCGGAACGCCATCAGGTTCTGCACCGTCTCTTTGCCCAGGTAGTGATCGATGCGGTAGATCTGGCGCTCGTCGGCGACCTCCAGCACCTGCTTGTTCAGCACCCGCGCGCTCTCCAGGTCGGTGCCGAACGGCTTCTCCACGATGATGCGCGTGAACGGCCGCGTGCCCGCGCCGCCGCGCACCACCAGCCCGGCCGCGCCCAGGTTCTTGAGGATGACGGGGAAGTCCCCCGGCGGCGTCGACAGGTAGAAGACCCGGTTGCCCGGCACCCCGCGCGCAGCGTCGATCTCCGCCAGCCGCGCCGCCAGCGCGCGGTAGCTCTCGGGATCGTCGAAGGTGCCCTGGTGATAGAAGATCCCCTGCGCGAAGCTCGCCCACAGCGCCTCGTCGATCGGCCTCCGGCGCGCGAACTTCTCCACGCCCTCGCGCATCGCGGCGCGGAAGCCGTCGTCGCCGATGGGCCGCCGCGCGAACCCCAGCACGGTCAGCCCGGGCGGCACCAGCCGCTCGCGGGCCAGGCTGTACAGCGCGGGCACCAGCTTGCGCTTGGTCAGATCGCCCGAGGCGCCGAAGATGACGACGGTGCAGGGCTCGGGGATGCGCTCCTCGACCAGCCCCACGCGCAGCGGATTTTCGCTCACCGGTTTGCCTCCCCCTGGACCAGATCGACCCGGAAGTCAGTGCCTTCCCAGCGCTGCGACTCGGGCCAGTAGAACGTGAACTGCACCGGCGCCCGCGCGTCGTTCGCGGTCGGCACGTCGGCGTACCAGAAGCCCAGCTTGGTCCCGGTGGCCCGGGTCTCCTCCTGGGTGGCCCAGCCGTCGCCGCTCCAGCGCAGCACGAAGGGCGCCTCGGCCTCGACGCGCAGCGTGCAGCCGGCCGCCGCGCGCGCGATCCGCCGCGAGAACTTCCACACCTCGAGGTCGTGCCGGCCGTGGCGCCCGAGGTAGCGCGCCGCCACCGGCGCCACCAGGTCGAACACCTTGCCGTCACGCCGCGAGCGCAAGAGCTTGATGTACTCGGCGTGCGCCCACATGAGGGGCATCGCCGCCCCGGTCGGCTTGCCGCGCACCAGGTGGCGCCGCGGCACGTCGTCCTCGTCCCAGACCTGCTCGGGCAGAAGGCCGACCTGGTTGGCGAAGCCCTCCAGCGCGCGCACATACGGCGTCACGTCGCGCCCGGCCGCGAACTCGTAGTGGCCGCGCTCTCCCGACAAGAGCGGCCACGGCCGTCCCACCCCGTAGCCCTTGAAGGGATCGCCGGTGCGCGTCTCGCCATAGCCGTCGTGGTTGTAGCGCCGCCACACCGGCCCCACCGGCGTCTCCACGCGCAGCACGGCGTCGATCACGCGCAGGCTGTCCTCGACGATGGGATCGCGCGGGCGCCGGATGCCGTAGCGCACCAGCTCGAGGAAGCCGGCGTCGACCACGTCTTTCGCGGGGAACTCGTGCGGCTCGTCGGGCGCGCGGTTGCGCACCGGCAAGATCCCCGCGTTGGGATCCTCGTCGGTCACCGGCCGCGACAGATCGACCGGCTGGATGCGGATGTAGTGGCGCGGATGGCCCGACAAGAGCGAGCCCTGCGTGGTCACCGTCCAGGCCTCCACGTGCGACTCCAGGAAGTCGGCGTGATCCAGCAGCAGGCCCGCGGTCGCGATGTCGCCGCGCGCGCGCGCGAACTCGCTGGCGCACACCAGCCCCGCGATGTTCGACGCCAGCGTCGACGGCGAGTAGCCGCTGTTCTCCTCCCAGCGCTCCTGCTGGGTGAACGGACCAGTGCGGATGACATAGCCGGCCGCCGCCAGCACCATCGGGTAGGGATCGAAGTTGCCCAGCGCGTCGAGCTGCCACAGCCGCCACGCCAGCACGATGGGGAACGACACCTCGTCGAGCTGGATGCCGTGCCAGTACGGCCGGCCGTCGATCCAGAAGTTCTGGTAGAAGCCGCCATCCGGCCGCTGCGTGCAGGCCAGGTAGATCAGCGAGCGCAGCGGCGTGGTCACGTCGCCCGACGCCAAGAGGCCCCCCGAAGAGTTACACATGTCGCGCGTCCACACCAGGTGGTAGCCGCCGATGTCCTCGTCGCCCTTGGCGTCGCCCCACGGGATGGCGGCAGACGCGATCAGCGCCCCCGAGTAGGTCTTGTCCTCGTGCGCCAGCAGCAGCGCGTGGCTCGACCGGTACAGCACACCGCCGTCGAACGACTGCTCCTCCAGCGGCAGGATCCCGGTGGCGGCGCGCTGCCACTGCCGGATGAAGCGCGGCCGGTGGTCGACCTTGTAGCGGTTGCCCAGCGACTGGAACAGCGTCGCGCCGGCGCGGTGCTCGCTGTCACCGAAGGCCAGCCCCATGGTGAAGGTGCGCCGGGTCGCGATGTCGATCTCGCCGCACAGCGCGATGTTGCCGTTCTCGGCGCGCGCGAACTCCCACTCCATGCGCTTGTGCGCCATCACGTCCTGCCAGCCGTCGGAGTGGCCCACGAAGCCGACCGAGCGCTTGAGGAAGCGCGCGTTGACCCCGACCGCCATCCAGGTCTTGCTGCCCTTGGCGCTCAGCACCTCGCGTCCGGCATATGAAGTCACGTAGCCGCTGTCCATGCCACCGTCGCCATCGAGGTGCGGCGCCACCAGCACGAACAGGCGCAACCGGCGCAGGAAGTCCTCGTCATCCCCCTCGAGGTGGACGCGACACAGCACCACCGCCGAGTGCGGGTCGGCGATGATCTCCTTGACCAGGCGATAGCGCCCCGCAGGATCGCGGTTGGTGATGACGAAGCCCAGCGCGTCGGGGTGCAGCTTCTCCAGGCGGGTCTCGAGGTGGCGCTTCTCGTCGTGGACGAAGCTCTCGCCGTCGCTGATCAGGAAGCCGAAGTCGCGCACCTGCGGCTTGTCGATGGTCGGGTGGTAGATCTCGGTGACCACGCCGCGCGCGATGGTGTACCAGACGTCGCTGCCCGCGCTGTAGGCGGTGCCCACGGCATCCTTGGCGCCGTGGGTCCAGCGCGGCTCGATTCCGGGCGCGCCGAAGGCCGGCCCACCCCGCTCGTACACGGCCATCAGGGACCTCCGGCCGCGACGGTAGCACGGCCGCCAGCATGGTATCTTCTCGATTGCCGCAAGGCTCACCGGGGGGGTGATGATGACGAAGCGACTGGGATTCGTGTGCGCAGGGCTCGTGGCCGCGTTGCTGATGGCAGGCTGCGGAGATGACGACGACGACACCGGCGGCGATGGTGGGGGTGGCAACGCCAAGCAGTTCACCGGCGTCCTGACCGGCGCCACCGAGACCGGCATCCTCAACCTGACCTTCGCCACCGGCACCGGCAGCACTTCGTCACCGGTCACCGCGACGGTGTCACAGCAGACCCAGGCCGCCATCATCCAGGTCAGCGGCACCATCAAGTTCGGCTCGGCCGCGCCCATCACGCTCTCGGGCACCTATGACGACGTCACCTTCGCCTTCATGGTGTCGGGCGGCGGCTACACGCTGATGGGGAACTTCGCCAACGGCGTGCTCACCAACCTGACGGGCAGCTACACCGGGCCGAACGGGGGCGGCTCGTTCACTGCGCTGCCCGGGACCGCGGGCGCGGTCAACGTCTACTGCGGCACCTACACGGGCGGCGGCGGCAGCGGACGCTGGAACCTGGTCGAGGGCAGCGGCGGCATGCTTTCGGGCAGCTCCAACCCTGGCGCCGGGCTGACGGGCACCCGCACGGGCAACACCATCAACCTGACCTTCACGGGGGGGACTGCGACGGGGACGGTGTCGGGGACCTCGGTGTCGGGCACGTACACCAGCACCAACAACTCGGGGACGTGGACGGGTTCGGTCGGGGGCTGCTCGGGCTAGCGCGGAAGTGGAAGCGCCTCCTCGAAGCGCTGCTTCGAGGGGGCGGAGGGGCTCAGAACCAGCCGCGGCGGAACGGCCAGAAGCCACGCGCGGTGGGCGCCTGGGGCATCGGCGGCTCGGCCTGCGCGACGTCGCTCACGTTGTTCACGTCATTGGCGGCGGCGCGGCCGACCTGGCAGGGGTCGAGGTGCGCGGGGGCGTCGCCCGACAGGGCGTTGCCGCGGAAGTCGCGACCGGCGGCGCGTGCCGCCAGGGTCAGCGCCAGGGTCCAGCGGTTCGCGGTCTCGACGATCGGGGTCGGGATGAACGTCATCATCGGGAGGGGATTCGAAGCCATCATCATCGCAGTCACGGACCATGCTACGGCCTGCCTGCGCCTGCCTTCCCTCCCACACCGTCTCCAGGGCACGGATGTCAGAGTACCTGGCACCGAAAACCACTCTAACCAGCTGACATCATGAGCACCGTGACACCGGTGCCCGACGCCTGTTCAGCCCGTCGTCCCTAGACCAGGTGAAAAGGGAAGGTCCTCACGGTGGCCAGGTGGCGCACCGCCCCGAGCACGGTGCGCGGCATCTTGCTGAAGTAGCGCAGGCTGCTCGGCAGCGTCCCGAACACCCGCTCGACGCGCGACAGGTGGCCCGAGGCCTCGACGTTCTCGCGCACCGGCGCGCTGGCGCCGGGGTCGCGCCGGAACGCGCGCACATACTCGAGCAGCCTGGCGTGATAGTCGGGGTCCTCGACGATGGCGCCGATCGACCGCGCGCGCGGGTGGCTGCCCGCCAGCATGGCCACCACCTGCGACTCCATCTCGGCCAGGCCATCCTCGAACGAGGCCAGCAGCTCGAGGTCGTAGCGCGGGTTGGCGTGCACCACCTGCATGACGTGGCCGATGATGACGTCGCGCGCGCTCAGGAAGCCGGTCGGATCGATCATCGACGCCGGGTCGTCGAGCACCCTGAGCAGCTGGTGGAAGCGGAAGTCGATGCCCTTGGACTGGTAGTAGTCGCGCGCCGCCGGCGCGATCCAGAAGCGCAGCATGTCGAGCGAGCCGACCACCAGCTGCAGCCGGGTCGGCACCTCGTCCATGTAGCCGAGCCCATGCAGCCGGCCCAGCCGGTCGCTCAGCGCCGCGCCATTGGCCAGCCCCGCCACCGCGGTGACCAGCTTGCGCGCCTTGCCCGCGGCCTCGCGCGGCGAGCCGACCGCGTTCAGCAGGAGGCGCCAGGGCGGTGCCGCCAGCCGATCGGTCATCGCCGGGGCCGGCGCCGGCGCCCGCCCCATCTCCGTCGCCACCTCACCAGCCATCGCCTGCGCCATCACCATCGCCATGCCCTGCCGCGGCTCAGGCGTCGCGGATCTGCTGCGCGAGGTAGTTGGCCTCGCCGACCTGCTTGATGAGCTCGAGCTGCGTCTCCAGCCAGTCGAGGTGCTGCTCCTCGGAGATCAGGATCTTCTCCAGCAGCTCGCGCGTGGTGTGGTCACCCAGGGCGCGGCACTCCTCGATGAAGCCGTTGAGCTGCTTGCGCGCGTGGACCTCGACGTCGCGATCCAGCGTCAGCTGCTCGGGCACGGTCTGGCCGATGTTGACCTTGCCCAGGCGCTGCAGGTTGGGCAGCCCCTCGAGGTACAGGATGTGCGCGATCAGCTGATCGGCGTGCTTCATCTCGTCGATCGACTCGGCGCGGACCTTCTTCCACAGCCGCTCATAGCCCCAGTTCTGGCACATGCGCGCGTGGATGAAGTACTGGTTGATGGCGGTCAACTCGTCGGTGAGGACCAAGTTGAGCATTTCGATGACGCGGTCGTTGCCCTTCATGCTGCGCGGGACGATACCGGGGATCCCACGTTCGGGCAATCCTTGCACGCCTGGCCCTGCTCGCGCTGGGCGCAGCCGGCCTGCTGCAGGAGGTCCGCGATCATGGGCCGGCACGCGCCACAGCCAGTGCCGGCGCCGCAGCTCTGCGCGATCTCGGTCAGCGAACCTGCACCGCTGGCGATGGCGGCCTTGACCGCGCGATCCGAGACGACCTTGCAGACGCAGACGATCATGACGACCTCGTGATACTGAGAATAGTTATCAATTGCAGGGCGTGCAAGTCGATCTTTGTACCGACCTGGGCGGCGCTTTCTGCCCTCGTGGTTTCAGTGGGTTACAGGCGTACGAGCGGTCAGTTCAGGGTGCGGGCGGCTTGCGGCGAGGCCTTGGCCAGCATGCCGGCCTGGTGATGACACAGGCGCCACTGGCCGTCTTCCCTGCGGTAGATGTTGGTCGCGATGAGCTGGACCTCGCCGTCGGGCGCGGCCTCGGTGCACAGCACCCAGGCCACGTCGCCAGCGACGTGCGCGCTCTCGCCCGAGGCCTCGACCGACGGTGACGCCGGGTTGGCCAGGATGGCGCGCCAGCTCTGCAGCACCTCGTCGCGGCCGATCAGCGCGTTCCAGCCGGGATGGATGCAGGTCACCGGCTCGGCGCGCGCCCACAGCGCCTCCATGGCCGAGACATCGCGCCGGCTGAAGGCGGCATAGAACAGCGCGTTGGCGGCCAGCACCGCCAGCTCCGCGTCCGGTTCCCGTGCGCCTCCGCCCGGTGGCGGCGGGGGCGCCGGCGGCTGGCCCGCGCTCACGGCGCCGCCGCCCCGTTGCAGCGCTCCACCAGCGGGGTCGGCCCGCTCAGGCCGGTGACCTGCTGGCGCAGCTCGAGCAGCAGGTCGCGCGCCCGTGCGGCGTCGGCCTTGGGCGCCGACAGCGTCATCTCGTAGTGACAGCCGCCGCGCACCGCGAGCAGGCGCGACTCCACGCGACCGCCGTCGCTGGAGAAGCTGGCCTCGGCGCTGGTCATCGCCGCCGGCAGCTCCATCCAGCTGGTCTTCACGGTGGCCTTGGTGCCGCCGCGCTCGCGCAGCGCCGCCACCGGATCCGACTCGGCGCCCTCGCGCGCGCCGACCCACATCACCAGGTCGCCCTGCGCCAGCCTGACCAGGAAGCGCACGTCGGAGACCTCGACGCTCTCGACCGCCCAGCCCGCGGGCACGTCGAAGCGCAGTCCGAACTCCTTGCTGACCACCGGCGGCTGGCGGTGCGGCGTGGCCGCGCGCTGCGGACCTCCACACGCGGACAGCAGCAGCAGCCCCAGCGTCGCCATCGCGAACCTGCTCTTCATCGAGATCCCCCTCACTTGGCCTGATACCACGACGGCAGCGGCTCCGCGTGCGGCACCCTGCGCGCGAGCTGATAGACATACAGGCTCATGGCGACCAGGCTGGCGGCCAGCGCCCAGCCCGCCCACAACCACAGCGCGCGCGCCGACGGCTTCACGCGCCGCGCCACCACATAGGCCAGCACGCCCGCGAGCGCGCCCAGCCCCAGCGCCAGCACCACGCGGCCATACCAGTCCATGGCCAGCGCGCTGGGCCTGAGCTCGAAGGCCCAGCGGTGCTGCAGCGGGTAGTACCAGAGCACGCGGATCCTGGCGTAGGCCGGATAGGCGAACGCCAGCGCGAAGCCGATGGTGCCGGCGCACACCGCGAGGGCCAGCGCCTCCTTGTGCCTGGGCCCTGGCGACGGCTCGGCCATCACACGCCCTTGGCCATGGTGATGGCCAGCCCCGAGAAGGTGTTGAACCAGATGATCGCGGTCGACAGGAAGACCATCCCGGCGTACGGGGGCAGCAGGTGTCGCTCCTCCTTGGGCTGCATGACGCGGCTGAGCAGCAGCACGCCGAGCACCAGCGGCACCCCGAAGGCGGCGAAGTTCTCCTTGATGTCGAACAGGTTGGAGGCCCAGATGGCGTGGCGATCGAGGTACAGGCCGCGCACGTGGTAGCGGTAGGTCGGGTACACGATGCTGCCCAGCGCGAAGGTCAGCGCATAGGCGACCGCCACCGTGGCGGCGTAGATCCGGCCCAGGCGCTGCTTGTAGACGCCGCGCAGGTAGCCCACCGTGATGATGCTGTGGTGGGTCGACGCGCCGATCAGGACGATCGCGGCGGCGGCGTGCAACACCAGCAGCAACTTGGCCGAGCCATACAGCCAGGTCTGGGTCGCGAGCGGCAGCACCGGCCGCATCCTACGGGGCCGGGGCGGCGCCCGTAAAGGCTCACGGCTGCAGGGGCGCCACCCACCAGCGGCCGCCGTCATAGACGAACACGCCGATGAAGACCCGATCACCGCGGCCGTCCTCCAGCGCGATGGCGAACACCGGGCGCTCGCGCACCATGGCCGCCAGCACCAGGCGCGGCTGCTCGATGGGCAGCTGGCGCGCGCCCTCCAGGGTCGACACGTCGAACGAGCGCACCTCGGTGAAGCCGCGCTGGGTCACGATCTCGGGGAAGCGCTGCGGGGCGTGCACGCGGACCTCGTCGCGCCAGCTCTTGTAGCTGCCGAAGCGCTGGCGGGCGCGCTCGCTGCCGAACACCGCGGCGTAGGCCTCGCGGGTCATCGAGCGCCCGGTCACGAAGCCGCGCACGCCCTCCGAGCTGCCGCGCTGGGACGGCGACACCAGGCCGGCGGCGATCAGGCGCTCCAGGGCCTCGCGGCTGGGGGCCTCGTCGCGGCGGGCCACGATGACGCGGGCCTCGGTGGTGGCGACGCCGAGGCCGAGGCGGCCGGCGCGCGCGGCGAGGCCGAAGCCGACACAGACGCCGACCAGCAGCCCCGCGATGCGGGCTACAGCAGTCGACCGATCTTGAGCGCCGCGCGCCACCCGCCCTCCAGATACGCAAAGGTGTCGATGCGGATTCCGCCGTCTTCCTCGCTGCGCTTGAGGCGCACGTTGAAGAGCTGGGTGTTGGTGCGCAGCGCGGCCAGCGTCTTCTTGTCGTTGGCCAGCAGCTGATCGGGGCGCTGCTCGGAGAGCTCGATGATCTCGACGTCGTCGTACCTGCGCTCGCGGATCTTCTGCGCCAGGTCGGTGGGCGCCTGCTCGGCGAAGGCCTCGAACGCGCGCTCGTACTCGGCGTATACGCGGGCGCCCTGGCTGGGGCCGAACAGCTCGGCCATGTGCTCGGGGCTGAGCTTGAGCGAGCGCAGCTTGCTCGAGATGGCCGGCTCGTCACCGCCGTGGGCACGCTCGAGGACCTCGAGCCAGAAGATGGTCAGCCCGGTTGGCGTGGGCGGATAGCTCGTGAGTTCCTTCTCTTCTCGTTCTTCCTTCATGCCCGCGGCACGAGTCTACCGCGCGCGCCCCCCGACGACAAATCCCGCGGCCACGCCCGTGGCCTGCGTGATGCCGGAATCCTCAGGAGCTACCTGTGCTTATGGCTTGTCGCCGAGAAGATCGGCGAACAGCCGCGTGGTCACGTAGCGCTCCCCGGTGTCGGGCAGCACGACCACGATGCGCTTGCCGGCGGCCTCGGGGCGCGCGGCCACCGCCAGCGCGGCGGCCATCGCGGCGCCCGACGAGATCCCGGCCAGGATGCCCTCGTCGCGGGCCAGCGCGCGCGCGGCGTCGAAGGCGGCGTCGTCGGCCACGGTGACGACCTCGTCGATGACCTTGCGGTCGAGGATCTTGGGGATGAAGCCGGCGCCGATGCCCTGGATGACGTTGGGGCCGATGCGGCCGCCCGACAGCGCGGGCGTGCTGGCGGGCTCGACCGCGATGACCTTGCAGGTCGAGGCGTGCTCGCGCAGGAACTGGCCGACCCCGGTGATGGTGCCACCGGTGCCCACGCCGGCCACGAAGTAGTCGAGCTTGCCGTCCACGTCGGCCCAGATCTCGGGCGCGGTGGTGTCGTAGTGCGCGCGCGGGTTGGCCGGGTTCTCGAACTGCTGCAGGGTGATGGCGCCCGGGGTCGAGGCGCACAGCTCCTGGGCGCGCTTGACGGCCTCCTTCATCAGGCTGCCCGGGGTCTTCTCCACGCGGGCGCCCATGAAGCGCAGCAGCGCGACGCGCTCGCGGCTCATGGTCTCGGGCATGGTCAGGATCAGCTTGTAGCCGCGCGCGGCGGCGACGAAGGCCAGGCCGAGGCCGGTGTTGCCGCTGGTCGGCTCGACGATGGTGCCGCCGGGCTTCAGCACGCCACGCTTCTCGGCGTCGGTGATCAGCGCGACCGCGACGCGATCCTTGGCGCTGCCCACCGGGTTGCGCGACTCCAGCTTGGCCAGCAGCTCGCCCTGGCCCCGGTTGAGCCGCTTCGAGATGCGCACCAGCGGCGTGCGCCCGACCGTCTCGGCGATGTCGTTGAAGATCCCCACGGCTAGATACTGTAGTCCTCGACGAAGATCTTCGTCGAGCGGAGATCGATGGTGACGCGGTCGCCCTCGGCCAGGGCCAGCTCCTCGAGCTCGCGGCTGGTCAGGCTGACGACCATGGACTGGCCGTCGGCGGTGCGCACGGTCAGCTTGGCGCTGCCACCCAGGCGCACGATGCGCTCGACGCGCGCCGACGACAGCGGGTCGGCGCCCGGGTCGGCGAGGTCGTTGCCGTCGGCGTCCTGCTGCGCGGGCGTCTGCCGGCTCAGGCGCACCTCGTGGGGGCGGACATACTCCTTCTGCGTGGCGCCGCCGGGGCCGGCGCCGGCACGCTCGACCACGTTGGCGGCGCCCACGAAGCTGGCCACGAAGGGCGTGGCGGGGTGATCGTAGACCTCGGTGGGCGAGCCGATCTGCTCGATCTTGCCCTGGTTCATCACCACCACGCGGGCCGACAGCTCCATGGCCTCTTCCTGATCGTGGGTGACCAGGATCGACGTCACGTGCAGCTCGTCGTGCATGCGCCGGGTCCAGTCGCGCAGCTCCTGGCGCACCCGGGCGTCGAGCGCCGAGAACGGCTCGTCGAGCAGCAAGACGCGCGGGCGCGGGGCCAGCGCGCGCGCGAAGGCGACGCGCTGGCGCTGGCCGCCCGACAGCTGCGGCGGCAGCCGGTGCGCCAGCTCGCCGAGGCCGAGCAGGGTCAGCAGCTCGTCCACGCGCGCGGTCTGATCGGCGGGCGACACCTTGCGCACCGCGAGGCCGAAGGCGATGTTCTCGCGCACCGTCATGTGGCGGAACAGGGCGTAGGACTGGAACACCATGCCGATGCCGCGCTGCTGCGGCGAGGTGTAGGTGACCTCGGTGTCGTCGATGCGCACCGCGCCGGCGTCGGGCGACTCCAGGCCGGCGATGCAGCGCAGCACCGTGGTCTTGCCCGAGCCCGAGGGCCCCAGCAGCGTGGTCAGCTTGCCAGGGACGGCCTCGAACGAGACGCCGTGTACCGCGGGGGTCTTGCCATAGCGCTTGACCAGACTATCGACGACGACGCTCAAGACGGCGAAGCCTAGCATTTTTGGCCGAGTTCTCGCACTGTCATGCCGTGCTGGTCCTGGCTGGTGGTGAGGTGATCGACTGTGCCGCGGGCGTGGCGCCGGTGCGCCGGCGTGCCGACGTGGTGTGTGATCGGGGCCGGGTGGTGAGCGTGATTCCGGGTGGCGGTGCGCTGCCGGCCGGGGCGTCGGGGGCCGAGGTGCTGGATTGTGCGGGGCTGGTGGTGGCGCCGGGCTTCATCGACACCCACGCGCACACCGACCTGGCGCTGGTGTCGGCGGCCGCGGGGGCGCTGCCGATGAAGATCCTTCAGGGCGTGACCACCGACGTGGTCGGGCAGGACGGCCTCAGCGTGGCGCCACTGGATGACGCCGCGGCGGTGCGCGACGAGCTGCGCTGGCTGGTCGGCGACCCTGCCGACGTGGACTGGCGCTGGCGCGACGTCGCCGGCTATCTGGCGGCCATCGACGCGGCGCGACCGGCGCTGTCGGCGGGCTACCTGGTGCCGCACGGGGCGCTGCGCACGCTGGCGCTGGGGCGTGGGGCGGAGGCGCGGGCGCCGGGGCCGGAGGGGATCGCGCGCATGTGCGCCCAGCTGCGTGCCGGGCTGGCCGAGGGCGCGCTGGGGCTGTCGACGGGCCTCATCTATGAGCCGTGTCTGCACGCGAGCGCCGCCGAGCTGAGCGCGCTGTGTCGCGAGGTCGCGGCGGTGGGTGGCCTGTTCGCGGTGCACCTGCGCAGCGAGAGCGACGACCTCTTGGCCGCCACCGAGGAGGTGCTGGGGATCGCCCGCGCCTCGGGCGTGCAGCTGCACCTGTCACACATGAAGATCCTGGGCCAGCGCAACGTGCACCTGTGTGGCGCGTGGCTGGAGCTGATCGAGGCGGCGCGCGCCGACGGTGTGCACGTGACCGGCGATCAGTATCCTTACACGGCGAGCTCGACGTCGCTGGGGCAGCTGCTTCCGCGCTGGGCGCAGGCGGGCGGCGCGGGCGAGGCCACGCGACGGCTGGGCGACGCGGCGGAGCGCGCGCGGATCCGGCGCGCCATCGAGGCGCCCTCGGCCGAGGACGGGCCGAGCTCGTGGCTGCGCACGGGACCCGAGGCCATCATGATCGCCGACGTGCCGTCGGGGCGGCGGCCCGAGGTGGTGGGCAAGAACCTGGTCGAGGCGGCGCAGGCGGCGGGGCAGGACGGCGACGTGCTGGGCTTCGTGCTCGACCTGCTCGCGGCCGAGCGGCTGGCGGTGTCGATGATCACGTTCAGCCAGGACGAGGCCGTGGTGGAGCGGATCTTGAAGCTGCCCTGGGTCAACCTGTGCACCGACGGGCTGCTGGGTGGGCGGCCGCATCCGCGCACCTGGGGCAGCTTCCCTCGTGTGCTGGGGCGCTATGTGCGCGAGCGCGGCGTGCTGACGCTGGAGGACGCGGTGTACAAGCTGTCGGCGCAGGCCGCGGACGCCATGCGGCTGGATGGGCGCGGGCGGCTGGTCGCGGGCACGGCGGCCGACGTGGTGGTGTTCGACGCGGCGCGGGTGCTGGATGTGGCGACCTACACCGACCCGGCGCGTGGCCCGGTGGGGATCGAGCATGTGGTGGTGGCGGGGCAGGTCGCGGTGCGCGCTGGCGTGGCGACCGGGGTGCGCGCGGGGACGGCGCTGCGGGCGCTGCGGTGAAGGCGCCGGCCCAGCTGTGGACCGAGGCGGCGCGGCTGGCCGCGGCCGGGGTCGGCTTCGCGTGGGTCACCGTGGTCAGGACGGCAGGGTCGACGCCGCGCCACGTGGGGGCGCGCATGATGGTGCTCGAGGACCAGATCCTGGGCACCATCGGGGGCGGGCGCTGGGAGCACAAGGTGACCGAAGCGGCGCGGGCCGCGCTGGCGGCGGGGCGCTCGCGGGCGGTGCGCTTTCATCTGACGCACGAGCTGGGCATGTGCTGTGGAGGTGAGATGGAGGTCTTCATCGATGTGGTGACGGCGCCGCCGCCGCTGGTGATCTTCGGCGCGGGTCATGTCGCGCTGGCGCTGGCGCCGCTGGCGCACAGCATCGGCTTCGCGCTCTGGGTGATCGACGAGCTGGAGGAGTTCGCCTCGGAGGCGCGCTTTCCGGGCGCGCAGCTGGTGCATGGCTTCGATACGCCGTCGTGGGCACAGGCGCTGCCGCTGGGGCCGCGCACGTCGGTGCTGATCGCGACGCGTGATCATGCGGTGGATCAGCAGCTGCTGGAGGCGCTGATCGGGCGCGAGCTGGGCTGGCTGGGGGTGATCGGGTCGCGTGGCAAGGCGGGGCGCTTCAGGCGCCGGCTGGAGGCGCGCGGCGTGGCGGCGGAGCGGATCGCGCGCGTGCGGATGCCGGTGGGGCTGGACATCGGGGCCGAGACGCCGGAGGAGATCGCGGTGTCGATCGCGGCGGAGTTGATCCAGGTCAGGCATGCCGGGCAGCCGAGGAGCGGAGACGGGCCGGCGGAGGTCGAGGTCGAGGTCGAGCAGGAGAGCGAGAAGTGAGGAGGAGGACGGGCACGGGCACGGGCACGGGCACGGGCACGGGCACGGATACGTGAGCGGGCTGGGGGTCATTCTGGCGGCGGGGCGGGGGGAGCGCATGGGGGGCGTGGCCAAGGCGCTGCTCGAGGTTGGCGGGCGGACATTTCTGCGCGCGGTCGTCGAGGGGGTGCGGGCGGCGGGGCTGCGGCCGGTGGTGGTGGTCGGGGGGCCGTTCGTCAGTGAGGTTGCAGCCGCTGCGCGTGTGCTGCAGGCCACCGTGGTGGTCAATGACGACATCGACCGGGGCATGGCGTCGTCGATCGCGGCCGGTGTCGGGGTCGCGGCCGGCGATGACGACGGCGCGCTGGTGTGGCCGGTCGATCACCCACTGGTGCGGTCCGACACGGTGGCCGCCATCCTGGCGCGGGCGACCGCCGAGGCCATCGTGGTGCCCATGCTCGACGGTCGCGGTGGTCACCCGGTCTGGTTCGGGCGGCTGCACTTTGCCGCGCTGGCCGACCCGGGGCTCGGCGCGCGCGGCGGGGCGCGGGCGCTGCTGGCCGAAAATCCCCGCGTGATCCGCGTCAATTGCAGCGATCCCGGAGTGCGCTACGACATTGACACGCCGCCCGACTACGCGAAGATGAGGCTACCTTGAAGACGATCACCAGATCCCTCGCGCTGCTGACGCTGGCCTTGCTCGGCGGCTGCCCCAAACGCTCGTCCACCCTGCCTGCGCCGGCGCCGACCCCGGGGCCGGGCTCGCAGCTGCCGCCGGCGCCGTGGCGGCCGCCGCGCCTCGAGATGATCGCCGAGGTCGCCGACCTCGATGACGCCCTGACCAAGGGCGACGCCAACCGCTACCTGGCGCACTTCTCGCCCGATCCATACAGCTTCATGCTGGGCTCGGGCCCCGGTGAGCTGTATGTCGGCCCGCAGGCGTTCTCCGACACCATCCGGCGCTCGCTGGCGCGCGGCGGGATCCTGGTGCGGCAGACCGACATCCAGACCTACGCCGCGGCCGACAACAGCGGCGGCGTCGCCTATGTCGAGTTCGAGGTCCTGACCTTCCAGGGCGAGCGCCAGTTCGCGCTGCCCATGCGCATGACGCTGGTGTTCGAGCGCGGCTATGACAACCGGCTGCGCATCGTGGGCGGCCACACTTCGGTGGCCATCGCCGACGGCGCGCTGCTGGCACGCGCCGCCGCGGGCACCGCGACGCAGCCGACGCAGATCCAGCAGACCATCTCGCCCACCGCCAGCGAGCTGTACCAGACCGTGATGGCGATGCAGCAGGGCGGCTGGGACGCGGTGCGCCGCTACACCTCGACCGCGCCCACCGTGCTCATCGTGGGCACCGCCCCCGGCGAGCGCTGGACCGGCACCGACTATGCCGGCGAGCCCAAGCCGCCGGTGACCGCGCCGCTGACGCCGAGCTACGGCCCCGCGCACGTCTGGGTCTCGCAGCGCGGCACCTGGGGCTTCGCGACCTACCTGGTCACCCTGACCGGCGACGTCGGCGGGGCGCCCGTCAGCGTGCAGAACCGCGTCACCGAGGTCTTCGAGCGTGGCGCCGACGGCTGGAAGCGCGTCCACGCCCACGCGTCTGCCCCCATGGCCCCCGCCGACCTGTCGGGCGCCATGGTCGCCCGCTAGCAACCCCTCGCGACCACAGGCTCCCGCCTGGCAAGTCGCGGCACTCCCCCTCGCAGGTGAAGGATCGAGCGGCTCGCGCAATCCACCCTGCATGAGCAGATGGGTGATGGCGGGCCTCGGCCTGGTCGCGACGATGCTGACGATGGGCTGCGTGCCCGAGGCGGAGCCCCACGGAGAGGCGCGCGCGCGGCTGTCCGACCAGCTGCCCGAGGCCGTGGTGGATCTGGGCGACACCCTGGCGGTCGTCGATCGCCAGGGCCAGTCGGCCCGGCGCGTGCTCGGGCTGCTGGAGCAGGCGCTGCCGCTGTTCGAGGTCGATCAGAGCGCGCGGCTGTCGCCGCTGCCCGACGGCGAGGCCGCCCGCCGCGCCGGCACCGCCCTGGCCGAGGAGCTCGGGCTCGCCCTGGTGGAGGGCTGGCATCGCCTCGACGTCGACGCCGAGCTGACCGAGCGCGGGGTCAGGTTGACCGTCGGTGGGGCGCAGCAGCGGCCGGCCGCGCTGGTGCTCGAGCTCGAGCCCACCGTCGTGCGCGCCCAACTCGACCTGGCTGCGCTGCACCGCGCGCTGCTGGGGGCGGGCTGGGACCCCGCGGAGCTGGCCCGTCTGGGTGGCAACCTCACGGTGACGCTGACTCGCAAGCCCGCGCAGCTGGTCAAGCTCGTGGTCGCGGTGACCACGCCGCTCGAGGCGGAGCTGCACACGGCGGCGGGCTGGCTGTCGGTGCGGGTGCCGCGCAGCGCGGCGCTCCTGGAGGTCGAGCTCGATCGAGCCCAGCAGCAGGCCCGCATCGAGCTCGACCTCGGTGCCACCCTGGTCGAGCTCGGCGACCTGGGCATCGCCATCGACCACGCGCGCTTCCACGGTACGCTGGGCCAGCTGCACGCGCCGCTGCAGGCCAGCGGGCTCGACCTCGCGGCTCACGTGTTCCACCGCGGCGTCGAGGTGCTCGGCGTCGAGCTGGCCCCGATGACGCTGTCGGCTCGAGACGACAACGGCCGGGTCGACCTCATGGTGAGCAGCGGCCTGCATCTCGACCTCTCCTTCGACCTCACGCCCTGGGGCGCACCCGAGCATCTGCGCCAGCAGCGCTGGCGCTTCGACGCCGAGTCGGGCGCCTGGCTCACGCTGCACCAGGGCGTCGCCGGCGCCGGCATCCCCGATGGGCTGATCGTGCGCGGCGCGGTGACCCTCGACGCCGGGAGCTTCCAGGGCAACCCGGTGCGCTTCGAGCTGGCGAGCTTCGACTGTCTGCTGCGCGGCGACCCGGTCGAGCCTGGCGAGCACCCGCTGTTCGGCCAGTTCACCGTGCAGCGCCGCCAGCCCCCGCGCTAGCCGACCTTCACTTCCTTCTTGGCGCTGACGATGACCACGACCGCGCTGACGATGATGACGGCGGCCAGCGCGGCGCGCGGGTTCAGGGTCTCGCCCGCGATCAGCGTGCCCAGCAGCACCGCGATGACCGGGTTCACGTAGGCATAGGTGCCCACGCGCGCCGGCGTCGACACCCGCAGCAGCCACACATACGACGTGAAGCCCAGCAGCGATCCGGCCACCACCAGGTAGCCCAGCGCCGCCAGCGCGCGCGGCGTGAAGGCCGCCGCGGTCAGCCCGACATGCTCGCTGCGCACGAGGCCGAGCAGTGTCATCAGCACGCCACCCGCCAGCATCTCCATCCCGGTCGCCAGCACCGGCGAGCGCGGCAGGTCGGCGCTGCGCGCATACAGCGACCCCACCGACCAGGCCATGCAGCCGACCATGATGGCGATGACCCCGGCCAGCGAGACGTCCCCGCCGCCGACCAGGTTGCGCGGCCCGATCAGCACCACCACGCCGCCGAAGCCCAGCGCCAGCCCCAGCGCGGTGCGCGCGGTGGGACGCACCCCGCGCGGCCGCAGCCAGTCGCCCAGCGCCATCCACAGCGGCACCGTGGCCACCAGCAGCGCCGCCAGGCTGGAGGTCACCCGGGTCTCGGCCCACACCACGCCGCCGTTGCCGCCCAGCAGCAGCAGCGCGCCGATGATGATGGTGCTCTTCCACTCGCGGCGCGTCGGCGCCGGCGCCCCGCGCAAGCGTGCCCAGCCCACCATCAGGCCGCCCGCGAACAGGAAGCGCGCCCCCGCCATCAGGAACGGCGGCAGCGTCGCCACCGCATAGCGGATGGCCAGGTAGGTCGAGCCCCAGACCGTGTAGATGCAGATGAAGGCCGCCACCACCAGGCCGCGCGGCGCCGCATCCGGCACTTTGGCAGGCGCCGGAGCCGGGGCGGGGGCGGCGCTCACTCAGTGATGCTCGTGGATGAAGCGTTCGGCCTCGAGGGCCGCCATGCAGCCGGTGCCGGCCGCGGTCACGGCCTGGCGCCACTGCTTGTCCTGCACGTCACCGGCGGCGAAGCAGCCCTCGACCGAGGTCTGCGTGGTGCCCGGCTTGGTCACGATGTAGCCGGTCTCGTCGAGGGTCAGCTGGCCAGCCAGGAACGAGGTGTTGGGCACGTGGCCGATGGCGTAGAACAGGCCGCCGGCGGGGACGTCGGTGGTGGCGCCGGTCTTCAGGTTCTTGACCCGCACCGCGGTCAGCGCCTTGTCGCCCAGGGCCTCCTCGACAGCGGAGTCCCACATCATCTCGATCTTGGGGTTATCGAACAGGCGCTTCTGCATGATCTTGGAGGCGCGCAGCTCGTGGCGGCGATGCACGACCACGACCTTGCTGCCGAACTTGGTCAGGTGCGTGGCCTCCTCGACCGCGGTGTCGCCGCCGCCGACCACCACGAGGACCTTCTGGCGGTAGATCGGCAGCGCGCCGTCGCACACCGCGCAGGCCGAGATGCCGGCCTGCCACAGGCGATCCTCGCCCTTGATGAAGAGACGCTTGGCGGTGGCGCCCGTGGTGATGATGACGGTCTGGGCCAGCACCTCGCGGTCGGTCGACTTGACGCGGAACGGGCGCTTCGAGAGATCGATCGACTCCACCGTCTCGGTGTGGATGCGGGTGCCGAAGCGCGTCGACTGCTTGCGCATGCGGTCCATCAGCTCGGTGCCGTCGACGCCCTCGGGGAAGCCAGGGTAGTTCTCGACCTCGGTGGTGGTGGTGAGCTGGCCACCGGCGGCGACGCCGCCCGCCATGAAGCCCTCGAACATCAGCGGGTTCAGGTTGGCGCGCGCGGCGTACACGGCGGCGGTGTGGCCGGCGGGGCCGGAGCCGATGATCACGACCTTCTCGATCTCGTCAGACATGGGCGATTGATAGCATGTTTGTGCGGGATCGGATGCCGCACGTGCGGGGGCAGTTACAGCGCAATTCGTGCGCGGTTACAGCGTGTTTGCGATGCGCCGGGCGTGCGCGCGCGCGGCCGCGACCACGCGCGGGACCTCCAGCGTCTCCAGCTTGCCGTCGCGCACGACGATCTGGCCGTCGACCACCACGTGGCGCACATCGCTGGCGCGGCACGAGTACACCAGCGCCGCATAGGGCGACTCCGCGGGCGCCACATGGGCGCGCTCGACGTCGACCACCACGATGTCGGCGCGCTTGCCGAGCTCGAGCGAGCCGATGCGGTCCTCGAGGCCGAGCGCGCGGGCGCCGCCCAGGGTGGCCAGCTCGAAGGCCTGCTGGGCCGGCAGCGCGGTGACGCCGGCGCGGTGCTTGGGCAGCAGCGCGGCCAGGCGCAGCTCCTGCCAGGCGTCGAGGTTGTTGTTGCACGGCGCGCCGTCGGCGCCGATGGACACCGAGATCCCGCGCGCCAGGAGGTCGGGCACGTCGGCGATGCCGCTGCCCAGCTTCAGGTTCGACGACGGGCAGTGCAGCACGTGGGTGTGCGAGCGGGCCAGGATGGCGCGCTCGGCCTCGCTGAGCCACACGCAGTGCGCCAGGCCGACGTCGGCCCCGGTCATGCCCAGGTGATCGAGGTAGCTCACGTTGTCCATGCCACGCTCGCGGCGCACGACCTCGATCTCGGCCTGCTGCTCGCTGGCGTGGGTGTGGATGCGGGTGCCGGTGCGGCGCGCCTCGGCCACGGTGTCGCGCAGCAGGCCCTCGCTGCACGACAGCACGAAGCGCGGCGCCCAGGCGTAGCGCAGCCGATCGCCCGAGGCGCCGTGCCAGCGCGCCACCAGCGCCAGGCTCTCGTCGATCGAGGCCTGGCTGTCCTCGCGCAGCGACGCCGGGACCTCGGCGCCAGCGTCCATCATGGCCTTGCCGATGGTGGCGCGCAGCCCGCTCTGCTGCGCGGCGGCGAAGATGGCGTCGGTGTGGCGCACCGTGGCCATATCGAGGATCGCGGTTGTGCCGCCGAGCAGCAGCTCGGCGCAGGCCAGCTCGGCCGAGGCCCGGGTCGCGGCCTCGTCGAGCGCGCCCTCGTAGGGCCAGATGCGCTGGCGCAGCCAGCCCAGCAGGTCGAGGTCGTCGGCGCGCCCGCGCATCAGGGTCTGGCACATGTGGATGTGCGACTGGATGAGGCCGGGGATGACCAGGCAGCCGCTGGCGTCCAGGCTGGGCCCGCGCGCGGTGAAGTCGTCGCCGCCGATGGCCGCGATGGCGCCGTCGGCGACCATGAGGTCACCTGTCACCACCCGCCGGGTGGGGTCCATGGTCACCACGGTGCCGCCGCGGATGACGAGGTCGCGCATCAGCGGGCCTTGTGCCCCGGGCACAAGGCCCGCTGTCCGGTCCGGTTCTGCTCGTGCCTTGGGCACAAGGCACGCTGTCCGGTCCGGTTCTCGTGCCCCGGGCACGAGGCCCGCTGTCCGGTCCGGTTCTGCTCGTGCCCCGGGCACGAGGCCCGCTGTCCGGTCAGGCTCTTCATTTGCCGAGGGCAGCGGGGCGGAACGCGTGCGGCAGCAGGGCGCCCAGCGTGGTCTTGAGGCGCTTGCCCGAGGCGCTGACCAGCACGATCTCGAGATCGTCAGCGGCGAACTCGGCCAGGGTCTGGCGGCACATGCCGCAGGGCGCGGCCGGCGGCTCGCTCTGCGTCACCACCGCGAGGGCGCTGAGGCGGCGCTCGCCGGCGTTGACCGCGGCGGCGATGGCGGCGCGCTCGGCGCACAGGGTCAGGCCATACGAGGCGTTCTCCACGTTGGCGCCGGTGAAGACCCGGCCCGAGGCAGTGCGCACCGCGGCGCCGACCAGGTATGACGAGTAGGGCGCGTAGGCGTTGCCGCGCGCGGCCGCGGCCGCCAGCTCGAGCGAGCCGTCGGGGCTGGCGTCGTCGGGCGGCCGCACCGCGGCGCGGCTCGAGGTGCTGCGTGCGCGGATCTTCATGGCACCCCTCCGATGCCGGCCAGCAGGTCGGCGATGAGCCTGGTGAACGTGCCGCGGATGCGCTCCGCGGTCTCGGTCACCTCGGCGTGCGACAGCTTGCCGACCCCGAGGCCGGCGGCCTGGTTGGTCACACACGAGATCCCCAGCACGCGGGCGCCCATGTGCGCCGCCGCGATGACCTCGGGCACCGTCGACATGCCGGCCAGGTCGGCCCCCAGGGTCGCCAGCATGCGCACCTCGGCCGGGGTCTCGTAGCACGGCCCCGACAGCGCGCAGTAGACGCCCTCGGCGAGCTCGAGGCCGAGGCCGCGCGCGCGCTCGCGGGCGAAGGCGCGCAGCGTGGCCGGGTAGGCCTCGGTCATGTCGGGGAAGCGCGGGCCCAGGCGGTCGTCGTTGGGGCCGCGCAGCGGGCTCTCGCCCAGCATGTTGAGGTGATCGCGGATCAGCACCAGATCACCCGGGCGGTAGCTCGGGTTGACGCCGCCGGCCGCGTTGGTGATGACCAGGGTGCGCGCGCCCAGCGCGACCATGGTGCGCACCGGGAAGACCACGCGCGCGATCGGGTGGCCCTCGTAGTAGTGCACGCGGCCCTGCATGGCCAGCACCTGGGTGTCGCCGACCTTGCCCGCGACCAGGCGCCCGCTGTGGCCGACCACGCTGGAGCTGGGGAAGCCGGGCAGCTCGCCGTACGGGATGGCGACCGCGTCGGTCAGGGTGTCGGCGAAGGCGCCCAGGCCGCTGCCCAGGATGACGCCCACGGTCGGGTGGCGCGCGCCGATCTTGCTGCGCACCACCTCGGCGGCGCGCTGCAGCTCGTCCCACAGGGTCGATTCACTCACGGACCACCTCCATCGCCATCACGCAGGACCTCCAGCACGGTCGGGCGCAGCGCTGGCGCGCCGGCCCCGGTGCCGATGCGCACCGCACCCAGATAGCGCGCCGCGGCAGCGTCGGCCTGCGCGGCGTCGTTGACCCGCAGCAGCGCCAGCGGCTCGCCGGCGGCGACCCGGTCGCCCACCTTCTTGAGGACGTCGATGCCGACCGCGGGATCGATGCGGTCCTCCTTGGTGCGCCGTCCCGCCCCCAGCATCATCGCGGCGATGCCGACCGCCTCGGCGTTGATCTCCTCGACCACGCCTGCGCTCGCCGCGAGCACCTCGCGCCGCGTGCGCGCCTGCGGCAGCCGTCCGGTGTCCTCGCACACGCGGGCGTCGCCGCCCTGCGCCGCGATCATCTTGGCGAAGCGCTCCAGCGCCTGGCCGCCGTCGAGCACCGCCTCGATGCGCGCGCGCCCGGCCGCGCTGTCGGCGGCCGCGCCGCCCAGCACCAGCATCTCGGCGCCCAGCGCCACCGTCAGCTCGCGGGTGTCGGCCGGGCCGCGGCCACGCAGGGTCTCGATCGACTCCTCGACCTCGCTGGCGTTGCCGACCGCGCGCCCGATGGGCTGATCCATCGCGGTGATCAGCGCGGTCACGCGCTTGCCGGCGGCGCGCCCGATGCCGATGATGGTGCGCGCCAGCGCGCGGGCGTCCTCGATCCGCTTCATGAAGGCGCCGGCGCCGACCTTCTGGTCCAGCACCAGGGCGTCGATGCCCTCGGCCAGCTTCTTCGACATGATGCTGGAGGCGATCAGCGGGATCGACTCGACCGTCGCGGTGACGTCGCGCAGCGCATACAGCTTGCGATCGGCGGGCGCGATGCGCTCGGTCTGCCCGATCATGCACACGCCCAGCTCGGCGACCTGGGCGCGGAAGCGCTCCACCGGCAGGTTGACCGAGAAGCCGGGGATGGCCTCCAGCTTGTCGAGGGTGCCGCCGGTGTGGCCCAGGCCGCGCCCCGACACCATGGGCACCGCGACCCCGCAGGCCGCCACCGCGGGCGCCAGCGGCAGCGAGATCTTGTCGCCCACGCCGCCGGTCGAGTGCTTGTCGACCTTGCGCGCGGCGACGGCCGACAGATCCAGCACGTCGCCCGAGCGCAGCATGGCGTCCGCCCATGCCGCCAGCTCGGCCGGCGTCATGCCGCGGAAGAACACCGCCATCAGGAAGGCCGCGGCCTGGTAGTCGGGCACGCTGCCGTCGGTGATGCCGGCGACCAGCGCGCGCAGCTCTGCGGGCGCGAGCTCGCCGCCATCGCGCTTGCGCGCGATCAGCTCCTGCGCGCGCATGGTTAAGGCGCTATCCGCGCGAAGAAGGACTCGCCGTGCGGCGGCGCGGTGACCCCGAAGGCGTCGGCCACGGTGGCCCCGATGTCGGCGAAGGTCTTGCGCACGCCGAGGTCGGCGCCCTCGGCGCGGGAGGGGCCGAAGGCCAGCAGCGGCACGTGCTCGCGGGTGTGGTCGGTGCCCGGCGCGCAGGGGTCGTTGCCGTGGTCGGAGCTCAGGATGGCGATGTCGCCGGGGCCCAGCGCGCTGCGCAGGCGCGGCAGCCAGGTGTCGAACTCGGTCAGCGCGCGGGCATAGCCGGCGGGATCGCGGCGATGGCCGTACAGCATGTCGAAGTCGACCAGGTTGACGAAGACGAGGCCGCGGTCGACCTCGCCGAGCAGCTTCAGGGTGTGCTCGAGGCCGTCGGCGTTGCCCTCGGTGTGGATGGCGCGGGTGACGCCACGCCCGGCGAAGATGTCGTCGATCTTGCCCACCGCGACGACCTCGTGGCCAGCGCCCTTGAGGTGATCGAGCACGGTCGGCGCCGGCGGCGGCATCGCGAAGTCGCGCCGGTTGTAGGTGCGCTTCCACTTGCCGGCCTCGCCCACGAAGGGGCGCAGGATGACGCGCCCGACGCGATAGGGATCCAGGATCTTGCGCGCGGCGTGGCCGGCTGCGTAGAGCTCCTCGAGCGGGACCTTGTCCTCGTGCGCGGCGATCTGGAACACCGAGTCGGCGCTGGTGTAGACGATGAAGTCGCCGGTCTCGAGGTGCTTGGGCGCGAGCTCGTCGAGGATGACGGTGCCCGAGGCGGCCTTGTTGCCGAGCACGCCACGCCCGGTGGCCTTGCGGAAGGCGTCGATGATCTCGGGCGGGAAGCCGGTCGAGAACGTGGTGAAGGCGTCGTCGATGCGCAGCCCGGCCATCTCCCAGTGGCCGGTCTGGGTGTCCTTGCCACAGGAGGCCTCGGCCATCTTGCCGAAGGCGCCGTGGGCGTGCGCGACCGGCGCGACGCCCTCGATGCTGGTCAGGTTGCCCAGGCCCGCGTCGGCCAGCGCGGGCAGCGACAGCCCGCCGACGGCGTGCGCGCAGTGGCCCAGCGTGTTGGAGCCCTCGTCGTGGTACTTGCCGGCGTCCTGGGTGGCGCCGCAGCCGCAGCCGTCGAGCACGATGAGGATGACGCGCTGGGTCTGCATCAGTAGCCGCCCTTCGGCTTGGCCGGCGCGGCGCCGGGCGCGGGGGCGCCGGCTGCCTTGCCACCGCGGACGGGCAGGGGCTTGCCGAAGCTGCGCGCGGCCGGCGCGGCCGACGGTGCCGGCGCGCTCTTGCTGCCGGGCGCGGCGCTGACGATGGCCACCGACGCGCTGGCGCCGATGCGGCTGGCGCCGGCGCGCGCCATGTTCTCGGCGTCCTCGCGGGTGCGCACGCCGCCCGAGGCCTTGACGCCCATCTCGCTGCCGACCAGGCGCCGCATCAGCGCGATGTCGTCGACGGTGGCGCCGCCGGGGCCGAAGCCGGTCGAGGTCTTGACGAAGTGGGCGCCGGCCAGCTTGGACAGCGAGATGGCGATGATCTTCTGCTCGTTGTCGAGCGCGCCGGTCTCCAGGATGACCTTCACGTGCGCGGGCTTGGACGCCTGCACCACCTTGCAGATGTCCTCGAACACCAGGTTGTAGTCCTTCGACTTGAGCGCCCCGATGTTGAGCACCATGTCGACCTCGTCGGCGCCGGCGCGCACCGCCTCGCGGGCCTCGAAGGCCTTGGCGTTGGGCGACATGGCGCCGAGCGGGAAGCCGACCACGGTGCACACCATGACGCCCGAGCCGGCCAGCATGGCGCGGCAGAACGGGACCCAGGTGGTGTTGACGCAGACCGAGGCGAAGTGGTGCTTGCGCGCCTCTTCACACAGCTTGCGCACGTCCTCGCGGGTGGCGTCGGCCTTGAGCAGGGTGTGATCGATGAGGCGGGCCATGTCGGCCGGGACCTCGCCGACGCCCGCCGCCGCCCCGACGCGGACCGCCCCGGCGTCCTCGATGGCGCGCACCGACCACGGCCGGCGCAGGGTGCACATGCCGCACTCCTCGCAGCCGACCTCGACCCCGGAGTCGTCGTGACACGGGGTCTCCTTGAGGACCTGGAGGCGTGCTGGACCCGAGGCCGGCAGGCCGCCGGGCGCGGGCGCAGGCGCACCCTGGCCGAGACGGTCGCGCACCCGTGTGGCGATCACCTCGACCAAGCGGTCGATGTCCGCATCACCTGGACGATTCATGAGGTTGGCAGCTTAGTCGGGCGCCGAACCAGCGTCAACGCGCGCGCTACGGCGCGGCCCCGGCGGTGCACGGCGAGATGATGATGCCCTGGGTGTCCATGTTGCCCTGGGGGTCGCGCACCGTCACGCTGCCGGTGTAGGGCGCCAGGTTGGGGCAGTTCAGGGTGCCCGGGTTGGTGGTCACGCTGCCCGAGCAGCCGGCCGCCGAGCCCGAGTAGATCAGGCTGCCCGCCGCGGTATCGGCGTCGGTCACCGTGATGGCGATGGTGAAGTTGCTGCTGGTGCCGGCCACGCAGCCGGCCGCCGGGGTCCAGGTCACCCGGCTGATCACGGGCGGCGCGGTCACGGTGGCATCGACCAGGGTGCTGCCGCTGTCGCGCGCGGCGTCGGGGTTGCTGCCGCCGCTGTCGCGGGTGGCGTCGGGGCTGACCGAGGCGTCGGCCGCGGGACCGTCGTCGTCGCCGCCGCCGCAGGCGGGCAGGGTGGTGGCCAGGGCGAGCAGGGCGAGTCCGCGGAGCAGGCGCGTCATGTGATCTCCAGTCCAGTCGAAGAGGCCGAGTTTATACTGCGGCGCTTGCGTGGGTGCATCCTGATCGCGGTGGTGGTCGTCGTCGGGCTGGCCGGCTGTGGCGTGGCTGCAGAGGCGCGCGCGCCCAGGCCGGCTGGCTATCGGCGCGTCGCGCGGGTGCCGGTCGGGGAGCATCCGGTGGCCATGGTCGCGCTCGACCTCGACGCCGACGGGGACCTCGATCTGGTGGTGCCGAGCTCGGTGCGGCCCGAGCTGACGCTGCTGGTCAATGACGGGGCCGGCGGGCTGACAGGGCAGGGGCTGAGCCTGCCCGAGGGCACGCCGTCGCTGGTGGCGGCCGACTTCGACGAGGATGGCCACCAGGATCTCGCGCTGGCGCAGCCGGGGCGCGGCGAGGTGCTGCTGCTGCGCGGGGGGGCGGCGGGCTTCGCGCCGTGGACGGTGGCGGCGGTACGGACACCGTTCGCGCTGGCGGCGGGCGACCGCGACGGCGATGGCCATGTCGACCTGGCGGTCGCCAGCTTCGCGGGCGAGACCACGACGCTGCTGCGCGGTGATGGCCGCGGTGGACTGGCGGCGATGGAGGAGCTGGCCGGGCCGACCGGGGCGTCCTCGGTCCTGCTCGAGGACGTCGATCGCGACGGTCGCGGCGACGTGGCCGTGACCGGGACGCGCGCCGGCGAGCTGTGGCTCACGAGCACGAGCACGAGCACGAGCACGAGCACGAGCACGAGCACGAGCACCGGGCCGACCGGCGGCTGGCCGCTCGGGGTCATCGCGGCCCAGCTCGACGGCGACCGCGCGCTCGAGCTGATCGGCGCCGCCAACCAGGGCGACGCGCTCTTCATCGGCGAGCTGTCCGCCCCGGGCGCCGCCCTCGTGATGCGCACGCTGCCCCTGGCCGGTCAGCCTGGCGCGGTCGCCGCCGCCGACCTCGACGCTGACGGCGACCTCGATCTGGTGGTCACCGCCAAGGCCGCCGACCGGGTCGATCTCCTGCTGAGCGACGGCGCGGGCAACCTCGGCTACTGGCGCTCGCTGGCCACCGGAGTGGCGCCGACCCCGCTCGTCATCGCCGACCTCGACGGCGACCACTGCCCCGACATCGCCTTCGCCAACGCCTTCTCGAACGACGTCATGCTGTACCGCTGCGTCCCCGAGTAGCGCTACGGCAGGTCGGCGGCCAGGCGGAAGGCGACGTCCTTGTAGCGCGTGGGCGGGCGCTGATCGGTGCCCACCGGGGCCTTGCGCAGCGGGCGCTGCCTGGGGTCGCTGGCGGTGCCGCCATCGTCGACCCACTCCCACAACAGCATGCCCGCGGGTGAGAAGCCGTCGGTGATGATGGCCAGGTCCCACTCGGCCGGCGTCATCAGGCGGCGTCCGGCCTTGCTGGCATAGCCGCGCGCCTCGGCGAAGCTGACCTCGGTCATGGGGGCGTTCTGCTCGGGCCGCGGCCCCTTGGCGACGGGACGCGCGCCGACCAGCTTCTCGTAGTCGCGCCGCGACACCGGCAGGCGGGCCACGAAGAAGGCCGGCTTGCCGTCCAGATCGCGCGCCAGCAGGAAGCCTGGCGGCGGCGTCGGCGCGGGCGCGACCGCCACGCTGGCGTCCAGCCTGCCGACCGGGCCGCCATCGACCGCGCGCACCGCGGCGCTGGACTTGCGCTGCGGCGCGGTCAAGAGCAGCGCCAGCGACACCGCGAAGAACAGCGCGGTCGCCGCGGTCGCCAGCTTGGCCCAGGGCAGCGAGCGCTGGCCTCCCGGCACCATGCCATCCAGCGACGCGCCCCCGTCGGCCTCGGCCCCGCGCGGCACCGGGGTGCGCTCGGCGCGGGTCTGCTGCGAGTCGTCGCGCCGGCGCCGCTGGCTGGAGGTCTCGGCGCCGCCGCTGGCCAGGCGCTCGGCCAGGGCGTCCAGCTCCGCGGTCAGCTCCTCATAGGAGGGCCGATCGGCGGGGCGCTTGGCCATCATGCGCTTGCACAGCTCGGCGACGTCATCGTCGAGCTTGTCGGGATCGACCCCGTTGGCCTGGCGCAGGTCGGGCACCGGCGACCGGATGTGGCGCGCCACGACCTTGAGGTAGCGATCCTCGGCGTCGTCCTGCTGCCGGAACGGCGGGCGCCCGCTGATGAGATAGAACAGGGTGCAGCCCAGGGCATAGATGTCGACGCGCTCGTCGAGCTCGTCGCCGCGGGCCTGCTCGGGCGCGATGTAGTCGGGGGTGCCGACCACGACGCCGGCCTGGGTCAGCCCGGGGTCGGCGCTGTCGAGCGGCTTGGCCAGGCCGAAGTCGGTGACCTTGACCACGCCCTTGTCGGTCAGCATCAGGTTGGTCGGCTTGACGTCGCGGTGGATGAGGCCGGCGGCCGAGGCGGCGGCCAGCCCATGCGCGGCGTCGCGCGTGCAGGCGATGGCCATCGCCTGCGGCATCGGCCCCTTGTCCTTGACCATGACGCCGAGGTCATCGCCGGTCAGAAACTCCATCGCGAAGCAGGGCCGGCCCTGGTATTCCTCGATCGAGAACACCTGCACCACGTTGGGGTGCGAGATCTTGGCCACCGCGCGCGCCTCGCGCAGGAAGCGCGCCTTGAGCTCGGCGTTGTTGCGGTGGCCCTCCGACAAGAGCTTGAGCGCCACCTTGCGGGCGAGCGACTCGTCCTCGGCGAGGTAGACCTCCCCCATCGCTCCCGACCCGATTCGCTTCTGTACCCGGTAACGCCCGACCAGCGTCCCGGGCTGGATGTCCGCGCCCACTGCGCGCCGACGTTACCACGGCCCCGGCGCCGGTGGCACTTCAGGCCAGGTGCGGCGGTTCAGTCCGCGCCACGGCCAACCAGCAGCCGCCAGGGCCGCCCCAGCCACAGCAGCGCCAGCAGCAGGCCGACCTCGACCGGCAGACGCCAGAACTCGCCACCCAGCGCCAGCCCCTTCACGCGCAGCGGCGCCACGAAGGTCCCACGCACGCTCAGCGTCACCATGGCGCCCACCAGGTCCCCCGCCAGCACGCCGCTGGCCCACGGCAAGAGGCGCCCCGTGAGCAGCGCCAGCCCGCCCGCCATCTCGATCAGACACACCGCCACCGCCACCAGCCCGGGCAGCGGCACCCCGGCCGCGGCCAGGATCTCGCCGAAGTTCGGCGCGCCCGGCTTCAGGTGCGGGATGAGCAGCGGCAGCGCCAGCTTGAAGGCGCCGGCGCCGAGGAAGCTCAGCCCGACTCCGATGCGCACGATGCGCCGCCCGCGCGTCTCGGAGCGGCCCGGCGCCGACATCAGAACTCGTCGCGCCGACTGCTGATGTTCTCGAAGCGGGTGAACTTGCCGACGAAGGACAGCCGCACGGTGTCGATCGGCCCGTTGCGCTGCTTGCCGATGATGACCTCCGCGATGCCCTTGTCCTTCGACTCCTTGTCGTAGACCTCGTCGCGGTAGATGAACATGATGACGTCCGCGTCCTGCTCGATCGCGCCCGAGTTGTGGCTGACGATGCCGTCCGCGAGCCACGAGGCCGGCCCCGGCACGGTCAGGTCATAGACCTCTTCCTCTCCAGCCGCCTCCACGCTGACCACGCGATCCCAGAACAGATCACTCTTGGCCGCCGCCGCGAGCTCTGGGACGAGGTGCACCGTGGCTCGAGGCACACCGAAGGTCGGCCCGCCCACTGCGATGGGCAGCTGACGATTTGTATTCGCTGCCGTCGCACTCGTCCAACTGACAGCGGGGACAGCGGCATCCTTTGCTACTGCAACCCGCCCGCCGACCACGAGCTCGGAGATGCGGAGCCAGCCGTCGGCGCCGAAGATGCGGTGCTTGGCGGTGCCGCGCAGGCTGCGCCCGCTGGCTAGACGGACGTCGAACACCGGACGCTTGCCCACCGCCCAGACCTTGTCGCTTTGCGCCGCCACGATCTTGCCATCGGCCATTGCCAGGACTTCGGGCGTGGTGCCCACGAGGTCGGCGATGGGCACGCGCCGGCCGTCGGCCAGCAGGACCAGGGTGTCTCCGGTCACGCACTCACGCAGATCCGACAGCAGGGGGCGCTTGTCGGTGCGCTGTTCGACGCCGCGGTTGAGCTGTGACAGCGCGACCACGGGGCAATGCAGCTCCTTGGCCAGCGCCTTGAGGCCGCGGGAGATCTCGCTGATCTCCTGCTCGCGGTTGGAGTTCTTGGCGCCCTGCTGGCTGCCCTTCATGAGCTGCAGGTAGTCCACGATGATGAGGCCGAAGGGCTTGTCGCCGAAGGCCTGCTTGTCACCGCGCCAGCGCCGCGCACGCGAGCGCAGCTCGTGCACGGTGGGGCCCGGGGTGTCGTCGATGAAGATGGGCGCCTTGGAGATGCTGGACGCCGCCACGGTCAGGTTCGACAGATCCTGGCGCTGCAGGTTGCCGCGACGGAGCAGCGTCGAGTCGATGCGCGCCTCGGAGCACAGCATACGTTCGACCAGCTGCAGCGAGGACATTTCCAGCGAGAACACGATGGCCGGGTAGCCGGCGCCGATGGCGGCGTTCTGCGCGATCGACATCACCAGCGAGGTGTTGTGCACCACCACGTCGCCGGCCACGAAGTTGTGCGTGCCCGGCACCGTCAGGTCATAGACCGGGTGCTCGCCGCTGGGCTCGATCGACACGATGCGATCGAACACGATGTCGCTGACGTGGCCGTCGTCGTGCGCCAGCCGCTGCGCCCAGGCGCGCTCGAAGCGCGCCAGCTTGGTCTCGAGGCCCTCGGCCCCGACCTCGCGCGCCAGCACCAGCAGCGACGCGGGATCGTCGATCTCCAGGCTGGGCGCGCCGCCATGCACGCGCGACGGCCGCACCCGCGCCACCATGCCGAAGCGCAGCGCCAGGTGCGCCACCTGCCGCGCCGCCTTCTCGGTCGGCGCCGGCCAGCGCAGCCCCTCCGCGGTCAGCAGGCCGCGCCCCAGCACGACGCGCAGATACTCGGCCAGCAGCTCGCGCCGGTAGCTGAACACCTCGTCGGGCACCGCGCCAGGCACGGTCTCGAAGTAATCCGGCACCGCAGGCCCATTCGCACCCGCACCCGCACTCGCACTCGCACTCGCACTCGCGCTCGAACTCGAACTCGAACTCGCGCTCGAACTCGCACTCGAACTCGAACTCGCACCCGAACTCGTGCTCGGCCCGCGCCCGAAAGCCGCCAGCATCGCCGCCCGCGACTCCTCA
>JBGASF010000072.1:0-39463 GCA_044229835.1 Polyangia bacterium | reverse complement strand
GCGGCCGAGCCGGCGGCACTCGCTGTTGACGATTTGCAGGTGCCCCGCGGCGCGCGCGTCGTTCGCGCCGAGCTCCGCCTCCAGCAGCTCCGCGTAGAGCCGGATGTTCGTCAGCGGCGTCTTCAGCTCGTGGGACACCCGCCCGACGAAGGAGACGCGCTGCGCCGCCTCCCGCGCGGCCCGGCCGCTCTCACGCCAGAGAAAGAGCGCGAGCCCGCCGAGCGCCAGCGTCACCGCCAGCGCGTAGCGGCCCGCGACGAGCGAGGGCGATTGCGCCAGCGCGCGTCGCGCCTCGGCCTCGGCCCCGGCGCGGCGCAGCCGTGGCGGCCGCACCCGCACGATGACACCGCCACCCAGCGTGGTGCCGTGATGCAGCTGCGGCGCGAAGCCGCGCAAGATGAAGCGGTCGCCCGGCACCGCCGCCATCGGCCGCTCCAGCCTGAGCTGCACGCCGCCGCGCGCCCCCGGCGGAAGCTCCCGCCCCGCCGCCAGCAGGACCGTCGCCATCACCTGCGTGGTCCCCGCGTGCAGCAGCACCCGCGCCCGCGAGCGCAGCGGCCCGCGACAGCTCGCCAGCAGCTGCACCTCGGCGTCGAACACCTGCGCCGCCGCCAGCGCGCTGCCCGCCAGCGCCAGCACGTCCCCACGCCGCACCTCGTCGCGCGCGACCCCGGCCAGGTTGAGCGCCGCGCGCTGCCCCGCCGTGACCTCGCCGACCTCGACCCCATGCACCTCGGCCCGGCGCAGCTTGGCCGCGCGGCCACCCGGCAGCAGCACCACGTCATCACCGACCCGCGCGCGCCCACCCGCCACCGTGCCCGTCACCACGGTCCCGAACCCCTTCATGGTGAAGACCCGATCCAGCGGCAGCCGGAACAGCCCCGCCGGATCGCGCCCGCGCACCTCGCGCGCCAGCCGCAGCAGCTCCGCCCGCAGCGCGTCCAGCCCCTCCCCCGTGCGCGCCGAGCACGGCACCACGCGCGCCCTGGCCAGCGCGCTGCCGCGCACCGCCTCGGCCAGATCGGCCTCCGCCAGCGCGCGCAGATCCCCGCCCGCCGGCGCCAGATCCGCCTTGCTCAGCGCGATGACGCCCCGCTCGACCCCGAGCAGCCCGAGGATGTCCAGGTGCTCGCGCGTCTGCGGCATCACGCCCTCGTCGGCCGCCACCACCACCAGCGCGACGTCGATCCCGGTCGCGCCCGCCACCATGGCCCGGATGAAGCGCTCGTGGCCCGGCACGTCGACCACCGCGCAGCGCACCTTCCCCGCGGCGTCCTCCAGATCCAGGTGCGCGAAGCCGAGCTCGATGGTGATGCCGCGGCGCTTCTCCTCGGCCAGCCGGTCGGTGTCGATCCCGGTCAGCGCGCGGACCAGCGCGGTCTTGCCGTGGTCGATGTGCCCGGCCGTCCCGATCACCACGGCCATGGCCGGACCCGCCCGCCTACTGCCGGTCGCGCAGCTCGCGCTTGAGGACCTTGCCGGTCGGGTTGCGCGGCAAGGTCTCCACGAAGTCGAAGCGACGCGGACACTTGTAGTCCGCCATCGCGTCCTTGCAGAACACCTTGAGCTGCACGCGCAGCGCGTCGTCGCCGACGAAGCCGGGGCGCAGCACCACGAAGGCGCGCAGCGACTCGCCCCAGTCGGGGTCGGGTACGCCGACCACCGCGACATCCGAGATGGCCGGGTGGGTGTGGAGGTGCTGCTCGATCTCCAGCGGGTAGATGTTCACGCCGCCCGAGATCACCATGTCGTTCTTGCGATCGGCCAGGTAGTAGTAGCCGTCGGCGTCACGCCGCGCCAGATCGCCCACGAAGAAGAAGCCGTCGCGCCGCGACTCGCTGGTGGCGCGCTCGTTGCGGTGGTAGCCGCCCACCAGCATCGAGTTCTTGACCCACAGCTCGCCGACCTCGCCGACGCCGACCTCGCGGCCGTCGTGCACCAGGCGGATCAGGTTGCCCTCGACGGCGCGCCCGATGGTGCCGGGCCGCGCGGTGTGCTCGCCGGGCAGCGCCACCGTGACCAGGCCGGTCTCGGTCGCGCCATAGAAGTTGTACAGGATGGGCCCGAAAGCCTCCTCCACGCGCCGCGCCAGGTCGGTCGGCAGCGGCGCCGCGCCGCTCATCAGCCAGCGCAGCGAGCGGGTGTCGTGGCGCGCCAGCACCTCGGGTCCGACCCCCACCAGCCGGTTCAGCATGGTCGGCACCATCATCGACGAGGTCACGCGCTCGCGCGCGATGAGGCCCAGGATCTGCTCGGGCTCGAAGTGGCGCTCCAGCACCACGGTGCCGCCGACCAGGAAGGTCATGCCGGTGAAGAACGGCGCCGCCGAGTGGTACAGCGGACACACCGCGAGGTGCCGGTCCTCGTGCGACAGCGGGAACTTCAGCAGGAAATGCAGGGCCTCCTGCACGCCGGTGGCCTCGAAGTCGCGGTGCGCGCCCTTGGGCTTGCCCGTGGTCCCCGAGGTGTAGACCATGACGCCGCCCTGCGAGCCCTCGCTCTCGCCGCGCGCGATCGGCGGCGGCGCGCGATCGTCGCCGCGCGACAGCAGCGTCTCGTAGGCCATGCCCGGCCCGGGCGCGCCGCCGGCACGCACCGCCTGCGTGGCCGGCACGCCGGCCTGCTTCATCGCCTCCTCGATCACGCCGGCGTACTCGTGCCAGTACAGCACCACGCGGGCGCCCGAGTTCTCCAGGATGTAGGCCACCTCGGGCGCCTTCAGCCGGTAGCCGATCTGCACCACGGTGGCGCCGATGGCCGCGATGGCCGCCTGCGCCTCCAGGTACTGGTGGCAGTTCGGCATCATCACCGCGATGGTGCTGCGCCGCGCCGCGCCCAGCGCGACCAGCCCGTGCGCCAGCCGACACACGCGCCCGTACAGCGCGCGGTAGTCGAGCCGCATGTCGCCATCGATCACCGCCAGCTTCGACGGCGTGTTGCACGCGTGCAGGCGCAGGATGGTCGCCGGCCCGCGCCGCGCCCGCATGTCCGCGGTGCGCACGAAGTTGGCGATGCCGCCCGGCCTGAGCGCGCCCAGGAAGCCGGCACCGCGCAGGAACTTGAAGCCCGTCCACGCCACGTCGGCCGCGCGCTTCACGCGCTGCCCCACGGTGTCCCCGGGATGTCCCAGCTTCATCAGCGATTATCCAGGATGGCGAGCTGGCGCTCGGCGTCCTCGGCATCGGTGCCGTCGGGCGCGATGGCCAGCACCTTCTTGAACGCCGCGATGGCCTTGCGCGTCGCGCCCGAGTCCTTGAGCGCATAGCCCAGGGCACGATAGGCCTCGGGCATCCAGCGGTCGGTCTTGGGGTTGCCCAGCCCGACCGCCTTCTCCAGCGTGCGCACCACCTCGCGCCCCTGCTCGCGATCCTGATAGATCTTGCCGAGGCGGAAGTAGGACTCGCCGTCTCGTGGGTTGTTGCGCAGCGCCTCCTGGTAGGCCGTGAAGGCGCGGTCGACGTCGTTGGTCTCCATGGCGACGTCGCCGGCCAGGCGGTGGTACTCGGCCACGTTGCCGCGCTGCTTGATGAGGCGCTCGATCTCGGTCAGCGCCTCGGCGAAGCGCCGCTTGAGGATGAACATGCGCACCAGGCCGGCGCGGGCGTCGGCGTACGACTCGTCCTTGCGCACGGCCGCGGCGAACTCCTGCAGGGCCTCGTCGAAGCGCTTCTGATCGACCAGCGCGCGCCCCAGCGCGAAGTGGAACTCGGCGCGCGAGTCGACCGTCAGCGCGTTCTTGAAGGCCTGCACGGCGTCGTTCAGCTTGCGCTCGCGATCCGCGGGGGTCGCATCGACCGCGGGGTCGAGGTACTGGCGATAGCTCTCGGCGCCCTTGGCGAACAGGCCGACGGCGTTCTCCTGCGCGGCCGTGCGCAGGCGCTCGCCCAGCTCCTTGACCCGCTTGAGGTCGCCGGCGCGGTACTCCATCAGGGCGGCCTCGGCGATCATCCGGGGCGACACGTCGGGCGCCGCGATCGCGGTCGCGAAGACCTGGCGCGCCTCCTCGACCTTGCCGGTCGCCAGCGAGGTGCGCACCAGCGCGACCGCCGCGTCCTGGTCGCCCGGCACCGCCAGGTACGCCGCGGCGTAGGCCTGGCGCGCCGCCTCCAGCTTGTCCTGCCGCTCCAGCACCGCGCCCAGGCGCATGTGCGCCTCCAGCAGCTTGGGATCGGCCGCGATGGCCCGGCGCAGCGCGTCCTCGGCGGCGTCGAGCTCGCGCCCGTCGAGGTACGCGGTCGCCAGCGCCAGCATGGCGCGCGGATCCTTGCGCGCCTGCTCCATGGCCTGGCTCAGGGTCTTGTTGGCCTCATCGTTCTGACGCTCCAGGCGGTGCAGCTGCGCCTTGCGCAGGTAGGCCTCGAGGTAGCCCTTGTCGAGCTCGATGGCGGCCTGGTAGCGCGCCAGCGCGTTGACGACGTCGCGCTGCGCCTCGGCCATGCGGCCCAGCCAGTACACGACGCGTGGATCGCTCTTGTCGAGGCCGGTCGCGGTGGTCAGGTCGGCCTCGGCCTTGCTGTACTGCTTGAGCTGGATCTGCATGCGGGCGCGCCCCAGCAGCGGCTCGACGATGCCCGGGTCCATGCTGATGGCGGCGTCATACAGCGGCAGGGCCTCGTCGAGCTTCTCGCGCGCGAACGCCAGATCCGCCTGCGCCAGCTTGGTCAGCGGCAGCACCACGTTGAACTTGGCGGCCTCGGCCAGCGCCACGTCGGCCTCGCTGTAGTTCAGCTCGGCCAGCGCCTGGCGCGCGATCCGGGTCCAGATCATGACCGACTCCAGCGGCGCGGCCGACTTGCCGGGCAGCCGCGAGATGATCTCGCGCACCTTGGTGGCCCGCGCCAGCGCCGACATGGGCTCGCTCATGGCCAGGGCCAGCTCGGCGCGCAGGTTGGTCGGGTTGGCCTTGAGGAACTCGCGCAGGCCGTCGATGGCTCCGGTGTCGTTGGCCATCACGCGCGCCTGCGCGAACGCCAGCTGGGTGTCGAGACGCTTGGGGGACAGCTCCAGCGCCTTGCGCAGCGCCTCCAGCGCGGGCTTGCCGCGCCCTGCGGCCAGCTCGACCAGCCCCAGGAACAGCAGCGAGTCGGCGTCCTTGCCCGCGGCCTCCAGCGAGGTCCGGGCCCCGCCCAGCTGGCCGCTCATGAAGGCCTTGAGCGCGCGCGCGCGCTTGAGGTCCGGGCTGATGGGCGCCGCGTTGGCCGAGGCCAGGTAGCTCTTGCCCTTGTTGGCGGCGGCCACGTTGCCGCCCACGGTGACCGCCGACATGTAGAAGGCCTCGGACGCCAGCACCTTGGCCTCGAGGTCACCAGGCGCCTCGGTGGCCACGCGCTCGGCCAGCTGCGCGGCGCGCTTGTAGCGATCCAGGCCGTCGCCGCGCATCAGCTTGCGCGCCTGCGCCAGCTGCTTGCCGCGCTCGGCACGCGCCGCCGCCTTCTGGTCGCGCTGGTACTTGAGGTACAGGAAGGCGCCGCCGCCGAGGATCAGCAGCAGCAGGCCGGCGTACACCGGCGTGCGCGGGATCGAGCGCCGCTCCTTGAGCTGCTTGCGCGGCTTGGGCTCGGGCTTGGGCGCCAGCTCCTTGTCGATGCTGGGGGTGCTGACCAGGGGCTCGGACACCGGCTGGTCGTTCGGGGGTGGCAGGCGGTCGAGCGCGAGGCCGCCGTCGGCGCCGCCCCCTGCCGACGGGCTGTTGAAGTTCACGCCGCCGCCATCGAGCGGGTTGGGGCCCGCGCCGGTGGTCAGCTTGAGGCCGGTGTCGAAGTCCGGCGCCACCGAGGGGCCGAGATCCAGCGGCGCCGAGCCATCCAGGTTGCCGCCCGGGGCGCCCAGCTCCAGGCCAGGCATCTCCAGCACCGGCATGTCCGAGGGCGGTACGGGCTTGCCACCCGTCCCGGTGATCGATCGCCCGAAACCCAGCGAGCGCGGCCCGGTCCCGGTCGGGTTCGCCTTGGCGAAGCTCCCCGAGCTGCCCGGCTGCATGCCCTTGGTCGCGGCCGGGATGGCCGCGCTGGTCGGTGGCCGGTTCATCGGCAGCAGATCGAAGTCGTCCAGGGTCTCCAGATCGGCCGCGGTGCCGGTCTTGGGGGGCGGCGCAGCCGCGGGGCCGGGGCCCGCCAGGTTGCGACCGCGGCCCTTCTCCGAGGCCAGGTCGTCGAACTCCAGCGCGGCGCCACCGTCCAGGTCCAGCCCGGGCGGCGACAGCGGGATGCCCCCCTTGGGCTGCAAGAGGTCCATGCCCGCGTCGCTGCGCGGCGTGGGCAGATCAGTGGTGCCCTGCGAACGCTTGGGGGTCAGGCTGTCGGGCGCGGTCCTGGGCTGCAGCAGATCCATGCCCAGGTTGTCCTGCTCGCGCTTGGGTCGTGGCAGATCGATGCCGCCACGCTCACCCTTGGGCGCCAGCTGATCGCTGCTGCCGCGCTCGCCCTTGGGCGCCAGCAGATCCATGCCGCGATCGTCCTTGGGCGCCAGCAGATCCATGCCGCGATCGTCCTTGGGCGCCAGCAGATCCATGCCCGAATCGAGCTTCGGCGCGGGCAGATCCGCGAACTCCATCGAGGGCAGATCGAGGCCGCTCTGGGCGCGCTTGGGCGTGGGCAGGTCGGCCAGACCGACGCGGCCGGCGCCGCCACCAGCACCGCTGGCGCCGCCCAGCTTGGGGGTCGGCAGATCGGTCACCCCGGGAGGGCTGGCGCCGCCCAGCTTGGGGGTCGGCAGATCGGTCACCCCGGGAGGGCTGGCGCCGCCCAGCTTGGGCGCGGGCAGATCGATGCCGCCGTCGCGCTGGCCCTTGGGCACCGGCAGATCGGCGAAGTCGTCGAAGCCATCGCCGCCGGGGATGGGGCCGAGGCCTGCGGTGACCGGGTTGGCGCGCTTGGGCGCCGGCAGGTCGGCGAAGTCGTCGCCACGACTGCCACCCGCCGGCGCGGCACCACCGCGCTTGGGCGCGGGCAGGTCGACCAGCTCGTTGCCGGGCGACGGCGGCTTGAAGGCGGGAGGCGCAGGGGGTGGCTTGACCGCCGCAGGGGGCGCGGGCGGTCGGGCCGGGGGAACCACTGACGGCTTGCTGCCGGGCGGAGGTGGCGGTGCGACCGCGGGGCGCGCCGAGGTCGCCGGGGGCGCCGGCGGAGGTGGCGCGACGACCGCGGGGGCTGGCGCCTTGGGTGCCGGCAGCTCGGGCTGGTCACTGCCGCCGCCGCCGAAGTGGGCGGCGAAGGCGGGCAGGTCCTTCAGCGGTGTCCAGGTGTTGCCGTCCAGCGAGACGTCTTCGTCACCGGCGAGCGTCTGCTCCTTGAGCATCTTGAGGATGGCCCCTTCGAGGAAGGGACCGAAGACGCGACCGCTCCTGCGTCGCACCTGATACTGCGCCTGCTTGGTGGCTGCCGGCCCCTGCCCACCGCCCTCACCCTTGGCCCGCTCCACCGTGAAGGAATGCCCGCACTTGGTGCATTGCATCCGTAGCCCCGACATCGGGACCCGGGCATCTTCCACGTTGTACTGCGAGGCGCACTTCTCGCAGGAGACTCTCATGCCATCCGCAGGTTACCACACGAAAGGAAAGTGGTCGCCGATGTGGATCTATTCGATCTCGTCGTCACCGTCGTCGTCGTCATCCAGATCGAGACCGCCACCACCAGGACCCGCGCCCCCCTTCATCCCTGGGCCCGGCCCCATGCCCTTGCCCATGCCCTTGCGTCCGCCCATGCCCTTGCCCATTTCGCCCCGGACTGCCCGGCGCACCGCGCGCTGGATGGCGCGATCGACCTGCGGCATCACGATGATGATGCGGGCCTGCTGCGACGGGGTCAGCACCTTGCGCAGCTCGGCGATGCGCTGATCACGCAGCGCGCCCAGCTTCTTCTGCGCCGCCAGCAGCTTGTCGATCAGCGGCGCCGCCACCTTGTCGTCGAGAGTGCCGCCCTGCAGCGCCTGGCGCAGCTCCTTGCGCGCGGCCTGGATCTCCTTGTGCGCCGGCTCCAGCTTGTCGTCCCACGCCTTGAGCAGCGGGAACAGCTTGGCCGCCGCGGCCTCGTCGAGCGACAGCAGCTCGGTCAGCTTCCACATCCGCATCATGCGCACGCGCTCGCGCACCTTCTCGAGCAGCTCGGCCGGTGCGCCGCCCTTCATCCCAGGGCCTGGTCCGCCGCCCTTCATGCCGGGCCCCGGTCCCTTGGGCTTGCCCGGCTGCGCCATGGCCGTGCCCGCGCCCGCGCCCGCCAGGGTCAGCATCATCACGACCGTCAGCACTCGCTTGGTGTTCATGTTCATTCTCTTTCTACCCGGACTTCCCGGGGTCACTGACATCACTCTGGGGGGCCGGCTCCAGGGCCTCGTACACCCGCTCCAGATCCTCGTCGGACAGCTCGTCGATCATCAGGGGCTCGCCGTCGCCGTCACCGTCACCATCACTGTCGCCCACCTCGACATCCAGGCGACCGAAGGCCTCCTCCTCGGCCCGCTCCAGCTCGCCATCGAGCCGCCCCAGGGTCTCGTCGTCGAGCAGGTCCAGCTCGTCGGGCCCCGCGGCCTCGTCAATCGCCAGGGGCGCCAGTTCACCGGGATCGATCATCTCGTGTGGCGCCCCGGCGTCGCTGCTCGCCGCCAGCGCCGGTGCATCGCTGCCCCCGCCGCGCAGCCGCAGCCCGTAGAACACCGCGATGGCCGCCGCCGCCACCAGCGACACATAGATCGCCACCCGCCCCATCGGCCGGCCCTCGTCGACCTTGCGCGCCCGCGCCGCCGCCAGCTCGTCGCTCTCGCGCTCGCGCTCCCGCGCGCGCGCCCGCTCCAGATCGCGCCCCGGCTTCGCGGCGCCGGCGCCCGCACCGGCCGCGCCCCCGGCCTCGGCCTCGACCCGCACCAGCACGCTCTTCTCCAGCGCGTCCCAGAACGCCTGCGACTTGCCGCCGGTCTCGCGGTCCGCCTCGGCGGCCCGGACGCCGCCGAGCAGCGCGCGCGTCTCGGCCAGCTGCTTCGCGCAGGCCTCGCACAGCGCGACATGCTCGCGCACCGCGATGGCCTCCTCGCCAGTCGCGCTGCCATCGGCGACCGCGATCACCGCCGCCTCCAGCTCCTTGCACGGCTCGCTCATGACGCTTCCCCATCGGCATCGGCATCGCCTGGGGCGCCGCCGCCCAGCCACTGCTTGAGACGCTTCACCGCGTGGTGAAAGTTCACCTTGGCCGCGTTCTCGCTGCACTCGGCCACCACGGCGACCTCCTTGAACGACAGGTCCTGGTACACGCGCAGCTCCAGCACCAGGCGCTGCTTCTCGGGCAGCCGCGCCACCGCCGCGCGCACCCGCGCGCCATCCTCGGCGCCCAGCACCCCGCGCAGCGCCTCGGGCTCCTTGGCCTGGGCGCGCGCCGCCGCCTCGCGCTCGACCGCGGGCAGCGCGTCGTCCAGCGGCTCGGCGCGGCGCGTGCGGCCGTCGCGCAGCCGGTTGAGCGCGCCGTTGACCGCGATGCGGTACAGCCAGGTGCGCAGCTGCGAGCCGCCGCGGAACTCGCCCAGCGCCTTGAACGCGCGCACGAAGGTCAGCTGCACGATGTCCTGCGCCTCGTCGTCATCGCGCAGGTAGCGCCGCGCCAGCGCGAACAGCCCGCGCTGGTGCCGGCGCACGATCTCGGCGAACGCCGCGCGCTGCCCGCCCCGCCAGGCCTCGACCAGCTCACCATCGGGATCGTCCGGCCCTGCGCCTGCGCCGGCCGTGGCCACGACCTCCAGCCGCGGGCGCGCCGGCCCGGTCTCGGCTGTCATCGTCTGCACCATGGCCAGCAACTGCACATCGCAAGGACCCCGCTCGGGCAGCGCTGGTTAATTGACGCGCCGCGCCCTGCATGCTAACCGTAACCCCTCTCAAGCGTTAGGAAAACAGATGATCGACCCACACCTCGTCACGGCCCAGCCCGAGGCCGTCAAGAGCCGCCTCGCCATCCGCAACGCCGAGGCGGTCGCCGCCGTCGAGCCCGCGCTGCGCGCCGACGTCGAGCGCCGCGAGCTGCAGACCACGCTCGATCAGCAGCGCGCCGAGCGCAACAACGCCAACGAGCTGATGCGCAAGCTCGACAAGAAGTCGCCCGAGTTCGCGGCCAACCGCGATCGCCTGCGCGCGCTGTCGGATCAGGTCAAGGCTGGCGAGGAGCGCCTGGCCGCGCTCGAGCTACAGCGCGACACCCTGCTGCAGAACGTGCCCAACCTGCCCCACGAGTCGGTGCCCGCCGGCGGCGGCGAGACCGCCAACGTCGTCATCTCGACCTGGGGCGAGCGCCCGCAGTACGACTTCACCCCCAAGGCGCACTGGGACCTCGGCCCCGAGCTCGGCATCATGGACTTCGAGCGCGCCGCCAAGATCTCGGGCGCCCGCTTCACCGTGCTGCTCGGCGCCGGCTCGCGGCTGTCGCGCGCGCTCGCGCAGTTCATGCTGGATCTGCACGGCAGCCGCGGCTATCGCGAGATGAACCCGCCCTACCTGGTGCGCCGCGAGGCCATGATCGGCACCGGCCAGCTGCCCAAGTTCGAGGACGACGCCTTCAAGACCATGGGCGAGAACGAGCTGTTCCTGATCCCGACCGCCGAGGTCCCGGTGACCAACTATCACCGCGACGAGATCCTCGACGGCGAGCGGCTGCCCATCAAGTACTGCGCCTATTCGGCCTGTTTTCGCGCCGAGGCCGGCTCGGCTGGCAAGGACACCCGCGGCCTCATCCGGCAGCACCAGTTCGAGAAGGTCGAGATCGTGAAGTTCGTGACCCCGGAGACCAGCTACGCCGAGCTCGACCTTCTGAGGGGTGACGCCGAGGAGGTCCTGCGCCAGCTCGGGCTGCACTACCGGGTGGTCGCGCTGTGCGGCGGCGACCTCGGCTTCTGCTCGGCCAAGACCTACGACCTCGAGGTCTGGCTGCCCGGCCAGAACGCCTACCGCGAGATCTCGTCGTGCTCGAATTTCGAGGCATTTCAAGCCCGTCGCGCCCAGATCCGGTACCGGCCCGCGGGCGATCCCAAGGCCAAGCCGCGCCTGGTTCACACCCTCAATGGCAGCGGTCTGGCCATCGGTCGGACCGTGGTCGCCATCGTCGAACAGTTCCAGCGCGCCGACGGTTCGATCGACATCCCGGCCCCCCTGCAGCGCTACATGAATGGGCAAACCCGCATCACCCGGGAGGGATCCGCTTGACAGTGGACCGAACGGTCTGATACTTCGCCAGTTCTCGAAGCTTCAGAGGTACGGCCCTCGAGGAGGAGTGGCCGAGTGGTTGAAGGCAACGGTCTTGAAAACCGTCGCACTCGAAAGGGTGCCGGGGGTTCGAATCCCTCCTCCTCCACTCAGCGCTCCAAAGCCCGGCTCTTTGACACCTTTCACGATGGAGATATGGCCGAGTGGCTGAAGGCGCTGGTTTGCTAAACCAGTATACGGGGTCAACCTGTATCGAGGGTTCGAATCCCTCTGTCTCCGCAACACCGCAACACCGTTTCTTTTTTGCTGTTTCTCGACATGCACCCGTAGCTCAGCTGGATAGAGCATCGGTCTACGGAACCGAGGGTCAGAGGTTCGAATCCTCTCGGGTGCGCTTCCCACCAACGCTGCAGATGGAACCCAGCCTGGCAACACACGAGCACTGGATGCGCCGCGCACTGGACGCGGCGCACCAGGCCGCGCTCGTGGGTGACGTCCCGGTCGGCGCCGTCGTGGTCCTGAACGGGGTCATGCTGTCCGCGGAGCGCAACGCCCGCGAGGAGCTGAACGATCCCACCGCGCACGCCGAGATCCTGGCCCTGCGCGCCGCGGCCCAGGCCATCAAGAGCTGGCGCCTCGAGGGCGCGACCCTGTACGTCACCCAGGAGCCGTGCCCGATGTGCGCGGGCGCAATCATCAATTCCCGCATCGAGCGCCTGGTCTATGGCTGCGACAACCCCAAGGCGGGCGCCGTGCGCACGCTGCACCGCCTGGTCGATGACACCCGCTTCAACCACCGGGCCATCGTGGTCGGCGGGGTCCTGGCCAAGGAGTGTGGTTTCATGCTGTCGAGCTTCTTCCAGAAGCTGCGCGAACGCGAAGGTGGCGAAAACGCTTGACGGGTGCTAACCCCGTCTTTATCTTGCGCCGGTTCTTTGAGCTGTAGAGGGAAGTCCGGAGAGGTGGCCGAGTGGTTGAAGGCGCCGGTTTCGAAAACCGGTCTACGGGCAACTGTAGCGAGGGTTCGAATCCCTCCTTCTCCGCCAACCAAATTTTGTTGCGAGGTGGATCAGCTCCGCCGGACCTAGATGATGGAGAGGTGCCGGAGTGGCCGATCGGGCACGATTGGAAATCGTGTGAACCGCAAGGTTCCGAGGGTTCGAATCCCTCTCTCTCCGCCAGCAACACCAGAGTTATGGCTCTGGGCGACGCGATACTCGTGAACCCCGCCAGGTCCGGAAGGAAGCAACGGTAGCGAGTTGAGTGGGTGCCTGGAGCCCTTTTTTTTTCGGCAAGGTAAAGTCCGCTCGTCTGAACCCAACCATGGCCATGGCCGACACCGACACAGCGCCGAGCTACCTCGTCCTGGCGCGCAAGTGGCGCCCGCAGACCTTTGCGGACGTGGTCGGGCAGGAGCACGTGACGCGCACGCTGGCCAACGCCATCGGCGCCGGGCGCATCCACCACGCCTTCCTGTTCTGCGGGCCGCGCGGCGTGGGCAAGACCACCGGGGCGCGCATCCTGGCCAAGGCGCTGTGCTGCGAGACCGGGCCGACGGCGACGCCGTGCAACGTGTGCGGGCCGTGCACCGAGATCACCGCGGGGCGCGCCACCGACTTCATCGAGATCGACGGCGCCTCGAACCGCGGCATCGACAACATCCGCGAGCTGCGCGAGAGCGTGCGCTACCAGCCGGCCCGGCTGCGCCGCAAGGTGTACGTGATCGACGAGGTCCACATGCTGACGACGGAGGCCTTCAACGCCCTCCTGAAGACGCTGGAGGAGCCTCCGCCGCACGTGACCTTCGTGCTGGCCACGACCGAGCCGCACAAGCTGCCGGTCACGATCCTGTCGCGCTGCCAGCGCTACGACTTCAAGCTGGTGCCGCTGTCCAAGGTGGCCGAGGCGCTGGGGCGCATCCTGGCGGCGGAGAAGATCGAGGTCGAGGCCGCGGCGCTGACGCTGCTGGCGCGCGAGAGCGGCGGGTCGATGCGCGACTCGCTGTCGCTGACCGATCAGATGATCGCGTACAGCGGCGGCAAGCCGATCACGGCGGCCAGCGTGGCCGAGGTGCTGGGGGTCGCGGATCGCGCGCTGCTGGCCGGGCTGGCGCGGGCGCTGGTGACGCGCGAGCTCGAGACCGCGCTGCGGGCGGTCGACGCGGCCGAGGCGCGCGGGGTCGACGTCGCGCAGCTGGCCAAGGCGCTGCTCGGGCACGTGCGCGATCTGGCGCTGGTGTCGGAGGTCAAGGACGCGACCGGGCTGGTGGACGGGGGCGAGATCGAGGTCGCCGAGCTGAAGCGGGACGCCCAGGGTGCCCCGGCGGGCCTGCTGCCGATGCTGTTCGAGCGGCTGGCGCGCGCCTGCGTGGATCTGACGGAGTCGCCGCTGCCGCGGGCCACGCTGGAGCTGGCGCTGGTGGACTGTGTGCATGCGGTGCCGCTGGAGCCGATCGGGGATCTGATCGAGCGGCTGGAGAAGATCGAGAGGGGCGGCGGCGGAGGTGGCGGTGGAGCGGGTGGAGGTTCGCCGAGGCCGGTGCAGAAGGCACCTGCAGCTGCGCCTGCGCAGGCGCCAGGGCCGGCGAGCGCGAAGCCGAGCACGAGTCCGAGCACGAGCACGAGTCCGAGCCCGAGTCCGAGCACGAGCACGAGTCCGAGTCCGAGCACGAGTCCGAGCGCGCCGGCTCCTCGTGTGGCTCCTGTCGCTCCCGCGCCTGCTGCTCCCGCGCCTGCTGCTCCCGCCGCGGCGCCTCCAGCCTCGAACGCCGCCGCGTGGCAGCGCATCGTCGACCTGGTCGAGGTCAAGCGGCCCATGCTGGCCTCCAACCTCACGCTGGCGCAGGCCGAGATCGACGGCCGCAAGCTCATCATCGGCATCCCCGAGGACGCCAACGCCGCGCTCGAGCACCTCAACGAGCCGCATCACCTGCAGCTGGTGAAGAACTGCGCCAAGGAGGTCCTCGGCCATGAGGTCGACCTCACCACCCGCTCGCTGCGCGGCCTGCCGGTCAACGGCCACAAGGCCGACGCCGGTGCCGCGCCGGCCTCGCTGCGCGCGCGCGAGATGGAGGCCCAGCGCGTCGATCGTGCGGCGCGTGAGGCCGAAGCGCGGCAACATCCCCTCGTGAAAGCTGCCCTCGACGTGTTCTCCACCAACGTCGAGCTCATCAAGACGGACGACGTCGACTAGCGGAGGACACACCATGGCCAAGGGACCCGAGATGCCCGGAGGGCTCGACCTGGGCGGGCTGATGCAGGCCGCGCAGCAGATGCAGCAGGACATGGAGCGCGCCCAGGAGGAGCTGGCGCGCAAGACCGTCGAAGGCTCGGCCGGTGGCGGCATGGTGGTCGCCGTCGCCAACGGCAAGCAGGAGCTGGTCTCGCTGAAGATCGAGAAGGCCGTGGTCGACCCCAGCGACATCGGCATGCTGCAGGATCTGGTCGTGGCCGCCTGCAACGTGGCGCTGCGCAAGGCGGCCGAGCTGGCCGCCGAGACCATGCAGGGCGCCGCGGGCGGCCTGGCCGGCGCGCTGCCGCCCGGCCTCAGCGGGCTGCTCGGTGGCGGTCGGTAGCGCCAGGCCTCATCATGGGCACCGGCGCTGATCCGATCACCCGCTTGATCCACGAGCTCGGCAAGCTGCCCGGCATCGGCGAGCGCACCGCGACCCGTCTGGCCTTCCACGTCATGCGCGCGCCCGAGTCGCTGGCCCAGGGCCTCGCGCAGGCCCTGCTCGACGTCAAGGCCAAGGTCCGCCTGTGCTCGTCGTGCATGAACCTCACGGAAGACGATCCCTGCGCGCTGTGCGCCGACGCCCGCCGCGACCCCGGCCTGCTGTGCGTGGTCGCGACCCCGGCCGACCTGCTGGCGGTCGATCGCGGCGGCGCCTTCCGCGGCCGCTACCACGTGCTGCACGGCGTGCTGTCACCGCTGGAGGGCATCGGGCCCGACGACCTGCGCATCGGCGACCTGGTCCGGCGCGTCGGTGAGGCTGCCCCCCACGGCAGCGGCCCGCCCATCCGCGAGGTCATCCTGGCGCTCAGCCCCAACGTCGAGGGCGAGGCCACCGCGCTGTACCTGGCGCGTCTGCTGCGCCCGCTGGGCCCACGCGTGACGCGGATCGCCAGCGGCGTGCCCATCGGCGGCGAGCTGGAGTACGTCGATCAGGTCACGATCGCGCGCGCGCTCGAAGCCCGCCGCGAGGTCTGAAGCGGGCCGTCCTGGCCCATCGTGGTAAGTCCGTTCAGGGTCCCGTCACAAGTTCAAACTTGAAGATCTTTCGATAGTTCGATACAACCGCTTGGCGCGACTGTACGTGATCGGTCCCTGCGAGGAGAGGCGATGGCTAGCCCGCATCTGGTGATGTTCGAGGAGGAAGCTGGACAGATCCAGAGGATCTGCGAAGGCCTCCACCGAGACGCCAACGCCAAAGCGGTTCTCTGCATCGACAAGAACGGCCAGCCCATCGCCGCGGCAGGCGAGACCGAACAGCTCGACGTCACGTCGCTGTCCTCGCTCACCGCCGGCAACGTGGCTGCGACGGGCGGCATCGCCAAGCTGCTCTCGGAGAAGGAGTTCGCTGGTCAGTTCCACGAAGGTGAGAGCACCAACGTCCACATCTCGATCGTCGCCCAGCGCGTCATCCTGGTGGTCCTGTTCGACAACCGCTCATCGCTCGGCCTGGTTCGCTTGCGCGTCAAGCGGGCTGCTGAAGGCCTGGTGAAGATCTTCAACGAACTCATCAAGAAGCTCGAGGCCTCGTCTGGCGCTCCGGCGGGTGTGTTTGCCGAGATCACCGACGACGACATCGACAACCTGTTCAACGATTGATCTCGAGACGATTGAGGCGATGACATGAGCTTCATCAACTACTCGTCACGCGAGATCAACTGCAAGATCGTCTATTACGGCCCAGGCCTGTGCGGCAAGACGACCAACCTGCAGTACATCTACGCCAAGACCAACCCGGAGGCGAAAGGGAAGATGATCTCCCTCGCCACCGAGACCGAGCGCACGCTGTTCTTCGACTTCCTGCCGCTGTCGCTGGGTGAGATCCGCGGCTTCAAGACGCGCTTCCACCTCTACACGGTGCCCGGTCAGGTCTTCTACGACGCCAGCCGCAAGCTCATCCTGAAGGGTGTCGACGGCGTGGTCTTCGTCGGCGACTCGCAGGTCGAGCGCATGGAAGCCAACATCGAGTCGATCGAGAACCTGCGCGTCAACCTGGCGGAGCAGGGCTACGACCTCGACAAGCTGCCGTACTGCGTGCAGTACAACAAGCGGGACCTGCCCAACGCGGCACCGCTCAGCGACCTGCGCGCGATCTGCAATCCAAAGCAGAGCGTTCCCGACTTCGAGGCGGTCGCCACAACGGGGGTCGGCGTGTTCGACACGCTGAAGGCGGTCGCCAAGCTGGTCCTCACCGAGCTCAAGAGAGGCGGATGACGTGTCGGTAGGCGCCGAATCTGGGGGCAGCGGGCGACCGAAGTTTCGCGACAATCTGGTCGCACAGCCGGTCGAAGACGCTGGCATCAAGTGGGTCGAGGTCTCGGATCCGGGCTCTGGAAGGAGCTTCCGGTTCTACGACTTCGAATACCTCGTCGCTTCATCGATGGACGGCACGCGTGACGCCGGCGACCTCGTGCTGCACGCACGCCAGGAGCTGGGCTTCGAGACCACGCCCGCCGACCTGATGCAGTTCGTCACCGAGCTGGAGCGGCTGGGCTACGTCACCCGCGCCGTCCCGGTGGACGACGCCATGGATCCGCACGAGGCGGCCACCGGCGTGGTCGACGCCGACGAGCTGCGCCGGCGCGCCATCGAGTCGACCAAGGTGCCCGAGCGGCCCGCGATGCGGCCGCCGACGTTGCCGATGGCGGCGCCGCCTCCGGGGAGCGACGAGACCTCGTTCGAAGGGCTGGTCGAGCAGACCGCCAACAAGCCGAACCCGCTGGCCGGCAAGGCGCTGGACTGGAAGCCGGGCAGCGAGGACACCGGTGGTGTCACGCCGCTGCCCGCGCCGCAGCCGCTGGGTGGCGACAGCCGCGAGCAGTCGCAGAGCGGGATGCGCATCGGCGCTGCTGGGCTGGAGGACGAGACCACCGCGACGCGCGACATGGGTGGCCGGGTCTCGCAGAAGGCCACGCTGCCTGGTGGCGCCTCGGTGATCGACGCCGCCACCGACAACCTGGTCAAGGAGCTGTCGCCGCCCATCGCGACGGTGTCCGACCCGGTGCCGACGCCGCCCGCGGCGCCCGCGCTGCGCATCGCCGAGCCCAAGTTCGAGCCGCCCAAGCCGCCCGCGACCTCGCCGCGCGACGGCTCGGAGCGCATGATGCTGCCGCCCAAGCAGCAGCCCAAGGCCGCGCCGCCCAAGCCGGTGGCGCCGCTGCCCACGCCCGAGGAGCCGCGCAAGTCGAGCGCGCTGCTGCTGTTCCTGCTCCTCATCCTCGTCGGCGCGGGCGCCGCGGTGTACTACTTCAAGGTCCTGAAGAAGAAGCCGGCCGGCACCAAGACGCCGGTGGCATCGCCGACGCCGACCGCGCAGCCCAGCCCGACGCCGACCACGCCTCCCGCGCCCAAGCTGGAGAAGGTCGCCGCCAGCACGCGGCCCGACCCGGCCAACCTGCACACCGAGACCGCGGTCCTGGTCGCGACCGGCGGCGGGGACACCGGCAACGCCAAGATCGGCGGCGACGGCAAGGTCAACTGGATCGCCAAGGACGGCACCGAGGTCGCGGTGGGAGACGTGGTGTGCAAGCTGGCGGGCTGGACCGGCCTGGAGTCGCGGGTCAAGGACCGCGCCAAGAGCCTGAAGGAAAAGAACGAGAAGATGGACAAGATCAAGGCGGAGGAGCCGCCTGATCCCAAGGCCATGGCGTCGCAGCAGAAGGAGATCGATCGCGTCGCCGGCGAGCTGGCCGAGGTGCAGAAGAAGTACGACGCCGTCATCGCCAAGGCCACCGTGGCCGGCCCGACCAAGGCGCTGGTCAAGACTGGCGACAGCGTGACCTTCGGGCAGGACGTGGTCCAGATCGGCGGCGGCCCGCCCGCGGTGCGCGCGGTGTTCGAGCTCGGTGAGCGCGACCGTTACAAGGTCGGCGAGCCCGCCACCCTGATGCTGGATGGCAAGGCGATCGCGGGTGTGGTCGATGCGGTCGACGGCAACAAGATCAACGTGCGCGTGGCCGACACCGTGCAGCCGCTGCCGGCCGCGGGCGGCACGGTGGCGCTGCTCAAGTCGGACGCCGATCCCAGCAAGGGCCTCATCGTGATCCCGGCGGCCGCGCTGCATGGCGACTATGTCTGGGTGGTCAAGGACGGCAAGGTCGCCAAGCTGACCGTGTCGGGCAAGGTCGATGGCGGTGACGCCGTGATCGACAGCGGGCTCAGCGCCGGTGATGTGGTGCTGGTCGGGGAAGCCAAGGAAGGCGACCCCGTCCCGTAGCCTGCGCTCCAGTCAGGGGTTTGTGTGAGCGTGAGGCGCTCGTCCGGTCCGGGGGGACGGCGAGCGCCTTGCGTGTTTTTCGGGGGGCCGGTGCGGGTGCGGGGACGGGAGCGGCGGCTGCCTGACTACTTCTTGTCGGCGAGCCAGGTCTTGAAGGCGGCAGCTTCCTCGTTGAGGATCTCCTGCGCGTTCTTGTAGATGATCTTCTCGGCGATCGACCCCAGCAGGAACACCTTCACCTTGAGCTCGCCCGACACGGTGCGCTCGGTCTTGCCGCCGACGTCCTTGAAGGTGATGGTGCCCTCGTTGACCAGCAGCGAGCGCAGCCGGCCCGAGTCGGGCACGTTCTTGAACTTGAGGACGCGGGCGGCCTTGTCGAAGGTCGACTCCTCGACCCAGGCCATCATCTCGGGCGTCACCTTCTTGGGGCCGATGCTCTTGATCAGCGGCTGCGGCTTGTAGCGCGTCTTGCGCGTCACGGTGCCGCCCTGGTCGGTGCACTCGACCGGCGCGATGGCGACCATGGTCTTGGGCATGTTCGCCTGCAGGTGCGGGAACAGCGCCGGGTTCAGGAACTCGCGCGTGACGACATCGACGGGGTGATCGAAGGTGTGCTTCAGCTCGAACTTCATCCGGATCTCCTTGGCGAGAGCGAGGGCCATCACACCACCTTGAAGCGGGTGACGCGCAGGATCGGCCCGGTCATCGTGAAGCTCATCTGGTCCTCGGCGATGTCGCCCTCGACCTCGACGCGCTGGCCTTCCTTGAGCAGGGCCTTGTCGGTGCTGTCGAGCTCGTAGACGTCGTCACCCGCGTGCAGCTCCCACGCGGTGCCGCCGACCATGGCGCTCTTGCGCACCGTGCCCTGGATCACCTTGTGTTTGCCCTTGGAGCCCATTGAGGGCGGAACATAATGGGCAAACGCCCCCACCGCAAGATCGGAGCAAACAGGAGACAGGAGACCGGCAACCGGCAACCGGAAACCGGAAACCGGCGATCACCGAGCGACCTACCGTTTGGCCGACCGGGCGCGCGCCGTCCGAGCCGAAGCGCCGAGAATGGCCGCCAGCTCACAAGCCTCGGCGATCGGACCTGAGAGCTCGAGGCTGGTCCAGGCCGAGCGCTGGATGAACTCGAGCCAGTAGAGGGTCTCTCGAACCTCCTTTCCAGCGATACCGACCTTGTGGATGAAGTCGTCGCGGCTCTCCGCGGCGCGTGCCTCCTCGTAGTTGGCCCCGCCTCCGGTTGCCGCTCGCACGAGCTGAGCCGCGACATGGCGTCCAGCCTGATCCCGCGGGAGATGCCGCGTGACGCGGACGACCTCCACCGCAAAACTCAACAACCGCTCAGCAATGTCGCCACCCAACCGCATCGTGCGCGGCCGCTTCGTTTCGTCCATGCCCCTTCATTGGCGGCCACCCCGCCATGTTGCGTCCCGCCGCAAGATGCGGAGCAAACAGGAGACAGGAGACCGGCACCCGGAAACCGGCAATCACCGAGCGACCTAGCGGGCGCGCGCGATCGAGCCGAAGCGCCGAGAATGGCCGCCAGCTCACAAGCCTCGGCGATCGGACCCGAGATTGCCGGTCGCCGATTGCCGGTCTCCTGTGTCCTGTTCTCTCCCGTTGCCTAGTAGTCGATGCCGTCGTCTGCCAGGTAGTCGCCGTTCACGACGGCGGGCAGCTCGATGGACTTCTTCTCGTACAGCCACAGGTAGTGGGCGTAGATCCCGACCACCTTCTTGATGTACTCGCGGGTCTGCATGTAGGCGACCAGCTCGACGAACTCGTCGAGGGGGCGGCCGCCGTAGAGCTTGGTCCAGCGGATCATGGCGCGCGGACCGCCGTTGTAGGCGCCGGCGGCCAGGGGCAGCTGGCCGCGGAACTTCTGCACCAGGTGGCCGATGTACCAGGAGCCGGTGCGGATGTTGCCCTCGGGGTCGTAGAGCAGGTCGTCGGAGTACTCGATGCCGAGGGCGCGGGCGACGCGGCGGGTGGTCGGCGGGATCATCTGCAGCAGGCCCAGGGCGTCGGCGTAGGAGGCGTCGTGCACGTTGAAGCCGCTCTCCTTCTTCATGATGGTGTACAGCCAGTAGGGCGGGTTCTTGCCCAGGTCCTGCCAGCGCTCGACCAGGGCGCGGTAGGCCAGCGGGTGGGCCAGCTCCCACCAGGCGCGGGCGTCGCCCTCGGGGGGCAGGTCGAGGGCGCGCGCGCCGATGCTCTCGGCCAGCAGATAGGGGCGCTGGAAGTTGCCGGCCTTGTGGTAGCGGTCGAACAGCACCGGTAGCGCGCGGGCGCCGAAGCGCTTGCGCAGGGCGGCCTCGGCGCGGCGCAGCTCGTCGGAGGCGGCGGTGGGCAGGCCGGCCTCGAGCAGCTCGTCGACACGTCCGATCGCGGCATCGCCTGCGACGGCTGGATCGATGGCGCCCAGCTTGGGCGCGCTGCCGCTGGGCGGGGTGTCGCCGAAGGGGCCGACGTCGATCTTGCGGCTGGCGAGCTGCATGCGCGCCAGCTCCGCGTAGTGCGACAGCGGGTAGCTCGAGGGCAGGGCGCGCCAGATGGCGATGGCCTCGGCGTCCTTGCCGGTGGCCGCCAGCGCGCGCGCCTTCCAGTAGCGACCTTTACCCCCTGTCAACTCACCGGAGCGATCGGCGAGCTTGGAAAAGTACGGCAGCGCCTCCGCCGGCTTGCCCAGCATCCAGCGCCCGAAGCCCAGGAACCACAGCGCGTCGGTGGCGAACTTGGAGTCGCCATACTTGTCGAGCAGCTTGTCGAGGTCGGGCTGCGACTCGGCGTAGCGACCCTTGTTGTAGTCGAGCCAGCCGGCCAGGTACTGCGCCTCGGCGGCCCACACGCTGGTCGGGTGCTGCGCCACCAGCTTGCGGTACCAGACGATGGCCTCGTCGTCCTTGTCGGCCCGCGACAGCGCGCGCGCGCCGTGGAACATGGCCTCGACGCGGCGGCTGCCCATGCGCTCGTGCACGCCCAGCAGCAGGCGGCCGGCGCGCTCGTACTGGCGCCGCATGCGGTACAGCGTGGTGCCGGTCCAGTAGTCGACCAGGTCGCGCTCGGCGGGCGGCAGCGTGGCCGGCAGCAGGGCCAGCTCGGCCATGGCGCGGTCCCACTGGCGCGCCTCGGTCAGGAGCTCGGCGCGGCGCACGCGCTCCTTGACGCTGAACACGGGGGCGCGGCCCTCGAGCTCCTTCAGGCGCGCGGGCACGCCGTCGGCCAGCGGGTGCTGCGGCTCGGCCAGGTAGAGCTCGCGCAGCAGGCGCGCGGCGTCGGTCTTCTTCTTCTGCGCGGCCGCGATCTCGGCCAGGTGGAAGCGCGCCACCGCGGGCTCGCCACCCGGGGTCTTGGCGGTCAGCAGCTTCGTGTAGGCCTTGCCGGCGTCGGCCAGCTTGCCGAGCTCGTACAGGCAGTCGGCGGCGCGCCAGGCCGACTCGGGCGCGAAGGCGCCCCCGGCGGCGGCCAGGGCCTGGAACATCGGCAGCGCGCGCGCGGCGTCCCCGGTCAGCAGCAGCGACTGCGCCAGCAGGCTGCGCCGGTAGTCCTCGACGCGCAGCGGCTGGGCGTCGGGCAGGCGGGGCAGCGCGGCCGCCGCCTCCTCGTAGCGACCGTCCTGGAAGGCCTCGACGCCACGGCGCAAAGCCTGCAGATCCCCCGCACGATCTGCGCGGGCGAGGGCAGGTACGACCATCAGGAGGGCCAGCAGCGCGCGGCCAAGGGGGACTGTAGGCCGGCCCATGGCACGAGAGTATACTGCGCGGCGGCAAACGGACGACACGTGCGGAAGCTACGCGGGAGACACTGATGTCATTTCACGGCGTCGATTTCTACGGACTGGACGAGCTGCTGACCGAGGACGAGATCCTGGTGCGCGACAACATGCGCGCCTTCGTCGACGCCGAGGTCATGCCGCGCATCAACAAGGCCTTCCGCGATGGCGTGCTGCCCATCGATCTGGCCAAGAAGCTGGGCGCCATGGGCGCGCTGGGCGCGCACCTCAAGGGCTATGGCTGCGCCGGCATGGGGTCGATCGCGTACGGCCTGCTGCTGCAGGAGCTGGAGCGTGGCGACTCCGGCGTGCGCTCGTTCGCGTCGGTGCAGGGCTCGCTGTGCATGACGCCGATCTACGAGTACGGCACCGAGGAGCAGAAGCAGAAGTGGCTGCCGCGCATGGCCGCGGGTGAGGCCATCGGCTGCTTCGCGCTGACCGAGCCGGACTTCGGGTCCAACCCCGCCGGCATGCTGTCGAACGCGGTCAAGACGCCCAACGGCTACAAGCTCAACGGCACCAAGCGCTGGATCACCAACGGCAGCATCGCCGACGTCGCCATCGTGTGGGCCAAGCTGGACGGCCGCGTGCGCGGCTTCCTGGTCGAGCGCGGCACCCCGGGCTTCCAGGCCACCGACATCCACGGCAAGTTCTCGCTGCGCGCGTCGGTCACCAGCGAGCTGGTGCTGGAGGACGTCGAGGTGCCCGAGGACGCCATGCTGCCGGGCGCCATCGGCATCAAGGGGCCGCTCAACATCCTGTCCAACGCGCGCTATGGCATCTCGTGGGGCGCCATCGGCGCGGCCATGGCCTGCTTCGAGGAGGCCACCGAGTACGCCAAGACGCGCAAGCAGTTCTCGCGGCCGATCGCCGGCTACCAGCTGGTGCAGGCCAAGCTGGCCGACATGCTGACCGAGATCACCAAGGCGCAGCTGGTGTCGTGGCGCCTGGGCAAGCTCAAGGACTCGGGCAAGATGCGGCCGCAGCAGGTCTCGCTGGCCAAGCGCAACAACGTGTACTGGGCGCTGCACATCGCGCGCATGGCGCGGGACATCCTGGGCGCCAACGGCGTCACCGACGAGTACCAGTGCGGTCGCCACATGTGCAACCTGGAGTCGGTCTACACCTACGAGGGCACGCACGACATCCACACGTTGATTCTCGGGCAGGAAATCACGGGGATCGCGGCGTTCGAGTGAGGCGCATCGGGCGAGGTGAGGCGGTCGGGCGGTGGTCCCCGCGCCGTCTGTGGGTGGGTGGGTCCTACCACGCGACCCTGACAGTGCTGGTCGGCTGCGCGCTGCTGGGCTGCAAGGGCAAGAAGAAGCCCGGCAAGCCCGCGGGCGGTGATGCCGCCGTCGTCGCCGCCAGCGGAGACGGCGGGTCCGGTGGCCCGGTGGGGCCGGGCGCGCCGGTGCGCGACAAGCTCGACGCCATCGAGCAGGCCGAGGACGCCCGCGCGTCGGGCGCCATCCTGCCCTACCTGCGCGACTCCGAGAGCCCGGTGCGGGCCCGCGCCGCGCGCGGCCTGGGCCGCATCGGCGACGAGGCCAGCCTGCCCCAGCTGCGCGCCCTGCTGGAGGACCCGGTGCGCGAGGTGCGCATCGAGGTCGCCGACGCGCTGGCCATCGCGGGTGACGCCAAGGCCGGCCCCGAGCTGGTCAAGCGCTTCACCCTGGAGACGCAGGATCCCTATGTTTCACGGGCGATCCTGCGTGCCATCGGCTTCTGCGGCGGCGACGAGGGGCTCTCGGTCCTGGGCGGCGCGCTGCTCGACGACGACGCCGAGACGCGCGCCGAGGGCGCCCTCGCGCTGGGGCGCTACGGCGTGCGCAAGAAGGTCATCGGCGCCGAGCGTGTCAACGAGCTCAGCAAGCGCCTCAAGGACGAGGACGAGGGCGTGCGCTACGCCGCCGCCTTCGCCCTGGTGCGCGCCAAGGAGCTGGCCCCGGCGGCGCCCGCCCCCAGCGCGGCGCCCGGCGCCGCCCAGCCGCCCGCGGTCACGCCCGCGCCGTCGCCCAGCCCCGCCGCTGTCGACGCCGGTGTGCCCGCGCCGCCACCCGCGCCCGAGGTCATCCCGGCGCCGCTCGAGGTCGGCCACATCGAGGCCCTGCTGGCGGTCGCCACCGGCGGGGGCGCGCCCGAGACCGCCGCCATGGCGCTGCGCGCGCTGGCCATCCGCAAGGCGCTGCCCGAGGTCGACGCCCTCGCCATCCTGGGCCGCGACGCCGACTGGCGCGTCCAGGTCGAGGCCGCGCGCGGCCTCATCGAGCGTCCCGACGCCAAGCTGGCCGCCGCGCTGACCGGCCTCATGAAGGTGCTGCCGGCCATGGTCGGTGATGCCCGCACCCACGTCGCCATCGCCGCCCTGGAGGCGCTGGCCACGCGCGCCAAGGTCCCGGGCGTCGCCAAGGCCATCCGCCCGCTGCTGGCGCTGCCCGATCCCGCCGGCGACCCGCTGCCGCGCCGGCGCCGCTTCGCGCAGGTGCGCTGCTCGGCCGCCGCGGTGCTGGCGCACGGTGGCGCCTTCGACGCGCTGGCCAAGTGTGATCCCGCGCTGCTGCTGGGCACGCTGCCGCGGCGCGCGCTGGCCGACGCGCTGTCGGACGGCGCCGCCACCGTCAAGGGCGGCCAGCTCGACGCGCGCCTGAAGGCGCTGACCACGCTGGCGGGCGACAAGGACGCCACCGTGCGCGCCGCCGCCGCCGCCGCCGCCGGCAGCTTCGACGACGCCCGCGCCCAGCGCATCGTGCGCGAGCGCCTGGCCGAGGACGACATCGGCGTGGTCACCGCCGCCGCCGACGCCGCGCGGGTCGCCGCCGAGGAGCGCAAGCACGCCGACTTCGCCGCGCTCAATCGCCTGGTCGAGATCGCGACCCGCCTGCGCGGCGCCGAGTGGATCGAGGCGCGCATCTCCGCGGTCACCACGCTGGGCGCCTTCCCGGCCCACGCCAACGTCGACAGCGCGCTGGAGACCGCGCTCGGCGATCCCTCCGGCGAGGTCTCGCGCCGCGCCCGCGCTGCCCTGGAGAAGCGCGGCAAGAAGCCGCCCGCGGCGCGCCCGGTGCCGCCCGATCCGGTGCCGCACCCCGAGCTGCCGCGCGACGCCAGCGTCAAGGCCACCATCACCGTCGAAGGTGGCGCCACGCTGAGCTGCACGCTCGATCACGCGGTGGCCCCGCGCACCGTCGACAGCTTCGTCGGTCTGGCCAGGAAGAAGCTGTATGACGGCCTGACCTTCCACCGCGTCGTCCCCGACTTCGTGGTCCAGGGCGGCGACCCGCGCGGCGACGGCACCGGTGGCCCCGGCTACCTGCTGCGCGCCGAGGCCTCGTTGAAGCCGTTCGCGCGCGGCGCGCTGGGCATCGCCGACGCCGGCAAGGACACCGGCGGCAGCCAGTTCTTCATCATGCACGCGCGCGCGCCGCACCTCGAGGGCCGCTACACCTGGTTCGGCAGCTGTGACACCACGGCTGCGGCAGGCCAGGCGCTCGACCTCCTGTTCGTGGGTGACAAGATCGAAAAGGTGACCGTCGATGTCCGCTGAGACCAAGCTGCCACCCCAGGTCCTCATCGTGTCCGGCCTCGATCCCACCGGCGGCGCCGGCTTCCTGGCCGACGCCCGCGTGGTCGCCGACCTCGGCGGTCGCGCCGTCGGCGTGCCCACCGCGCTGACCGAGCAGGACACCAACAACGTCTACGGCCTGAACGCCGTCGAGCACGCCGTGGTGCGCTCGCTGCTGGCCGCGCTGCTGGAGGACTGCGCCGGCAGCATCCGCGCCGTCAAGATCGGCATGCTGGTCACCAACGCGCAGGCCCACGCGGTGGCCGGCGCGCTGGCGCTGGTGCCCGACGCGCCGGTGGTCTGGGACCCGGTGATGCGCTCGTCGGGCGGCGTCGCGCTGATGGAGGACGACGCCCGCGCGCTGGCCGCGGTGCTGTTCCCGCGCCTGACCTTGATGACGCCCAACCTGCTCGAGGCCCAGGCCCTGACCGGCATCCCGGTGCGCGACCGCGCCGGCATGCGCCGCGCCGGCGAGGCGCTGTGCGAGATGGGCGCCAAGGCCGTGCTGGTCAAGGGCGGCCACCTGTCGGGCGATCAGGCCGTCGACGTCCTGGTGCGCGAGGGCGGCTCCGCGCTCGAGCTGGTGGCGCCGCGCATCCCGGTCGAGGGCAAGACCCACGGCACCGGCTGCGTGCTGTCGAGCGCCATCGCGACCCACCTCGGCCACGGCGCCAACCTGTTCGAGGCCGCCAGCTCGGCCAAGGACTTCCTGGGTCGCCGCCTGGAGAAGCTGCGCAAGATCGGCGGCGGCGCGCGCGTCCTGGTGTAGTCGCCGGCGCGGCTACGGCAGCGTGACCGCGTGGATGGTGCCCTCGACGCCTTCGCAGGCGTGGGTGAGCATGAACCGCGTCGCCACCAGCACGGTCTTGCTCCCGGGCGAGACGTAGATCTCCCGAACCCCGGCGCTATGCGTGCACAGCGGCAGGTCCGGTGCGGTCCCATAGGGTTTCGGATTCCACTTCGGCTTGCTGGCGAAGGGCTCGCCGTCAGGGCTGCTGGGCTGCCAGGTCAGGTCGGGATCGTGCCAGGTCAGGGTGCCGTGCAGTGCCGGGGTGTCGATGCTGAAGGTGTATGGATCACCCTCCTGACAGCCCAGGTCGGGGTCGCAGCGCGGTGGGATGGGCAACATGGTCAGCCACTGGATCTTGGCCAGCTCGTCATTGGTGGTCTGCGCCGCGTGCTCCACCACGGCCAGCGCAGGCGTCTCCTCCAGCCTCTTGTCGAGCACCATGAGCTGCTTGACGACCTTGCCGGTCACGACGTCGACCAGATCGATGTTCAGACCGGGCTCCATGTTGGCGCCAGCGTTGCCGGCGCCATCGCGCACGAACAGCTTGCCGTCGACCGACAGCGCCGGGATGCCGCGGCCGACCAGCGGCTCGAGCTCCCACGGCTCCGGCCCGGTCTTGACGACCCCGACCTCGACGCCATCGAGCTCGGGCGGCGTGGGCTCCGCGACCGGGACCTCGACCGGCGCAGCACGCGCTCGGGGCGCCGCGCTCGCGCGCGTCGACGGCTGGGTCTCTGGCCTCGAGCGCCTGCTCCTGGTGCAGCCCAGCAGGGCGAGCGCCCCAGCTGACGCCAGCACCACCCAGCGCGCACATCCCGTCCTCATTCCATCCTCGACATCATGGCGCGGACACAACGCCGCAGGGCGGCCTGCCATGCCCCCCGCGCTACGGCAGAGTCAGCGTGCGCACGTCGTCGGTCACGTCCTCGCAGGCGTGGTTGACCTCGAAGCCGGTCTCGACCAGCACGGTCTTGCTCCCCGGGGCCACGTGGATGGTGTCGACGATGGCGCTGTGGGTGCACTTCATGTCCTCCGCACCCTTGTAGGGCTTGGGGTTCCACTTCGGCTTGCTGGCCAGCTGCTTGCCGTCGGGCGCGGTCGGCTTCCAGGTCAGGTTGGGGTCGTGCCAGGTGAGCGTGCCCTGCAGCGGCGGGGTGTCGATGGTGAAGACGAACGGCTCCTCGACCTCGCAGCCGGCCTGCATGCAGGCCGCGTGCAGCGTCACCATGGGCAGCCATGACGTCTTGGCCAGCTCGTCGTTGGCGGCCTGCACCGCCTTCTCGAGGTCGGCCAGCGGAGGATCGTCGAGCGTCTTGCTGCGGTCGAGCACCATCATCACCTTGACGACCTTCTCGGTCGCGACATCGACGAGGTCGAGGTTGAGGCCACGCTCGCCCGCCGGCCCGGCGTTGCCGTCACCCGCGCGCACCATCAGCTTGCCGTCCGCCGACAGCGCCGGGATGCCGGTGCCGACCAGGAACTCGAACTCGTAGGGCTCGGGCCCGGTCTTGACCACTCCGACCTTGACCCCGTCGAGCACGGGCACCGTACCAGCCGCATCCGGGGCCGCCACCGCGGCGTCCACCGGCGCGGCGCTCGCGCTCGGCGTCGGCTCGGCCGTCGCGCTCGGCGACGGCGGCGTCTTGGGCCCCGAGCGCTGCTTCTTCTTGCACCCAGCAACCGCGATCACCGCGACCAGCGCAGCGCTGATCACACTCCACTTCGTCACTCTCATGGCGCGGATACTACGCCAGGTGGACCCCGGTCATGCCACCACCCGGAACGCCGCCGCCATCCGCGACTGCTCGGCCGCGGAGATCCCTGCCGCGCCGGCGGCCTTGCGCCAGCCTCTCACGACCTCGACCACCTGCTTGACGATCTGGTCGACCTTGGGCGGTTTGACGCGAAAGTGCTTCGCTACCTCGCGCACCAGCTCCAGGTCCTGGGCGTTGTCGGTCTCGGAGATGTTGAGTGACAGGCCCTGTCCCGAGGCCACGGGGTTCACGTCGTAGGCGGGAGCCAGCGACCAGCCGCCACTGGCCTCCAGCAGGAAGCCGTGGTTGCGCAGGTGGTCGTCGACGTTGGAGACGCAGACCGAGAGCACGATGCGCCGCCACAGCTCCTCGAGGTCACGCTCGGGATGGGCGCCGAGGCGGGCGATGACCTCCGCAAGCTCGAGGTAGCTGGCGCCCGCCTCGCCATCGCTGCGCTCCAGCAGCGTCATGGCCGATGCAAAGTGCAGGCGTCGGCCGGCCTCGGTCCGGTCGAACCGGCGGCTCAGAAAGGTGTGGCGCCGGCTCGCGAAGCGGCGACACATCGCCTCGGCGGTGTGCACGCCCGCTCGCACCGCCAGCCCGTGGACGACACTCTCCCAGGCTCCGACGTCGCGATCGTCGGCCTCGCTGGGGAACTTGGCGATCCACAGTCGCCCCTTGGCATCGCGAACGCTGGCCTTCGGTCGGGCACCACCGAGCGATCGGCCGGGAGCCATCAGCATGCCCAGCCACTTGTCGTAGGCCGGGTCGTCCTCGGCGCCGGCGCGCTCGAGCCGCAGGCTGGCCTGCTCCAGCTCGCTCAGCGAGGTCCACGGTGGCGAAGCCAGGGCCGCGTCGTCGTCGAGGAAGGCCCCACCCGCGAAGCGAAACCGCAGCCCACCCAGGCGGTGGCCGTCGAACACGCCGAGGAGGAAGTCGAGCTCGAGCAACGTGCGCTCCTTGCGGTGCTGCTTGCGCGCGCGCTGCGCCTCGCGGCGCTTCATCAGGACCCGACCCCAGCGGTCGGGGGAGGAGTCGAGGAACACGCCGAAGTTGTCGCGGCCGTCGGCGACATACTGGGCGCCACGATCGAACCTCAGGGCGGGGTCCAGCACCGACCGGGCGTGCGCGGCCGCGAGCCACGACGGCGCATACTCGAAGGAGAAGATCTGCTTGCCGCGCGCGGTCTGGGCGTGGAGGTGCCCGACCAGGGCGGGCTCGGCGAGCTGGTCCCAGTCCGCCCAGACCTCGACACGCTGTCGCTCAGCCGGCATCGCCCCTGCGCCTTTGTGCCCGTGGTGCGCGGGAGGGCACCTCGAGCTCGGCGTCCTGCAGGCGGCGCCCCAGCTCGTCGTCGCGCGCCACCAGCGCGAGATCGGCGTCCAGCCCCAGGCTGTGCAGCACATTGGCCACGGCGCCCAGCGTCACGCCCGGCTCGCCGCGCTCGATGGCGTGCAAGGTCGGTCTGGTCATGCCGGCGCGCTCCGCGAGCAGCGCCGCCGACAGGCGCCTGCGCAGGCGAGCCAGTCGCACGCGCGCGCCGAGGTCGACCAGCAGCCGGGCCACACGTGGAAACGGGGTGGTCGTCGCACGGGCCATGATGGAAATTATTGTTTACCGAAATGGCATTTACGGCAAACAATTATTTACTTTGATCAGGCCTTGCTGCGCGGGCGCTGCTCCAGCTTGTACTTGGTGACCTTGCGGATGAGGTTGCGCCGGCTGATCTTCAGCTCCGCCGCGGCCTTGGTCTTGTTCCACTGGTTCTTCTTCAGGATCTCGAAGATCATCTGGCGCTCCAGCGTCTTGACCGAGTCGGGCAGCGACGACGGCTCGAGGTAGTCGTCGTCGCCCTCGCGCGCGGCCTGCTCGCGGATGCGCTGCGACAGCAGGTCATCGGCGATGACCTTGTCGTCGCCGGCCAGCACGACCAGGCGCTCGATCTCGTTCTCCAGCTCGCGCACGTTGCCGGGCCAGGCGTAGTCGAGCAGCCGATCCAGACACTCCTTGGTCAGCCGCTTCATCTGCAGCCGGCGCCCCTTGGCGTTCTTCTTGAGGAAGAACTCGACCAGGGTCGGGATGTCGTCGCGCCGATCGCGCAGCGGCGGCAGCGTCAGGTTGATGACGTTGACGCGGTAGTACAGGTCCTCGCGAAACTCGCCCTTCTCGACCATCTTCTTGAGGTCGCGGTTGGACGCCGCGATGATGCGCACGTCGACCTGCTTGGCCGAGGTGTCGCCGACCGGGATGAAGGTGCCCTCCTGCAGCACGCGCAGCAGCTTGACCTGCAGCGCCGGGCTCATGTCGCCGATCTCGTCGAGGAAGAAGGTGCCGCCGTCGGCGACCTCGAACAGCCCCTGCTTGTCGCTGATGGCGCCGGTGAACGACCCCTTCTTGTGCCCGAACAGCTCGCTGTCGAGCAGGTTGTCGTTGAACGCCGAGCAGTTCTGGATCACGAAGCGGCGGTGCTTGCGCGCCGAGTTGTGGTGGATGGCCTTGGCCACCAGCTCCTTGCCGGTGCCGTTCTCGCCGCTGATCAGCACCGTGGAGTCGGAGTCGATGACCTTGTCGAGCAGGCGGTAGATCTCCTGCATGGGCCGGCTGCGCCCGATGATGGCGTCGTACGAGTAGCGCGTGTTGAGGTCGCGCTGCATCTTCTCCAGGCGCTGCTCGCGGCGCACGATCTCGGCCTGGAAGGTCACGATCTCCTCGGCGCACAGCTCCATCAGCTCGGTCAGGTAGTCGACGTCGCGCGGGCTGAGGCGCGGCTGCCTGGCCGTCAGCCGATCGGCGTCGGCCCGCGGCAGCCCCAGCGCCGGCGCCGCCAGCCGCTGCGCCACCTGCCCGGCCCCGGCGTCGTCACCCGCCACGATGAAGCCGCCCACCAGCATCGCGCCCAGCAGCTCGCCGCCGAGCACGATGGGCACCCCCATCTCGCGCAGCCCGGCGTGACACACCGCGGTCACCGCCTTGAGCTCGCCGCGCTTGAACGCCGTCTCGATGAGGCCCGCGACCTCGACCGCGGTCTTCTCGCACGCCGCCATGCCCGGCTTGCGCAGCTGCACCGCCTCGCAGGCGCCGTCACCCAGCACCAGCCGCGGCGGCTTGACCCACTTGCCATCGGTGCTGGCGAACCCGACCCCCAGCTGCCAGCGCCGGTTGATGATCTGCGTCAGCTTCTTGATGACGTGCAGATCGAGGATGTCCTCCCAGTTCAGCGTCGGTGTAGCGAGGCCAGCCACGTCCCCATTGTGCCAGAACGGCGCAACGCATGTGACAGCAGGGAACAGCCCAACTTGCGCCGCCAATGACCAATTTTTTTCGCGGCCCTGCTTCGGCGGCTGGCCGAGGCGATGGCCGGCGTCTCTCCCTACCCGCGGGGAGCACCGGCTGGCCTGCCATTCAGGTGGGATGAACGCACCCTCGCGAACGGCCTGAACTTCACGCTCGTCACCTCGCTTGGCGCTGCTTCGCCTTGCTGGCGCGGCGCAGCTCGTCCGCCAGCCGTTGCAGCTCCATCAGATTGCGGATGCGCTCTTCGGGGGAGCGGCGCCGATTCTCGCGGAGCAGGGTCCGATCCACGCCCGCCTTGTAGGCTTCGACGACTGGGTCGGTGGGGAAGCCAGGCTTCAGCGTCATCGCGGATCAGAGTATAGCGCACCGCCAATTCGCGGTGCGCGGGCGACCCCGATATACTCGCGCACCATGAAGGTGTCGCTGAGGGAGGTGAAGGCGCGCGGGCTGCAGGCCTTCGCCTCGGGGGATGCGGGCACCAGCCTGCGGCTGTTCGACAAGGTGGTGGCCTCGGCGCCGCTCGACGCCGAGTCGCGCATGAAGGTGGCCGACTGTCTGGCCGCGCTGGGCCACAAGGCCGACGCCGCGCAGGTGTACCGCGGGGTGGCCGGCTTCGATCTGCGCTCGGGCCATCCGCTGCGCGCCTTCGTGGCCATCCGCATGGCGGCCGCGCTGGGCGCCGACGTCGCCGACCTGGTCACCGGCATGGTCGAGCTGTATGGGCGCAACTCGACGCGCCTCGGCAAGCTGGCCGCGCGCATGGCGCCGCCGGCGCTCGACGGCAACGTCGACATCACCGACCTGACCCAGCAGGCGCCGCCCAACTTCTGGGTCGAGGCCGCGCTGCGCGCGCAGAAGGCCGGCGACGATTTCGGCACCTTCCCGGCCGCGCTGCACCCGATCCCGCTGTTGTCGGATCTCAGCGAGGACGGCTTTCGCCGCGTCATCGACGCCATCCTGGTCAAGCGGCTGCCCGACGCCACCTATGTCATCCGCGAGGGCGAGCCCGGCGACTCCTTCTTCTTCGTGGCCGGCGGCGAGGTCCGGGTCTGGAACACCGACGCCCTGGGCCGCGCCACCGAGCTGGCCCGCCTGCACGAGGGCGCGCTGTTCGGCGAGATGGCGCTGCTCCAGGCGGCGCCGCGCACCGCCACCGTCGCCGTGGTCGGCGAGGCCGATCTGCTCGAGATGGGGCGCGACACCCTGCGCGCCATCGCCGACGAGCTCGATGGCGTCGCGGTCGCGCTGGATCGCTTCGCGCGCGATCGCCTGGTCAAGAACCTGCTGGCGACCTCGGCCATGTTCCGCCCCTTCCCGCGCCCGCAGCAGATGGAGCTCCTGCAGCGCTTCACCTCGCACGACGTCGACCCTGGCACCGTGGTGGTCCGCGAGGGCGACTGGACCACCGGCCTCTACCTGGTGCTGTCCGGCGAGATGCAGGTCAGCAAGCTGGCCGACGGCGCCTCGGTCCCGCTGGCGCTGCTGCGTGCCGGCGAGGTCTTCGGCGAGATGGCGCTGCTCGAGGGCTCGACCGCCACGGCCACCGTGACGGCCGCCCGCCGCGCCACCATCCTGTACCTGGCGCGCGAGTACTTCGAGCGCCTGATCGACGCCGTGCCCGAGGTGCGCGAGTACTTCGAGAAGCTGGCCCGCGATCGCAAGCTGGACACCCGCCTGGTGCTGGCCGACGACCTGGTCATCGAGGAGGACGAGAAGGTCCTCCTGTAGTCCCCCGCCCCCAGGGGGCATCTGCAGCTTTCGCAGGTTTGGCGCGTATCAAGAGTCACCCGTATACTGGTGAGTCATGAAGCGCCGATCGACATGGTTCTGGGTCCTGGTGCTGGTCGCGGTCGTGGTGGCCTGGTGGTTCTACAACGGGCAGACCTCGAAGCAGCTGGCGTCCGACACCAACAAGCCGACCGCCACCTACGCCGACCTCGGCTCCAGCGACCTCGATGTCGATGACGTCATCGTCGATTTTGATGACGACGTGTCAACCTCGCGGATCGCCGCCATCGGCGCCGAGCTGGGCGTGACCTTCGAGGACATCTCGCCGGAGTCGCGCGACGAGCGCCTGTACCGCGCCCACGTCGACCCGGCCCGCCGCGACGCCATCGTGGCCCGCCTGCGCACCCTGGGTGACGTCGCCGCCGCCGAGCCCGACATGCTGTACAGCATCCCCGAGGGTGACGCCGTCGCGACCCCGGTCGACGCCGAGCCCGGCGAGGCCGGCTTCCCCAACGATCCCAAGTACAAGTACCAGTGGCACCTGCGTCAGATCGAGATGCCCGAGGCCTGGAAGGTGACCGCCGGCAAGGAGGTCATCGTCGCCGTCATCGACACCGGCATCGCCAAGGTGCCCGACCTGGCCGGCACCGAGATCATCAAGGGCTACGACTTCGTCAACAAGACCGACAAGAACAACGGCGCCGACGATCACGGCCACGGCACCCACGTCGCGGGCACCATCGCGCAGTCGACCAACAACGGTGTCGGTGTCGCCGGGATCGCCTACAAGGCCAAGCTGATGCCGCTCAAGGTGCTGTCGGCGCGCGGCTCGGGTTCGGTGGCCGGCATCGCCGACGCCATCTACTACGCGACCGATCATGGCGCCAAGGTCATCAACATGTCGCTCGGTGGCGGCATGTCGTCCAAGGTGCTGGCCAAGGCGGTCAAGCACGCGCATGACAACGGCGTCGTCGTGGTGTGCGCCGCCGGCAACGACGGCCGCGGCAAGGTCAGCTTCCCGGCGGCCTATCCGGGCGCCATCGCGGTCGCGGCCACGCGCTTCGATCGCAAGACCACGCACTACTCGAACTGGGGCAAGGAGATCGACGTGGCGGCGCCGGGTGGTGACACCCGGGTCGACCAGAACGGTGACGGCATGCCCGACGGCGTGCTGCAGAACACCATCGTCCCCGGCGACATCAAGAAGAACGACTACCTGATGTTCCAGGGCACCTCGATGGCCAGCCCGCACGTGGCCGGCGTCGCCGCGCTGCTGGTCTCGCAGGGCATCAGCGATCCCGACGCGGTCGAGTCGATCATGAAGGCGACCGCGAAGAACCCGAACGGCAGCAAGTGGGACGCGCACTATGGCAGCGGCATCGTGGACGCGGCGGGAGCGCTGTCGAAGGTCAACGTGACCTTCGGCTGGTACCAGCTCGGCTTCGCGCTGCTGGCGGCGGCCGGGATCGCGGCGCGCCTGCTCGACAAGAAGGCGCTCGGCATCCGCTACACGCCGGGCTTCCTGGGCGCCCTGGTGGTCGGCTCCAGCGGCCTGTTCTTCCTGCGCTACCTGGGCCTGGGCGGGCTGCCCGGCGCCGAGGTCATCACCCACGGCTTCCCTTCGTGGGACCGCGCCGTGCTCGGCCTGAGCGGCCATGGCAACCCGCTGTTCTTCAGCGCCCTGGTGCCGATGGCCCTGGTCGGCCTGGGCTACGGCGTCAAGCGCCTGCGCCCGGTGGTGGCCGGCTTCGCCATCGGCGTCGCCGCGCACCTGATGTTCCAGGCCGCCTGGGAGCTGACCGGGGTGCGCTGGGTGCCCTCGATGTTCGGCTTCGGCCAGATCTGGCTCATCGTGAACGCCCTCATCTGCCTCGCCGCCGCGTACCTCGTCGCCCGCGAGTAAGAACCGGACCGGAACAGGGCTCCTCGAAGCGTCGCTTTCGAGGGGCCCGAAAAGCAAAAAGCCCGGCGCGAGGCGCCAGGCTCTTTGCTCCAACAAAACTCGTCTTCAGCGCGACCCGAAGATTCCTAAGTCAGGGAGCGGCAATCCAAGCAAGTCGAAGGTCTAATCCAAGCAGGTAAGCCAAGGTGAACCAAAGCCAAGCCAGTCTTGGGACCGCGTCGCCGATAAGGAGTAAGGGAAGGCGGCGCCGCGTTCTTGCCAGGGTGCTAGAGCAACGTGCGGGCCAGCCTCGGTGCACTTGCCAATTTGGCAGCGATTCCGAGCGACTCGGCCAAATGGAATGGTTTGCCAGCCCACGGCCTCCCCGGTCAGGGCTGACATCCATGACCTGACTGCCCTCCGCACCTGCAACTTTTTGCATAGTACCCAAAGGGCTTGGAATCCCTTGCTTCGCCCCGACCGCTGGGATACCAACTACACCGTGGCGGATAGCCTGCTGGTCATCAATGCAGACGGCCCCGAGACCCGGGTCGCTCTGATCGAGAAGGGTCAGCTCGCCGAGCTCTACATCGAGCGCAAGCGGGATCGCGGCGTCGCGGGCAACATCTACAAGGGCCGTGTGGTCCGGGTGCTCCCGGGCATGCAGGCCGCCTTCGTCGATATCGGCCTCGAGAAGGCCGCCTTCCTGTACGTCGCCGACGTGCGTGGCTCGTCGCACGACTTCAAGGCGCTGTTCGCCCAGGACGAGGAGGAGACCGGCCAGCGCGACGAGTTCCCGCGCGAGGAGCTGGCTCGTCACGCCCGCGGCGCCAAGATCGAGGAGCTGCTCAAGGAGGGCCAGGAGGTCACCGTCCAGGTCGCCAAGGAGCCCATCGGCACCAAGGGCGCGCGCTCGACCAGCTATGTCTCGCTGCCCGGTCGCCACCTGGTCTTCATGCCCACCGTCAACCACGTGGGCATCTCGCGGCGCATCGGCAACGACAAGGAGCGGCGCCGGCTGCGCGAGATCATCGACGAGATGCGGCCCGAGGGCGCCGGCTTCATCGTGCGCACGGTCGCCGAGGGTGTGTCGCGGCAGGAATTGCGCGACGACATGGAGTTCCTGATCAAGCTGTGGCACGAGATCAAGCGCCGCAGCGAGGGCGGCACCCGCGCGCCGGTGCTGCTGTACAGCGACCTCGATCTGCTGCTGCGCACCGTGCGCGACCTGTTCACCAGCGAGGTCAAGCAGCTCATCATCGACTCGCGCTACGAGTACGAGCGCGTGATGAAGTTCGTCGCCGCCTTCATGCCGCAGTTCAAGGACCGCGTGCAGCTGTACGGCGAGCTGGAGCCCATCTTCGACGGTTACGGCATCGAGGCCGAGATCGACCGCGCCCTGGAGCGCAAGGTGTTCCTGAAGTCGGGCGGCTCGCTGGTCATCGATCAGGGCGAGGCGCTGACCGCGATCGACGTCAACACCGGTCGCTTCGTGGGCAAGCGCGGCAGCGGCCTGGAAGACACCATCACCAAGACCAACCTGGAGGCGTGCCGCGAGGTCGCCGACCAGCTGCGCCTGCGCAACATCGGCGGCATGATCGTGGTCGACTTCATCGACATGGACCGGGCCTCGAACCGCGACAAGGTGTCGCGCGCGTTCGACGAGGCGCTGCGCGGCGACAAGGCCAAGGCCAACGTCACGCGGATCTCCGAGATCGGCCTGGTCGAGATGACCCGCAAGCGCACGCGCGAGAGCCTGTCGCGCATGCTGACGGAGACCTGCCCGTACTGCGAGGGCAAGGGCTACATCAAGTCGAAGACGACCATCTGCTACCAGATCCTGCGTGACGTGCGCCGCGAGGGGCTGACCGTGCGCGAGGACGCGATGGTGGTGAATTGCCACCCCGAGATCGCCGACCTCATGCTGACGGCCGATCGCGAGTACGTCGAGAACCTGGAGAAGCGGCTGCAGAAGCAGATCATCCTGCGCGCGCGCGGCAGCTTCCACCTCGAGCAGTACGAGGTCCAGCCGCGCTGGGCCGACTCGCTGGAGAAGGACGGCGGCAAGAAGGGCGCGGTCCACCTGACCGTGCGCACGCCGGCCAGCGAGAAGCCGGTGCCCACACCGGCGCTGCGGCCGCCGCCCGCGCCGGCGTCGCTGGGCGCCATCGGCGATGCCGGGGCCGAGGGCGAGGGCGAGGGCGACGAGGTCAGCCAGGAGATGGAGGCCATTGGCGCCGCCGGGGTCGAGGGCTACGCCAACGACCAGGACGGCGAAGGTGACGACGACGGCGCCGAGAGCCCGGCGACCGGTGGCGCGTCCAGCGCGCAAGCGGGCGCGCCGGGCGAGGCCACCGCGGGCAAGCGCAAGCGGCGTCGGCGTGGCGGTCGCGGTCGCAAGCGCGCCGGTGGCGCCAGCGGCACCGCGCTGGGCTCGGTCTCGGTCGAGGCCATGATGCCGGCCGGGCGCGATACCAGCGGCGAGGCGCCCACCATGGCGGTCGCCCCGGTGGGCGGCGCCATCGAGCCGATGGACGATGAAGATTCCGACGCCGACAGTGACGGTGACGACGAGGACGAAGGGGGTGGGGACACCGTGAGCGTGGGCGATTCCGCGCCGGTGTCGCCGCCAGGGCTCGACGAGGAATAGCCATGTCTGATCGCAGGGTGAAGGTGCAGCGCGACGATCGCATCGTCATCAACCGCGAGTTCGAGTCGGTCGAGGAGTTCATCCGCGAGTACGTGACCAACCTGTCGCGGTCGGGCGCCTTCATCCGCTCCAAGACCCCGCTGCCAGTGGGCACCCGCTGCCACCTCAAGTTCTCCGTCATCATGGAGGAGATCGAGACCATCGAGGGCATCGGCGAGGTCGTGCGCGTGTCCAAGAGCCCGATGGGGATGGGCGTGGTCTTCGTGCAGCTCAACGAGCACAGCCAGGATCTCATCGCCAAGCTGCTGACGCGGCGCGCGCCGTCGCAGGCGCCCATCGCGCAGCCGCCCGCGGCGCAGTCGGGCCAGCACGCGCAGGCACCGCGCAACCCGACCCCGGCGGCGTCGAAGGCCGCGCCGCCCGCGTCGGCGCCGGCGCCCGGTCCGTCGCGCACCACCGACCTCATGATGACCCCGTCGCGCCCCCAGCAGGGCGCGGCCGCCCCGGCCTCGCAGTCGTCGCCGCGGGTGACGCGCGCCATGCCGGGCTTCGGCTCGGGCAGCATCCCGGGCGTCGACCCCAGCGCCGGCCTCAAGGGGCCGGGCGCGCTCAAGGGCCTGTCGGCGCAGCCCAGCGGCGGCGGCGGTGGCGGCGCCGGCTCGGGTTCGGGCGACGGCGGCACCGGCAAGCCCAACACCACGCTGCCGCCGACCAGCCGCGCCCAGATCAACAACGCCGGCAACAACAGCGGCGGCGGTGGCGGCAACACCAACCCGCGCGGCTCGGCGCCCAAGCCGGGCGGTCGTGCCCGCGTCAACACTCCACCGACCATCACGACCCCGCGCGCCACCAAGAAGTAGCACCATGAGCATCACCCGTCGGATCCGAGAGGTCGTGCGCTCGAATTTGAATGCGCTGCTGGATCGCGCGGCGCAGCTGGGGGATCCCGCGCAGCGGCTGGAGGAGTTCAGCGACGCCGATCTCGAGCGCGAGCTGCGCACGCGCAAGGACCGGCGCAAGGACACCGAGCAGAGCTTCCGCCTGCGCGACGAGCTCGACCGCGAGCGCGAGCGCAAGGCGCTGGCCGACGAGCTGGCCGCGCGCGCTGCCGCGCAGAAGAGCGAGAGCAAGCGCTACGCCGAGGAGCGCGCCAGCGAGCACCAGCGCGAGCAGGCCGCACGTGCCGCCGAGCGCGACGCCCGCGTGCAGGCCGAGAAGCAGCGCCAGGCCGACGCCGCGCGCGGCAACGGCAGCGCCAGCGAGGCCGCGGCCCGCGCCGCACGCGAGCGCCAGGCCGAGACCAGCCGCGCCAGCGAGCGTGCCCGCGAGGAGGCCCGCGTCAGCGAGGAGGCCGCCGCCGAGGAGCGCGCGCGCCGGATCCGCACTGCGGCGGCGCGCGAGGC